>CAYSFU010000025.1:0-45180 GCA_964430555.1 uncultured Nitrospira sp. | reverse complement strand
TCGATTACAACAAAGCGCTCTCACATTTGGAGCGCCAGAAAGCCACGACCTTGGATCGCTATCATCTCGAATTGTCGTAATCATGCCGGTTCTCGGTGTGCAGCCAGATCCTGCCACGGCTTTCTCGCGTACAGATAGATCTTGCCTGTCTGAACTCTTACCGCCAACAGTGGCAAGGATTCGTTGCTGAACAAGTGTAACGATATGAGGGATGAATATCCGACTTCGGTATGTACAACCGACGAAAGAAGAACTGCAGATTTGCATGCAGCTCAGAGTTGGAGGCGCCGAGCGGGTTCGAACCGCTGCATCGCAGTTTTGCAGACTGCTCCCTTACCACTTGGGTACGGCGCCCCGGGAGCGGCATTATAATCGCTTCGTTTTCTAGAACTCAAGACAAGAAGCGCGAAAATGTATTAGGCCTCGTTTGCGATACGAGGGGAACGCGTGAAGAGAGGCGCTGCCTGTAGGTCGGACTCTGTCTTGCGGCCCTTCGTACTGAGAAGCAACCCGTACAAGATGAGCATGGCAATGCCGAGGTGATGATAACTTTTCAACATTTCCCACCTGGCCGACCCTACGACTTCATAATTCAGCAATATGGTTAATGCCACATAGACACCAAGCATCGTGTATCCCTTGCGGCTCAACGTACCCTGTACTTGCATGGCCGCCGCAACGACGACGCAAGCAGCCGGAATCATCCAGACCAGGTGTTGATCCCAGGTAATGGGTGAAAAAAAGAGGGTCAACATTAAGATGCCGGCGCAATCCCTTCCCCATGTTGAATCCCCTGCCCCTTGAAATGCGCCACGACTGGACCAAGCAAAGAGCCCAAGAAGACTGAGCCCTGCAGCCCCGACTATCGCCATGGCAACTCCGTCGGACAAATCCAACACCGGTCGGTATCCCGGATCTACTTGGCGAAGGCGATGCGTCGGTGGATAGGTCACGAGATACCGCAACATGGTATGTCGAAGCGAGAGATTGGCTTTCTGCAGTTCGTTTTCTTGCCGCCCTTCGACTTGCCGGTCGAGTACGGATAGTACCGCATTTCGAGTCCACTCCGTGTGATGGTCCCACCAACTCGTTGGTCCCATGTACAGAATGGGCAGGAGCACCCACAAGGCTGTTGCGAGTATCGTGTAGGCAGCGAGTCGCCACTGCCGTTTCCAAAGAAACAACAAAACGAACAACGCCGGGGTAATTTTGAGGACGATCCCCAACCCGACCAACGCAGCCCCCAACCGTTCCCTCCCCACCCATATGGCATAGACCCCACCGCTGAGGATTCCCAACAGCATGAGATGCGGGCCACCGTCATCAAGATCATTCAGGATAAATTGCAACGTCAACGCCCCTGCACCGATACCGATCCAGAGTCGATGCCACCCATTCCATTCCGATGCGCGACAGATCATCCGGTGAAAGACTATGATCGTTCCGACCAGACATCCGATTGCGAGCGCATAGCGCAGCGCTAAGCTTGTGTTTCTTTCAAAAGCAAGCAACGGCGCAAAATACATTCCGGTGGTGGGCAAGTACATGTAGCAGTAATCACTGGCATAGAGATATTCGCCGGTGAGAAGCCGCCGTCCGATCTCGCGGTGGATATCAATATCACGGAAGTGAAACGATCGCCCGAACGAAATGATGTAGCCGTGCACAAATGCGGCAATCGTCAGGCCCAGTTTGACCATTCGAGCAAAGAGAGGGGACGCCGCAACACCACGAATCCAACGAATGATTGGTTGCAATTCCACGGTATTACGCACGATGCCATGGCTTGCAACGGCGCATCAATTGTTTCGTTGGCACAACACACCCCAACACACATCGAAGATGTGAAACGCGGTCGTGTGAGAGCTGAACTACCTGTGAGGCAAGACCGGAATTTCTTTACCAAGAGTTGAGGGCTGATCGCCCTGAGGCATAAGCGGTTCCCATCCGTCTGCAGCAACGGAATCCACTGGCTCACCGTTCCCTTCCGCTTCTTTCTCCTTCGCGAGCTGCTCCACTTCCACGATCAGCGTGTCCATCAATTCGTCCATCGGAACTTTTCGGACAAGCTTCCCTTTTTTGAACAAAATACCTTTCCCCTCACCGCCGGCAATCCCAATATCGGCTTCTTTCCCTTCGCCGATACCATTCACGACACACCCCAACACCGAGACGTTCAACGGCATCTTGATATGGCCGAGTTTTTTCTCCAGTTCATTCGCCATCCGGACGACATCGATCTCAACCCGCCCACAGGTCGGACAGGCGATGACATTGATGCCACGGTGTCGCAATTCCAGCGATTTGAGAATTTCAAACCCAACCTTGACCTCATCCACTGGATCGGCCGCCAGCGACACGCGTAAGGTGTCTCCAATACCCTGACCGAGCAAGTACCCCAGACCGATCGACGACTTCACGGCACCCGTCAAGGTCGTCCCTGCTTCCGTAATACCGATGTGCAGAGGATAGTTCGACTGGTGTGAAAACAACCAATATGCATCGATCGCATGATGTACATCGGATGCTTTGAGCGACACCTTCATATTCGTGAAACCCACGTCTTCCAGAGCACGTACGGCATTGAGCGCCGACTCTGCTAGGGCCTCCGGTGAAGGCCACCCGTATTTTTCCAGCAGCGGTCGTTCGAGCGATCCCCCGTTCACGCCGATGCGAAGCGGAATGCCTCGGTCATTCACGGCCTTAATGACCTCTTCCACCTTCCACCATGCACCGATATTGCCTGGATTGATACGGACACAATCGACGATTTCCGCCGCTTGTAGAGCCAAACGATGATCAAAATGAATGTCGGCGATCAGCGGCACCGTCATCGCGGCTTTAATCTTTGGCAGCGCGCGAGCTGCTTCCTCGTCGGGAACCGCCACACGAATCAGCTCACAGCCGGCGGCCTCAAGCTGGTGAATTTGAGCAACTGTCGTTGATACATCGCGTGTGTCCGTCGAACACATCGATTGCACGGACACCGGAGCATCGCCGCCGATCTTCACCGTGCCGACTTGAATTTGCCGAGTTTTTCGCCGTGAAATATGCATCTAGTGATTCGCCTTACACGTCATCTCTCTCAAAGCCCATCAGCTCCCCTGTTCGTCGCCATGTGGAAGATGACCGCCATGCGCGGCGCCGACAAACTGTGTTTTCTCCGCAGGCGCCTTTCCGATCAACTCCTTGATGCTTTGATAAATCCCTTCCGCCGTCAACCCATATCGCTCACGCAGCAAATCTTGCGGTCCCTGCTCAATATACCAATCAGGCAAACCAAGCACCTTGATCTTCACGCCGGAGACCCCCGCTTCTGCCAACGTCTCGAGCACTGCGGAACCGAACCCGCCCATCTTGCAGCCTTCTTCAACCGTCACGACATACCGAACACGTTTCGCCACATCCACGACCAGTTCCTGATCAAGAGGCTTCACAAACCGGCCATTGACGACCGCCGTGGAAACACCTTCTTCACTGAGTCGCTTTGCAGCCTCCATCGCTTGCCACACAGATACGCCGATCGCCATGATCGCCACATCAGTTCCATCCTTCAGCAACTCACCTTTCCCGATGGATAGCGCCTGCGGCGTTGTGTCCATCTTGACGCCCAGGCTCACTCCACGCGGATACCGCACCGAAATCGGGCCATTGTACTCTATGGATGTTTTCACCATATGCTGAAGCTCGTTTTCATCTTTTGGAGCCATCACGACCATGTTGGGAACATGGCGCAAGAAGGCGTAGTCGAACGCACCGTGATGGGTTGTGCCGTCCTCCGCCACGAGACCGCCACGGTCAATACAGAATGCCACAGGAAGATTCTGTGTCGCCACGTCATGCACGACTTGATCGTAGGCCCGCTGGAGAAACGTCGCGTACATTGCGACAACCGGTTTCAGCCCTTGTGCCGCAAGCCCTGCCGCAAACGTTACCGCATGCTGTTCGGCAATGCCGACATCGTAGAGACGGTCGGGAAACTCCTTCTCAAATGCCGTCAGTCCGGTCCCTTCGCACATCGCGGCTGTGATGGCGACGATGCGTTTATCCTCGCGGGCCAATTTGACCAGCGTGTCCATCGCGATCGCCGTGTACGAAGGGCGTGCGGCTTTTTTCGCAGGAATACCGGTCTCTCGAACAAACGGCGGGCAGGCATGGAACCACACAGGGTTCTTTATGGCCGGCTCATACCCAAGCCCCTTTTTCGTAATGACGTGGAGAAGGACCGGTCCTTTCATTTTCAGCACGTTCTCGAGTGTCGGGAGGAGATGCTCAAAGTTGTGTCCGTCTATGGGACCACTGTATTGGAACCCAAGCTCCTCGAAAAGCAGTCCGGGGAGAATCACACCTTTGGCAAGTTCCTCGGCGCGACGGGCGAGCTTTTGCATGTCACTGCCGATATGAGGGATCTTGCCCAACAATTGCCCGGTTTCTTCGCGCATCTTCCCGTAAAATTCGCCCGTAATCGTCCGGCTCAAGTACGCGGAGATCGCCCCGACATTTTTCGAAATCGACATCTGATTGTCGTTGAGAATTACCAGGAAATCTTTCCCGAGCCCTCCTGCATGGTGGAGACCCTCGAGCGTCATGCCGGCCGTCATCGCTCCGTCGCCGACGACACACACGACTTTATGCTTTTGCTTCAGCTGCTCACGGGCCTCTACCATACCGAACGCAGCCGACACTCCGGTTCCGGCATGTCCGGCATTAAACGTGTCGTACTCACTTTCTTCACGCTTACAGAACCCGCTCAGTCCGCCATACTGGCGAAGCGTATGAAACTGTTCTCGACGACCGGTCAGCAGTTTATGCGTGTATGACTGATTACTGGTATCCCATACAATCTTGTCCGTCGGCGTATCCAGGAGATACTGCAAGGCGACCGTGAGCTCGACCACTCCCAAATTCGAGGCCAAGTGTCCACCGACATTGGAAACCGCACCGATAATCTGCTCACGAATCTCTTGGCACAACGCTGGAAATCGGTCTGGAGATAGTCGTTTCAGATCAGCCGGGCTATGGATCTTCTTCAAGATGGACATGGATGATCTCCTTCGTTTGTCTACCATTGACGATCACCGCCTTTGGCAGGAATGCGCTACCTACTTTTAGAAAACCTAGGTGCGAATTTTGGTGAAGTTTCACACAGGAACTACATGAAGTCAAGCACTTACGGAAGGCAGACTGACCGCCACATATCACTCACTCTGTCATGAGCGCCAGTCTTGTATCAGTCGTCTCTCTTCTCGACCGGCGGAACCCTTGCCAGATGCCATCTTGAGCATCCGCAGGCCATTTCGATTCACTCTCGCGCAGGCTGAGCTCTCACCTGCCGATATGAGAGCAGGAAGCG
This sequence comes from uncultured Nitrospira sp., assembly GCA_964430555.1. GTDB lineage: Bacteria > Nitrospirota > Nitrospiria > Nitrospirales > Nitrospiraceae > Nitrospira_D. The sequence goes on along the minus strand of CAYSFU010000025.1, from coordinate 39,827 downwards.
CGTTGCACGGTAACGTACTAATATGGGAAATCGAGCCCCGCAAAAATGGCTCCCCCCTCTTTACTGAATCCATAATCGATTCGTCCGACCACATTGGGCCTGATGATTCCGCGAAACCCGATGCCAGGTGTAATGCGATAGTCTTTGAAACTCACATTCTTGAATGAGTTAAACACCTGTCCGGTATCGAGGAACGGCGCGAGTTCAAAATCCGCCATGACTCCGGCAAGACGGGCGCGCAAAATATGAATCCGTTCTTCGACACTGAACGCAATCATCTGTTTATCGATATAGCGATCCATCCCAAACCCGCGCAGATTATTCTGCCCTCCGAGTGAACTTTGCTCATAAAATGGGACGTCCGTGCCGAGTGTGGCTTGCAGCTCACCACGCACCACGAGAATGGCGCGCTTGGATTCGCTGGCAAACATCTTCTTCACCTCGAGCCCATACCGCGAGTACAGTGGCTCTGCCCCGGATTTTAAATTGTAGTTCAGCTCGGCATAGGCCGTGACCGCCATGCCGTCGGTCGGCGTGACGAGATTATTGCGGGTATCGTAATGGAAACTGATCCGTTGGCCGAGGATCGTTGCCCCACCCACGCCGGGAGCCTGGGGGAACACGGCTCCAGAAAATGGAAGGTCCGTCGCACCCTCTTGGATTGATTGCATGTGCCGCAATCGCTGGCTGATGGCAATTTGCGTAACTTCGTTCGCATGAATTCCGAATTTCCAATTCAACCGCGTTTCAGAAGCCGTGTAATTCGACTCTTGCCCTTCTTTCGTAGTCGGGCCGAGCCCAAAGAATCGGACCGTCGCGTTCTTAAAATGCGTGGCGCTGACCCCGATGCTGTACCGCCCATTGCTGAACCCGGGATCGACATAGCTTATGAGAAACTTTCGCTCGATCCGTTCCGTCCAAGATGCAATTCCCCGAAGTTCTTTCCCGCCCGGCTCATACCGGAATAGATTGACCGTGCCACGAGTGCCGACGATGGAATTATAAACCACCATCGGCGCGACCAAATACTTGAGATCTCCGTCCGGCCCCGTAATGAGCGCCGGTACGATCATACCGATATCATTCCCGTCGTTTTTGCTGGAGCTGACGGCAGGAATCGGGAAAAACTTCACTTCCGCCTGGGCCTGATTGAGAGGCACAAGATAAAAAGTCAGAGACAAGATAAGAACAAGGCTCGCCGCAAGGCTACGCATACTCGTGCTCATCACTTCAAGAACCGGCGCTATGGAGCTTTGAGTTTTTCAGATTTCTTGCGAAGCTGATCTATGAGATCTGCGTACGAAGAGGTGCGAAGAATTTTCGCAAACTGCCCACGGTAATTGTTCACCAGACTAACGTTGTCCACGACGACATCATAGACTCGCCAATCGTCGGCTTTATTGATCAGGCGGTAATCCAAAGGGATTTCGGTTTTTCCTGACAGCACCTTTGTCCGGACTTCGGCATACTCTTTCTCTGTTCGTTCATGGAGATACTCCACGCCTTCGCCGGAATACGTCTCGATCCTATCCGCATACGAATTCGTCAAGACGGTTCGAAACAGCCCGACAAACTCCTGCTTCTGTTGATCGGTCAGCTGATTCCAAGGAGCTCCAAGAGCCCTCCGCGACATTTCTGTATAATCAAATCGCACGTCCACCACGGTTTCAAGCATGCGCCGGCGCGCATCGGCTTTCTCCGGCTGTTTAAGTTCGTTATCTCGTACGATTCGAAGCACTTCATCGATGGTTGCCTTCATGGCTGCCGTGGGCGTCCCCGCATCACTGGGAACAGGCATCACCACAACCACCATCACCATGAGCACGCATACGACGATTACCCGACAGAACATGTCCCCATCGTTCCACCACATCCTCATTGCCATGCTCTCACCTTTTCCCTTGATTCGATGGCTCATTCCCTAAAGGCGGGAATCCATGCGTTTGGTCAATTGACTTTCCCGTGCACAAATTGGCTGACCAATTCCTCCAAATCGAGACCGGACTCTGTATCACGAATGGTATCGCCCGGCTTCAACGGATCGCCCCCTCCGCCCGGCGACAGGACCAGATATTTTTCACCGATGATCCCTCTTGTCTTGATCGATGCAATGGTATCGGAATAGAGCTGAGTCCCATTGTTCAAACCCAACCGTACGAGCGCTCGATCTTCCTTCAGCCTGATAGCCTTGACTCGGCCCACTTCAACTCCGGCGATTTCCACAGCCGCCCCCGACTTCAATCCGGTCGCAGAGTTGAACAGGGCGTCGACTTCGTACACATCTCCACCGATCAGCTCCAGTTTCCCGAGCTTGATCGAGAGATACCCCAATGAGACGATCCCGATCAACACGAACACGCCGACGACCATCTCCAGTCTGGCCTTCTCCATCACGGCACTCCTTTAGTGTGCGGGCCCGGGGCTTGACAACAGCACCGTCCCTCCCACCGAAATGAATTCCTTGATTTCAGGATCCGTGGTACGTTGGAACTCCGCCGACTCGGCCATTGCCGCGATCTTCCCGTGCCTCAATATCGCCACATAATCAGAAATCCCGAAGATTTCAGGAATTTCATGGCTCACCATCACGGCGGTAAACCGAAACTTTCGCTGCATGCTCGTGATCAAATCATGAATGGACTTGGCCATGAGCGGATCAAGCCCTGTCGTCGGTTCATCAAACAGCATAATCTCCGGCTGCATCACCAACGCGCGCGCCAACCCGGCGCGCTTGCGCATTCCTCCGCTCAACTCCGCAGGAAATTTGTGCCCCATCCCGGCCAAGCCGACTTGCTCGAGCTTTTCCTCGACTCGACTGGTCACCTCCGGTCCTTTCAATCGGAGCCTTTCCCGGAGAGGGAAGGCCACGTTCTCAAAGACCGTCAGCGAATCGAACAGCGCCGCTCCTTGGAACAACATCGCGAACCGCTTGCGCACCTCATTCAGCGCATGTCCGCGAAGCCGCGAGATCTCGATGTCATCGACCCAGACCTCTCCGGAATCCGGCTGGAACAAGCCGATCATGTGTTTCAGCAAAACGCTCTTGCCTTCTCCACTGCGACCGATGATTGTCGTAAGCTTCCCTTTCGGCACCACGAGATCGACGCCTCTCAAGACCGGCTGCCCACCCAACGTCTTCGTCACCCCGACCAGCTTCAGCATAATCAAAGATTAAAAAGTAGGGCGGTCAAAAAATAGTCCCACACGAGAATGAGGACCGACGACAACACAACCGCCTCGGTCGTGGCATTTCCAAGGCCCTCGGCGCTCATTCTAGTAAAAAATCCCTTATAGCAACAAACCCAGCTGATAATCAGCCCGAAACTGATGGATTTCAGAATGCCTCCGTAGACATCTTTCCATTCAACGGCGGACTCAATCGAGTTCCAATAGGTGCCGGCGTTCACTCCAAGCAACTCAACTCCCACGACATGGCCCCCATAAATTCCCACGACGTCAAAAATCGCGACCAAGAGCGGCACACCGATCAACCCGGCGACTAGTTTCGGCGCGATCAGATATTGAAGTGGATTGACGGCCATCGTATCGAGTGCATCAATCTGCTCTGTGATCCGCATGATTCCGATTTCTGCCGTCATGGCAGACCCGGCTCTTGCCGTCACCATGAGCGCGGCCAAGACCGGCCCCAGCTCACGAATCATGCTAACCGCCACGGCTGCCCCCAGCAACCCTTCCGACCCGAACTTCCGCAACGTATGATACCCCTGCAACGCCAGCACCATACCCGTGAAGGTCGCGGTCAACACGACAACAAACGTCGATTTATAGCCGATAAAATGGAGTTGTTTAACGGTTTGACGAACTCGAAACGGAGGGCGCGCCAACCAGCCGAAGGCCGACACCACAAAGATCAGCATGCGACCCATTTCGGCCACGGATGTGAGAGCCCAGCGCCCTAATGATTCAACAAAGTTCATAGTCACATCGATGGCGAAACGCTTTCCTGTCGTTGATGAGCCCTACCCGCAGCATAGTGTCGAAAAAAGACCGTCAAGGCTTCTGCGGCAACCGCGCTCTGACGGCGAAGTCGGCCAAGACCCAGAAGGCATGACGGAGCAGTCACAATACTCCCGATCCCTTTGAACCACCCAGTGGGCCTGAGAAAGAGATTGAAGTCAAGCGGAAGATCTTCATCAAGAAGATCTGAAACCGTCCGAATAATGATGAACGGCGTATGAGTACGATGCGCTTCCGCAGCCAACGCCGCACTCTCCATATCAAGGCCGATCGCCTGCGTCTTCTCTGCAAACGCTCGTTTTTCACGAGCGCTACCGATCACATGATCAGTTGAGACAAACCGCCCCATATGCATCGATGGCACCATGGTTTGAATATACGTGACGATCCGATCTCGTTCTTCGCCCGGCACATCGATAGGCGGTAAGAGCATAGCGTTTTCTCCACTGCTAGACACCACCTCATGACCGACTAAGAGCCCACCGATGTCTCCGACGACCAGCGCACAGGCAAATCCTGTGGAGATGATGAGAGAGAAGGATTGGCTCTCAAGCAACCTGGCCGCGCAGCGCCGTGCCTTTTGCGGACCGACACCGGTCTGAACCAGCCAATATTCTCGCCCCCCTCCTACCTGCACAAACGCAGGCATACCTCCGATCTTTCGTTCAACCAACGGGAAGAAGGCCGATCGTACCGCCCTCATTTCCCACGGGGTAGCAGCAAAAATCGCGATGCGTGTGCTCGGCTGCCCGTTGGCAGGAAGAAGATCGGCGGAGGTCAATGCTCGGCCCGAGAGAGGTCAGTTCCTTTGAGATGATGGCGAAGCTCGTCGGCCCGCGTTTTCCCACGCGCGCGCACGTTGCGATACATGGCCAACGCCCACAACGGAAAGTATTGACAATACCAATGATAGCGAAGATAGAAGACACGAGGGAATCCCGTGCCGGTGTGGACGATCTCCTGCCATGATCCATCCTTCGTTTGCTGCCGAAGGAGGAATTGCACTCCACGGGCCACGCTGAAGGAATCGATCGCTCCGGCCGACATCAGACCCATGAGTGCCCATGCGGTTTGAGATGGTGTGCTCTCTCCCTTTCCATGGTAATCTCCGTCATCTCGATAGGAGAGGCAGGACTCGCCCCACCCGCCGTCAGGATTCTGTTTTGATTCGAGCCAAGACACCGCACGGCGAATATAGGGAGCCGAAAGATCTTCACCGATGGCACGCAGGCCGGCCAGTACCGACCATGTTCCATAAATGTAGTTGACGCCCCACCGCCCATACCAGCTCCCGTCCTTCTCCTGTTCCTTCTTCAGAAAGGCCAGCGCCGGTCCCGCAGACGGATGGGTCCGGTCATACCCTAAGGCACCGAGCATTTCCAAACAGCGCCCAGCAAGATCTGCCGTACTGGGATCCAACAGCGCCTTATGATCGGCAAAGGGAATATAGTTAAAGACGACTCGGTTATTGTCCTTATCATAGGCACCCCATCCACCGTCGGACCCTTGCATAGCCAACACCCACTGCATACCGCGGCGCATGGACTCGTCCAGCGCGTCTTCTTGACCGGGAATGTTCAATTTGGAGAGGGCCATGATCACGACGGCAGAATCATCGACATCCGGATAGAGTTCATTCTCAAATTGGAAATACCATCCACCCGGTTGTGCGTTCGGTGAGGAGACGATCCAGTCTCCGACCGTCTTGGTCTGGCGGGACATCAGATAGCGGCCTGCCTTTTGGAGTGATGGGTGATCCTGCGACACACCGGCCTCGACCAACGCATTCGTCAACAACGCCGTATCCCAGACCGGTGAAAAGCAGGGTTGCAAATGCACGGTGGACACAGACTCCCCATCCATCATCACGGAATCATAGACTTCCAGTTCCTCGATTTCACGCAGAGCCTTAACGACGAGCGGATCGTCGGCTTTGTAGCCCAAACATTCGAGCGCCATGATCGAATTCGCCATCGCCGGATAGATTGCCCCAAGCCCCCCGGATCCTTTGAGGTGATCCACCATCCAGGATGCCGCCTTGTGCATGGCCTTCTCCCGCAACGCCCGCATCGGCATTCGGTCATACAATTTCAACATGACGTCCAAGGCGACGAAGAAGTTGTGCGGAGTACACCACGCCTGATCTTTGTTGAATGGAGGATACTTCCAGTACCGCACCTCCTCGCGTGGGATCGGATACAACTCGGCGATCCCCTGATCGCGTGGAATCCGACAGACCGGACGGTGCGCGAAGACAATCAACAACGGAATTAAGACCGCCCGTGACCAGTAGGAAATCGCATAGATACTGAAATAGAACTTCTTGGGAAGCAGCATGATCTCCACAGGCATGTGGGGAACCCCTTCCCAATCATACTGATCGAACAACGCCAGCGTAATTTTCGTGAACACATTGGCCTGGAGGACCCCCCCCATGGCCAAAATACGTTCCTTTGCCCGAACCATGAACGATTCATCCGCAGACACCCCGCTCAGCTTCAGCGCAAAATAGGCCTTCACCGAAGCGCTGATCTCCGACGGCCCTCCGTAATAAATGGACCATCCACCATCAGGAAGCTGCATCGACTTGAGATAGCGAACTGCCATGACCTCTCGTTCAGGATCTACCCGATCGAGGATTCGTCGAAGCATCAGATATTCGGATGTTAAGGTGGTGTCGGCTTCCAGCTCTGCAACCCAGTACCCCTCCGCATGCTGACGGGTAAAAAACCACGATTGACTCCGCTTGATCGCATCATCAACCGATTCCGGCTGCCCCACGGCATGACCACCATTGATGCGACGGCCTGTTGCCGATTCGAATGCAGGAAGAACGACGGGCTTCTCCGATACCAGCCGAAGCGGTGTCACCGCGGTAAACTCCGTTGCATGGTCAAGCCGCCCCGGTGTCCCGGAGTGTAAACTGTCAGAGAGGCGATGGAAGAGCGCCTTAATGAGGTTCATGAATGGTTAGGACTCAAAACAATGAAAACCGGCAGGCAAGAAACCGTCATCTACAACAGGTCTCCCTGTACGCGTATGTGTTCGCAAAAACCTACACATGCACTGCTGCGTTATAACAGACACCTAAAATCGAGTCAAGCGCGAGAGATGTGGAAGTGCCTGATGTCTCTGCCGGATTCAGACTCTGTCGGTGATCGAGCACCGCATGGCAGCCATCACGATCATGGACGGACTGCCAAAAATCCTGGTGCCGCACCGCAAGGAGCCATCCCAGGTATTTCAATGGAACTCACGCGAGTCTCACCGCATGCTGAGCGGTCATGTGAGGGAGACGGCACGCGTCTCAATTTCTAGAGAATGGATCTATTGGGGCACGACAAGGAGTCCAAGAAGAAAATCGGTTGAAGAATACACTGTCAATCCACTGCAGATTACCAGATCAGCACAGCACCAAGAAGAATAACACCCCAGAGGACAACTGATAACCGCAGTCCATTGATAATCCCCATTGCGGAGGCCAGTGGATGATCACCCAGTCTCTCCTCACCTTCATCTTCCCGGCGAACACACGCTCCATCAATATTCGTAGGAGGAGCACAGAGTGTCTCCAAGATCACCTGCGTGCGTGCACGCGCGTCGACCGAATGCAGAGACAAGTGCCTGACTGGTCCTTGGACAGGTGCCATGCGTACCTCCTTGATAGCGGTCACATCTCCCTGTTGCTCTATCTATTAGGATACCCGAGCCTGTCCTCCTTCCATACAAAAACCAGCTTTCCAGCTGGAGCCTCAAAGAACTGCCCCCACCTTTCCACGGAATGGATCGCCTACCCCCTTGGCTCGCGTCACACTCAGATCAAGAATCACCGGCTGATCGTTCATGGCCATTGGAATAAGCTCGTGTGATTAGCACTGTCTTGCTCTCCACCAGGAACTGCGCCATCATTGTGGGTCTCGTGAACTCATAATTCTGTCTCTCGAGCGACTTCTTCAGAGAGCGTGCACGGATGAACCGAATCATGGTCCCCCTCTGGCTACTGACCATCCTCATGATGGTGTTGACCTCGTGCTCTGTCCTCAAAACAACCGCCGCAACGATCAAGACCGGTTATCGATTGATCAAGAGCACCGTCAAAGGAACCATCTGGCTCGTGCGAGGAACGTATCTATTCACGAAAGAGACGACGAAACTCGTGTATCAGATCGGCAAGTCTACCTTCGAGGTCGTCCGCGCTCCGTTGGACTCCCCCTTGGTCAGAGAAGACCTCCAGAGTATCGACGGTCTCCCGGTCGCGGAAGCGATTCGCCTAGGACGTGTAAAAACCGCTCCCTATACCGTCAAGGGAGCCCGCTATATCCCGATGACGGTGGCCGACGCACAGATCTACGCAGAAACAGGTTTGGCCTCGTGGTATGGGGAGGAAACAAAGCGACAACCAGGAGGTTCCATGACGGCCAACGGCGAGCTGTTCAACCCCAGAGCGTTGACGGCAGCCCATAAGTATTTGCCGCTCCCGATTCATGTGCAGGTGACGAACCTTGAAAACGGACGGTCGATCATCGTCAGGGTGAACGATCGAGGTCCCTTCCCCAGTCAGCACAACCCCGACTCCGTCAAGCGAATCATTGACCTGAGCCAGGGCGCAGCCGAACAACTTGGCTTCGTCGAACACGGTATCGCCCGAGTCCGCGTAGAAACGATCCAACTGGAAGAAGACTAACCACTGACCACAGGGTCGAGCGTTCAGATCGTGCCACACGCCCCCACCCTGTCATGCTCTGACATGACACACACCGAGACTCTGCGTCTCGGACGGAGGCAACGCATCAAGCCGGTTGCAGATCCCCAAGCCTCACAGAGACGAGCTTCGATACACCCGGTTCTTCCATCGTCACACCGAAGAGGGAATCGGCAATACTCATCGTGCGTTTATTGTGTGTGATGACGAGAAATTGGGCATTCTGCGCCAAATCTTTTAAGACTGCCGTGAACCGCCCGATATTCTCTTCATCCAACGGCGCGTCGATTTCGTCCAACAGGCAGAAGGGCGTCGGCCTGATGAGAAAGCTCGCGAACAACAGCGCCATCGCCGTCAACGTTTTTTCACCGCCCGACAGCATCGTGATGCTTTTAAGTCGTTTGCCCGGAGGTTGCGCCACAATCTCAATGCCGGGCTCTTGAGTGCCGGACGGGTCTCCGCTTTCCAAGAGTGGTTCTTCGACCAACTGCAGTTCGGCCCGTCCTCCGGGGAAAAACTGCCCGAACACTTCGGTAAACTTCTGCTGCAGTTCGTCATAGGTCGCGGCAAACATCTCCTTCGTGGTCCGATTGATCCGTTGGATGATCTCCTTGAGGGAGGCGATCGAATTCGAGAGATCTTGCTCTTGCGCCGACAGGAAGGTGTGCCGCTCTTCCAACTCCTGATGCTCGCTGATCGCGGCCAGATTGATCGGCCCCATGCGATCCAGGCGATCACGGAGTTTCTGCAACTGTTCTTTCAGCTCGACCTCTGAACGTTCGTCCATCTCCTGCTTTTCGGCGACATTCGTGGTGCCTGTCGAATCATCGGATTGCGAGGGAATCTCAACCAGTGTCAGGGGGTCCAGTTGATAGGTACCCATCAGCGTTCCCTCCACTGTCCCCAGATGCAGACGCACCTCCGCGCGACGCACCTCCACGGTCATGCGGGCATCGCGAATGACCGACATCCCCCGCCGTATCTCTTCCAAGCCGGCTTCCAGCGTTTGACTCGTGGCCATGTGCTGCGCCTGTCGTTCCTGGACCCCGACCAATTCACCCTTGACTCGCCCGGCAGTCACACCGAGATCCTGGCACAGCGTCTCCTGTCGAACCTGTTCCTCTCGACTCTGCTCGATCAAACCCTTCAGACTGTCCAGATGTTCGCCCAAGGCTCGTCGCCGCTCTTCAGCCTCCTGTATCTGCTGTGTAACGCGAGCACGATTCAGTTGTTCATGTTCCCGCTTGCCACGTAATCCTTCCACCGTCAGCTTGGCCTGGGTGACCTGCTCCTGATGCTGATTCATCGTCTGATCAAGCAGTCCCAGGCGTTCTCGCACTCTCGCCACCAACGCATCCTGCCCGTTTTTCTCCGCAATCCATTGCCCCAATTGAGCCTGCACCGATTGGGACTCATCTTCTGCCCGCCTCCGCTCACCCAGGCCCTCCTGAATCTCTGCGTCCACGGCCTGCAGGCGCTGGTCGAGATCGGCCAAGACATGCTGGAGTTTTTCCTCATCTTTGCGCAAGGACAGATTTTGCATCTCCGCTTCGCGCAGAGCGTCTCCCAGCTCACGGTCACGCTGAGTGAGCATCTGAATCTGCACAAACACCATCTCCCGCTGCTGCTTGCTCTGATCGAGTTCCGTCACAAACGAATGGCGTTTGGCTTCGAGATCAATCACCTCACGACGACGTTCAAGCAGACCGGGCGTGCTTTGCACTTGACCACCCGTCACGATACCGGAAGCATCCACGACTTCCCCATCCAGCGTGACGAGGATCGGTCCGTGAGGAGCACCCCATTCGTGACGTTCCCACAGCTGCACCGCATGATCCAAAGACCGAATGATCACCACGCGATCGAATAAAGCATCGCGAGCCGCCGTGCGAGCTGCGTCAGTTTGAACCAGATCGACCGCTCGTCCCACCACACCCGGTTCCGCAGCAATCGCCGGCCACCACGAGGGTATCGAGGTCCCATCCCATCGTGGTTGTTGCGGGATAAAGCTACCTCGCCCCAGTGTCTCCTGTTGGAGAAACCGAATCAGCCGCTTACCGACCGCGGGCTCATCCACAAACCATCCGCGAACACGCTCTCCTAAAACCGCTTCGACCGCACGTTCCATCCCGGACGGAACGACCAGCCACTCGGCCACCGCATCACGCACACCTTCACACGACTTCAGGGCGGGACCTTGTTGCGCGCCTTGTCGACCATAGCCCATTTCTTCACGCACCACACTTTGGAGTGCCTCAAGACGTGAATCAACTCCCGCCAGTTCCTCTGAACGGCGCAAAATCACCTGATCCAACGATTGTAAACTCCCCGCAGCTTGCGCAGCCTCTTCCTGCACCGCCCGGAGCTCCACGCGCAGCTCCGACACCAGCCGGTCGGCCTCTCCATACTCTTTCCGCAACGATTCATACCGCTCGATTGCCGTAGCGCGTTGGCCGCCGAGTTCCTCTCGCTCCGCTGTCAAGCGTGCGGCACGCCCCACGAGATCTTCCAACCGTCTCGCCAACTGTGAGATGGCCTGTTCTGTGTTCGCAACGAGCACGGCCAATTGCAGCACATCTTTGCGGCCTCGCTCCTCCTCGGAAACAGCCGCCGCACGTTGACTGACCAATCGCATCAGCTCCTGATCCAACTCCTCAAGCACCTGAACCCGAAGCGTCATCTCCTCTTCCACCGACCGTAAGGAGGCCTCAATCGTCTGCAGCATTTCGGAGACTTGGCTCTGCACACGAACCAGTTCATCGAGCTCGGCCGACTCCTGCACCTGTTGCTGCCCAAACAACTGCCCCCGACTCCGTTCGACCTCCGCTGCTGTCAGCGCCTGGGCCTGTTGCTGCTCGACTCCTGATAATTCCTCACGAATCTTGCCGATGGTATCGGACAGGGCAATCGCATCGAGCCGAGCCTGTTCAAGATCTGTCGTGAACCGAGCTTGTTCAGCCGCTTTCTCCGATTCTTGCTGATCGAGGGTGAGCACCTCACCTTCGACCTCCTGCAGCGCCTGCCGCAAGGCCCGGAACTCCTTCGTCAGCAGCGACACTTCAATCTCGCGCACTTCCCCTTGCAACGTCTGATAGATCCTGGCCTGGCGTGCTTGCCGCTCAAGAGAATTCAACTGCTTTTTGACCTCCGCCACGATGTCTCGAACACGGAGAAGATTCTGCTGGGTGGTATCCAGTTTGCGCAGCGCTTCGGCTTTTTGTTTTTTATAGCGGACAATTCCGGCTGTCTCCTCGATCAACTCGCGTCGATCTTGCGGAGACGCGTTCAAGATCTGGTCGATCTGCCCTTGGGCGATCACCGTATGCCCTTTACTGCCCGCGCGCGTATCGAGCAACAAGCTGCGAATGTCCTTGAGTCGGCAGTGGATTTTATTGAGGAGATATTCGCTTTCGCCGTTCCGGTACAAGCGGCGAGTAATCATCATCTCTTGCATTTCGGTCAATTCGTTGGGAAGGCCGGAATTTCCGTCGAGCTTCATCATCGTGGGATCCAGCCCGCCGATCACCAGCGACACTTCGGCCATTCCCAACGGCTTTCGGAGTTCAGTCCCATTAAAGATGACATCTTCCATCTTTTCACTTCTGAGCGTCTTGGTGCTCTGCTCGCCCAACACCCAGAGAATGGCATCCACGACGTTGCTTTTCCCGCTGCCGTTCGGACCGACAATCGCAGTCACACCCTCGGGAAATTCGATCTTCGCCTCTGCGAACGACTTGAAGCCCGTCATGTTCATGGTCTTTAAATGCATCAGCTCACCTTCTGGTTACACCCAATACCCGCATTCCACGAGCACGCTGTGAGGAAAAGGGGAAATCCGAGAATTTGTATCACAGAGGTCTGAGGAAATCAAAATCAAAACACAGTGGGTAGGGGGCAAAAGCTTCGCCCCCTACAACTTGTAGGGTTAATGAGGAATGCGCATAAAGAAAGCTGATCCCACCGTCACCACCCTATTACGACATCGCCATCAGCAAGAGGGAATCGAATAGCGATCGTCTGTTCATGGCCTACACCTAGATGGGAACACCCGCCATCGGTTTCTTCGAGGATTCGATTTGAACCAGTTCCTTCGGGAGAAGAAACTCGACATCTTCCTCAATGACGGTCAACTCTTCGACTTCGAACGGCTCCGACGCTCTCAAGAACGCGACGACTTCCGTAACCAGAATTTCCGGTGCGGATGCACCAGCGGCAATGCCGACAGCCTTGGCCCCCTCGAGCCAGACAGGATCGATATCGGCGGCTGAGTCGATCAGGTAGGAGGGAATACCGCATTGCTCCCCAAGCTCCCGCAGGCGATTGGAATTGGAGCTGTTCGGCGAGCCGATGACCAGAATGACATCCACCAGGCGCGACAACTCCTTGACGGCATTCTGCCGGTTCTGCGTGGCGTAACAGATATCTTCTTGATGCGGCCCTTTGATGTTTGGGAACCGCTGATGCAGCGCTCCCACAATGTCCCGACATTCATCGACGCTCAACGTGGTTTGTGTGACATAGGAGAGATTGACGGTATTGTCCACTCTCAGCTTTTCGACGTCTTCCACTGAGGAGACCAAGTGAAACTTGTCGGGAATCTGCCCCAACGTTCCGATTACTTCCGGATGACCGGCATGACCGATAAGGATCAGCTCATAGCCCTGAGTATAGTCGCGGTTCACCTCATTATGAACCTTGATCACGAGCGGGCAAGTCGCATCAATGACATGGAGACGCCGCTGATTAGCCTCTTCCCAGACCGACTTCGCGACCCCATGTGCACTGAAAATCACGACCGACCCTTCCGGGACTTCGTTCAACTCTTCCACGAAGACCGCGCCCTTCCGGCGAAGGGTATTCACGACATGGCGACTATGCACGATCTCATGTCGAACATAAATCGGGGCGCCGTATTTCTTAAGCGACAGATCCACGATATCGATCGCCCGATCGACACCGGCGCAAAACCCACGGGGATTGGCAAGATATATCTTCATGGTCGTCGTAGCTCCTTTAGTTCAGGCTCTACAAGACAGCCTATTTTCCGACAGGAGTGATCGCTCACGATACGTTAGATTCATAGGGTCCGTCAACAAAATTGACCCGGCAGCGTGATCATTTGTCATGAGGCATTTCAAATCGCCTTTCATTCGCTTACCATACTGATAGCCTTTGCACAGGAGTTCCCTGTACCCAATTCGATTCATCTACAGATGAATCGAATTGGGTACAGGATCGATCTTTCCGGCTGCTCACCAAATACAACACCTCAGCACTTGTTCTTTAATCGTCGTATAACTGCATACGGAAGCCGTAATCTCTCATTCTCCGTTCACGTTCATGCTTGCCTAATTGAGGAGGTATGAAGTTTGCGTGCTGGTTCTGGGCCTCGATAGCGTAGCCCGTCCGTCGATAGACGGCGAGATGTGTCCAACAAGTTCCGAACATCACATATACATGGTGCATCAGATAAATCGTGAATCATCTGATATCGCCTGCCTCCTACACCCAGTGGCTTGACTCTCACTCCTCTGCTCCGTACGTTCAGTACTGCATGATACTTCTTAGTCTTGAGGACTCCAACGCTTGTATCGCTTCAGTCCCGGAACCGTAAAAGGAGGCAACTCGCATGGCACAAAAACCTTTTCAAGCAGGAGCGGTCGTCAACCTGACTGCTGGGGAAACTGTGAAGGATGTCATCATCTGTACCGTTCCAGCCAGGAAACGCTTCGAGGTCAAATTCCTCGGCATCAATGGCTTTGGACATCCTGAGCAACCTCTCTTCTACGCTGTGCAAGTAACGACGAAATCAATCCTCGGTATCTACCCAATTGCTGTCAGTGGCATTGCGGAAATAGCCGAGCCGGAGTTTCCGGTGCGATATTTCGGAAGCCAGGACACCCTGCTCTATGCAGATCCAAAATCCGACTTAACCTTCTCGGTTGCGCGTAAGGACGCCACAGGAAACGTGCGGGTATTTATCAATCTCTGTGGACTGCTCGTCGATGCTTGAGACAGAGATATCAGCGCATCGCCGAACAGAATTTTCGATACAACCGATGAAACGTGGCGAGCCTCGCGGTCCCCTGATCCAGGGTAATGGCAGTCTCACAGCCTGCGTTCCAAAATTCTTGATGCCGATCAAGCAATCGACTTGTACCGCCCAATAGTCCGAATCCATGGCCCAGACCGCTGACTCACTTTCAATAACACACGACTTGATGGTGAGGATTCGGTCCAATACATCGCTCCTTTTCACCAATCACCCCTCGGCTCCATGATCCGCCCCGATCACTTGACACCTTTTCCCCTCCCCCGTACGCTGAACGACATGATGGCAGCCACCGCCGGCAAGAAAATCCTGGTCGTCGAAGATGAGCGTGATATCGCGCAACTCGTTCAACACTACCTCCAGAAAGAAGGCTTTCAGTCTGTCTCAGCCATGAGCGGGATCGAGGCTTTGAAGAAAATCAAGGAAGAGAAGCCGGACCTGATCGTCCTTGATCTGATGTTGCCCGAGATGGATGGACTCGACGTCTGCAAACGCGTGCGGTCCACACCGGATACCGCGATGCTCCCGATCATCATGCTGACGGCCAAAGCCGAAGAGTCCGACACAATCGTTGGATTGGAGTTGGGCGCCGATGATTACGTCACCAAACCGTTCAGCCCTAAAGCGCTGGTCTCCCGCGTGAAGGCTCTCCTGCGTCGGATCGACCGTATCCCCACAAACGCTGCGGAGCACTATTGCTATGGCCCACTGACGATGAACCCCGCTCGCCATGAAGTCACCCTTGATCAGCAGGAAGTACCGTTGACGGCGAAGGAATTCGGCTTGCTCGAACACCTCCTTCGCCATCGCGGTCGTGTGCTCACGCGGGAGGTGCTACTGAACGCCGTCTGGGGGTATGACTACTATGGCACGACCAGAACGGTGGACGTGCATGTCCGTCGGCTGAAACAGAAGCTGCCACTCTTGGAGGACGCCGTCGTGTCCGTGAAATCACTGGGATATAAACTGAGAGATTTTGACTGAGCCGCATGTCGTGGTCGATCCGATGGAAGATTGCGGTAGGGACACTCGTGGCGGTCGCCTGCGGTCTGCTGATCACCGGCTGGATGACGGTCCGTTCTCTTGAACAGCGGGCTCTCGCACAATTCGGCGAGACCCTGGAGGCAAAGACGAAGCTCGTCGAGTACGGGTTTCAGGCGCTGTTTCACTCGCCTGCGCCCTCCGTGGCGCCTGCGCACCTGCAGGATCTCGCGCGCAATCTCAGCACGCGATCCTCTGCGCGCGTCACGTTGATCACGTCGGACGGCGCCGTCCTGGCGGACAGTGCTGTCCGTGATGCCGACCTCTCGACCCTGGACAATCACCTCGCACGTCCCGAAGTGACGCAAGCGCTTGCAACCGGACAGGGGCAAGACGTCCGCCCCAGCCACACGACCGGCGAACGCACGATGTATCACGCGAGGCTGCTGAAGGTACCGCACGACACCGCCCCGTGGGTGGTGCGCGTGGCGCTTCCGCTCGCCCACGTGGACCATGCAAGCGATGAATTCAAACACCAGCTGTTTCTCGCTATTGGAGTAGCCTTTCTTCTTGCCGTCACACTGAGCGTCTGGCTGGCTCACAGTATTACCAAACCTCTCTCCGAGATCGCCTCTTCGGCTCTCGCCTTGAGTGCAGGAGACTCAACGATGCGCATCAGGACGACGGCACAGGATGAGGTGGGGCTCCTCGCGTCGACGTTGAATCAGATGGCCGACCAACTTCATACCAAAATCGAAGAACTCTCCGAAGACCGCGCACAGCTCCTGGCCGTGCTGACCTCAATGGTCGAAGGCGTCATGGTACTGGACGCTCGCGGCCACGTGCTGCAGGTCAATCCCGCGCTTGAGCGGATGTTCGGCATTGCGCGCGTGGAAGCCCGTGGGCGCCCTTGTGCAGAACTCTTTCGTCATCAGCAGCTCAATGCGCTGGTGGCAACGATTCTTCACACTCGGACCCCTCACGAAGATGAAATCGTGCTCCCGCTCAGCGGACGCCATCTCCACATCGAAGCCTCCCCCGCCGGAGGCGAGCAGGATAATGAAGCCTGTATTGTCCTGGTATTCCACGATGTCACTGACTTGCGCCGGCTGGAAAAGATTCGGAAAGACTTTGTGGCGAATGTCTCTCACGAGCTGAGAACGCCGCTGACGTCGATCAAGGGGTATGTTGAGGCGCTTCTGGACGGCGGCAAAGACGACCCTTCGGTTGCCGGACAGTTCTTGGACATCATCCTGAAACAGAGTGATCGACTCAATCTGATCATCGAGGACCTGCTCGAACTCTCCAAGATTGAATCGGGCCAGATCTCGCTCAGAGAAGAACCGATCGACGTGCGAGCACTGGTCGACCGAACTCTGTCCACGATCAAACCGATTGCCGATCGAAAAGGCCACCGGCTCATGACCGCGATCGACCCATCGCTCCCGCTGCTTGCCGGTGATGACGACCGGCTGGTGCAAGTCCTCACCAATCTGCTCGATAACGCCATCAAATATACACCCACAGGCGGGACCATCACGGTCGGTGCCACGCCAGTCTTCTCAGGCCACACGTCCGATCCGTCATCAAACACGATGATAGATATATTCGTCGCTGATACGGGAATCGGGATTCCCGAAAGAGATCGCCCTCGTATCTTCGAGCGGTTCTACCGCGTAGACAAAGCCCGATCGCGAGACCTGGGTGGAACAGGGTTGGGACTCGCCATCGTGAAGCACCTCGTTGAGGGACACGGAGGCCAGGTGTGGATAGAGGCCAATCATCCGCAAGGCAGCCGTTTCGTCGTTCGGCTACCAATCAAGGGCGGGAAGAGATTCCCCACTCACTGGAACCAAGACAGTAGGATATAAGCACCGGCCCCCAGCACCGCAGCCCCCGGCAGAGTAAACAGCCAGGCGGAGAAGATCTTGCTCGTGACGCCCCACCGAACCGCAGAGAGCCGTTTGGTCGAACCGACCCCCAGGATGGACGAGGTGATCGTATGGGTCGTACTCACGGGAAGACCAAAATGCGCTGTAAACAGCAAGACCGTTGCTGCCCCCGTCTCAGCGGCAAATCCATGCACCGGTTCGAGTTTCACCATTTTCATCCCCAATGTATGGATAATACGCCATCCACCGACAGCCGTTCCCAGTCCCATTGCCAAGGCACAGGCCACGATCACCCAGGTTGGCACTTCCGTCGAGGTCAGCTGGCCCGAAGCCACCAAGGCCAGCGTAATGACGCCCATCACCTTTTGGGCATCATTGGCCCCGTGGCTGAACGCCATGAAGCTCGCCGAGAGAAGCTGCAGTCGGCTGAACAGTTTTGTCGCCAGACCTCGATGCACTCTGAAAAACGACCAGCTCACGAGCACCATGATGAGAAACCCCATGCCAAACCCCAAGAGCGGAGAAAGAATCATGGCTTCAAGAATCTTGTACAGCCCCTGGAATTGAACGACCGCCCAGCCTCCATGCGCAACCGCCGCGCCCACAAGCCCTCCGATCAATGCATGTGAAGAACTCGTCGGAAGCCCCAGGATCAGTGTGAACAAGTTCCACGAGATGGCGCCCGCCATCGCACCGGCCACGACGACATTGGTAATCGCATCTGGGAACACAATGCCGCCGCCGATCATTTTTGCAACAGCGGTCGAAAAGAACGCGCCGACAACGTTCAAGGCTCCGGCTAGCAAGACCGCAGTCAGCGGCTTCAAGACGCGCGTGGAGACAACCGTCGCCACGGCATTCGCACAATCGTGCCACCCATTTGAAAAATCAAACAGCAGGGCCAACACCACGGTCACCAGCAAGAGTCCGGTCAGTTCAGGCATGTACAATCTCGTTCTTGTTCAGGTATCAGGTCTATAGATGAGGCCACTCACCCGCGAGGGAGGCTCTCCTAGTCATGCTTCCTACAGAAGACGGTCCGGACAGAACCACGTTACGCCTGTTTCAGAACGATCCGTTCGATCACATTGGCAACGTCTTCACAGCGATCGGTTCCATCTTCAAAGGTTTCGTAGATCTCTTTCCACTTGATCACGGCGATGGGGTTCGTTTCTTTTTCAAAGAGCACGGAAATCGCGTCACGTGACACTCGATCGGCCTCGTTTTCGAGACTGTTCACCTCGACGCTGTACTCTTTCACTTCCTCATGCGACATACTGATCCGATCGACTCCTCGCCCCACCGCCACGGACGCCCGATAGAGAATATCCGCCAACCGAATCGAACAGGGAGTCGGCTGCTCGATCTTATAGATAGCGAACCGATCCGCCACCGCTTCGATCGCATCGAGGATGTCGTCCAACGCACTGGCAAGATCGTGAATGTCTTCCCGATCGATCGGCGTGATGAAGGTTTGATTCAGGCGCATGGCAATATCGTGCGTGATGCCGTCCCCGATATGTTCCACCTCTTTAATGCGCACAATCTTTTCCTGAACGTTCGTATAGCCTTCCATCAGGTCCTTGAGCAACCGACTGCCTTCAATGACGTTGTGGGCCGCCTTCTTAAAGAGTTCAAAAAAGGCTTCCTCTTTGGGAAGTATGCTGAAGATCATGATCTGCTGTGCTCCTGAATCAGATGCGTATGCCAGGGGAGTGCAGGCACGGGCCTGCCTTTATTGATCTGGCCGTTACCACCGGACAAGACTTGTTGCCCAGGTCAGTCCCCCTCCAAAGCTGCCCAGGAGTACCAACTCCCCCGGTGAAATGTGTCCCCTGCGGACGGCATCATCCAGCGCGATGGGGAGCGAGGCCGAAGACGTATTGCCATACCGTTCAATGACCGATGTGACCCGAGACCGCTCGATACCTAACCGACCAGCGATCTGATCCAGAATTCGTCCATTCGCCTGATGGAGGACGACCTGTTTGAGCTCGTCCGAACGCACACCGAACTCCTTGAGGATATCGTGCACGGCCTGTTCAACTCGTCGAATGGCAACCCGAAAAAGCGACGCGCCTCGCATGCGCAACAGATGCTCCCGCTTCTTCACGGTCTCAGCCGATGCGGGGCTCCGCGATCCCCCACTGGGAATTCGAATGAGCCCATGGGACGCCCCATCCGCGTATAACCGGATCCCGAGGATCCCTCGCCAGGCCGGGTTGGGATCATGCTCCCCCCGAAGGATGACGGCTCCGGCTCCATCTCCAAATAACAATGCGGTCGACTCATCCTGGAGATCAAGCGCACGGGACTTCACTTCAGCGGCCACAACCAGGCAGGTCCGCGTCTGGCCGCTTTGAATCATAGCCTGTGCCATGGAGAGTCCATATAAAAATCCCGAGCAGGAGGCCGACACATCAAAGGCCCCCACCGGCTTGCACCCCAACCCTCGTTGCACCAAGCACGCCGTCGAGGGAAAGGCCATATCCGGGGACGTGGTCGAAAGCACGATCGCGTCGATGGCCGACGCGTCGCACCCGGCAGCCTCCAGCGCCCGACGTCCTGCGGCTATCGCCAAGTCTGATGCCGCTTCTTCCCTCCCTGCCCAATGGCGCGACCGAATACCGGTCAACCGTTGAATACTGTCCGAAGAGACCCCGATGGCCTGAGCAATCTCCTCGTTCGGCACAACTCGAGACGGGAGGTAGCTGCCCGTTCCAATCACTCGTGTTCGAATCATAGCCCTAACCCGTCAAGCCTCAACCAATCGGATCAACCACGCATGCCACGCCGACCGTGGAGCGGGATTATAGGGACCGCAAGAAGGCAGGTCAACAAAACCGCATACTCGATTGCTTTTTACCGGTATCCTTGCTATCTGTGGTGGTGATGCAGGTGCCTCTTGCCCTTACAAGTTCTCCCGGTCGATTCAGGCCATCAGGCCTGTACCTGGCGATCTGGCTTGGCCTGCACTGCCTCGTCCTCACCTCCTGCGCCGGAGATTTTTCACCCAGCGACGTCCGCAGTGGGCTCAAAAAAGCTCTCAGTGGCACGGACGAGCAAATCTTCCTCGGCGACACGCTCGACAACCATTATCACCCCAATGTGATCATGAAGCGGGGCGAAGCCTATTTTGAGAAAGAAGAGTATTCTGAAGCCCTCATCGAATACAAACACTTCCTGGAACTTCATCGAAATCACGTTCTCGCTCCTTATGCCGCCTTCAGGATCGGAGAGATTCATTTCAAGATGGCAAAAACGATCGATCGCGACCCTGAACCGATGCAAAAGGCGATCATCGCCTTCGACCAGATGCGGAAAGAATTTCCCGGCAGTCGCTATGACTCGCAAGCGCAGCAAAAACTCGAGGAGTGTCACGATTGGCTGGCGCAGATGCATCTCTTCGTGGGCCAATTCTACTATCGAAGAGGCTCGTACCTGGCAGCGGCGCACCGATTCGAGCAAGTGCTCACGACCTATCCGGACAAGCTCGTTGCCTCAGATGCGTTGTATTTCCTCGCCAAATCGTATCACGAGATGGGCGCGGACGATTGGGCACGAGACCAGCTCGTGGTCTTGCTGGAAAAACATCCGGACAGTAAATTCGCCGGCGACGGGAAACACCTGCTCGCAAAAATCGGCGAGACTCAGCCTAAAACGCTATTCGCACAGCAACCGGTATCAGCGCCGCTTTCGGATGCCGAACCAAGCATCGCACGAAACAGTCATTCCGGTTCCTCACCTCAACCCTCCGCCGGCTCCCCTCCGCCATCGATACTGGGAACACTCGGTATGCAACCGTCGCTTGATCCCTTTGGTGGTTCCTCCGCCTATTCACTGAAATCAGGATTCACTGCTTGCCGCCTTGGCGCCTGGTGCTGAGAGAGCCGCTGCTCTCAGCATAGTGCGATCAGCAGGCAATCCAGATACGAAGTGGAACTCTTATACAGATATACAGATCTCGGATGGTCTGCCTAGCAATGCTCACGGCTGAAGACTGACTGCGGAAGGTTCGCTACTGCCCCACATACCAGCCGATCCCGTATCGCTCCAAGAAGCTTGTAATGATCGTCAACGAGTTGGCGTAAATCATCACCCCGACAATGATCAGCATCACTCCGCTCACGGTCGACACCCCCCACAAATAGGCCCGGACTTCCTTGAAGTAGGCCAAAAACCGATCGACGCCCAATGCGGTCAGAAACAACGGCAGCCCTAAGCCCAACGAGTAAAAGGTCAATAACACCACCCCACTGAACATGGAATCAGTCGTGCTCGCATAAAGCAAAATCGACCCTAGGACCGGGCCAACACAGGGAGTCCAGCCGGCCGCGAAGGCCACGCCGATCAAGAACGATCCCACATACCCGGCGGGTCGATTACGAAATTGATACCGATGCTCCATCTTGAGGAATGTGAGATTAAGGATCCCAAGCAGATACAGCCCAAACAGAATGATCACGACGCCGCCGATGCGGCGAATAAGATCTTGATGGCTGATCAGCAGCTGTCCCAGAAAGCTCGCGGAGGCGCCGAACGCAATGAACACCGTTGAAAACCCGCCGATGAAGAGCAGGGAGTTCACGATGATCGCCTTCTTGAATTTTTCACGTTCAGAGGCATCGGTGAGTTGTTCGACCGACAGTCCGGTGATGTAGGAAATATAGCTCGGCACCAGCGGCAGGACACAGGGAGACACAAACGAAAGGAGCCCTGCGGAAAAGGCCGCAATCAGCGAAATCTGTGGGATGGATTGTGTCATCGCTAAGACTTCATCAGAGCCTGAATCAAATCGCGCGCCTCCGGTGAGTCCCAATCACGGGCACCAAAGATTTTTTGTCGCACGACACCGTGGCGATCGACCATGAAGGTGATCGGAATCGTTCGGGCTCCATAGGCAAGCCCAACCCGATACTCCGAGTCATGAAGAATCGGGAACGTCACGCCCATCCGTTTTTGAAACGGGCGTGTCACCGCTGCTCCCTGGGAATCCGTCGACACAGCCAAAATTTCGAACGCGTCGCGCGGTAGGGTGCGATAGAGTTGTTCCATCGCCGGCATCTCAACCCGACAGGGTCCGCACCAGGTCGCCCAAAAATTCAGCATCACGACTTTCCCCCTGAGCTGCGAGAGACTGATGACATTCCCGGCAAGGTCTCGCAACATGAAATTCGGCGCTGCGTCACCGACCTGGACGACTCCACGTCCGACCGTCGACGATTTGACCGGCTGCGGTGGTTGGGCCACGACCACCGATGACGTGATCAGCTCAAGAAGCATCGAGAGGATCGCGATCTTTCGAAAATACTGCATAGTCAACGCTTAGAGCACCATGCTGAGGGACTCCCCTTCCATAGGAGCAATGGGTACGTAGACAGGCTTTCATCATCAGGATTCACCATCAGCCTGTTCCCCAAGATCCTCAAGTCATGTTACAAGTCCTCAAAATCCTGAGTCAAGTAAACGACGCCTGACATTTTTCTTCATGATGAACCGTATGAAATGATGGACAAAGCCGACCAATCTCCTCTAGAATCAGTGTCGCTTGTGCGTGGCGTGGCACTTGCCGCCATTTTCTCACATTCCAGAATCCAAACTACGCAGATTCACGACACTGGAATGCTATAACCTCAACCCACGAGGGACCTATGCGAGATAATTTTCTTTTTACCTCCGAATCAGTGACCGAAGGGCACCCGGATAAAATCGCCGACCAGATCTCAGACGGCATCCTGGATGCCATTATCGCTCAGGATAAGTATTCTCGCGTTGCCTGCGAGACAATCCTCACCACAGGCATCGCACTGGTGGCCGGAGAAATCTCGACCAAGGCCTACGTTGAAATCCCGGATATCATCAGGGACGTCATCAAAGACGTCGGCTACTGCGATGCCTCTTGGGGATTCGACTTCCACACCTGTTCCGTTCTCACCGCGATCCATCAACAGTCCGGTGACATTGCAATGGGCGTGGACTCCGGAGGAGCCGGTGATCAAGGGTTGATGTTCGGGTATGCCACCAATGAGACCGACGAACTCATGCCGATGCCGATCGTCTTGGCGCATCGTTTGACCAAGCGCCTTGCCGAGGTGCGTAAGAAAAACATCCTCAAATGGGTGCGGCCGGATGGGAAATCTCAAGTCACGGTCGAGTACAAAAACAGCAAGCCGGTACGGATCGACACGATCGTCGTCTCCACGCAACACAGCCCCGATGTGACGAGTAAGCAAATCGAACGTGACATCATGGAAAAGGTGATTAAGCCGGTGATGCCCAAGGGCCTCTATGACCCGACCGGGGTGAAGCATCACATCAACCCGACTGGCCGGTTTGTGGTCGGCGGTCCCATGGGCGATACCGGTCTCACCGGGCGAAAGATCATCGTCGATACCTACGGTGGTCATGGCAGCCATGGCGGTGGAGCCTTCTCCGGAAAAGATCCGACAAAAGTCGATCGATCTGCCTCCTACATGGCGCGTTATATTGCGAAGAATCTTGTCGCGGCCGGACTCGCCGATAAGTGCGAAGTGCAACTGGCCTATGCCATCGGCGTTGCCGATCCTGTCTCCGTGCTGGTTGATACCAAGGGCACGGAACACGTGTCGGTTGATAAGCTCGACAAACTCGTGCGCAAGCACTTCCCCCTGACACCGCGTGGCATCATTGATCATCTCAAACTTCGACGACCTATCTTCAAAAAGACGGCGGCTTATGGACACTTCGGCCGCAACGAACCGGAGTTTACCTGGGAAAAAACCGACAAGGCCAAAGTCCTACGGAAGGACGCCGGACGATAAGCCACACCTCGAGAGCCTGATCACGTCACACAAGGGGGACGGGGCGACTACCCCGTCCCCCTCATCATGACGGCAAGAGACACCCCACCAAATCACGACCGACAACTTTCAGAAGGAGGATCTCCGTGGATTACGATGTGAAAGATATCAAGCTGGCGGACCAAGGTAGATTGAAAATTGAATGGGCCGAAGCCACGATGCCCGTCTTGCGGCTGATTCGGAAGCGGTTCAAGAAACAACAGCCATTGAAAGGCGTTCGTGTGACCGCCTGCTTGCACGTCACGACTGAAACGGCGAACCTTGCCATTACGCTGAAGGCAGGCGGGGCTGATGTCCGCCTCTGCGCCTCAAATCCACTGAGCACACAAGACGACGTGGCTGCAGCCTTGGTTCAGCATGAAGGGATCCCGACCTTTGCCATCAAGGGTGAAGACAACGCCACCTACTATCGCCATATTGAGTCGGCCGTTGCCCATCGCCCGCACGTCACCATGGACGACGGCGCCGATGTGGTCTCGCACCTGCACTCCAAGCGAAAAGAACTCTTGAAGAACGTCATCGGCGGGACGGAAGAAACCACCACCGGTGTGATTCGTTTGCGGAGCATGGCAGAAAAGAAAGTGCTCAAATTTCCCGTGATCTCCGTCAACGATGCCGATACCAAGCATATGTTCGACAATCGTTACGGCACGGGCCAATCCACCATGGACGGCATCATCCGTGCGACCAATCGCTTGGTCTGTGGTTCCGTCGTAGTCGTGGTCGGCTATGGCTGGTGCGGACGCGGCATTGCCATGCGCGCCAAAGGCATGGGGGCCGATGTCATCGTGACTGAAATCGATCCGTTGAAAGGCCTGGAAGCCGTCATGGACGGATTCCGCGTGATGCCGATGGAACAAGCTGCTCCCGTCGGCGACTTCTTTGTGACCGTGACCGGCAACATCCATGTGATCCGAGGCGAGCATTTCGCCGCGATGAAAGACGGAGCCATTGTCTGCAACAGCGGGCATTTCAACGTCGAACTCGATATTCCGGCCCTTGAAAAAATGGCCGGTAAACGGCGAGTGGTTCGCACCGGCGTTGAAGAGTTTACCCTGAAGAAGAGTGGGCACCGCGTCAGCCTGCTCGGCGAAGGTCGACTGGTGAACCTGGCCACTGCAGAAGGACATCCCTCCAGCGTCATGGACATGAGCTTTGCCAACCAAGCCCTCAGCGCGGAATATATCGTCAAGAATTACAAACAGCTGGAAAAGAAGGTCTACCCGGTCCCTGAAATGATCGACAAAGAAATCGCCCGGCTCAAGCTAGCCGGCATGGGTATCGCTATTGATACCTTGACGACGGAACAGAAGAAGTATCTGGCATCGTGGGAGATGGGCACCTAGGGAACTACTGGTGCAGCGTGAGGACTCTCGTGCTCACTCACGCCTCCCCCGCTGAGAGAAGAAAAATGGGAAGGCCGCCTAAGTGAGAAGGCGGCCTTTTCATTTTATGAGGCTTTTTCTACTTCACCCTCTCCAAGTCTTAAATGGAATGGCTACACAGGAATCGCCGGAAACAAAGAGACACTCCTCCACATCCCCTCTAGCAGGGCGTCCCTGGAGGTCTCACTTCGCTCATCGACCGAGCACCGCCCATAATTGTGAATTATGCTTGTTCCCGCGTGCGCGGTTGGGGAGCAAGAGACTGCAGGGATGTCCCTGCCTACTTCCCAAATGCTTTTTTCAGCAGCGGCTCGATCTCGCCTTTGGCAGCCATGGGATCAAGGATGTCGGTATCACCGTAAAAGGTGCCGTCGATAAATACTTTGGGGAGCGTCGGCCAATTGGTCATCTTTGTCAGCGCTTCGCGTTTCGCCGGCTGAGACAGCACATCGATCAGCTCGTACGGATACCCATACTTATCAAAAAACTGCATGGTCTCCCTGGTGAACCCGCACATCGGCATGGTCTTCGTCCCCTTGCCGTAAATCAAAATTTTATGAGCCTTTACTTCCTGTTGAATTTCGTCGTCCATCTGGTCGGCCATCGTTCTCCTCCTAGGCTTCGTCGTTCGTTCGTGCCGTCAGTTCCAAGGCGTGGATCCGCCCATCTTTCATCGGCGCGTCTAAGGCTTGATAAATCATGCGATGCCGGTCCAAGAGATTTTTCCCCTGAAACCCATCCGAAACAATCACCACCTTGAGGTGATTCATCGTTCCAGTACGATCTGTCACCGTCACCACAGCATCAGGCAAAGATTTCCGAATATAATCAGTCAGCACATCTGGGGTAATCACCGGCCTCCACTCCTGTGTTGTTATGCAACACCCTAGCCCAAATCAGCCGTGAAAGGCAATGCGCCCTTCCCTTGGTGGTTTTCAACAGGTTGGTGGTGCATATCAACCAACCGCAGACCCAACCTCAGAATCTTGGACAACTAAGACATTGAAATAATGCCTCTTTATCATCCTCACACTTTGGCATTGACCTTGCTGACAGTTGATGTACAGACGGAAACCAATCGCTGCCGTTCACCAAGGAGGTTGTTATGAGTGAATTCAAATCCGGATTTTTTGTTGGAGGTGAGAGCTGCAATGGGCGAGTACTGATCGTCGATGACGAGCCCGATATTCGCAAAGTCGTTCGCATGACACTCCAAAAATACGGGTACGACGCCCTTGAGGCGGAGAACGGAGAACGGGCCATCGAGGTCATCAACTCGGGTGAAAATCGGCTGCTCCTTGATGTCATCATCTGCGATATCCGGATGCCCAAAGTCAATGGAATCGAAGCTATTGCCTATTTCCGAAAGAACTATCCTCGTGTCCCCTTGATTGTGCTGACCGGATTCCCGGACACCGACATGGCCACCTCATTACTCCGCCAGGGCGTGGTGGATTATCTGGTCAAGCCGGTCGAAGGGGAGAAGCTAAAGGCCTCTGTGGCACGAGCCATGGAGCAACGTGAATTGGCCCATCTCTGATCAGCTGAGCCTCAGCTGGGAGATCACACATGACGATGTTCTCACCGACCATCTCTCACCGACAAACCGAGCCTCAGGGGGCTGCGCAGGCCCCCACGCCGCTTCCGATGAAAGTGGCCATCATCGGGGCGGGCCGCGGGGGAACGGCCCTTCTTGACGTGCTTCATCAGATCAGCACCGTTGCGGTCGTCGGTATCGTCGACACGAATCCCGCGGCACCGGGTCTCAGACGAGCCCACGAACTCACTGTGCCGATCTATGATCAGGTATCGGACCTCATCAATACCCAACAACTCAACCTCGTGATAGACGTAACCGGTGATTCCACCATGGAGTCGAGACTTCAAAATCAGCTGCCGTCTGGAGTCGACATCGTCAACGGACAGACATCACGGCTGCTGTGGCTGCTGATACAACATGAAACAACGTTGCAAACCGAATTGCTCCATGCGGAGAAACTCGCCGGAATCGGTTCGTTTGCCGCCGGTATTGCCCACGATATCAATAATCCGCTCCAGCTCATTCTCGGCTTGTCGGAAAATCTCACCGAGGAAACAGACCTTGAGGCAGTGCATCTGCAGGCACGCGACATTATTGAAGCCGTGAAACGAACGACGGCGATTTGCCGAGACCTGACGTCCTATTCCCGACGCACATCCCTCCGGCAAGATGGACTCATCGGTGTGAACGCGAAGCTGGATGAGGCGCTGAAGATCGCTCGCTACGCCGTCGCCCTCCAAGACATCGAGATTCGCAAGCACTACCAACCGGACGTGGTCGTGACGGGAAACCCCGATCAGCTCCTGCACGTCTTCGTCAATCTCATTACCAATGCGGTCCAGGCCATGGAACACCAGGGAGTCTTGACTCTGGAAACAACCGAGGTAGATGGGAACACGCGGGTTCGTGTGTCGGACACCGGAAGCGGCATCCCGCCGGAACTCCTGAACCGTATTTTTGACCCGTTCTTCACCACGAAGCCGCCCGGAAAAGGAACCGGGTTAGGCCTGTACAATATCAAAAATGTCATCCATCACATGCATGGGACTATCACCGTGGACAGTCAGGTCGGCCAGGGCTCCACATTCATCCTCACATTCCCCGGAGCCACCAACCGGAGGGAGAAGGACTCACCATGAACACCCCCTCTCCTTCCTCATCAGCCGGTGCCAGATGGGGACTCAAGACCAAAATCATCCTGTCCATGCTGCTGGTTGGCCTGCTCCCGCTCGTCGTCGGCCTGGGCATGGCCTTCTGGCAGGGATCTCAAGAGATCCGGGAAGTCAGTGGGGAAAGCTTCAAAGCCTTAGCGACCGAAGCGGCCCGCAAACTCGACCTGCTCGTCGTAGAAGAAATCTCGCACACCGCCAGAATCGCACATGATCCCGCGATCATCCGTGAGCTGGAGCGTCGACGTGACACCCCAAGCAACTCCAGAACGAGTACGGAGTTGGAACGGCGATGGATGAGCCGAGACAATACAGCTATCAAGTCCATCACGAGCAACCCACTCAGTGTGCTGCTCCATGACTATTTTTCAGGAATCCATAGTCCACCGGGACAGTTGCTTCCCCAAGTAGTTCGCTCCTCGACAAGGATGTTATTCCTGACCGACACCCGCGGCGCGTTGGTCGGGACTATGACCGATCAGCCGGCGTTTCGCCATCACACCACTCGATGGTGGCAAGGCGCCTTCAACAAAGGCGTCGGCAAGCTCTACATCGAAGATATCTATTTTGACGAAACAGTGAACGCCTACGTCTTCACCATCTCACTGCCCATCATGGATAGTCTCCGACATGACGCTGTCGGGGTCCTCCACCGTGTGATCGATGCCAAAGAATTCTTCTCTCCTTCGACCCAGGCCATTCGGTTTGGGAAAACCGGTCACGTCATGTTGATCGATACCAACGGTATCGTCATCAGTTGTCCGATTCTGCCGACCGGCGTTCCATTGTCGGACCTCGGCTTGGTCCCCCTCATCACACCGAACCATCCCGGATGGGTACAAGCCTCGAGCGACGGCCATGGAGGGCAGGCAACTTCCGTCATCGGCTTTGCCCCGCTCCCGGAAACCAGCCGAGCGACCAACGGCTCCATCGACCAGGGCGCATGGCACACATTTGTCTGGCAGTCATCCGATGAGCTCTTCGCGCCGATTCAGCATCTGTTCAGTTGGGTACTGATGTTCGGCGTGGGTGCCATCATGCTCTTGGCCACATTGGGCTATGTCGCAGCGGGTCGCATCGTCACTCCCGTCCGCCAATTACAGCAGGCTGCACAGTCGATCGGGCGCGGCGAGCTACGGACGCCGATCGCGATCAACACCGGTGACGAGCTGGAAGACTTGGCTCATGAATTCAATCGCATGAATACGCAGTTGAAAGCCGCATTTGCCGGACTGACTGATCAGGTCAAATTAAAAACTCAAGAAGTCCAGGTTCTCCAGCAATCGACCGACCAGATTTTGGATGCAGTTCCCACACCAATCCTCTTAATCGATTCCCACGAGACCGTGCAGTATGTGAATCAAGCGGCTCGCAGCTCCTTGAAGATTCACGGAGCGCTGTCGGATACATCGCTGTTTACCGTGCTACCCCTCGATCCCTCCGCGCAGAAGCAGTTGCATACCGAGCTTCATGCCAACGGCGAACGCCCGACCACCACGCCTGTCGATCACATCGTCGCACCGCGAGACCCGCTTGCCCCACCTTCCCCTTCCGACGACGAAACGGGACGCCGGTCTCAACTGCATCTCGGCTCACGCATCTATCACTACCAATGGTTCAGGCTCCCCGCCAAACCAGGAGATGAGGACCGAATCGGACTCGTCCTGCGAGACACCACGGATGAGAGTCGGCTGGAAGAGCAACTCGTCCAAGCAGAAAAATCTGAAAGTCTTGGGGTCTTGACCGCCGGCATCGGTCACGAGCTCAACAACCCTTTGTTCGGCATTATCGGGCTTGGAGAAGTGATCCAAGACGAACAGGACTTGGAACAGATCAAAGCCTGCGCTCACGACATTGTGACCCACGGTCGTCGTATGGCCGCAATCATTCGAGATTTTACCGGAGTGACCAATCGGGCCATGTCCGACCAGGCCGTGATGGCCCACGTGGAGGATGAATTGGATCGCGCGCTGGCCATCGCCCAAACCACAGTGGATATGAAAGATATCGTCATCGACAAACACTATGCGGGCATGACACCGGTCTTGGTGTTGTGCGACCGGCTCCGGCAAGCGGTAGTCAATCTCATTACGAATGCCGCTCAGGCGATGCGCCATACCGGCACGCTCACCCTGACGACACTCGTATCGGACCAGACAGTGACTGCGACGATCGCCGACTCAGGGCCCGGCATTCCGAAGCACCACTTGTCGAAAGTCTTCGATCCGTTTTTTACGACGAAAGAGCAGGGCGAAGGATCAGGCCTCGGCCTCACCGTCGCCCGGCGCATCATCCGAAAAAGCGGAGGCGACCTTCGCATTGAGAGCGTTGAAGGCCAAGGCACCACGTGCATCATCACCCTGCCGGTCGCTCCATCACCGGCCCCCAAAGGAGACGCATGGGTATCATCAGCGTTGCAATCCGAATCGCAACCTTCACATTCCTCCTAGGAGGACTCTGGAGCGTGGCCTCCCTCCTCTCCGCTAAAGAGAGTCTCCCCGCTGCGGGGATTGCTCCGGAAAAAGCCGCCGATTACGTTCATGCCGTCCTCGAAGCTGATCGAACGATTTATACAGCGGAGATTGTCGATCGCATGCAAGAAAAAGGCATCGTCGCCGCAACCGAGCATTGGGAACAGGACAAGACGCTTCCCCTTCCGGCCCAGTTCCTTCAGCATTCCGGTCGATTGGCTGCGGAGAGCGGGCAAGGCATACGATATCGCCTCATCGGATTTTCCCCCATCTATCAACGCAACGCCCCTGCGACCGAATTTGAGCGCCGCGCGTTGGACACCCTTCGACGCCAATCGGATCGGCCGGTCACCGGAATAGTCGCCAGCGGCAAGAAGCACTACTTCCAGGCGATCTATGCAGATCGTGCCGTATCACCCGCCTGCGTCGCCTGCCACAACAGTCATCCATTGAGTCCTAAACAGGATTTCAAGCTGAATGATGTCATGGGTGGGATCGCCATCACCATTCCGCTGGAATAAGGAACCGCGTGTCTCGTTCCACGTCATTCGCCGACCACTGCGCCAAGACGCCAGCCGCGATACCTTGATGCCGTTGACGAAGAGAGACTACGAGGGTGAGGAGGAACCGGGGGAAGCACCCGACTGCTTGAGGTGGTATTCCTCTCGATAGATCTGGACAGCCGTCATCAACAAGCTGACCATGATCGGTCCGATGAAGATGCCCAGGATACCATACAGCGCCAGACCACCGAGGACACTCAGCACAAGAGGCAAGACCGGAATCTGAACATCTTGTCCGATCAACCACGGCCGAAGAAATTGATCGACCATCGACACGACACCGATTCCCCAGGCCAGCATAACAAGGGCCTTACCAGTCGCCCCCATCCAGAGGAGATACAGGGCCACCGGTCCCCAAACCAGTCCGGTCCCCCCGAATGGGATCGGTGCCAACACGATCGTGAGGGCGGTCAGCCCGATCGGGAATGGGACATCGAGCGCAAGGTACGCCATCCCCGCCAGGAGTCCCTGGACAATGGCTGTGACCAACATCCCCTTCACGACCGCCCGAATCGTTTGATCCAACCGAACCAGGATTTTTGACTTATGTGACTCTTCCATCGGAATCAGATCGTAGAGCACGGAGAGCCACTGCCGGCCATCCTTGAGGAGAAAGAACAGAATCAGCAGCGTCATGAAGAAATTGGCCACGAGCGCGAAGGTATTCTTCAGCAATCCTCCCATCCCGCCGACCAGAATTTGGCTGAGTTCCTTCACCCCGGTCATCACGGACTGCTCCAATGAAACCGTGGGAGCACCGACATGTGACATCGCGGACTTCAACCATCCGCCGATGAACGGAATGGTCGCGACCTGCTCCGGCAACCGTTCCAACCCACCGGACGAAATCCACGACCGAATGGCTTCTTCTGCTCCGCTCGCTTCACGAACCAGCATCACTCCCATCGCCACCAACGGCACGACCACGATACCCAGCGCGCCGACGGTCAACAGCGAGGCGGACAACGCATCGTTCCCCATGCACAGTAGCGTCAGCCTCTGATGGAGCGGATACGCCCAATGGGCCAACAAGCACGCCCACAAGGCGGAAAAGACAAAAGGCTTGAACATCAACCCGATCTGATAGAGCAGGAGGACCAGAAGAGAAAAGAACACCACGGAAAAGATCTGCTGTCGAGTCATGGGAGACGCCGCAATCTCATGAAGAGGTCCGGAGTAAATAGCAGATCTATACCCGTCTGTCACGAAAAGAACCGGCACGCCGGCATGAGCCCACCGATCGACTGCCGTGCGCATGGGGAGGAAAAATGGAAAGAGCGGCTTGCTACAGGTCGACTTCTCTTCCGAGTAATGCCACCGGCTTGTTGCGATGCGCATTCATGTCGCGAACGTTGCTGGGCAACCGCTGAGCTTCTTCGGGCCAGCCGGTGACACCCATATCACTCACCCCCTGAAACTTGGCGCCCTCCTCCATCAACAGCGTAGGGGAATGGACTTCACCGATGAGGATGGCGGTTTTGAGGAGTTGCACCTTCCCCGTCGCGGTCACCGTCGCTTTGATACGTCCGCTGCTGACGAGGGAATCGGCATGGATCGCACCTTTCACCACGCCGTCTTCGCCGACAATGACCTCTCCCTTCGTGTGCACATCACCCTCCAAACGCCCATCGATACGCACCGTGCCGTCGACCCTGATTTCACCCTTCAGCTCAACACCCTTCGCCAGCAACGTAATATTGCCGTCGTCTCCATACCCGGTCTTCTTCATGGGACCTCCCCCATACAGGCCAATCATCTCTACAAGAGTACCTGAGGACCGTGGATAGACCTAACGGTTTGTGGAATCCAGCGGGTCGCGTACACTCGGAATGAACCCGCATGAAGCATGCGGGTTACGGAGAACCTCCGAACGTCTCTTTCAACTGTTCCAGAAACCCACCGCCATGCACGTCACAGTAGTCGGTCGGCTCTGTTCCCACGATGAAAAACTCCGTATGATGCTCCGGACATTGTGCCGTTGCGAGTTGGCCCGTTCGGGGATCGATCCGACGCTCAACGATCCCGGGAGGGAGGTCAAACCCACGGTGCTGCCGTGGAATGAGTCGCACGGCCAAGTCACTCCAAATCGGGAGAGCCGCCTGCGCACCGGTCAATTTAATCGGACGTTCATCGTCGAACCCTACCCAGACCCCGATCGCAAGATCAGGTGTATAGCCGACGAACCAGGCATCTCGATACCCATCCGTCGTTCCGGTCTTGCCCGCCACCGGCCCCTGCACCCCCATCGCTCTGGCTTTGGCGGCAGTCCCATGATCCACGACCCCTTTCAGCAACGAGGTGACCAGAAACACCCCTTGGGGGCTGGCAGCCTGGCGCCGATCCACCACCGGGCTCCAGATCGTCTCCCCACTCTCTCGCACGAGATTCGAGAGCGCCACCGGATGTATGACGACGCCTCCATTCGCGAGCCCTGTATAGGCAGAGGTAATCTGGAGCAGAGATACTGCGGAACTCCCCAATGCCAACGACAGATTGTCTGCGAGCGATGTCGTGATACCGAACGCCTGGAGCAGGCTTGTGAGTGGCGCTAGGCCGGTCCGGTGAGCCGTCCGAACGGCAGGAACATTCAGCGACTGTTCGAGCGCCGTTCGAACGGAGACCTGCCCTCGGTACTGGCGATCGTAATTCTGAGGCGACCAAGACCCTTTGCCTGCTTCCAAGGTCAGCGGTTCATCCGCCAATAACGTTGCTGCCGTCAGCCCAGTCGCCCCTTGATCGCGTGCCGCTTCGAATCCGGCCAGATAGACAAACGGCTTGAACAGCGACCCGGCGGATCGACGGGCCTGCACCGCACGGTTGAATTGGCTTGCGCGGTAGTCCCGCCCACCGACCATCGCCAGCACATGGCCATGCGTGACATCCAATACCACGATGGCCCCTTGAAGCGGCGAATCCCCATCGGCCAGCGAGGGGTATGCCTTCTCGAGTTTGGCTAGTCCTCGTTGTAAAGCCTGCGCTGCCAGTTGCTGCGCGCGAGGATCAAGCGTCGAGTAGACCCGAGCGCCTTCAGGAATCTCCTCCCTGAGGCCCTCCTCAATTTCTCGAAGGAGATGGTCGACGAAATAGGGCGCATCCGTGAGCACGTCGTGAGCCAACACGACCTTCACCGGTCGATTCAGCGAACGCTTCAAGGCATCCTCCGTCAAGAGTCCCTCGTCCCGTAGTCGACGAAGCACCACATTTCTCCGCTTGGTGGCGTTCTCCTTGTTCTTGACCGGTGAATAGACATTCGGCCCTTTGATCAACCCCACGATCAATGCCACCTCTTCGATCGACAGGGTTTCCACAGTCTTGCCGAAATATCGATGCGCCGCCTCCCCGACACCATAAATGGAGACCGGTCCTGCTTGACCGAGATAAATTTCATTGACATAACTTTCGAGGATGTCTTCCTTGCGATACTTGAACTCAAGCGCCATCGCAGCCACGACTTCACGAATCTTTCGTCCGATCGTGCGTTGCGGCGAGTAGTAGAGGTTCTTCGCAAGCTGTTGCGTCAAAGTACTGCCTCCCTGCACGACGGCGCCATGCGTCAGGTTGGTCCAGAGCGCACGCCCAACGGCAATGGGATCAACACCGACATGGGAGAAAAATCGACGATCTTCGATCGCCAAGAGTGCGCGAATCAGGGTGGGGGGTACACGATTCAAGGGAATCCATTCTCGGACCTGCTTGATTCCCCCGCGCATGCCGCTGACCAAGGCCGGTTCGAGTGAGACCAGTGCGGTCGGCTGCCCATCGGATGCCGACAGCACCTCCGTCACAATCCCATCCGTCAGCGTCAATCTCACGACTCGCGCCGGCAGTCGGCTTTCCTCTTGGGCATGGAGAAAGATGTCGATGGAATCGTTGGTCGCAACATATTCACCGGCCGCTCGTGGACGGCCATTGACTCGCCGATATTCCAACCGATGGAGGCGATCAAACAAACCCGCATCCTGCGGATGGAGTCCCGGCGTCAGAAAAAACGGCGCTCCGTAGATCAGGAGCGGAGGATGTTCGTCACTCTTCGGCAACGCCAAACTGCCGGAAAGAACGGCCCCATAGCCGCCTAACAGGACGAGAACTCCCCCCAGTAGAACAAGGATGGTAAGAGCGGACCACTTGGCAAACGAATAGAACCGAGGCCGAGCACGAGATGCCATATCCTCAGCTTACCTTGCAGGCTCCGAGAAGTGAAATAGGGAGGCTCAAGAAAATTGCGACCTCTTGCGAAAAAAAGATCTCCGACGGTTATCGTGCGGAAACCGGCCCTCCTCATTTGATCTGGACTGGTTCAGCGACTCGTCCGTCGAACGGAGTACGATCGTGCAGAGGCCTCGCTCATACAGCGGAAGATATTCACAAGTCGCAGGAGGTCGTCCAGTGAGTCTCTGCGCGACGCGAGGACGAAGTCGGCGGACTTTTTCAACATTCCTGTCAGGCCGTCCGCTTAAGGGGAGGCTTCTTGTCAAGCACCTGGTTCAACCCTTTGAACACCACCGCTTCTTGCTGCTGCGCTCGCGCCGCTTCCTCACGCCGGCGCGCTCGTTCATTGCGGGTCAGCTTCACCACGGGGAGTGGATCGAAATGTCGCCAGGCTGGCATAGTTGCCAGACAACTCGCCAACATGACGCCGCTCCGTAGCGCCCACGCCACAAAACCCACGGATAAGGTCGTCCCCGTCACCGCCGCAGCCCGTACCATGAGTTCATGGTGCTCTTGAGATGCCTGCGCAGCCTGCTCCAGCGAACCCGTCATTTCATCAAGTTTTGTCATCAGGAGATCGCTCACGAATCGTTTGGTCTCGGAAGGGTCTGATTCCAGGATGGGCACCGGCTCCACCGAACAGACACCATACGGCGAGTCATCATTGACGAGGAACAACGAGGTCTCCCGCACTTCCTCGCTTGGGGTTTTCGGCTCTTCGACCACCTTCGCCGTAGGACGGTCCGTGGGCGATACGAGAGGCGGCGGCCCCACGTTTACGGGCAGCCCAACCGGCGGAGGCGGCGTGGGCGTGGGTATTGGCTGAACCGGCGATGAGACCGGTCTCGTATTGACCGAAGTGATCGAGCTGGCCGACGGAGGCGTCACCGGCCCGGGAGTCGGTCCCTCGATCGGAGGCGGAGATATGGGCGACACCAGCACCGGCGGAACGGTCGGCGGTGGGAGCGGGGGGGAAGTTTCGACCACATCAGTGACAGTGACTTGAATCGTCTGCGTCGTACTGGCCCCTTGGCTGTCGGTGACCTGGACCTGCACCACATACACATTGTCACCGTTTGCATCCGTTGCCACTTCAAAATCCGGTGGAGCAACAAAGCTCAGAGCCCCCGTAGCCGTGTTAATGGTGAACTGAGCCTGATCCGCCCCTCCACTGAGACTGTACGTGAGGGATTGGGCCGGCAGGTCCACGTCGGCCCCGGTTACGATTGTCACCGACGTGACGTTCTCCGCCACGCTGATCAACGCCGTAGTCCCGCCCCCGTTGCTCGTGATCGTGGGCGTATCATTGACCGGAGTAATGGTCAGAGTCACGGTGGTTGGGCCGACTGCGCCTCCCGCTCCATCATTCACCGTAAACGTAAAACTGTCACTCGTGGTTTCTGACCCGTCGTGGATATAGAGCAGTCGATTGGCGGCAATGTCGACCTGCGTAAAGGTCGTCGCATGGATCCCAGGGGCAGTGGATAACTCTAAACGGCCATAGAGCGGCCCCGTGCCGATCGTATAGGTCAGTTGAGATGCGCTATGGTCCACATCCACGACAGCCAATTCATTCACGCCGATTGTGTCGGTCCCGCCTTCGGCCACGATGCTACCGCTGTTCGTGACGAGCATTGGCGCATCGTTGACCGCCGTCACCGTCACATCCACGGTATCCGTCGCACTGGAGAATGCCGTCGTCCCGCCGTTGCTCGCCGTGCTCACCTTCGTCCCCGCCGTCCCGCTCGTCTGGTCCCACGCCCGCACCGTCAACGCCGCCGGACTCACTCCGTTGTAGTTCGCATTCGGCGCAAAATATAGCCGCGTACTCGCATTGTCCGCCAGTAACAACGCCGATGTGTTGCTCACCGGCCCCACCGCCGTCCACGTCGTGCCCCCGTTGGTCGTGTAGTACCAGGTGCCGTTCGTCGCATTCGTCCCGGTGAGCGCCAGGCCCTTCGCCGCCCCACTGTCCACATCCGTGATGCCCCCCGTAAAGGCACTCAGCACACTCCCCACCGTCCCGATCGGCACCCCCGCGTCTTCCGCCACCGTCACCGTCAACGCCGTATCCATCAACACCGGTGCATCATTCACCGGATTGACTGTGATGGCCACCGAGTCGGTATCGGTCAGACTCAAGTCTTTCGCCAGATTGGCCACTTCAGCCGCGCTTAATGCCCGGCTATAGACCCGGGCATCGTCGATGAGACCATGAAAATCCAGATCTGGGCTCCCACTTGCGTGGGCTCCAATCATACTATTGAGACCATAGGTGTAGCTAATGGAGGTGTTGATCGTCGAAGTCGCGACTGCCACCCCATCCAAATACAGCGTCCCCAGATTTGCTCCGTCGCTAAAGCTGAACGCCACGTGACGCCAGCCGGAGCCGGCTATAGTCGTGTTGAAAGTGACTACACTCCAACTACCTCCTCCATTGTAGACAGCCCCATGCATACCGTTAGAACGCTCATCGACTCGCAATACGACGTTATCACCAAGCGATATCACTTCTGCGCCAGACGTATCGCGAGCAATCAAGTTGACCCAGGCAGCCAGAGTCACATCCGCCGGAGAACCAAAGAGGCCGGAAATGGCCACACGGTCGTCCACCCCATCGAGACTGAGGACTTGGCCTCGTGTCCCATCAGTCACATATGTCGCCCCATTCATCAATGTGCCATTCTGCGCAGTGCCCGGCGCCACGTCATTGGCATTGCCCTCGAAGGTGTAGCGGGCTTGGAGATCGGCATCGACATCCAGCGAAATAAGCGTGTTATCTCGAGAAGTAATTGTCAGCGTGGCTCCCCCGTTGTAGTCGTTGGCCGGACTATAGATGAGACCGTTCAAGGCTCCATTGATATCCGTCACTGTCCCGCGGAACGTCATGGTACTGTCGCTGCTCCCGTCTCCGACTGTGAACGTCAGTCCCGTGGTGCCTGAGAGCGTGAGTGTCCCATTCGTTACCGTTACGGCAACCTCGAAACTGCCCCCGCTGGAATCAGGGTCCGTGATCGAGATCTGGTTCCCGTTCACAGCCGAGAACACCTTGCTGGTATCTTCATTGGTACTTTGCGCACCCGGCACCGTATTGACCGGTGCATCGTTCACTGGTGTGATATCAACACCCATTGTCGCAACACTACCGATATCAGTCGCAGGGGAAAAACTGGTCAGCGAGAGGTTGTCAAAGTTGGCTTGGGTACTGACCCCGACAAGACGGACTTGCAATGCTTGTCCATTGAGTGCGCTTAAGCTCGTCCCATCAATCGCCAATGTACCGCTCACGAACGACCCTTTCACCATCGTCACAGCCGTTTGGTCTGCATACCCCAATCTCGTTCCACCGGCCCACACTTCTACCCGAAAATCCGGCGGTGTGGGGTAGCCTGCACTGCCCCGCCACCCAACCTCAAATGACAAACTGTAGCTCTTGGATGCATCAAACGTCGTCCCCAGGGTTTGCGATAATGTCCCCCCAGCATTGGTGAACAGACAATTATCCTGATCGTTGGCATAGTCCACCGTAGTCGGGTTGTATGCACCTGCAATCGCTCCTGATGACGTCCAGCCGGTAGCCGAATAACTCCAGTCATTTTCGGCGAACACCTGTGACTCGCCGCCAGGATTGGTAATCGTAATCGCTGTGGTCTGAACCGGGATAAAGTTGAACTGCGCGTAGGTCTGCCGACCATCCCCGACGCCGGAAGTCCCATACCCATCGAAACCGGACTCATTCGCATCCGGCACAAAACGAACGTACCCCGCGTCGATTGTAGATTTAGTGAGCACCTGGTTCACGGAGACCGTGAGCCAGGTGCTGCCGTTGTAGTATTGCAGGATGCCGTCGGATGGCAATGTTGATACCCGCACAGCGCTATCGGCCCCAATTGCCGTATCGATATCTGAAATATTAAATTCGGACCAACTGAAAACCTTGGCCGTGTCTTCGATTCCGGTGACGCTACCACCGACTGATGTCGGCGCATCGTTGACCGCCGTCACCGTCACATCCACGGTATCCGTCGCGCTGGAGAACGCCGTCG
>CAYSFU010000024.1:0-48098 GCA_964430555.1 uncultured Nitrospira sp. | reverse complement strand
TCCATGGCAAGCGGTTTGAGATGTATAACGACACCGTTCTGGGCTTCAATAAGTCCGGGAAAGAGGTGGCGCGAATTCAGGTGGAAGAGCCGATCTACATTCGGCCAGCCGAGCGGGTGACCTGGCTGTAAGTCGGTCCTAGACCGAGCGACGAAGGGGGTGGCGTGCCAGACCAGGACGCCACCCCGTTTTTTCTATCAAATCTGACCGATATCCATCAATTGAGCAAGCGGTGATTTCTACCGGAATAATGCTGTGCATGAGCGATTCTGGGAAAGGAAATGTTCAGTCCAACCTCATCAATACGTCCGTCTCACTGCTCCTAGTAGAGTCTGATTCCCTTGGTGAATCAGTCTTTCGACTCAGCGTTGCCTGAATCTTCTGTCCACTTGACGGCATGCCGGACCTCCAGTAAAGTTTTTCTAAACCACGATCGTGCTTCCCAACCATGGAGTTACTTCAGCGTGACAGTCGAACGGAAGGAACCTATCCCATTTGCTGCCCAACCTATTCCCTTCAACGAATTTCTCGCCACGGGCAAACTTCCTGATGGGTATCTCACCAGTGAGTATATTGCCCAGCAATTCGTTGAACGCCTTGTTCACTATATTCTCAGTGTCCCCTCCGGGAGCTATACTATGGGGGAGCTCAGTCAACTTCTAGAGCAGTTAGATCCTCGCGCACAGGTCTTCTTTTTTAAAAAACTGAAGGAGACCAGCCCAGAGTGCCTGAAAGATTTTGCTCCCCTCTATTATGGCTTCATGAATGAATTTGAGTCCCTGCTCTTCACGTAGAATGGCAATGAGTCAGCTGCTCGCAATTCTAGGATGAGAGTCGCAGTGCTCCGCTCTTAATTGCCTTGGGAATCTCCTCCTGTCGGATATAGACGCTCCATCAGCATTTTCTATTGCTGTTTCTTCAAGGGTATGATCATGAGCGGGTGTCAAAGTCACGGGATGTCTGAGTCCTACTCATAGCCGAGAAACCCACTCCGTATAATGAAAATAAGGTAAAATTCTTACGAATGAGCATCGGTCAGGTCAAGAAACAGTGCATGAGGCTCGAGCAGGAGAAAAATTCTCCTTGTCGTACTGGTAATCTGATGTATAATTGCCCCTCATCTACTGGAAAAGGAGTGTTATGAATCCATCCCTACAACGAGCGGTTACCAGCTTTTATAACCTTATCTATGAAGCACAAACCTTTGCCACTGCAATGGCACGGATCGATACTGCAGAGCAGGAACACTATGCCGGACGAATCGAGGGCCTGAATTGGGTTCTCGATCGTTGCCAAGAGCTTGAAGAAATGGATGCCAATTTGACGCCATCCTCTCTTCAACGTATTTTGGGCGAAGTGAAATCCGACCTCGAACATGAATTATCGGTTCAAAGGCGGGAAAAAGGCCGTCGAGCTGATGGACGTGAGGAGGCACTCAATTTTGTTGCCGATTACCTTTCGAGCCTGATCACTGCGACGGAGATTGAGTCAGCCAAAGCTCCAGCCTAGGACAAACGTTTCCTCTGTACGGGGCATGCACCAGCTCAGTTACGTTGAGCAGGGGGCCCCGTCAAGTCCTCCGTTCTGCCTGCCAGATGGCTGAGATCTTGCCGGTATCGATTCTCATCAGTCCACAATCTCCGGCATGACTGAATTGGTAATTACTTGACCCTGCAGAAGATATCTCCCTAGAATAGGTTATGTTTCAATCGCCACGTAAACCAGGGATGTCTTGGGTTCCAAGTACTCAGCAAGCGGTTCGACGTCGGTCGCCGTCCTCACCCGCAGGTCAACAAGACCAATTTGGATCTTTGAATGCGTCGTTGCTTTTCTGTCCACG
The DNA here is from genome assembly GCA_964430555.1 of uncultured Nitrospira sp. Classification (GTDB taxonomy): domain Bacteria; phylum Nitrospirota; class Nitrospiria; order Nitrospirales; family Nitrospiraceae; genus Nitrospira_D. The sequence continues at coordinate 46,258 of CAYSFU010000024.1, read as the reverse complement.
CTGTCGAGTCGCAACGCCGACCAGAGAACGGCTCCTGCTTGTTCTTCCCACTGGAAATCTTTATGAATATCTCTGTGCTCATTGTGGAACTTCCACCGGGTCGAAAACTGAGAATCCAGTAAAACCTGTTCAGATTGTCGGGCCATAATCTTTATCAATATCGATCACCCACTCGCGAGCACCAACCATCCTACAGGAAGAGCTATCCGGTAGGTTGGCCAGTATGGTGCCAATGGCTTTAACGGCCTGCTGGTCGTGATCATTCACGACTCACCGCAGTTAGTTTCAACAGCCTACATTTCCATCAAATTCAAATGGTGGAACGCGCACAAGGGAGCGAAGGAAATCATCCACGAGGTCATGCCCGTTGGACATTGCATCTTTCTCCATAAAGTGCACGGCTCAGGAGGGGTGGGCAATCGGAAGAAAGACGGCACTAGTCACTGGATCTGAGCCAGAGGGATTCCTTCTTCGATCAGCATGACGGGAATGTTATCTCGAATGGGATAGAGAAGCGTTCCATCTTCGCGGACTAATCCCGCTTCGAACGGTTCGGTGACGGGGTGATTGCCTCTGTTTTTTAATTCACCGCGTGTGACCCAGGAATTCAGTGTGACGATGACGGCGTCTTCTGCGACCGCCACCTTTTGCTTGGTTTCAGGGCAGCAGAGGAGTGCAAGCAGATCCGGATTGATGTTCATGGACTCGATCCTCTCCACGGGGTGTACCATCTGACCTTCGGGTATAATGCCACCAAGTGCGGTCGAGTCTCAAGGCCACTCCCCGAACGGAAAATTCTGGTAGACTAACAAACGTTGATTGCTTGACGTGAGAGATGCTCAAAAAGTTCTGGAAAACCTGTATAGCCGGGCTCATCATCATTGTGCCTGCCTGGGTCACATTCTTGATTCTGTCGGCCCTCTTTACCACCCTTGATAATGTGGTCGGCCGATACCTGCTCTATCCTGTGCCAGGTCTTGGCCTACTGTTCTTGGTGCTCCTGCTTATTCTCGCCGGAGTGATTGGTGATCATATGATCGGGCGAGGCTTGCTCGAACGACTGGAACGGCGGATCGCGCGGATTCCACTCGTACAAAGCATTTATCTCACCTTAAAAGGCATGACGGATCTGATCAACTTCCGTTCACGATTTGGGCATAGCACTGTGGTGGCCTTTCCATTTCCTCGGGATGGTTGTTGGGCATTAGGGTTTGTCATGGGCAGGGCTCCGACGTCTCTTCAGGTCGACCCCTCCCATGCCCTCATGATGGTGTTTGTTCCAACCGCCGTTCATCCGTTTACCGGCTACTTGGCATTCATTCCAGAAGCAGCACTCAGATCGATCAATCTCCCGGTTGAAGAGGCGATGAAGATGGAATTCTCGGCTGGCTTTTACAAGCCGCGCGCCGGCTGGCTCATGACATCTTCTTCCATCCTGCCGAAGTCATGAATTCGGACGCCTTTCTCATTCGACCGGCAGGCACGGAGGATGTGCAGATCATCATCGAGTTCAATGCTGCCATGGCCTGGGAAACGGAACATCGCGTACTGGACCGTGATCGGGTTCGAGAAGGTGCACTCGCGCTCTTGGCTACGCATCAGTATGGATTTTATATCCTGGCAGAAGCGAGCAGCGGGGCCACCCGAACCGCGGTTGGCCAACTCATGATCACGTATGAATGGAGTGATTGGAGGAACGGGGTCTTTTGGTGGATTCAGAGCGTCTATGTTCCACCGGAGTGGCGACGCCGTGGAGTGTATCGAGCCATGCACGAACACATTGTCGCGCGAGCCAAGGCGGATCCTCACGTTTGTGGGATCCGCCTCTATGTCGAACAGCAGAACCACTGCGCCCAGACGGTCTATTGCTGTGTGGGGCTCAGATCTTCCTCTTACACCATTTATGAACAGGACTTTGTTCTCGAGCATAGGACAGTGGATAAAGAGATGAGAAGGAGTAATCATGAGAAGGAGTAGCTGCATTCTTAGTTTTTTGATGATCAGCGTGTTGTATCAAGGGTGTGCCTTCATCCGTGGAAATTATGGCGAAGAGCTAGGTCAAGGAGATATCGCCACAATTCAGAAAGGCACAAGCACAAGAGCAGATGTGGCTTCGGCTTTAGGGGCTCCGGACCGTATTATTGAAGCCAATGGTCGCGAAATATTTCATTACTACCACTACGACATCAAATCGGGGTCTATGCTGATCTTCTCACGAACCAATATCAAAAGTGATGATACCTTCGTCATCTTCGATGGATCAGGAGTTGTCGAAGAAGTCGTAGCTGGAAAACGAAAACGTCCCTTGGAATTTCAGTTCTGGCCTTTTGATTGGCCTTTTCACTGAGTCTCTCTCAATTCACGATGTTGCGAAGCCTCTCCATATATTTGGTCTTAGCGCTGGCGGTTACGTCCTTGAACGCATGTGCGCAAGGTCCATTGACCGTGCGACGAGTGACACTTAATCAGGCTATCTCTGCCGACGACGTGACCTTTATTATCCCTGGGAAGACGGATCTCTTGGCGGTCGTTGAGAGACTTGGGACACCAAATGAGGTGTTCCCTGTAAAAAATGGACTCTTAACTCGGTACTACTTCGCGGATGGAAGATATTTCAAAGCAAATTACGCGTGGGGTCTTCGCTTTCTTATACCGTTTTTTACCCCGGACATCGATTTGGGGGGCGGCGGAATCGGGAGGGACGTCTTCCAAGTCACGTATGACAATCATTGGTCCGTTCGTGACCATGCATTTTCCTTTCATTCCCATTCATCGGACTTCGTCGTCTGGCCATTCAAGGACTGAACTGTGGAACGCACGTAAGCGTAGGTGCTTTGCTGAATTGCCGCTTGTATCGTCTGATGGCTATAATGTCGCTCCATGAGCCAGGAGAACTCAGATCCCACGTTTCATCCAACGAATAATTACCCATCCTCTTCCTATATTCCAGCTGACAAAGACACCGAGTTTCTCCAACGAGACGAACTCCGCCCCATTCGGATCGGCCTCGAATTACTGAAGCCCGAACTTATCCAAAAAGAAGAGCATATCGAGTCGACCATAGTGGTCTTCGGCAGTGCAAGATTGCATGAGCCGGCCGTCGCCGCACAGGTGTTGCGGCAGGCCGAGGAGCAGGCCGCTCGTGCGCCACAGGATCCCGTGCGTCAACAGCAGGTCACCATCGCCAAACGGCAGCTTGATCTCGCGAAATATTATGACGTGGCCCGAGAATTCAGTCGGTTAGTCTCGTCAACCTGCCAAATCAATGGTCAGTGCGACTATGTGGTCGTCACAGGCGGAGGACCAGGCATCATGGAAGCGGCCAATCGCGGGGCGGCGGACGTGAACGCCAAATCCATTGGATTGAACGTGACGCTTCCTCACGAGCAATACCCCAATGCCTACATCACCCCAAGACTCAGCTTTCAATTTCACTATTTCGCCATCAGGAAAATGCACTTCCTGATTCGAGCGAAGGCGCTGGTGGCGTTTCCCGGAGGATTCGGAACGCTTGATGAACTGTTCGAGACATTGACGTTGCTCCAAACCGGCAAGACGGACAAGGTCATTGTGGTGCTCGTTGGACGGGATTTCTGGGAGCGATTGATCAATTGGCAACTACTCGTGGACTATGGGCTGATCGCACCAGGCGACTTGCAGCTTTATCACTATGCCGAAACGGCTCAGGAGGCTTGGGACCTGATCGTACGCCACAATGGAGTCCCCATCGCATGAAACTCTCATTTTACGGCGCGGCTCGTTCGGTCACCGGAAGCCGTCATATGGTTGAAGTGCCGGGGTTCCGCATGTTGCTCGATTGCGGCATGTTTCAGGGGCGCCGCGACGAAGCCGCTCGACGAAACCGCGATTTCGGGTTTGATCCCAAGTCACTGGGAACCGTGTTGCTTTCCCATGCCCATATCGATCATTCCGGCGCATTGCCCGTGCTCCCAGGACGGGGGTTTTCAGGAAAAGTCTATCTCACCAGAGCCACTGCTGATCTGGCTGGAATCATGCTCGAAGACTCCGCTCGCGTGCAAGAGAACGACTGCCGCTATGTGAATAAACAGGAGAAACGGCGTGGCCGTATCTGTGTCCAGCCTCTGTACGACGGTGACGATGTCAGGAAAATCGTCAGGAAGTTTGAAGGCGTGCGCTATGGGGATCAACTCAAGATCGCACCGCGCGTCACGGCCTCGTTCCACGACGCCGGGCACATACTAGGATCCGCCGCCGTCAGGGTGAAATATACTGCACGAGGAAATACCACGACCCTGTTGTTCAGCGGCGATCTGGGTCGGTCTCATATGCCGATCCTGCGTGACCCAGAGCCACCGCCGGCGTGCGATATTCTTATTTTGGAGTCCACCTACGGTGATCGATTGCACGAACAGGTCGGCGAAGAGATGAAGGAAAAGGCCCAGGATCTGATCGCGCATGCTCGTCAACACAAGAGCAAGATCATCGTCCCGGCATTCGCGGTGGGACGTACACAGGAACTGGTGATGCGGATCAAGGAGCTGGTCAGTGAGGGTCGTGTGGATCCTATCCCCATATATATCGACTCACCACTGGCGGATAAGGCAACGGAGGTGTTTAAGCGGCATCCGGAATGTTATGACGAGGAGACGCTGAAGACCTTTTCTTCGAATACGGATGTCTTCGCATCTCGCTACATCCACTTTGTGTCGTCATCCGAAGACAGCAAGCGACTCAATGCCCTGCGGGGACCCTGCGTCATTATCTCCTCCTCCGGCATGTGCGAAGGCGGCCGCGTCATTCACCATCTCAAGCACGCGATTCAGGATGAGGCGAACGTCATCGTGTTCGTGGGCTTTCAAGCCGAACATACGTTGGGTCGCAAGCTGGTTGAGGGATGGGACGTGGTGCCCATCTTCGGCGTGCCGACCAAACGGCGCGCCCAGATCGTCAAGTTCAACGGCTTATCGGCTCATGCCGACCGCAATGACCTGTTGGCCTATGTGCGCGCGCTCAATCCATTGCCCAGCACCATCTTTATCGTGCATGGAGAAGAGAAGCAGGCCCTCTCCTTGGGTGCGGCGATCCAAGCGGAGCATTCCAAGATTGACGTGCGGATACCTCATCAGAGCAGCACGCATGAGGTTTAGCGGGATGTTGAGAAAGTTCTCCGCGCAACCAACATCGCTGGTACTTCTAGTCTGTATAGCCGCGTTCGCTTGTGGGTGTCTATCCACGGCGGCAGCTGAATCGGGTCCTGTCCGCCAGCGCATTCGAGACCTCGGCGTCGTCATCGGCAATTATCCGACAGGCCCGCTTAATAGCATCACGGATGTGGCCGGGGTGAAAGTGGGACATCAGACGCTCATACGTGGAGACGGTGCACTCAAACCAGGAGAGGGGCCGGTCAGGACTGGTGTCACGGTCGTCATCCCTCGTGACGATGTCTGGCATAAAAAAGTGCCGGCTGGGTTTTTCGTGCTCAATGGCACCGGCGAAATGACCGGTCTCTCATGGGTGGCCGAATCAGGCTTTCTCGAATATCCCATCGCGCTGACGAATACGCTCAACATTCCACGGGTGGCCGACGGCGTGATGAGCTGGATGATCAAACAGTATCCAGCTATCGGCATTGAGGACGATACGCTCACGCCGGTCGTGGCGGAATGTGACGATGGACGGCTGAATGACATTCAAGGTCGGCATGTCTCAGAGCAAGATGTGATTGCTGCGCTCGACCGCGCGAGCGGCGGTCCGGTGCAAGAAGGCACGGTCGGAGCCGGTACTGGCATGGTTTCCTATGGGTTCAAAGGAGGGATCGGCACTTCGTCGAGAAAGTTACTCGAGAAAGACGGCGGCTATACGGTGGGGGTATTGGTCAATGCAAACCATGGTCGCAGACCGGAGCTGGTCGTTGCCGGTGTGCCGGTGGGAAAGCTTTATGATCCACCGCAAGTACAACAACAGTCTCAGGCACTCTCTCCCGGTCAGAGCGAAGGTTCCATCATCGTGATCATTGCCACCGATGCACCGCTCGAGAGCCGCCAGCTCACCCGATTGGCCAAACGTGCGGCGCTCGGCCTGGCCAGAACCGGCTCCACGGCAAGGCACAGCAGCGGCGACTTCATGCTGGCCTTTTCAACTGCAAACGTGATTCCGCACTATCCAAAAGAGCCAACCTATCAACTGACCCATCTGGCCGACACCCATCTGAATCCGCTCATCACTGCCACGGTCGAGGCTACGGAAGAGGCTATCCTGAACGCCCTCACCATGGCCACCACTGTTACAGGCCGCGATGGGCATCGTATTGACGCGCTCAACCTCGGCCGGCTCGCGGGCCTCTTGCAACCGATCCAGCGGTAGCCCATATCTCTGATACTCTTCAACGTATCGGCCTTCCAACCGATTCATTCACGACTCAGGGTCACATATGGACAGTAGGAGGGAGGGTGCGGTGCCGGTGATACGTAGCCTAGCCGTTCCTCCTTCGTGTCATTGGTTCACTGTACTTGCATTTCCGGCTTCCTCCTCGCTATTCTTCCGCCAAGCTGTGAACGAAGGAGATCAGGTCCATGGGCGACTATCAGATCGGCGGCGGGTTGCAACTGCTGACGGCAGTGCAGAAGACGGAAGCCTTTGCCGAGTTCCTCAAGTCCAGGATGATTCATGCGTTGGAAACGGAAGACCCAACAGAACTCCATTACCTGCTTGCACAGGTGGACGATTACCATTCATACCTGTGGCGCTATTATAAAAAGCTCGCACAGGTCCGATCCCAGCGCATGGATCCAGGAGTCTGACTTCTAGATCATTGCGGGTCTGTGTCGTTCATTCACAGATTATTTTGCCGTCCTGCTCCACATCGTGAGGCCCTTCCATGCAGTTTGCCGTATCGCTTTCAAGGCAGCTCGATACCAAGGCAGCAGCGGTAGAAGTTTCTGCGGCTATTCGTGCGCAACTAGATGGAAATCCAATCGATCTCGCCTGTGTCTTTTTCTCCGCGCACCATGCAGAAGGAGTCGATCGGTTGGCACAAGTGCTGGCCGGAACCCTTCGTCCCGGACTCCTCCTTGGCTGCAGTGGAGAGGGTGTCATTGCCGGGGCAGAGGAACTGGAGGCCACACCTGGGATTACCGTCTGGGCGGCTGCGCTTCCCGATGTCCACCTCCATCCACTGCACTCGTCCTTTTCCCCGATCCAGGATCAATTCACTCTCATGGGATGGCCTGACTCGGGAGTAGACGACGCAACGTTCCTTCTTCTTGCCGATCCCTTTACCACCCCGATTCAAGACATTCTCGGGATCTTGGACGATCGATACCCTGGCGCCAAGGCGATCGGTGGTCTCGCGGGTGGTGGCCAAGAGGTTGGGATGAATCGCTTGGTACTCAACGACCAGGTCTTTGACGGAGGCTTGGTCGGGGTGCGACTGTCCGGGGCCGTCACCATCCGTCCGGTAATTTCTCAAGGGTGCCGGCTCATCGGTGAACGGTTTGTGGTAACAAAGGCGGAACGCAATCTGATTCACGAGTTGGGAGGGATCCCGGCATTGGAGCGCTTGCAGGCAGTATTCGAGTCAATGTCGGAGGAGGATCGATCACGCGCGAATCGAGCTGTCCATCTCGGCATCGTGATCGACGAACATCGCAACTGCTTTGATCGAGGAGATTTTCTGATCCGCAATTTGCTCGGGGCGGACCGTGCCACCGGGACGGTCGCGATCGGCGACGTGGTACAAGAAGGCCAGACGGTGCAGTTCCAACTACGCGATGCAGCTTCGGCCAGCACAGAGTTCAACTCCCTGCTCGCGACGGATCACGAACGGCATCGCCATCCTCCGCTCGGAGCGCTGATGTTCAGCTGTTGCGGGCGAGGCCAAGGCCTGTTCGGAACACCTAACCATGATGCCGGGATGGCATCCGCGCAATTAGGATCGATTCCACTCGCCGGTTTCTTTGCGCAGGGCGAAATCGGCCCGGTAGGTGGGCGAAACTTCCTTCATGGCTACACCGCGAGCCTGGCGCTCTTCGCGGAACGAGACTGATAGTCCAGCCGGGTTGACCCGGCTATCCTGACCATGCCATACAGGGAGAGGAGACCATCATATGAAATCACGCTATCTTTCATTTATTTTGGTGATGGCGATGCTGTCACTGACAATCGGAGCAGGAGGTTCAATGGCCGAGAATAATCAGGAAGTTACAACTCCATCCGGGCTCAAGTATGTCGATCAAGCCGTTGGGACGGGAGAGGCTGCTGTCGTAGGAAAGAACGTGAGCGTGCACTACACCGGTTGGCTTGAAAACGGGAAAAAGTTTGATAGCTCCGTCGATCGCGGGCAGCCTTTTTCATTTCCACTTGGGGCCGGACGCGTCATTAAAGGGTGGGATGAAGGGGTACAGGGGATGAAGGTGGGAGGTAAGCGCAAGCTCACCATCCCATCTGATTTGGGATATGGATCGCGCGGGGCCGGAGGGGTGATTCCACCCAATGCCACGTTGGTGTTCGATGTCGAACTCCTCGGAGTCCATTGAACGTCATCAGAGCCAGCTCCTCGGATTCTACGAGGTGACGGACTCTCTGACATTCGACCGGTCATGATGAAGCAGACTCCTCTTATCGGCCAACATCGTGCCGCTGGCGCCAAGCTGGTCGACTTCGCTGGATGGGAGATGCCCATTCAGTATAGCGGTGTGATTGATGAGTATCACACGGTCCGCAGCACGGCGGGTCTTTTCGACGTGAGCCATATGGGCCGGATCAGCGTATCCGGTCCAGGCTCCCTCGGTCTTCTGCAGTATGTCACCACCAACGATGTCTCCAAAATTTCAGTCCGCTCCTCGCAGTACTCGATGGTCTGTACCCCTAACGGCGGCATCAAGGACGACATCTTTATCTATCACGTCAAACCATACGAGTTCCTTGTCTGTGTCAATGCCTCCAATCGAGAGAAGATCGTGGCATGGCTCTTGGACAAAGTCGTCCATGTGCAAGGCTGCAAAGTCAAGGATCGTTCAAGCGAGCTAGCGCAGATTGCCGTGCAAGGCCCCCTTTCCCGAGATCTCTTGATTGCAATCGGGATGGCGGGTTGTGCCGCTCTCAAGGTTCGGCAGTGCCTGGAAGTACCCGCGTTCGGTGGTACGGTCATTGTTTCACGGACCGGATACACTGGGGAACTGGGATATGAGCTCTACCTTCCTGCGCATCTTGCGGAACCAGCTTGGGTCGAGCTGCTGAAAGTCGGTCAGGCTCAGGGAGTCAAGCCGACGGGATTAGGCGCGCGTGACCTGCTCAGGCTGGATATGGGCTACCTCTTGTACGGAAACGACATCAGCGAAGACATCAGTCCGCTGGAAGCAGGTGCGGACTGGGTCGTGAATATTGAGAAAGGGGAGTTCATCGGTCGCTCGGCGCTGTTGTCTCAACGAACTCAAGGGTTGGCGCGTCGGTTGGTGGGGTTTGAATTGCTCGAAAAGGCCGTCCCACGCCATGGCTTCGCCATTCTCTCCTCTGAGTCGCCGGGGCAAGTGGTCGGGGAAGTGACAAGCGGCAATCTTTCGCCGTTTCTGCAAAAAGGAATCGGGTTGGGCTATATATCGCTGCGTTACGCCGAACCTGGGACGAGGATTCAGATCGACATTCGAGGGAAGGCTGTTCCGGCGCAGGTGGTGAAGCCACCGTTCTATAAAAAGCCCAAGAGTTGAAGTACGACACGGGTATTCAGTTACCAGCCATTGAAGTCTATGAGCTGAGGGGGAGCTGTCCAATGGTGCGCAACATCTATACGGGAAAGGTCGTCACCCTCAACGTCGACACGGTGCAGTTGCCGAACGGTCTTGCAGTTGACCTCGAGACGATTCGCCACCCCGGGGCTGCTGCTGTGGTGCCCGTCAAAGACGACGGCATTGTGGTCTTGATCCGACAGTTCCGTCATGCGGCCGGCGGATTCATTTATGAAATCCCGGCAGGCAAGCTTGATCCGGGTGAAGATCCCTTGCATTGTGCCTCGCGAGAACTTGAAGAGGAAGTCGGCTATCGAGCCTCCTCATTCGAGCTGCTCTCCAGTATCTTCACGGCACCAGGATTTGCCGATGAAGTGATTCATGTGTACCAGGCAACCGGGCTCACCAAAGGACAGCAACACCTGGATCGAGATGAAGTGTTGAGTGTGATCGAGATGCCGCTCCTAGAGGCGATTGCGAAAATTGAAGATGGCACCATTCGTGATGCCAAGACCATCGTAGGATTGCAGGCCGTCTACATCAAAGCTCAGCGTCTAGGAATCGCACCAGCGTGAATACTTGCGCGCCCCTCTTCTAATCATTGTTCTCTTCTCTGAATATATCGCCGCGGCCGTCCTTAAAAATCAGTAAGTTTGGTCATTGTGGTCTCTCTCCATGGGGTTCATTCATGGAGCACATTCACACGGATGATGAATCATGCTATGTTCCGTCGTCCGAATCTAAGTGGAGCGCGGAGAATCGCATCAGGCGGGTTTTGGTCGAGGCCGGTTGAACAAGGCGGATTGTGAAGGACCGTATCAAGCGACCAATCGCTCGCATTGCTGAATAAAGCTCATAGGGGAAGGAGAACTGTGCCAATGTTACTGCAAGGGAAAAAAGGACTTATCATCGGTGTAGCCAATAAACATAGCATCGCCTGGGCTATTGCACAATCCACTGCCGGGCAAGGCGCCCAACTGTTCTTTAATTATCAGAATGAACGTTTGAAACAGAATGTCGAAGAACTGACGGCAACCTTGCCGGGTGCCAGGGCCTATCCCTGTGATGTCAGTCATGACGGCGAGATTGCTGCGCTTATGCAGCAGGTGCGGACAGACTTCGGCCAAATCGATTTTCTCGTCCACTCGCTGGCCTTCGCACCCCGTGAAGAGCTGACGGGGCAATTTATCAACACCAGTCGGCAGGGGTTCGCGATGGCGCTCGACATCAGCGCCTATTCGCTGATTGCCGTTGCACGAGCCGCCTTGCCGTTGATGACCGCCGGCGGCTCCATCGTGACGCTCACGTATCTCGGCAGTGAGCGTGTCGTGCCTCACTACAATGTTATGGGTGTCGCCAAAGCCGCTCTTGAATCAGCCGTCCGCTATCTGGCCTACGATCTTGGTCCCATGAATATCCGGGTCAATGCAATTTCCGCCGGACCGATCAAGACCCTGGCGGCACGTGGAGTCTCAGGTATTACCAAGATGGTAGATCATCACAAGGAGGTGTCTCCTCTTCGTCGACCTACCGAACAGGGTGACGTCGGCGATACTGCGTTATTTCTCGTCAGCGCGTTGGGACGGGGAATTAGTGGGGAAGTGATCTATGTGGATGGGGGATTCAATATTCTTGGGATGGCCGCTCCGAGCTCGTAGGTCGATGTCTACACCGGCCAGACGTGAAGCAGGTTTTGGTTCTTGCATGAGCGAGGCAGGGCACAACGTGTCCATTCCTCATGATTTCTATTGAAAAAGTGGCAGATCGTCGGTGGTGTACGCTTATGGTATCAACGGATTGAGGATACTTTGGTGTAGGATGGTGGCATTGGGTTTGCCGCTCACATTCCTATTCCCATAGAGTGTGGAGCTCTGCCAAGGGGTTCGGACAGCATGCAGATCGTATCGCTGACGTTGACCATCTTTATATCGAGTGGAATCTCCCTGTTGTCATCCTTTCCTGTCCTGGCTCAAGCCTCAGGAGCGTCACTACCAACACAAGCCCTCGAACAGTGTGAGCAAGGTAGGCTTGCCACGGATCGCGCCTCTCGGCTCGCCTATTTTCAGCAGGGGCAACGGTTGGGTGAACAGGCGGTGGCGGCAGATGAAGGAAGTGCCGATGCCCACTTTTCATTGTTCTGCAACCTGGGAGAGTTGTTGCGTATCGATGGTGAGTCGTTTACGTCGCTCTTCGGGCTCCGTCGCATGATGAATGAGCTTGATCGGGCTCTCGAAATCAATCCGGCCCACATCGACGCGCTCTCGGCGAAAGGCACGCTCCTCGTCAAGTTGCCTGGTTTTTTAGGAGGCGATACAGAAAGAGGCGAGCAGCTATTGCAACAGGTCGTCAAGCAAGCACCGAAGGCGGTCAATGCCAGGCTGGCACTTGCACGAGTCTGGTGTCAACGAGGCCGACATAACGATGCCGCGACCCTGGCATCGGAGGCCTTGGCCCTCGCGGAGCAACATCAACGGCTTGCGTTTATTCAAGAGGCGCAAGCGCTTCTGCAACAGGCTACAACCAACGCGGCCAAAGCCAAAGAACATCGATCGTAGCTCATCGAGGTCAGGCTCTCCCCACATGCCGCGTATGTCACTCCAGGGCCCTCCGTTGCGCTTTGAGTCGGCCTTGCCGCTTCTTTGACTCAATTCGTCGTTCGCGAGCCCCTGTGGTAGGTCTGGTCGGCTTGCGCTTCTTGCGTGGCACCGAGATACGCTGAATGAGCCCTTGCAGGCGGGCGAGTGCGTCCTCGCGATTCTGTTCCTGTGTCCGATATTGTTGCGCTTTGATCGTGATCACGCCGTCTGCTGAGATCCGGTGATCCTGCAAATTCAACAAGGCCTCTTTATAGAACGGCGGCAATGAGGATGCGTGAATATCAAACTGAAGATGGATGGCAGTGGAGACCTTGTTGACGTTCTGTCCCCCTGCCCCCTGTGAACGGACGGCGTGGAGGTCGATCTCTTGATCGGGGATGGAGAGGGACGATGAAATGCGGAGCATGAGGAGTAGCTAGCATAATTCTAGAGACCTCGCAATGCGGACAAGGCGTGAATCGTTGAATGCCCTTCAATCCTATAAGCTTCTTTTGTCGAGAAATTGTTCCATGCCTCCAATTTTTAAGTGGAGTTTCTCATACTAAAAGCAGTACAAGGCTACGTCGTTGTCAAACTGTCCGGATGGGAGCGAATGACGCTCGTGAGTGGCACGCTCCTGGGACTTGATGGGAACATCATTCCAGTGAGCGACAGGTTGGTACGAGCATCACCTGTTTGATTCGCGACATCGGAAAATTGCCATGACCAATCTCTCAACCTGGTAAACCTCTGGAGGAGGAAGTTATGCGATTCAGTGGAATAGGCCAGTGGAATCGAATATGGGCGGGGCTAGTGGGAATCGGGGTGCTCATCGGGAGTCTGTCCGAAATCGGTGTGGTGCCTGCGCAGGCATATGAGCGATTGGGGCCCAATACGAGGTCCGACTTTAGGCTTTGGACTCCGGTCTATCTAACGGTCTCACTTCCCTCCAGATTTCTTGCCTATATGGAGGTCAATCCGCGCATCGGCGATGATGTGACCAATATCGATCAACTGTTACTCCGTCCGGCGATTGGCTACAAACTCACAGAAAATATCTCCATATGGCAAGGTTATGCATGGGTGGGTAATTTTAATCAAGCTCATACGCCGCCCCAGTCTCCGTTTTTCGACGAAAACCGAATCTATCAACAGGTCAACTACAAGCATGCGTTTGGAAGCGTTAAGTTCTTAAGCCGCACACGGTTAGAGGAGCGGTGGATTGAGCATGCGGACGGGACCGCTGTGCGGTTTCGCCAGATGTTCCGCGTGGCTGTTCCCATCCAGGTAGCTCCTGAATGGGCATTTGTTGCCTACGATGAGATATTCATGAACCTCAATACGGTTGGTTCAAGCAAAGGCAAAGGACCCAGCGCAGGAGTCGACCAAAACCGATTCTTCCTCGGTATCAACCGGACATTCTCGCAGTACTTCAATATGGACATCGGTTACCAAAACCAGATGCTCAACAGTCGTCAATTGCCTGGCAATGCAAACCTGATCAATCATATATTCATGCTGCAGTTTTACATCAATCTGTAAGGTGTTCAGACAGGGTGTCGTGTCCATACTTCCCGTTCAAAGGAATGTGGAGGCGGCGCCCTCTCGTTAGTTCAGGGGAGAGAGTTACTGGAGTTCCGGGAGACGGTCGATGATCCGAAGACGAAGGTCTTTGCCCAGCTGGATCTGGACCATCTTGGACGAGAGCTTCTCGCGCATGTTGCGAATTTCCTCGGCGGTGAATGCTACTTGTCCGCCGCATCGCTCGACTAAATTATAAATAAGCAAAGAGGTCAGGAACTGTGCATCTTCGTCACTGGTATGATGGCTTAAGTTGAGAATCTGTGACATGTCGAGATCACTTTCCGATGGATATCAGATACTTATGGCTGAGCCGGCTTGACTTCCACAATGCCTCAAAAGTAGGGGGCTGGGTTCATCACAAGCTCATCAGGGTCTTAGTGATATGTCTTCAGTGCTGGTTTGTGTCGGAGTACGCAATAAGACACTTCTTCTATGATTTAGATAATGATGAAGGGTGGTCTAGGATCTAAACAATGGCTTTCTCATGAGTATACTTCGAGAGGGTGCTCGAATCTTTCCAAGTCTTTTTCCCAAAGAGCGGCCCGCCAGCAGCTGAATACAGTGCAGCTGCTGGCGGGCCGATGCTGTTGTAAATATTATCGATCCGTCACGGCCGGCTTAACCTTGGCAGGAGCGGGGGGCGCGAGATGTGACTCCAACACGAATCGTTTATGTAATGGCTGCGTGGGGCGAATATTATCGTGGCCCAAAAGTGCACGGAACTTTCGAATCTGTTCGACAGAGACTTGGATGGGGTCGTGCAGCACTGCCCAAATCACTCCCTCATAACAAGGGGGTGTGGTAAAGGACCCGGAGTAGCGGTAGTACGAACGGCGTTCGGGTAGTAGATGCATCGGATTCACGGTATGCGCATGGTCATCCACGACGGCTCCCACCTGAGCCGGCGCATGCTCTAAGAAGGTTTCAAAAAATGGGTTGTGCTCACCTTCTTCGAGAAAGACAGCCACGACAGCCACCTCATGGCGTTCGTTGTGGTGCACCAAGTGCAACTCCATAGGGTAGTGCTTCTGATCGACCGTATGCTCACTTGGGACGTGGAAATGGAACTGCTCAAGAAGGTAGAGGTCGCCGTCAAACACAATGGTGCTGTCCTTGTCAAAATGAAGAACGGTCTGACCATGTCTGGGATAGCGGGATTTGACTTTGTCCGAAAGCGGTTCAACTTCCTGAAGGGTATGGCCGTTGTTGACCACATGAAAAGGAGCATCGCTGTATGTAAACTGAATATCTTCAAGGAGAGTTTTATGTGAATACAATAGATCGATCGGTGATTGGGACATCCCCTTCTCGCAGAGCGAGAATTCGGATCCAAGCTCCCCCCAGTGCAACGGTCCTCGATCACCTTCGTATCCCCAGTGAGTGGGCTGTGGCTGTTGAACAGGCCCTGGCTGTTCTGCATGCACACATGCAGTCGACAGCATCACCGAGAGCAGCATCAAGACACTTCTACGCAAACTGTTCATGAGCAGTACCTCCCAAATAGGTAGTTAATGATCAGTCGGTTGCGCCACACAAACCACAACACGTCTTGCTCGGAATCATGGACATCGCACGGTGACCGCGTTATCACCAGGCCACTTAAACCAGAATTCTTCTCGGCGTACAGAGAATAAACCTCGTTATCTACGCATCAAACGGATGACCGTTCACACTCAAGCCTGTAGGTCTTATCTAAGACAATCTGCCTCTACGAATCGGTAGAGATCATTCCGGAATAGGACCGACCTCTTGCAAATAATCATACTGGGCCGCTCAACCTACTCCTTCGGTGGTAACGCAGAGGCATGGTCACTGGTGATCAGCCACTGCTCACCATCCCATTTATAAATGAAGGTATATCGAGCCTGTACAGCGGGTGCATTTGTGAAAGAAAATGTATATAAGCCCTCGTCGATTGCTGTATTGCAGTTCAGCACGATCGTGCGCGATACGACCTCACCAACCGGGTGCTTTTTGAGGAAGGCATGGAAATAGTCTTCCTTCTCGTCGAGCGTCAATCGAGGTTTTGTCGACGAGAGCGGAATCAGAACGGATCTGGGCGCATAGTTCTCCATGACTTTATGGGCATTGCCAGATTTGAGCGAGTCGTTCCATCGATCGAACAATGCCTCGATCTCGTCTTCGGTGGCCGCCACGCATTCTTCCAGATGTTGAGCCACGGCGTGATGAACTTCTTCCGGGGGTGCCTCTTCGATCGGGACTGCGGATGAATGATGACTGGTGATCAGCCATTGTTTGCCGTCCCATTTATAAGTAAAGGTGTATCGTGCTTTGACGCTGACCCCGGTTTTCGAGAAGGTGAAGGTATAGAGACCTTCATCAATGGCAGCGTTGCAATCAAGTTCAATCGTACGAGCATCGATGCGTCCAACCGGTCCGTTCTCAAGAAAGTGGTGAAAGTAGTCCTCTTTGTCGAGCACCGTCACTCGTGGTCTACTCGACACTGTGGGCAGCAAAACGGATTTATGGGCGTAGTTGGCAGAAACTTTGTGCGGATCGCCGGTCTGCAGTGATGCGTTCCAGCGGTCGAATAAGGCGGCGATATCTTCTTCGCTGGCTGCCACGCAGACTTCGGAATGGTTCGCAACTGCGTGGTCTGGTTCTTGGAGTGTCCCCGCCTTGTGTTTCTGTGTACACCCAACCGTGATGAATGCAAGCGCGACTAGCCCCCAAGCACATGACCGCATGGTCTATCCTCCTTGCTCGTGGAATGCTCACTGTGGATATCGAAAGATGGTCACCCTGGCCGTCTAGATCAATTGTGCTCAGCTACACATGACTAATGTAAAGGGAAAGAATTGTAATTTCCTGGCTCCGATATTTTCAAGACCAGGGACGTCAGTCTGAAATTTACAATACTCGGTATGCTAACTATTAAGAATTGAAGATATCTGGAGAATCAGTTGTGAGGCTATATGGACAGTGGCGTCTCCTTTCAAGCACGACCGCAACCTAAAGAATGTCTACTGGCAGGTGACGTTGGCTCCACGTAGAGATAACTCTGAACTCGTCCAGAGGGCTTTTCGACCTCTCGTTCTTTCTGACGTTGAGTGACGACCGTGCGTGGTGCCAGGTCCTCGAGCGAGCTGGGATGGCGATCGGTCTTGTCGTCCATCCATCAACGAATCTGGTTCGGTTGCTCACTCAGCTTTCCCCTCAAAGCAAGACCGAGGTCCACTGAGAGCGTCAATCGTTGTGCATGCCTCAGCCTGTCGGCGGACATAACCTATTGCTTCATCCAGATAGCTTCGACCGCCCCATGGATCCGCCCGCTCTTGATGAGCAACGTTATTAAAGGAAAAACCTGTACGCAACTGTTACGAAGCCGATAGATATGCCGATTTCAGTACCGCGCAGTTTATTGTTCATGTGCTTCTTATCTCACTATTGATCGTTTTCTGTGTCTTTATGGCATGCCATGCCAGCCTGTCACGAAACAGTGGCTGATTTTCAAACCGTCCGTTCAAAACATTAACGAAATTATGAGGAAACGCGCACCTATGATGAGTCACGATTTTTCTCATCAATGGCATCGCGTTTGCTGTGTTAGAGGTATGAATAGCATTTGCGAGTCAATGCTGCTTGAGAGGCTGTATGGATGGGGGCCAAATCTTGTCAAGAGCGCGTCATGCGACATCTGTTCAACGATACTTCAACCATCGAGAGAGCAGTAGTGATGGAGCGAACAAGTAGATATAGCGGAAGAACCCTCTCGGCTCAGTTGATCGAGAAAGGAGGTTGGCTCATGCGCAATATTAGTTTGTTTGCAATGTGTGTATTGTTAACGGCTTGCACAAGCACGCCGATGTTTCCTCCAGAGATCATGAAGGATATTGATCAAGAGGCCTTTGATGTTAAGGATTGGAAGGAGCAGACGGCTCACGTTCTCTCTCGTAATTTTGTCCCTCACAAAATCGAAGCGGAAGGACGTATCATAAAAGTAATTCAGAAACCAGAAGGGGTGGTTATTCTGGCTGAAGAACAGCCTGCCAAAACGTCTCTCGACTTTGGTCCTAAGAACGATCTGGGAGAAGCCCCATTCATATTCACGGTCCTCTTCAATGGTTTCCCAGAAGTCGAAATGTTGGAAGTCGGTAATCGCCTTGCCGTTGTCGGAGTCACGGACAAGGTTCAAGCAGAAAACATCGGCTGGACTCCAAGTCTTCTCCCCCACATTCTTGCTCAATGTCTTCACATCTGGGACACTCAGGGAGTGAGAACTGTCGACGATTTTGCCTATGAAGGTATGATGGGATACTACCTAAAAGAACAAACCTTCTGCCTGGGAGAGAACAAGGAAAGAATATTGTCTAGCAGTAATGCTCAAATAAAATGAAAAGCAGCTTTGTGAAAGGAAGGTGTGAACAGCCAGTCAAAATTTTCTTGGAGCTGTCCGAAAATAAGGTCAGAGGTTAACCTACATACTCAGGCAAGCAAGCTGCTGCCGTGGGGTTCCAGAATTGAATCGAAACACGCCTCATTTACCATGGCGATGCAGCTCAGTTACATCGACTGCCGTCCTGGTGATGCCTTCGGCGATAAATAACTCCAGCAGTTGCAGCCGCTGTTTTTGCCCTATTCGACGGCGTGATTGCCGCAGCCACCTAATCCTACATAACCGCCGTTATCTAGGACAGTCTCTACAATATATCTCATCACTGGATTTCAATTTGGCATACGAGAGACGGCCCGCTTGTCTGACTGCATTGGTAATCCCCTGATCGGGTGACACTGTAAGTCTGATGGGAATGATAGCTTAGAGAATTGAACAGATACCGCCTTGAGTCTTACATCACGGCTGAGTCGCTGTCTCTGGTAAGATCGTCATTATCCAATCTCAGAGCCTTCTCCAAGGCTCAGCAGCTCTCTTGCTCTTAGTAATAGATTGTTCGATGGTTATTTACTAGGAGCTGGTAGTGTCGGGTGCATCAGGTTCGGGGGAGACCCCATTTTTGCCAAGACCGTATCGATCGAGGAGCCGATACAGCGTACGTCTGCTGATGCCGAGCAAGCGCGCCGCTCGTTCTTTGTTGCCATGCGTAGACTCAAGCATTTTGAGTACTTGATCACGTTGCAGCGCTTTGAGCGTGCCGGGGAGGCTATAATTCGAGGTGCCCCCGTCTTTCTCAAGAATCTCCGGTGGAAAATCATCGATCGACAGAATCGCATGCGTAGCCAACGCCACTGCTCGTTCAACGACGTGCTCCAACTCGCGCACATTCCCCGGCCAAGAATATCCGACCAGCGCGCTCATCGAGGCGGATGAAAAAGACGTGACCGGAACTTCTTTTTGATCGCCATATCGTGCAAGAAAAAAATCGGCCAGTAGGGGAATGTCTTCAGGCCGTTCCCGAAGCGGCGGGAGAAGAATCGTGACCGTATTCAGCCTATAGAGCAGATCTTCGCGAAATCGACCAGCCGCAACCATCTCAGCGAGGTTTCGGCGAGAGGCTGCGATGATCCGCAAATCCACCTGTATGGACTCGTTGCTTCCGATCCTTCGAATTTCTCCTTCTTGGAGGACGCGCAGAAGTTTTGCCTGCCCAGCCGAAGAGAGATCACCGACCTCATCGAGAAAGAATGTTCCGCCGTTCGCCTCCTCGAGCAGTCCACGTCGCATGGTATGGGCGCCGGTGAATGAACCCTTGATGTGGCCGAAAAGTTCGCTTTCGAGCAGGGAGTCTGGAATCGCGCTGCAGTTGACAGCGACGAACCGGTGCGCCGTTCGCAGACTGTTGTCATGAATCGCTCGAGCGATCAATTCCTTACCGGTGCCGCTCTCTCCATGAATCAGGACGGCTGTTCGGCTCCGGGCAACTTTTCCGACAAGCTTGAAGACCTCAACCATCTTCTTGCTTTGTCCGATCAGAGAGGCGGCCCGAGGTCGTTCACTAAAAGCGCGCTGAAGTGTGCGATTATCTTCTATCAAGCGTCGATGCTCAACGGCCCGCTTCATGGTGAGTACGAGTTCATCCAGATTCACCGGTTTGGCGATGTAATCAAAGGCTCCTTGTTTCATGGCTTGGATTGCGGTATCGACGGAACCGAACGCGGTCAAGAGTACGATTGGCATCTCCGGCATGATCTTGTGAAGTGAATCCAAAAGGTCCAAACCAGACAATGGCGTCATGCGGATGTCACTCAATACGGCATCATATGTTGCCTCACCAGCCTTGCGCATGGCTTCAACGCCATCACGCGCGATGTCCACCTCAAACCCGGCTTGAATCAACGCTTCGGCCAACATCTCTCGGTTCCGCTGGTCGTCGTCCACGACGAGTATTGAAGACGGACCGTTCATGCATGCCTCCGCATCTCTCGCTCCTTCCAGATGGCCAGATCAACGGTGAACTCCGTTCCCTGGCCCACTTCACTCTTCACGGCGAGTCTGCCGCCGCTGTCTGTCACCACCCGGTGGCAAATGGACAATCCCAGTCCCGTCCCTCCATGGTCTTGTCGGGTTGTGAAAAACGGTTCAAAGATTCGAGATAAATGTTCTGGAGCAATCCCATCCCCGGTATCGGCTATGGTCAAGCGGATCGTCGTGCCATTGACTAATGCTCCTTCACTCACGATGACCGTTCCCGGAAGCTCCGTACTACAGGCGGCGCGTGTTCTGATAGTGAGGTGTCCTCCTGATGGCATTGCTTGAACAGCGTTGGTGATCAGATTGAACAGCAGTCCATGCAAGGCGCGAGGGTCTCCGGTAACCAATGGGAGGTCGGCTTGGCAGTCGGTCTTGAGAGCAATGTGCTGCCTTGGCAGACCTGGTGCAAGGAGAGACAGCACCTCCTGCAAGGTTTTATTGAGATTCACAGGAGCTGACCTGAGACGCACACGAGTCTGATCCAACAGTTGCCTGATGATTGTAACCATACGGTCAACCTCAGATCGAATGACGGCAAGATGTCGCTGCCGACTTGCAGAATCACCGGCATGAGCGAGCATTTGCAGATGGCCAGAAAGCGCATTCAGCGGATTACCCAATTCGTGTGCCACCGTCGCAGACAGCTCTCCTAGTGCCGCCAAGCGCTGACTTTGTTCCACGACCAGTCTTGCTTCGACCAGTTCAAGGTTCGCTTGCTGCAGTTCCTCAGTGGCCTCTACAACACGATTCTGAAGCGTTTCGTTGAAATGTCGGATTTCCTCCAATAGATGATCTTTTTCAATTCCATCTTCTCGCACACGATCGAGCATCCGATTGAATTGAGTCGCGACCTCTCGGATTTCAGAAGGGCCTGCGGTCGGTGCTTGGCCAGATAGATCTCCGCTCTCCACCTTCCGCATGGCATACAGAAGTCGGTGAATCGGACGATGAATCTTGACTCGAATCAGCAACAAAAAGGTCACGGCTGTGACGATCACGATGCCGATGCCGATCATTTTAGCAAGATCAATTTCCTGTGTAATGAGGTCGTCGTACTCCTTGACCGAAAAGAGACCTCGCAATGCTCCGACGACCTCGCCGTCGACGGTTATCGGAGCCGTGATGAGCCAAGCCCGCTCTGCTGACGATTCATCGAGCTGCATAACCGAACGTCCCGCTTCGATCTCGGTTCGCTCGAGTGAATCCAGTGTTCGAGGGACCCCCCTGGAATCCGTACTCAAAAGGAGAACGCTGGATCCGGGTGTGAGTTCAAACACCGAAAGACGTTGGATACCTGGTCGAAGCTCGCGAACTTCCTTGATGACTTCTTGCAGAGCCGTAAGATCCCGGATGCCGCCTGTCTTGCCGATCATGTCGCCGACAAATTCAGAAATGCGGAGAAATCCAATTTGTCGATTGTGTGCTCCCGCCTGATCAACAACCTTGCGCTCAAGAAATCCAACGACAACAATCGACAGTCCGATGAGGATTGCTCCGGTGATCGTGACCAACGCCATGATCCCATCAAACTTAGACCACTTGTGAAACATCTCGCCCTCGTCGAACCGTTCGTCCAGTATCATACTATGTAATGAGTGTAGGTACATCCGTATATCCCAATGTATTTCAAGAGTAAAATGCATGAGACCACCCATCTGCTTGTCCGTGGAAAGCGACTGTGCTTGCCGAACAAGAGAAGGAACCCTCGAATCTTCGGCGCTTTAGGTCGGTCTCGCAAGGAAAGGTCCTGCAAGTCACGATCCTGACCACACGCGTCACCAACGGGTCCCTCACTCACCGAAAGCGAGAGGCTGACTTAGGCCGGATAATGATCAGATATGCCTATGTGTTGATCTGACAGAACTACCAACGGGGGATGATCAGGAAGGTCTCCGTAGTTGAGAAAGCAAGATGAGCCATGCTGGTAATGAGCTCAACGCAGGATCTATCGACAAGCGGGTTGTTTGCTAAGCACTCCATTTCTTAGGCGGATATCTTTGGCACACCTGTGTAATTGTGGCACGGTCGGTTCGTCTTTTTAGTTCTAACCGATCCCGCACCTTTCTAACAAATCCTTCATGATTCCGTGTTTCGTGCACGCCGGGCAAACACCTTGCTAAGCGTCATGCTTATGAACAATGACCGAAGATGTCCTTCGATAACGATGTTCATATCCCGTCATGGCGTTTGTAGGACCATCTGATCAGGGATAGTGAGGAGTTTTCTCGTATGAACAAGCTCGTCCAGGTTGCACTCAAGAAACCGTATACGTTTGTCGTGCTGTCCATCCTCATCCTAGTATTCGGGGTACTGACAGTAGTCAAAGCACCGACCGACGTCTTCCCGAATATTCAGATGCCCGTCAGCTCCGTAGTTTGGCTCTACGATGGCTTGATGCCGCAAGAGACCGAAGGGCGAGTCACGCGTGTCTTCGAGCAGATGTTGACTCAGACGGTCGAAGGTATCAAGACCATCGTGAGCACTTCTTACTTCGGTCACTCCATCATCAACATTTTTCTTCAGGACGGAGTTGATCTGGCCGGCAGCGAGGCCGATATCGTGGGGATATCGCAGACCTCGGTCAAAGCGCTACCGCCGGATGTTGCTGCACCGATGGTCATGCGGTTGTTTCCTTCCCAAGTGCCCGTAGCCGTCTTGCAAGTCGAGTCCGATGTGCAAACACCGGCGGAGCTCTACAATCTTTGCGTCATGCGAATTCGACCCATGCTTGTCACCATACCGGGTGCGATCTTGCCGCACCCCTATGGGGGGCAAGACATGCAGGTCATGATCAATGTCGATCAGAGTAAACTGCTGGCTCGTAATCTCACCACGGAGGATGTGCACCAAGCTATCGAGAGGCAGAATCTTGTCCTGCCGGGCGGGGACATGAAGATCAAGGAAACCGACTGGCTTGTTCTGACGAACGCGTCCCCGTTAAAGATCGAAGAGTTCGACGACATCCCGATTAAGCGAGAGGGCAACTCCTTCATTCATCTCCGCGACGTCGCCACGGTTCGTCTAGCCGGCCGGGTACAGACGAACACCGTGTTGGTAGACGGCAAGCAGGCCGTTATCGTCGTCGTTATGAAGAGTAGTGAAGCCTCGACCATTGATATCGTAGACGGAATCAAGAAAATGCTTCCCCGCATTCGGGAAGTCGTGCCCGAGGATGTGAAGGTGAGCCTTCTCAGTGATTCCTCCGCCTTCGTCAGAGATGCCATTGCCGATGTGGTGCACGAAATGGTCATCGCCGCAGCACTCGTCGGCTTCATCGTGCTGCTAATGCTTGGTTCCTGGCGCCCGACGGCCATCGTCCTCACTTCGATCCCGCTCTCAATCCTCTGTTCCCTCATCGGTCTTCATTTGCTTGAAGAATCGATCAATATTATGACCCTTGGTGGCCTGGCATTAGCCGTCGGCATTCTCGTCGATAACGCTGCGGTCATGATCGAAAACATCGATACGCACCTTGCTATGGGTAAACCGCTGGAAGAGGCGATCATCGACGCTGCGAATCAGATCATTCTTCCGACGTTTGTTGCCACGCTTGCTATCACGATCGTGTGGGTCCCACTGTTCCATTTGAGCGGTATTGCCGGATGGGTGTTCCCGGCAATGGCCGAAGCGGTCGTCTTCGCGATGCTGGCCTCTTTTATCTTGACCTATACCCTCGTGCCGACCATGGCGAAATATATGCTGAAGGTTCATCGCGCGACTGGATCTGAAGACGGTCGCGTCGCCCGCTTCCAACGGGGATTTCAGAATGCCTTCGATCGATTCCGTGACGGTTATACGGCTCAGCTTGAACAGGTGATTGCCCATCGCACAAGCTTCGTCGCGCTCTCGATGATGTTCGCGCTGGCATCGCTTGTCCTATTTTATTTCAACGGCCAAGAGTTTTTCCCTCAGATCAAAGGAGGATTATTGCAAATGCACATGCGGGCGCCGCTTGGGCTGCGGATTGAGGCCTCAGGCCGTATCGCCGCTCTCGTGTCAAACGACATCAGGGAGATGCTGCCCGGTAACGTGGATGCTATTGTCAGTAACTGCGGCCTTCCCGTTGGCGCGCATAACCTCGCCTTCATCCCATCCCCAACAATCGGCACTCAAGATTGCGATCTGACCATCGCACTGAAAGATCAAAAATCTCCGGTTTGGGAATATAGGAACATTCTTCGCAAAGGTTTGTCGGCGCGTTATCCAGGAACGGAATTCACGTTTCAACCAGCCGATTTGACCGATAAGATTCTCAATTTCGGCTCGCTCGCGCCAATCGACCTGCAGATTAACGGGCCGGACCTCTATGCGAATTATGCGTATGCTCAAAAGTTGGCAGGCAAATTCCGACAGATCCCCGGCGCGGCCGACGTGTATATCTATCAGACGATGTTCCAGCCGACAATCCTGGTCGAAGGAGACCGTCGATTTGCGCTCAGCTTGAACCTGAACCAAAAAGACTTCGGCTACAACATGCTTCTGGCAACTGCCGGCAGCCAACAGATTGATCAAAAGTATTGGCTTGATCGGTCGACGCAACAGTCGTATCGACTGAATGTCTATACCCCTCAACCACAACTCACGAGCATCAAAGATCTTCAGACGATTCCTGTCGCTCCAGAAAACCGAGAGCAAGGGGAAGGCCTGGGAGCAGACGTACAGTTGCTCGGCAATATGACGAATCTCTCCTTGATTGGCACGCCGGGTGTGGTGACACACCGGAATCTTCTACCGATGATTGACGTATTAGTGTCGGCGGAAGGGCGAGATCTCGGTGGTGTCCTGGCCGATGTCCGGAATGTAGTGGAGGTAACGAAGGATGAAGTGCCGAAAGGAGCAGAAGTTGAAATCCATGGTCAATCCGAGGTCATGCACGATGCATTTCTTGAGCTCGGTGGTGGCCTTATTATCGCCATCCTGCTGGTCTATCTGCTGATTGTCGTCAATTTCCAATCTTGGCTTGATCCCTTCATCATCATCACAGCCTTGGTAGGTGCGTTCGCAGGTATTGCGTGGTCCCTGTTCGTGACCCATACGTACATATCGGTCCCAGCCATGACCGGAGCCATCATGACGATGGGGACAGCGACCGCCAATTCGATATTGCTAGTGTCCTATGCCCGCGAGCGGCTTGCTCTCCATGGCAACGCTTTGCGAGCTGCGGTCGAGGCCGGTAAAGCCCGTATTCGTCCGGTACTCATGACGGCGACCGCGATGATTATCGGCATGCTCCCGATGGCGACGGCCAATTCGCAGAATGCGCCGCTGGGTCGAGCCGTCATGGGAGGATTGACCGTTGCGACCCTGTTCACACTGTTTTTTGTCCCCTGCGTCTACGCCATCATTTACCACCAGCGAACTGTTCGTCAAAAGGAGCATGCCTGATCATGAACAATATAGGTGGAAAAGTTCTTCTGATCCTCGTTGTCATGGGACTCGTGTTTTTCGTGTATCGATTTAGCGAAAACCAGGACAACGCGGTCGCATTGCAGAAGGATGCTGCGGAAAACTCCATCACCCCGGTTGCCCTCACGTCTGTCAGGCGATCAGATCCCACCGACACTATTACGCTGCCTGGCACGATTGAAGGTTGGTACGAGGCACCCATCTATGCTCGGGTCGAAGGCTATGTGAAGGCCTGGTACAAGGACTACGGCGATACAGTGAAGAAGGGCGACATACTCGCTGAACTTACCACGCCCGATCTTGATGCAGAATATAAACAGGCGCTCGCGGATCTCCAATCCGAGCGGGCCAGGAATGACCTGGCTCAACTGACCGCCAAGCGCTACCTGGCCATGCGAGAACATCAAGCGCTCTCCGAACAAGCGATTTCAGTGCAACTTGCCGAGGCGCAAGCCGAGGCGGCGAAGGTTTCGGCTGCGGAACAAAAGGTCAAGAACATTGAGGCGTTCATTGGGTTTAAGAAGATCACGGCCCCCTTCGACGGAGTCGTGATTCAGCGGAACATCAATGTCGGCGATCTGGTCTCGAAGGAGGGCAGTATCAACACGCCCAAAGCAAAAACCAACCTGTTTACCGTAGCGGTGGTGGATAAGTTAAGACTTTTTGTGAACGTGCCATCACGCTTCGGGCCTTTCCTTAATCCTGGCATGAAGGCCGATGTGACTGTACCGCAAATCCCTAATCGTCATTTCACATTCGACTTCCTGACCGTGTCGAAGGGGTTCGACGTGAACACCCGCACGGCGGTCACGGTTTTTACCCTCGACAACAAAGATCGAGTACTCTGGCCAGGTTCTTATGCCACCGTTCGTCTGACTGCTTCAGTGGAATCAAGCATGATGACGATTCCGACGAGTGCATTGGTGTTTCAGGAGCATGGTACACAGGTGGCCGTCGTGACAGAAGACGACCGAGTTCATTTCAAGCCGATCACGGTAACCAAAATTCTCGACAACGTCATTGAACTTACATCCGGCGTCTCCGACGACGACCGGATCATCAATAATCCAAGTGCTGCGTTGCTCGAAGGAGACCAGGTGCGAATCGTCACGCCGGCTGCCGGATATGACATCGTGAGTTCTGAAGAGAAAACACTGGAGCCGGTTGTTTTCAAGAAATAACCTTCGGAATATTATGACAACCAATACTCATATGATGATTGTCCCTAATCCAATCCAACACGCAAATGGACTGGCAATTACATACATCCGGTCTGCTTGGTTATGGCGAAGCGGTTTCTTGCTGGTGATCCTGAATCTGTCGGCCTGTGGGTGGTTCCCGGCGGCCAACCTGGCACCTACATATGAACCACCTCAATACGTTGTTCCTGACTCCTGGCATGGGTCCAGTCCTTTTGTCGAGGCAAAACCAGCCGATGGAGAACTCCGCCCTGATTGGTGGAAATTGTACGACGATCCGGTTCTGGACAAGCTTATCGAGCAGGGCATGGCGGCGAACCCCGATCTGCAAGCGGCTGCCGAACGATTTGTGCAAGCCCGCGATATCATGATGGCAGCCAGATCCCAGTATTTCCCTCGTATCGGTCTCGAGATGGGTGCCTCTCATAACAGGCAATCGTTCGATCGACTCTTTCGTCCAGAGAACAGCCCGCTTCAGTCAAGCACCGTAGATCCCGGGGGCATAGCGTCATGGGAACCAGATTTTTGGTCGGCCCTTCGCAATGCGACACAGGCGGAGATATACCGAGCTGAGGAGCATGCCGCCGACTGGGGATTGGCCCGCTTAAGCCTGCAGGCAGAAATTGCCGCAAATTATTTCACCATCCGTGGCTTCGATGTGCAGAGGATGATCTATAAACAATCGATTGACCTCTACAGTGATACGCTCAATGTGGTTAAAACTCAGTTTGCGGGTAAAATCGCCTCGGCACTTGATGTCGCTCGTGTTGAATCATTGCTCTACGGCACAGAGTCTAAACTGGCACGCATTGAAGGCCAACGTCAGGTGGCTGAACAGGCGATTGCTGTCTTAATCAATTTGACGCCGGACAGTTTCTCGATCGAGCCGACGGATGAGCTCCAAATGGCAACATTCACAATCCCGAGAACCATCCCGTCTACTTTGCTTGAGCGTCGGCCTGATATTGCCATGATGGAGCGGAGAATGGCTGAGGCAAACCGCGTCATCGGCATTGCTCGGGCCGCATTTTTCCCCAACGTCTCCTTTCGACTAAGCGGAGGATTTGAAGAGAAGGGCCTAGATCTGCTCAAACTCGTCAATAGCTTCTGGTCTTATGGCGCGAGCTTTTCGGTGCCCTTATTCCAGAGTGGTTACCGTCGCGCACAATTGCAACAGGCATGGTCGGCGTATCGTGAGACGGAGGATCTCTACCGGAGCACTGTGCTCAAGGCCTTTCGCGAGGTCGCGAATCAATTGACGATGACCAACCGTCTGACGGTCGCCGCAGAGCGGCAGGATGCTTCGGTTAGCGCGAACTTCAAAACGCAAAATCTCACGATGCAACTCTATCGTGGTGGTCTGGCGAATAGTCTTGAAGTGATTTTCTCCCAGCTCGCCACTCTTGAGGCTCGTATCAGCTCAGTAGAAATCAAGACGGAATTACTGAAGTCTTCTGTCGAGTTGGTTCGTGCGTTTGGTGGAGGGTGGAATCGTAGTCAACTCCCCTCAGATGATGAAATTCAACCGTTCGGAATTTTTCAATATTCTGATCTCGACAAGCCACACTCGGTGGGAGGTGTCGACGTCAATGCTGCAGAATCATCACAATCGTACAATGATTTGACGAAGCCGCAGGTTCCCTGATGATCGTCTGCAGGTGGTGAAAGTACGTTGATTTACACCATAACGGGTATCCAGATTGTGTTGTAGCTCCGGTGCCTATGTTGAGGCAAGACTCATCGTTATGCTGGAACAGGTCAATTCACTATGTGCGCAACGCTGGAAGAGGAAATTATGAAATGGATTACTATCTTAACTCTAATCCCGATGATCGTTATTTCCTCGGGTACGGTAAGAAGCTTTGCAGCGGATGTACCTGGCGGTGTCTCCCCAGAAACGCTAGCAAGCTATATCCATACCGTTATTGAAAGCCATCGCGCCTTCTACACGGCTCATGTCGTTGAACTCTTAGAAGAGCAGGAGGTTGCCAAAGCAGGCGGGGAATGGAGTACTCAGAAGAAAACCATACCGCTCCCGGTTCAGATCGTTAATGAAACAAGTCAGATGTTCTCTACGAAAACTACAGGGCTTCGTTACCGATTGATCAGTCTGTGGCCTATCAACCGAAAAAATAGCCCCCGTGATCAAGTAGATAAAAACAGCTTGGAAGCCGTGGGTATGAGGCCAGAACGGCCCGTGACTCGGACAGTCACGATCGACGATCAAACATACTTTCACGCGATTTACGCTGATCGGGCCAGCAGCCAGGCCTGTGTTGCCTGTCATAATAGCCATCCTAATAGTCCGAAAAAAAATTTTCAGGTGGGCGACATTATGGGTGGTTTAGTCATTGAATTTCCCCTGGAGAGGCACTGATTATGTTCTGCCAGTCGCACCGGATTCCCCGCAGTGGGGATCTGTGATTCATGATTCAGCGTCTAAATGAAAGAAGCGTTGAATGGTAAGGCGTGAATGATGGAGGGCCAATGAAATCACATCAAGAGCGTATTGTCTGACAAAAAGCGATTCCGGGAGAACAGCCATAGGTACCTGTCTCTTTGTGGACACGGTGCTGTCTGTCATGTGGAAAGAAGGTTTGGCTCATGACGCATGGATTCCAAATCAAGATTTTTGGCCTTTCTTCCCAAAATACTCTTGTCGGCTCACGGTGACGTCGGCGACATAGACGAACCCCGAGTGCCGATCGAAGAGAGGTTTCAGACCGGCTAGGATGGGATCCACTTTTTCTTCCGATACGACCGTCAGGATCATTTCAAGGCTTTCTTGTTCGCTGAACATGAAATGCGCTTCCCGCACCCCATGATGCCCTTTGCCGGAGATATTGCCGATGATCGTGTAACCAGTTGCATGGACTCGATCCAGCAGTTCGGTCACGAACGCCCGATGCTCACCCGCGATAATCACACGAAGTTCTTTCATCGGATGTAACCGTAACGCACTCATCGCTCTACTCCTTTCCGGCCTCCAATGTGATCACGATATCACCATCGATCGATTTGTCCCGTGCGATCCGAGCCCATTGTCCGCTTGGTTGATAGCGATACCAGTCTCCATCCTTTGGATCGAGGACAATGAGATGAACCCATTCGTTGTGATAATAATGCTGAAGAACTTCATGCCGGGCAATCAGTTTTTCGATTCCGATCCGAGGGGCCTCGACGATCGTCAGCAACCGCATCGGCTCATGGTACGGCATCTCGCCATTCATCACGGTTTGCCTCGCTAATCCGAGTCGAAGATCGCTCCAGGGGCCGGACATGATGCCGAATCGTCCAACGACATTGTGATAGATCTTGCTGCCGCTGCCATACACTTCGTTGTCGACGGCGGAAAAGTAGTGTTCCATGTTGATCCATTGCGCCACAACCTGAGGCGCGGTCAACAAGACCTCGAGGAATCGAGCCGAAGGGTCCTCTCGATAGTCATATGAGTGCAGGAACATCCGACCACCGAAGTTCAGCCCTTTCGTCAGTTCACGACGCCCGATCAAGAACGTGGTATTACTCGAAAGTCCCCACTCGGGGCGAATTTGACTCCAGTCTGTACTGCGCTGATGCACATAGGCGGTGGCCTGTGACTCGTTCAACGGGTGCTGAACTTCAGGGAATCGTCCGCATCGCTCATGGCTCGTCAGCTCTGCGGCTTCCCTGAGGTCCCCCTGGAGTCGCGCAAGGTCGGCGCGATGGGTCGGAGGCACATCTTCGAGGTCAAATAATCGGACAGCGTCTGTTGTGGTATCCATCTGGCCGGCAAGGAAATGCGTGTCGGAGGGAATATCAATTCCAGCCTTCCGCAACCGTGTACGGACCTTGTCATTATTTGCCATCATGGCGACGACTCGGGCATTGGCTTGGCCTTCATTCCCTCCGCATGCACCACAGTCGAGCGCCGACTCATAGGGATTATTGTCCGAGGTACTGCCGTGTGCACAGAACAGAATGAGTCGGGCAAAGTTCTTCGTCAGTCCCATCATCCGCAGGGCGGTCTCGACGGTCAACGTCTGCTCTTCGAGGGTGAAGCCGGTTCGGGTCAGCCGTTCCTTGTACCGTGACGACGCGCGAGGGTTCACACCATACTCTCGTTGGAGTACCAGGATAAACGCATCAAGCGTATCTGCTTTCAACCCGACGGTTTCTGCCTCGGCCAGGAAGTCGATATTGTCCTGCTGTTCCCCACTGTGAAGGGCCTGCTGCCGGAGCCCTTCGATGAGCGACGAGGTGATGTGCGTGCTGCGTAGTCCAAGACGCTCCTGGAGTGCCATCCGGATCTGCTTTTGGTGATCGACCGTCAACATTTCTGCAGTATCGGTCGGGGACAACTTGTTGACGGTCAGGGTGGTCGGGAGCGACGGCACGAACTGCCGCTGCAGCCACCTCGCGACACGCCGATAGAGCGATGGAAACAGCGTTTTCCCGAAAATCGGTAGGCTATAAAACCAACCGATGGATTCGACCATCACATAGGGGGTGATCACGTTTTCTTTGAGATCGTGCAACAAGGTGTGGCCCGCATGGACCCACTTCGTCCAAGCCTGATGTTGCGAGACCTTGTGATCCAGATAGCTACGGGGGAGTTCTCGCACTTCGTTTTTGGCGCGCATGATGACCGGGAACTGTTCCGTGTCATGTTCCCTTCCCCACGCACGATACCGGATGAAGGCGGCAAAGAATCCGGCGAAGCCATAGGTGTCATGCGGACCGATCGATTCGAGATGGCGGCGAAACGGCTCCGATCGGACATCGATGCAATACACGGACTGTGAATAGGGGCGAAGGGGAGGGGTGGTCGGCTGGTCCGTGCGGGTTTGTTGTGAGGCAGAGATGAGTTGCCCGATCAGTGGCTCATGATAGCCGGCTTCAAAGGCCTTCAGCCAGACGATGCCATGTTCCGCTTCCGGGAAGTCTTCGATCCATTCGATGATCTGTTTCAGCGTCTGGGGATCACTTTCCCACAGGTGTTCATCGTGAATGGCAAGTGATCGGCTCAGCGCGAGGAGTCGACGGGCATTCCCACGCCGACGAGCCGCTTGGTGCCTGGGGACCACGTCGGTGCGGTAACGCGTGAGCACGGTGTTCCAGCCTTGACCCTTTCGATGGGCAAGCCGGTCGACTTCTTCGGCGTAGAGCGCCGGTAGGTGACCGGCGATCCGCTGTCGCCGTAAATAGTACTCTTCCGAATAATCACGCATATACGCAATGATGTCGTCGAATCGTCCGGGGATATCCAGATACTCACGACAAGCTGCGTGCACGAGCTCTCGGGCATACCACAAGCGAATGGCCAAGAACTTGATCAGACCAACCGGATTGGCCTGTTGCCAGGGATAGTCGCGCTCTTCGCCACGCCATTTGATAAAGCCGGCCCATCCGGGTAAGGCGGTCAACTGCAGCGACAAGTAATCCTGCCGCAGTGCGATCGGAATGCCCAACAAGTCCAAACTTTCCAGCAGGGTGTCTTCCGGATGATCAGGGAGTGTTTCGATTTTGCGTCGACTGTCGGCAATTCCAATGAGCGACCATTCCTGAGCGGCCAGGCGCCTCCAGGAGTGGTAGAGCCCCTCGTCACGGTTTGGCATGGCCCATGCTGCATGGCCTTCGTCGAGAAAGACCGAGCACCACTTAGTCATCTGGTCGTTGATGGTTTGGACGATCGAGGTGCCGAGAGTGTCATCACACCAATGAGACAGGGTGAGCCACCGGCAGAGCGCCGAGTGGTTGGTTTCCACGACTTTTTTCACGCGCTCGTCGAGGGAGGGTGCCTCCAGGACATGCTCGAGCTTCCCGGCGATCCGCTCGATCAGATCCCGGTCGGGATCTTCCAGCTGATCATCAAGCGGTTCCCGCACCGGGGAACAGAGGCCTTCCGTCAGGCAAGCCCGCAAGACTTCACCGTGGGTCACGGTTCGAGAGACCAGGACCACCGTTCGATCGGTTGCCAACGGCTGCAAGGCTTTCTCCAGGTGCTCAAGCCGAATGCGCCCGGATGTCACGTAGGCGCGATACATCTCGCTGGGGAGATAGCCGTCTCCGTTGAGGAACTGTTTGCCGCGGCGGACTGTTTCCTCGAAAGGGAGGTATTCCAAGCTATGCAACGGATTGTGGTGGACAAACGTCCGCATCGGCCAGTATTGCGCGATGACTTCGCCCGCAAGACGGACGACACCGCGGAGCTCCATTCGCTTTGACTCGAGATCCATTGATTCGTTCACGGGCGTCATGGACTCTCTCGTACGAAAGCATCGGCCAGCGACGGAGTCACCGTCGCCGGCCACCACTCAATAGGGGCAAGTCCCAGCACTGTGAGAATGACGATCGTGAGGGTCAGGGCCATCCATTCCTGTTGCACGACGTCATGATACCGAAGATCACTCCGCCTGACGCCGAACAACAACCGTTGCACCGCGCTCATGAGGTACCAGGAAGCGGCCAGCCAGGCTGACAGCATGATCATCAAACCAAGGAGCGATGGAATAGGTGAGTGGAGCAACAATCCCATCAATCCCGCGAAGACACCGAAAGGGGGAAGCCCCATCGCCGCTAACGCCAAGAGGGACAACAGCACGGCATAGCGCGGCATGGACGAGGCCAATCCGCTGATCGAGGATGGATCGACATCATCGCCGTATCGCGTTCGAATAATTTGCCAGGCAATCAGCAGCCCGCATGTGGCAAGGCCGATGGATGCCACGA
Source organism: uncultured Nitrospira sp. (assembly GCA_964430555.1). Taxonomy (GTDB): domain Bacteria; phylum Nitrospirota; class Nitrospiria; order Nitrospirales; family Nitrospiraceae; genus Nitrospira_D. The sequence continues at coordinate 12,690 of CAYSFU010000024.1, read as the reverse complement.
ACACGGCGGCGCGAGACGTCGCCAGACTGGCGGATGCGGTGTGCCACCAGAGCATGGAAAAGAATGAGAGGCTGGCATAGGCCAGCATCAGTCGAATACGAGTTTGTGCCAGGGCTTTCACGGCGCCATACAGCGCTCCGATCAAGGCCAAGATGCCGACGATACCAGAGACTGCTGTGGGTACCGCCTGAAGGGCCGAAGCCATGATGTGCAGGCCGATGGCGGGAAGGAGAAATGCCGCGAATGAGGGCAGATTGCCGGGCAGTCGTGTGAGGGCCGTCAGGTAACCGGTATGGAACGGCAAAAGCGGGACGAGTACTGCGGCGGTTACCAAGGCACCTGTCGACGAAAGAGGAGGGCTCGTCAATGCAGTGATCAGCACTCCAAGCCCGGCGAGACACAACAGGCCGATCCCCCACCATGAAATCGGCCACAAGATCGTATGGTGACGTATCAAAAGACCGGTCATGGTCATCAGTAGTGCCAAGAGGAACAGGTGACTCAATGGAGCCGGATGAACGAGAACGCCGATTCCAAGGCCGAGACTAATCAATGTCATCAGCCAAGAAAAACGATGGTCTTTCTGAATCGGCTGTCCCAGAAGGGAGATCATGGCCACGACCGGAAGCAATCCAAGGAGGAGGGTGCCTTCCGGCAGGTTAGTTTTCAGTTTTAGAATCGGGGCGAAACTGAGGAGCGACCAGATGATGTACGATTTCTTCAGCTGTGGCACGTCTTCCCAAAACATACGACCGGCCAAGGCCCCGATGAGCGGAATGCAGGTGGCAAGCCAAGGGAAAAGAACCGCGCTCGTCATCGCCGCGACCACCCGTTTTCTTGCTTGTCGATCCAATGGACGAATCGCAGGACGACGTGTCCGAGACGCCCATAACATTCGTCGGCGTACAACCTATTGATGAGTGCCACATACACCTGATGACGAATCTTGTCGATCCAAGCGGGAATCCACACGCTTCGTCCATGAGCCTTCAGATAGAGGTAGATCCAGCCGAGCACGGTGAGGCCGGTCGCCCCGACGAGAAGCAGGTCAAACAGCCAGTCGGGAAGGTCGGCGGCTTTGTAATATGCAGCGACTTCGTTTGGATTGGGATACAGGAACGCTGTGAATGATTCCACGGCGAATAGGTAGATGAAGACGACGAAGAGCAACGTCAACAGCATGAAGGACGATACTTTCCACGATGCAACTGCACGCAATCGCGTGAGCGTCAAAATGGCTTGCGAGGAAGTGATCCAGATGAAGAAGAGAATGATGACGGTCCCGTGAGACTCCAATAAGGGAATGTGGAGCACCCCGTGAGTCACCAAGAGAATAAGCAGAGGGATCACCAGGCTCGTGAGAACTCCAGTCGTCCAGGTCAGGTTTGACAGTTCTTCCTCTTCGTGATGGGTATGGTCTATGTGGGGGAAATGGGGTTCGATCCTGGCCTTTTGAATCACGTTTCCGCAGTTGAGGAAGACTGTTGCCTTAAAAAGACCATGCGCGATGAGGTGGAAGACCGCCAGTGAAAACGCGCCGAGCCCGCACTCCATAATCATGTAGCCCATCTGACCGATCGTCGACAGCCCCAACGTCTTCTTGATGTCGCTCTGTACCAGCATCATGGAGGCCCCCAGCACGGCGGTTACAGTTCCAACCACCAAGGCGACGTGCAAAGTCACCGAACTTATGCCGAAAAGCGGTGCCATGCGATTGATCAGGAACCCACCGGCATTGATGATGCCGGCATGGAGCAAGCCATGGACCGGTGTCGGCGCAAAGAGCGAACTCGGGAGCCAGAGGTGAAGGGGAAATTGCGCGGACTTCCCCATCGCTCCTACGAACATCAGCAGCGTAATGGCAGTGGCGGCGTCGATGTCCATGCCAGGCCAGAGTGCGACGGTGTGGGAGGAGGCCGTCGCGCGAGCGAACAATTCGGGAATCTCGAGCGTTCCGTACACCTGGTAGCTGAGGATAATCCCCATGAGAAGGGCCATATCGGCTACGCGCAAGACGGTGAATGTCTTGTAGGCCCCGTCGAGAGTCTGACTGTGACCGTGGTTGTGCGCCAGGATATAGAGTAAATAACCCAGCAGTTGCCAGAACAAAAACAGCATCATGAGGTTTGAACTGGACACCATACAGAGCAGCGCGAAATCCGTGAGACAAGTCAGCGTCAGATACCGACGATAATGACGGTCCTGATACATATAGTTCACGGAGTAGGCATAGATGATCAGACTGACGGCTGAAATCAGTGTCATCATGACGCCACTGAGCCGGTCGATATAGAACCCGATGGGGATCGTGAGGGACGCAACCGTGGAAGGGTTATAAAACTGAATGGTAATCGGCCCCGAGATCGTTACAGCATACAGTGTGGTCGCCGCGCCCACGAAGGTAGCTCCCATCAGCAGAGCGGCTATTTTGGCATGGGCATAGCGGGTCGAGTCTTCTGCACAGACCACGACCAGCGCTGCGACAAGAGGGAGCAAAGGGATCAGCAGAGCGGCCCACATCGGTTCAGCATTGCCTCAAAAAAAAGCCAACCGTCTCGCATCGACCAATGATCGACCCAAACAGTTGGCTTGTACTGCGACCGGCCTTTCACATGAAGTGCGAGTCGCCCTACGGCCTCGGAAGAGACACATCCAGCATCTTGTCCATCCACGGGCATCAGGTGGATAGGCAACGTGCCCTATCTTTAGGTGCCACATGAATAATATGGTTTATAGGACAGCGTCAAGCTGCAATCCACCAATCGAGTCGCTCACCCAGGATCCTGGCATCACAAAAGGCGTGAGAGCCTGAGGTCCAAGCCTCAGGAATTTGCTTGTTCCCCCTGCGGACCAATCCGTATAATCCGGCGGCATGAGAAGCGATGTCATGGAAAACGCGATCCGCAACGCAATCATCAAGTTCGAGCAGGAGTTTCTTGGGCGCGGTCCCGACGAAGTCCGTGCGCTGGTTGCGCGGGATCTGGTCGTTGTGCGGCTCAAGGGTGTCTTGACGCCGGCCGAGCGGCAGCTGGCGAAGACTGCGGAGGGGATAGAAATGGTCAAGCGCCTGCGGCAAAACCTGATTGCCCAAGGTCGTGATAAGCTCTGCGAACAGATCAGTGAGATCATCGGGGCCAAGATCCTCGGTCTTTTTACTGATATCGATGTGCAACTTGGGGAACGAGTCTTTGTGTTTACCTCGGAGCGAGAACTGCAGAACGTGGCTCGGTAGTGGGCCGTCGGATTGTGGGGCCGGAGGTCGCGGTTCGAAGCAGGCCCGTTCCTCCAAGTGGTCTTCCCGGGTCAGGGTTCGGAGCGTGACGAGTGTGGATGCCTGTCGAATCGATGAACAGCGTATCCCTCGGTCGACTGGTGGGTCACGATGATCATTCAACCTTTCAGTACGACGCAGCCTAACGGACATGGTTTCACCGTTGGTCAGATTCGGCACCTCGACCTGGACCTATGAGGGATGGAAAGGACAAGTTTATCTCAAGGACTATCCCAAGGGAACCTTCACCAAACACTGCCTCGCTGAGTACTGGCAGTTTCTGTACAACGGCTCGCCGCTCTTCCGCACAGTCGGCAATGATTCCACGTTCTACCGGCCACCAACAAGCCAGCAACTTCGTGCCTATCGTGACCAGATGCCTGAACAGGCTGAGATGTGTTTCAAGGTTTGGGAAGACATCACAGTGCCGGTCTTCGCATCGCATCCACGATATGGGCAGAAAGCCACAAAGCTGAATCCACATTTCCTCGATGCGCAGCGCTTCAACGACTTCGTGCTTACTCCATTTCGAGACGCTCAGTTCCAGAACAGTACGGGTCCGTTTCTATTTGAGTTTCAACGGCATGGGCTGTCAATCGGTGAGTTCTGTTCCAAGCTGGATGGCTTTTTCCGTAAACTTTCGAACGAATTCAAATATGCGGTTGAGATCCGGAATGCCGGGCTCCTTGGGCCTGAGTATCGGAAGGTATTGGAGGCGCACGGAGTCGCGCACGTGTACAACCATTGGTCCTACATGCCTCCCTTGGCAGACCAACACATACGGCTGCGTGAGACGTTCACGGCTCCGTTCACCGTCCTTCGGTTGCTCACACCGCTAGCAATGAGTTATGCGGACGCCAAGAAACGGGCAGCGCCGTATACCACAATCGTCGCAGAACTTCCGAAGATGCGAAGGGACACCGTGACACTCATTCATCAATCAATCATGCAAGCCAAACCGGCCTACGTCTTGGTGAACAATCGGAGTGAAGGGAACGCGCCGAAGACGATTCAGGGGCTGGTGAAAGCGTTGGAAGTTGCGGGGCCGGTTGAACGTGATGGATGATCGTTTCCGGCGTGCTACTACTGACCGGCAATCTCCAAGAGCCCGCTCGATTGGATGAACTCCGAATAGCGCGTTCCTGTCTCATTGCTGACGTTGCGTGGTTGGTTCTTATCCGTTCGTGACTCCATCCGGCTCAAGAATCCCTTGGCAGTACCGAAACAATAAGGGGTATATGCGTGATCCGTATGGCCGGGGGCCATGCGATCACAAAGGCACATTACTTTTCCGTATCCCCTTTTGTTCACACCTATGGGCAACCACTTTCATGGCCCGTTGTTATTTGGGGTGATTACATGCGCACTGTTGAGTTTCGTGGGATGGTTCCACGTCCAATTCACTGAGGAGAAGCCTCCGACCCTCAAAGCCGAAGATATGTTTGTCTTCCCAGGTGTCGTGGGGCCGATGGAGAAGACGGTTGTTGCGTCATCCGGCCACTCGTCTCTTCAGCCCTATGCCACCGGTGGTCCGAGTCGATTAGCCGTATTGCTGACCGAGGAGCAATCGAACTGGCTGGGGTTGGCGCATGGGCTGAAATCCATCGGCGTGCCGTTTGTCGTGACACGGGACTATCGTGAAGCACTGAAGCACCGAGTCATTCTGGTGTATCCAACTCTTACGGGGACGTCCTTTCCAGGTGAGGCTATCCGTGCCTTGGGCGCCGTTCCGCGTAATGGCGGCACCTTGATTGCCACGCAGGTCTTGAGCGGAGGACTCGAAGAAGTCTTTGGGTACTCGGGTACGGTGGCGGCGTCGCGCAAGCAAGAAATCCGCTGGAACCGTGCCCATCCCCTCATGAAACAGATGAACGACCCCGCTGAATGGGTGACTAAATTAAACGGAAAGCAGGAGAATCCCATCGGGACCTACAGCTATGTGCAGGCCAGAGGGGCGATAGGCAGGTATACCGATGGATCGGCGGCCGTGACGGTAAAAGATTATGACAGGGGGCATGCGTACGCCATCGGCATCGATCTCGGGACATTGTTATTGAAAGGCTATAACAACCGCAGTGATGGATTTACGAGGAGCTTTGACAATCAATTCGACCCAATGTTGGATGTTTGGCTCCGCATGCTCAAGGGGATGTACCAAATTGGAGAGCCGAATGCGGTGACCATCGGCACAGTGCCGTTTGGGAAGTCGCTGTCCGTCATGTTTACACACGATGTCGACTTTACAGAGTCCATGGCGAATGCGGTGGCCTATGCGGAGTTCGAACGGAGCAAAGGATTGACCGGAACCTACTTTGTCCAGGTGAAATACATTCGAGATTATAACGATGATATTTTTTTCAATGAACAAGGGGTACGGCATCTTGCCAGGTTGGCCGAACTCGGGATGGAGTTGGCAAGCCATACCGTGGCGCACTCTGCCTCCTTCAGCAGTTTCCCAATGGGGACCGGAGAGGAGCAGTACCCGAGCTACCGTCCATTCGTGAAAACCCGCTGGAAGGCCTACGATGCGACGATTCTCGGTGAACTGCGAGTCAGCAAATTTCTCATCGATCGGCTGGGCGGCGGCCCTGCGATGGTTTCGTTTCGGCCCGGTGAGCTCTCGAATCCGTTCGGGCTACCTCAAGCCTTGGTCGCAACCGGGTTTCGGTATAGCTCTGCGGCGACAGCCAATAATTCATTGACGCATTTGCCGTATCAGATGACCTACGACCGTTTGTCTGAATCAGAAGTCGATATTTTTGAATTTCCTGTGACGATTGAAGACGAAGAATTGCCCCCGATGGGAGAGCGGATCCCACAGGCGCTCACACTGGCGAAGCAGATTGCCCGGTATGGCGGCAGCGTCGTGGTCTTGATCCATCCGAACATACTCGATCACAAGCTGGAATTCGAAAAGCAATTTTATGAAGCCGTCAAAGATTGGGCATGGTTCGGCTCGATGCGGGAATTTGGAGACTGGTGGTCGGCTCGCAACGAGTTACACGTCGAAGTGGCTGCCGAAACCGATCGAATGACCGTGTCCATCGATGCGCCACGACGAATCACCGGTGGGACACTCGAAGTGCCTATCGGATGGACCGTTTTGCCGCAAGCGGGAGTGAAGCAAGATGGGCGTACGATCATCCTCGATATGGTTGATGGGCCGCGCAAGCTGCATTTCACTGTCGGCGGGTCCCACTGGGATCCGAAGTCGGAAACAGTCGCATCCTCCTCCTCAAGACCCTAGCAGGCTGCTGTCGGAAGAGCCACTACATCGATAGGAGCCGGTGCCGTCTGTGACCCCTCACTCATGGGGAAGGAACGTTCAAAGATCTTTTATAGCACGCCCAAACACTCGGTCTGTATCCATCCAGACGGCAGCGGCTCTGAGTATGACGCATCATGCGTACGTGCACTGGTCATATTTGACACTGCAAAGAGCGAGCCTATCTATTTGGCTGCAGATCACGACACGAAACTTGTCATAGCGGTCTTTTGTTTGTTGAACGAGTAACACTCACATATAAATGTTGGTTCGCTCATAAAAATTGAAATTGAACCTCGTCAAACCTTTCTTGACGTCACCCTCTCCATAGTATATCCATGAGCGTTGTACGGATGACCGGATCCTGTAACCCAACGGACTTCCGCCGAGTATCTCTGTAGGTGTGCCTGTGCACATGATGTGTACCTGTACACAGTATGTGTACCCCCGCACAACGATTCTAATCTTTCTCTCGTGATCGCAATGATCGAACAAACCTTTTAGTAATGAGTTCGGCATTTCTGTGGGTACTGTTCTTGCTGATCCGTTCTCAGGGAATCACATTGAGGTCATATGCAATTGGTCGCGGCACTCATCACGATCCTATCACCACTGATTGCGAGTGGGCTGGTTATGCTCTTTGGCGCTTCACTTGGAGAGCGTGTGGCCAAGATTGGAGTGGCGGGTCTGGTGATTTCGACCGGAGCAGCATTATTTTCGCTGTATGAGTTAGCTCAAGATCCCCCAACTCCTCTAGTTTTCCCAGGATTCTCTGATCTCATTGCACCAAATCTGCTCATCGATCGCCTCTCAGGCATTATGATGGTTTTGGTGACTGGGGTCAGTCTCGTGATCCACGTCTATTCCAGCCGGTACATGCAGGGTGATCAAGGCTATGTACGGTTCTTTGGCCTCTTGAGCCTCTTGACCTTTGTGTTGTTGATGCTTGTTACCAGCGGAAACCTCCTCTGGTTGTTCGTGGCGTGGCATGCCGTTACCTGGCTGTTACGAGCGCTACTCGCCTTTAATAAGGATAGTCGGGCAGCCAAAGATGCCGGGCAAACAACATTGCTTGTGCAGGGAGTGGGGGATGCGGCGCTGCTGGTAGGGATCGGATTAATCTACGCGACGTTTGGAACCTTGGACTTGACGCTTCTCTACGAGCAGTGGAACAGCGGTGAAGCGGCTCCGGTCTTTGGCGAAGGAGCATGGTGGGAGATCTCTGCCAACACACTTATCACACTCATCATAACCCTCTCCGTCCTGACGAAATCGGCTCAGTTTCCGTTTCACATCTGGTTGCTCGGAACAATCGAGGCTCCGACACCGGTTTCTGCCATGCTGCATGCTGGTATCGTCAATGCCGGCGGGTTTCTTGTGAATAGACTGGCGCCGCTCTTTGGGTCGTCACCCACCACACTGTATGTCCTCTTCACCATCGGTGCGCTTACGGCTTTGATCGGGGCATTGACCATGCTGACGCAGTCCAGCATCAAACGAACCCTGGTCTACAGTACGATGGGACAGATGGGGTACATGGTCATGGAATGCGGCTTAGGCGCCTTTGCCTTGGCCATCTTTCATCTGTGTGCTCATGGGCTCTTCAAGGCGACGCTGTTCCTCAATTCCGGAATAAATATCCATAAGGCAAGAACGGACTTCACCATGCCGGAACAGCGTGCCGTTCGTGAGACGGAAGGCTTTTCTCTCGCGACCTGGGTCGTCGGATTGCTCCTGACCCTGGTGGTGCCGCTGGTCATTTTATTGCTTGCCCACGGCGTCATTGACATTCCGCTGTTCGAAACTCAGGGCACAATGATTTTCTTGTTCTTCGCGTGGGTCACATCCGCCCAAGCGATTTTCAGCCTCTATCGGTTGGGTTCCCAGGCCTCATGGAAAGCCTCCGCCACGATGATCGTGACGGTGGTGTTTGTTGGCTTCACCTACCTCTGGGCTGGAGAATCTTTTACGCACTTTCTGTATCCGGTTCTCGGGCAAGCTGGCCTCTATTTTCAGGCCGCAGAATGGCACCGAGGCCTGTTTGAAATCTTCGTCGTCATCACCGCACTGGCCATCGTGGCTGTCTGGGGTGTGCTGTATGCAACGACCCATGGCATGAAGATGCTGCTTCCCGTCTGGGCAGAACAACTGCATCGAAGGCTCTACGTGGCATTCCTCAACGCGCTCTATGTCGAAGATATCCTTCACAGGCTGAATCCATTCTCGAGGCGAGCACGTCCCAGGAAGCCTTATCGCGTCTGAGGAGGAAGAGGATTCTGTGACGACACGGCACCCAACGGATCGATTCACTGATGCGCAACGAATGGAGCTGCGCTCATACGTCCAAGTGGCGGGCGACGTTCTTGCGCAGTACTGGCCGATGCGGACCTTTATCCATCACAATCCACTTCACGGGCTTGAAACATTACCGTTTGAAGAGGCCGTGCAGCATGGAGAACGGTTATTTGGTGGGAAAGGGTATCTCACGCACGAGGAGTACCGCTGCCACTTTCGAAATGGACGGATCACGCGGGAGGATCTTCAGGATGTCTTGCAGTCGATGGCCGTCGACCAATCCATTACATTCGCAGGTCAACGATTCAGCCATCACGACATTCTGGTCGCCACCATGGTTTCCGGTCTTGCCGATTCGAGTGCATCGGCCGACCAATCCGACGATCCATTCAGCTTCGAACGGGTGCACACCTGGCTCCAATCCTTCGTATCCCCGGACCTCGGTCTCGTCAGCCGGACGGTGTCGGCCGACAGTGCCGATCCCATTCCACGAGAAACGCTAAGCGTCTGGTGCGATGCAACGTTGGGTACTGAGCTTGTCACTCGCATCAACCAGGAAATGGTGAAGTGGTGCAGCGCTTTTCTGGATGAAGGCGAGGCGAGTTGGCATATGCCGAGGCGTGAACAGACTTTTTACCGAGACTGGAAATCGCTCGCGACCTATGATTACACGCTTCGTCTCCTTGGCATTCGGGATGCGGCCGTCAAGATCGCCGCGCTGCCTGATCGCCCTGATGACGCTCTGCTGGAACATCTCGAACAGATGCGCATTCCCAAGCATGTGTGGGAGCCCTATCTCTCATCGCATTTAACCGCTCTGCCGGGATGGACAGGGTATATCAAATGGCGGTCCCAGCAGACGGACCATCCTTATCAAAAAGCCTACCCAGTCGATCTCGTCAAATACTTGGCTGTCCGGCTGTTCTATGAACGCGAACTCGTGGAGAAGGCCTGTCGGAATGCTTTGGAGGTGGAAGGACATGATGAGGCGATTCGTCGCTTTGTTGAAACCCATCCGCATGCCTACTCCCTGCGCCGGGCTTGGGTGAACGGACAGGTTCGTGATCCGTTTCAGCAACAAGTTCAGGAGATGTTGAAATCGAAGGCTCGGCATGCCCATCACGCTTGGGAAGAACTCGGCCTTCAGCACGAAGCCCATTGGCATACCTACCATGATCAGCAACGTCTTCAACGACTGGCCTCACAACTCGTGTGTCTGTCAAAAGCTCTCGCCGTCGATCCGGCGACCATCGAGACCACCACGGAATCGGATCTTTGGACGCTCTGCGAATGGTTGGATGGTTGCTCGTCGACCCTCCAGTCCTCGGTATGGCTGAATGCGTTCGAGCAAGGGTACAGAAGACGAATTCTCAGCGAGTTGACTGTCCATCTCGGGCAGGGGGAGCCAGAATCCGTCTCCCCTCCATTGCGCGCCTTGGCTCAGGTCGCATTTTGCATCGATGTGCGGGCTGAAGTATTTCGTCGGCACCTCGAGCATGTGGGCGGATATGAAACATTTGGCCTCGCGGGATTTTTCGGTGTCCCATTGGACTATCAGTCTTTCGGCTCCAGTCAACCGGTGGCGCACTGTCCTGTGCTCATCAAGCCAAAAAAACGAATTCGTGAGATTCCGCGCAGTTATCATGGACTTCGGGTGGAGGAACGCAAGCACGCTGAACAGCTGAGCCGCACAGCCACCGAATTACTGCATGACCTGAAGGGTAATGTGGTGACGCCCTATGTCATGGTTGAGGCGATCGGCTGGTTTTTTGCTGTTCCTCTCTTGGGGAAGACGCTCTTTCCTACCTGGTACGCGAAGATCAAACGCTGGTTCCAACGAGTTTTCATGCCATCCTTGGCCACGACTCTGACGGTGGAGACCCTCCGACGGGAGGAAGCGAAGGAAATGGTGACGACGGAACAGCGAGCCATCATTCGGGAGGTGGTTCGCCAACGCTTCTCCCTGAGCGGTACCATGCTGTCCACGACCTTGCTGGAGAAAATCAGGCAAGCGGCGATCGGCGAGGCCGACGGTAGCAAGGGGGAGATTGCGATGGCACTCGGTGCGACACCTGAAACGGAGGCGGCCTTCTATCAGGAATTACGTGATCGCTATCGCATCAGTCCAAGAGGAGTCTCCGCGTATCTCGATCGTCACACACACACCGGATTTTCCGTGGGAGAGCAAGCGTACCTTGTCGAGGCAGCCTTGCGCCTCATGGGACTCACTTCCAATTTCGCGCGGGTGGTGCTGTTCTGCGCGCACGGGAGCACTTCGCAAAACAATCCGTATGAAGCGGCCCTGGATTGCGGGGCCTGTGGGGGAAATCACGGATTGCCCAATGCTCGTGCCATCGCGGCGATGGCCAACAAACCAACCGTACGAGACCTCCTTAAGAATCGCGGCATCAGCATTCCGGCGGACACGCACTTTTTTGCCGCGGAGCACGACACCACCACGGATGGTGTGCGCATTGTCGATTTGGAAGACGTTCCGGCCAATCACCGAAAGGATCTCGATCGATTGGTGCTCGATCTTGATCGAGCCGGCGAACAGGCATCGTTGGAGCGGGCTCAAGCCTTGGCGCCGTACTCTTCTCATGACCTTCGTGCGGCTCGGCAATCCGCTCGTCGGAGAAGCGAGGATTGGGCTGAGGTCAGACCTGAGTGGGGACTATCTAAAAACAGTCTGATCGTGATCGGCCGCCGTGTTTTGACGCAACAGCTGAATCTGGAAGGGCGCTCCTTTCTCCATTCGTATGATCACAGGCAAGATGCCTCGGGAAAAATCCTGGAAGCGATTATGACCGCGCCATTGGTGGTTGCCCAATGGATCAATATGGAGCATTATTTCTCGTCTGTGGATAACGACGTCTACGGAAGCAGCAGTAAGGTCTACCACAATGTCGTGGGCCGTATTGGAGTCATGACCGGCGTGTGGAGCGATCTTCGGCTTGGGCTTCCGGCTCAAACTGTCCTGAACGGGGCCGTGCCGTACCATGAACCGATGAGGTTGCTGGCCATTATCGAAGGACCGCGGGATCGCATCGACCGAGTGATCGCCAAACACCCCCTCTTGGAGCAATTAATCATCTTGGGGTGGATCACTCTGGTGTCGCTCGATCCGGCCGACCACCAATGGTGTCGCTACGATCGCGTCAGAGGTTGGATGAAGGAAACTCAGCTACAAGGAGGGACTGGTCATGGTGGGACTCACATTGCACCCGATGAAGGAAATCAAGATCATCGTTCAGGGCGATCAATTGAAATTTGTCACTGAACTCTTAGATCGAACCGGTGCCACCGGCTATACCATTATCAACAACGTCTCCGGTAAGGGGCATGACGGATTTCATGAGGGGCATCTGGTGTTTGATGACACCAGCAGTCAAGTGATCGTGTTTACGGTTGTCCCTGACAGCAAGGTTGAGCCGATCTTGGCCGGACTCGGTCCGCTTTTCCATCGTCATTCCGGTGCCATGTTCGTGAGTGATGTGGCTGTCAGCCGACGGGAACACTTCACCTCAAAATAAGGAGTGCTGGAATCAACGACTCTCACGATGAAGTGCTCTTGTCAGATGCCACGGGCGAGTTGCCGAGGTGAGGGCTCCTCTGCGTTCAACAGAATCCGGTGAGCGTCGTCATTTTTTGTTCGCTCAGCTTCCGGGCAAGTTTCAAGACCTTCCAAGATGTCGCCGCTCTCCGAGGCTCCTTGCAACACCCTGGCGAATGTAGCGGAATCTATAGCGCCAATTGAACATCTCTTGAATCAAGATCAAGCGCACACCGCCATGCATTGTGCAAGCTAGTGTAGTGGTTCATGCTGTTCTTGTCTTATCCAAGGTGACTCTGGCCCGAT
>CAYSFU010000023.1:0-48828 GCA_964430555.1 uncultured Nitrospira sp. | reverse complement strand
CCGGTCCTACGCAGGCCACGTCCACCACGCTCTCGAGGGAGGAAGCAGCCATCATCGTCGCCTTCCGTCGACAGACATTGCGGCCCCTGGATGACGGCCTCTACGCCTTGCACGCCACGATCCCGTACCTGCCCCGCGCATCCTTGCTTGCAGCGCCACGGGAGCAGCCGATTGCCTGACGTGACGGGAGACAAGCCACCAAAGAAGCCATTCAAGACCTACCCCATCGGCTACGTTCATATCGACATCGTCGAGGTCCGAACGACAGAAGGCAAGCTGTCCCTGTCTGTGGCGATCGACCGCACCAGCACGTTCGTCTTCGTCCAGCTTGTGCGCCACGCGAACAGGGGCACAGCCTCCGCCTTCCTGATCGCGCTGATCGCCGCGGTTCCCTACACCATCCACACCGTGCTGACGGACAACGGCATCCAGTTCACGTTTCCGCCGCGCTACGCGGATGGCCCGACCGCCACGTACATCACCCATCTGTTCGACCTGCGCTGCCCAGAACACGGGATTGAGCACCGCCGCACCAAGATCCAGCATCCCTGGACCAATGGCCAGGTGGAACGCCTGAACCGGACGATCAAGGATGCCACCGTCACACGCTCTCATGACGAGAGCCCTCGGCAGCTCGACGCCCACCTGCACGACTTCATCAACAACGCCTATAATTATGGGCGGCGGCTCAAACCCCTCCAGGGCCTCACGCCCTTCGAGTCCATCGGCAACATATGGGCACACGAGCCAGAACGATTTACCGTAAACCCAACCCATCAAATGCTGGGACTAAACACCGAGCCATGCGCCTTGGCCTTCCGCTTACCACGCTTGATAAGTATCTGCGCAAGGCGGCTCACGCCGAAGGCATCGTTGTCCTCCCAGCCAAGATTCCCCGATAAGGAGGGTGGGACTGAAATCGAATAAATAGGAACGCACCGCCAATTTTGACAGCTCCGGTCATGTGAGTAGAGAATCTCGCCAGGAAGGGCGGGGTTCTCTACTCACCCTCTTCTGTTACCACGCTGCTACCAGGATAGGACAAACTGGCCCCATCTTGCTCCATGCCGAGGGATCTGGGTTGTTGTTGCTTGTGGGTTCATACGTACATGGGTCGATTGTCGCTAAGATTCACCCAGCCGCGAACGATGCGGTACACGAACCAGAGTCCGACCAGCGTGATCGGTAGCCACATGAAGATGAGGCTGATCCCAAAGGTTGCAATGATGAAGGCCATGCAGAGCGTGATCCAGAGTAGTCCAAACCAGAACGTTCGGATCTGCCAGCGAAAATGGGAGTCAATCCAAGTGCCGCGCGCTTCGTTCCGCTTGATGTAGTTGAGTATGACCGCAAGGATCGATGGCCAGCCGGTGAGAAATGCACCGACCACCGTCGCTGTGCCGATGATGCCGGTCAACAGGCTGAACGCGTGTAAGGCATACACGACTTTTGTCCAAGTGACCAGCGAATCCACAGGTTCGCTCCGTTCTTCCATTCTGGGGTGAGTGTTGCGTATAGCCAACCCTGCATTTTCAGCATACTCACCGCCTTCGGTCTGACGCAAGACTATCAGTTATCTAGCGAGATGGAGTTATCCAATGATCCTGCGTGGACCGAAGCCGGCGAAGACGATTTCATTCTGGAGACCTGAAAGGACAGGCCCGCCAAGAGCGAGGACCGTACAGCTCGGTTACTTGCCTTTTAGATACACAATCACTCCACCAATCCCAAGTGCTACGATGACGAATGCGAAAGTAAGCGTATTGACGTCCATGGTCGCTCCTTATCTTGTGTGCTACGGAACCCGTACTGTGGTGGTCTATGACTGTCCATCTGTCGAGTGGCGCTCAAGTCTATGCCTGAGAGATCTGATGTCTTCGCAGTTTCCCTATCTCAACGGTTCACATGCGAATCAACGGCTCACTGGCCGGAATATTCGGATATGGTTCTGACACGAGCAATTGTACGCCCTCTTCATATCTTCACGCGATACCAGTTCTTAGTCCGGGTTATGTTTTGGTCTAGCGATGATCCCATCGGAAGCATTGGATCGATGGAGGACTTCCGTGCTGTCTGGAATTCAAGTCGGACGCTCACTGGGGGCCAGTCTATGAGTTTGGCGGTTTTCATAGACGTTCACTTCCCGTATAGGTCGTCATCTCGGTGGTCATCAGGATTGTGAGAGCATAGGGATGTTGGATATGAGCAGCGGATGCTGCACCACCTTTCATGATTCATCAAGGGCCGTGGCAAGTTGCAGCAAAAGCCTCCACCGTCGACACGGACGGCTGCCACACGAAGGCCATGGGGCTTTAAGCTGGCGGCCGACCGATCAGTGAAACTGCGCAAGAACAGTACAGGGAGGGATGAGCGCAAGGGGCAGAGTCAATACGGATACAGTCTATCATGTCGGGCTGTCGATAGTAAGTATGGGGCGAATGGCTGGTGGATATGACATAGAGGGGAGCTTTCTAAAGGATCAGGACGATATGAAACGGCTCATCCCCAGGGCAGAGAACGCTGTGTCCATGAGCTAACTGCAGTATGTGTGGAGTAAAAAGGAGGCGAGGTTCAACGGGAAGGCAATTTCGGGTAGCAATGATGAGTCTAGACAAGACGGCGAGGCGTCTCAGTTGAGGCGCCTCGCCGGTGAATCATCTCGAACGTGCGTCGAGTCAGAAGCGGCTACGCTTCGGGCTATTACTGAAACGACCACCGCCCCCAGACCGAGGTTCCATTGGTTTGGCCTCATTGACGGTTAGGGAGCGACCGTCCATTTGTGACCCGTTCAAGGCCGTAATGGCCGCCTGAGCCTCTTCTGTTGTTGACATTTCGACAAAGCCGAATCCACGCGATTGGCCGGTGAATTTATCTGCGACGATGCGGGCGGACTCCACGCTTCCGTGTTCAGCAAAGAGTGTGGACAGTTGCGATTCGGTTGCTGCGTACGGCAATCCGCCGACGTATAATTTTGTGCTCATAAACAAACTTCCTTCCAGAATAATGATATGGCCGAGACGCGAGAAAGGTATGTGAGGGGAAGGAAAGGGCCGAAGACGCAAGCAGGGAGGCGGCTTAGGTCAGGCTTCCAATCAGGTTTCTCGGTAACAACAACATCGGTGATGGGCCATTGTCATCTTGGTTCATGCGAGGCCCTGCGCGATGAAGAATTGGCATCCTAGCAGATGTCTGAGTCAATAGCTATCCGGTGCTTCAGGTGACCTGGATTTCGTGATCCACTGATGAATCACTCGTTGCCGGGTGATCGAGGTCCATGCCAGATCAGGTACGGCGGTTTCTTCATCGCCTCACCCGCGTTGGGGTAGAGCCGCAGGGTATGGCTGTACGCCTGCTCTTGGGCAGTCAGGCATGTGGATGAAGAGAGGAGGTGACTTGTGATATTACGGAAGTCCGTCCGATCATCGATTTCGACGACAGTATAGACGGAGCAGGAGAAGTCACCTTCCTTCGAGCATTCCGTGCTGATCGCTAGGTAGGACCCATCCGAAAACGTCATGAGTGGCTCCAGGTTCAGACGGCTCATCACGACTCCTTTCGTCTCAGGGGATTGTGTGCGGAGCAGCTTATGGGGAGAGGCGCGATCGGTAAGCCATGAGCCCCATAGTCCTTGAATTCAACTCAATAGCCAATGCCTAAGGAATATGATGGTGACGACAGAAACCTTACCTTGCAAGAAGGTAAAGGGTCGATACTGCATCTGGTCATTGAAGAAGACGTGCTCCAGAAAGTATCCCTACGATCATGTGGTGATCACAGTTGCTCGATGGCAATTTCGTCGTTGGAGCGTAGTGGCTAGGAGATTGCTCTCCTCCTCATTCCCGGCTACCGCTCCGACCAATATGATGGTCTTATGTGCCCATGGTTCTCCTACAATGAAGGACTCCACGGACAGTTGATCGGGATTGCAGGCGCGATCAGTAGAGTGGTGCTTGAGGGCCCCACTGCAAACCCGCAAGATCCGGGTCTTCACCCTCTTGGGATGAGCGGTCCGGCTTGTTCGCTTTTCGCTCTGCGCGGCGGGCTTCTTTGTCGCGCTGCTTCTGTTGACGTGATTTTTCTCGGTCTCTCTTTGCGGCTGTGGTTTTTCCTGGTCCTCCGATGATGTCCTCCTTTCGGATGCAATGTGCTGATGATTGGGTTACGACGAAGCAGAATTTTGCTTACGGCTAGGCACAGATCGCTTGGCGCCAGACCCTGAGCGCCTGTCCTGCTGTTGAGAGCGAGATACGGTATCCGGACTCAACCCCTGACTCGCGGCTGATGTTATTTGCCGGCGAAGGTCTTCAATCGATGGGGCCGGTGACAATCCTGCCGGATCTTGGAGTCCCAGCTTCTCCCAGCGTACCTTGGTTCGCAGAATAATTCGCCTCCGTTTATTCGGGGATTTTGTTCCCCATGATGTCTTCATGGCATCTCCATTTCAACCATTCAGGTGTGAATCGAGTGGCTCAATGTCCATATTACCATTACCGAGACTTATCACGGGATCCAGACGCCTTGTCCGTCGCAGCCACGAACCGATCCTCGGGGAGGACTGCTCGGAGCCGATCAGTGAGAGAACGGCGATACAGTTCAGATTCACGACCGATGAGCACTAACTGGTTGGCATCGATCAGAATATTCAGATGTTGTTCAGGGACCAGCAAGCGTGTGCCTTCCTCCACCTTGACACGATACTGTGTTTTCCCGTCTGGGTTACGCTCTGACCCGGAGACGATCTCTGTGAGTCCGTCGATGACCCCTTCGTAGGCTTCGGAGCGATGACGCACTTTTGTGCCATTTGGAATACGGACCCAACGCTCCGCAGGTACTGGTTGATTATTATTTGCTGTCGTCATTCAGGCATCCTCTCCGAAGTATAGGCATCTCACGGCTTGTTAAGTGTGACTCCAAAACACTGTGCCCTTGGGGATTGTACATGTCGCTACTATCCTACCCATCGCAGACCGTGGCGTCTTCACACGCACCGCGATGGCGCACAAAAAACTTGCCCAGAATATTCACTGCTGGCTATCGCGCAGGCACAGCTATTGGGAGGGATGAGCGCGAGGGGCAAAATTACTACCCCCCAGTCTAGCATATTAAGGATTGAATTGCGAATGTGCCGTAGCATGAGAGCGACGGGCGGTCAAACGGAGAGATTCGATAAGAGTGCTTCGTCATGGGTTTCCTATCAGTTGAATAGGAATGGGTAAGGACATGGCCTGTCTCATCCGAGACAAGATGGATTAACCCTCCCGACGAGGAGGACGAGACCTCATGGCAGGAGAGGAGGCCACGCGGATTGGGTCAATGCAGAAGGAGGACGCCAGGGCCACCGGGAGGCGATGGCTTTGGCAGAACGCTTGGCAATGAAGACTGACGGGTCTGCCTTGGTAGGGTTTCCACCCGCGGACACTCTCTCAATCTATAAAGCCGGCGTTCATCAACGCAAGGGCAACGATCCCGATCAGAAACGCTGCATGTAGAAACGCCTATTCTGGTTCAGATTTTAACTCGTCGAGTATGTATACATCACGCATGGTGGATGACCTCCTGGCTCGATGGGTAGATGATGTGACTCAGTGCGTTTGGTTTACCCTCCCTGTTCGCTTGAATTTAAAAAATAGTCTGTTCCTTTTCCATCACTCAAAGGATGGAATTATGGTCTCCACTGATGATCGGGTGATGAGGGGAGGGCAGGAGGATAAGGTTCCTGCGCATGAAGGAAGGCGATGACGGCTTCAACGCGTCCGGTAACCGCGAGCTTCTGGTAGATGTGATGCAGATGTGTTTTCACGGTATCGATGGAGATGCACACCTGATCGGCAATTTCTTTATTGCTTCGACCGGCTGCCGCACAGGCCAGTATTTGGCGTTCACGGTCGCTCAGAGCGGACAATCGCATGGCGCTGCCTTCAGGGGGGTGTGATAACGAGCTATGAACCTTGTGCTCGACCTGGTCCGGTGTAAGCGGGAGCAGAGCCGGTTGCCCGTTCGCCGTTGCGCTAAGGATGCGCAGGAAGTCTACCCACTCGGCGTCTTTGAGGATATATCCGACAGCACCCACCCGCATCGCGGCCATGATCCTCGCGTCTTCATCGTACCGGGCCAAGAGGAGGACTCGCGTTTTGGGATGGTGCTTGTGGAGGAGCTGTGTGACCAATGCGGCGTCAAGATTCGGCATGTCCACATCGAGCAACACGATGTCGGGTGTGTATTCCATTGCGAGGCGACAAATCTCATGGACATCCGACGCCTCAATGACGGCGGCAATCTCACGCTCCCTCTCCAACAGGATGTGCAAGCTTTGTCTGAACAGGCGCTGGGCCTCGGTGAGCAGCACACAGACAGACCCCGACGATACGCCATGATCGGAACGAGCACCGGCAGTTCTCTCGCGACTGTTCGACGTAGAACTTCCCTCCCTTCATGGTAGACCGCAGACGCACACAGGTGAAAAAAGCCGTGTTAGGCACACCCGCACGTGGGGATACCAAGGCGATAATTCATCGAGAGGATTGCACAGAGAGAACCGAGGAGGGCTCCAGCCGCTACCCGATTCATTTGAGCGGTCTACTGTTGCCGAGACGTACATGGGGACCACCTCCAAATTGGCTGAGGCGGTGTCTAGTTATAATCTACGCGTGACTCATCACCCTGGTCAAGGTTCGGCCATGGCGAGTGATGGATTATCTTGTGTGGAGGGTGCATGAAATTGGGAAAAGATTGGCCGAGTCGATTGAGCTCGGTAGCATAGGATGTCATGAGGCTCACGCATGTCATTGTATCGATCCTACTGGCTTTGCCCATCCAGGCCGTAGCTGGAGCAGAGTTCATTGCACGAGTGCTGACCGTGCACGAAGGGGATCGCGTGACAATTCACTATCAAGCGAGAAACGAGATGGTCATCCTTCGCGATGTGGATTGTCCCGAGTTGAAACAGCCGTATGGAAAGCAGGCGAAACATGCAGCGGCGGCATATCTCGCCAATCGTGAGGTCGTCGTGAGAGAGCTGAAGAAGGATCAATGGGGCCACATGACAGCCGATATTTTGCTTGCCGATGGGCGAAACATCGCCCACGAATTGGTCAAAGAGGGGCTGGCCTGGGTCCAGCCTGGTGACGTCCACGATCGAGCGCTTAAAGATATGGAAGAATTGGCCAGAGCCTCTAGGCAGGGTCTGTGGTCTGAACCCGATCCTATCCCACCGTGGAAGTGGAAACTTGCCAACCCAGCTCATCGTAAATAGAGAGTGGAGTAGCCACTTTTCGGGCGAGTGAGTCGTCGAGAATATTCACTCCCCATCTTCTGTGGATAACTATGTGGGCAAGTTCTGTTTGTCAGGTCAGATGCGATGAATGGCGCGCAAATTTATCAAAGTGCCTATTTTGAAGGCATCCGCTCTTGCAGATGGATACCACTAGGAATAGTGGTTCAAGGAGACGTTCTTGATTTTCTTGCATATTCCTAGGAAATCGTCAGACGTTATCCACTTGATTACGATGTGCCCATGCTATTCCCAATCTACTGACTAGATATCCACAGGTTTCTACATTTGCTGGGGATGACGTTCTCTGCAACAGGAGCGGACATTTGTTTCTGTCAAGAGTGAGGGGGGTAAAAAGATGGCTCTATTCTGAACGGAAAAACGTCCTGAGACCGGGCCCCCTGTCCCTGTTCCATCGGGTGGAATTGGGGAACGTTGTATACATTGCGGTAGGGAGCAGGGATGTCCTGAAAAAGGGTCTTCGCCTGTTTTATGCAATCGTCTCCACCGTCACGCCAATGGAGTGCACCAGCATCCGGTGCGTGGCCGGGAAGTGAAAGCATATCTCAGGAGTGAAGAACGTGCGTGGAATCGACGCCCCACACTGCAGGGTTGAATTGTGGGAAGCGAGACCCCGGAGGAGGCGCGCGTCACGTGCGCACCCAGTCGCCTGAAGAGCTTGGAGGTACATGGACAACGGTGGTTGTGATGAGTCTTGACGATCGGAAACAATCCGGTCGTCTCTGGGAGCGGCAGCAATTCATGCTGACGCTCCCAAGAATCGGACGATCTGATAGCCCTCTCTGAGTCGGCGACGGTCTCTGTCGGCAGTTACACGCTCACGATTTTTGGTGACGGGGTCTGTTCATTGCGAAGCAACTGTTCGAGCATCACTCGTGGACAGACATTACGCTCGATATAGATCAGCAAATTCGTGGCAACGCTCCGAATGAGCTGCTCCGCCTGTTGGTCCAAACACCTTCCTTGGTTGTCAAAGACGCTTTGAACATTCGCAACTGAAATCGGTACCGGCAAGACGATTCCGCCTACATGTGCCGTCACGCTGCGCAAATGCTCCAACGATTTCACGGCTCCAATCGTTCCTCCCGCGACCCCGAGCAGCGCCACGGGCTTGCCTCTGAGCGGCGAGGGAACGCCCAACGTTTCAATGACCAGCTTCATCACGCTGCTGAAACTGCCGTTATATTCCGGGGTCGCGAGAATCACTCCCGTGGCTTGTCCCACGCTTGCCTGAAGTCGCTCCACATCAGGGGACGATGATTCGAGGCCAGGCGGGGGAAGGTTCAAGGATGCCGGATTGATGGTATCGGTCGAGACGTTCGGGTGCTTGGCGAGTTCATCCAGAACGAGTTTGGCCGCCATACTCGTGTAATTGCCTGGGCGCACGCTTCCTATAATCACCGCGATTCGAATCTCGCCGTTCGTCGGCTCCTGCGTCTTGAGATTCACTCCGCTACCTCCAAGTCTTTTGAATCATGGAGCACTTGTTTTCGCTCGAATGCACTCGACATCGAGCAGGATCGTCACCTCATTGCCGACGATCATCCCGCCGGTATCCAAGGTCTTGTTGAACTGAATGCCGAAATCTTGACGGTTGATTTGACCGGTTGCGGAAAATCCAGCGCGACTGTTTCCTCCGGGGTCAGCGGTCACCCCGATGAGCCGTCCACTCAGCGTGACCTCTTTCGTGACGCCATGGAGCGTGAGATCGCCGACCGCCGTATACGTATCGCCGTTCTTGAGATAACGCTTCAATTTATAGCTCATGGTCGGATATTTCTCCACATCGAGAAAATCCGGACTACGCAGATGGGTATCCCGTTGTTCATGGTGGGTATTGATCGTGTCGGCCTTGATCGTGGCTTCGATCACCTTGACATTCTTGCTCTCGGGGTCCAGTTCGACGAATCCCGACACACCGGTAAATTGGCCTCGAACATTTGAGATCGTCATGTGACGGACACTGAATCCTATGGTGGTATGCTCCGGATCGATCTCGTACCGTTTCATCTCCGCCCCCGCGATTTCGGAGATTAAGACGAACGTACAAACCAATCCCCAAACCCATGCGCGCAACCGATGATCTGTCATATGCTGTCCTCCTTTCCTAACGCTCGCTTCACGAGCTCTGTATCATGTGGTATCTGATGAACAGGCATGTGCCTGTTCCGTCGTGACGTCTGTCGACTGTTTGATGGAGAGAGGGCCATCTCAACCAAGACGCCCCATTCGTCCATCCCGATAATCGGCGTCGGCTTGTGCCAGCTCTTCTTCCGTATTCATGACAAAGGGACCGGCCCAGGCCGTAGGCTCTTTGATCGGCTGACCGCTCAAAACCAGCAGCAGGGCATCTTCGTTGGCATGAATGCCGACCGTCTCTCCTGCCGCGCTATATAAGGCGAAATCTGCCTCCCCGGCGACATGTGATTGCTCCAATACGACCGAGCCCTTCCGGACAAGCAATCCGCTGTTGTGTCCTACCGGCAATCGCACCTCGATATGATGGTGAGCATGTAGCTCCAGGTCGTACAGATGAATCGGCGTGAACGTCTTCGCGGGCCCTTGAACGCCATGGAATGCTCCGGCGATAACCCGTACATGGCCGGCTCCGTTGGCGAGATACACGATGGGAATATGCTCATTCAAGAGTGTTTGATAGCGGGGAGGTGCCATTTTAGACCCTGCGGGAAGGTTCACCCACAATTGAACCATTTCCAGCTGTCCTCCGTTCTTTGCGAACTCAGGAGCATGCTTCTCCTCATGAACGACTCCTGACGCCGCTGTCATCCATTGAACGTCGCCGGGGCCGATCGTGCCCTGATGACCGGCAGAATCTCGATGGACCAACCGACCTTGATACACAATAGTCACCGTTTCAAATCCGCGATGCGGATGTTCCCCGACCCCCAGCGGTTGGTCGGACGGCGGAAACTCGATTGGTCCGGCGTAATCCATGAGCAGAAACGGGTCGAGACGATTTCCCATGTTGTCATCTGAGAAAATGGTCCGCACGGGGAAGCCGTCGCCGACCCAGTGAAGCTGGTGGGTTTGGTGTATGCTGAGAAGGCTCTTCAGTGACATGCCCCTCCTCTTTATATCGCTGTGTGATGACATGATCCGACCCTGACAGGCTTCAGTACGCTGCGTGCTTTTCGGATCCTGTATGCGCGGCGGCAACACACAGGATCCGAAGAGACCGGTTATTTCGCGCGCGCTTTCTGAACGGATTCCTTCGTCACTCCGATGACACCGCCCTCATCGTTGTCGCTTTCACGATCGTAGGAGAACTGGATGCCGGCGGTGCCGCCGGTTTGGATGAAGAGGTCCATGAAGGCCGGCACGGTTTCCTTGCGCTGCCAATCTCGTTGTAATTCGCACAACAGCTGCACCCAGGTGATCGGTTTGCCGCCTGCCTGTTCAATCCGTCGAAGCGCCGCCTCGTGAGCCGAAACCGAGGTCCCACCCACGGCATCCACCACCACATAGACTTCGAATCCCTCTTGCAACGCGTCCAACGCAGGGAACGTCAGACAGGCTTCGGTCCAGAGCGCGGTCATGATCAGTTTCTTGCGGCCGGTCGCCTTGACGGCTTTGACAAATTCCACATCCTCCCAGGAGTTGATCGATGTGCGATCATACGTCGGAAGGTCCTTTAGGACTTTGCGAAGTTGAGGGATCGGCGGTTTGTTCAGACCGGTCTTCACATTCACGGTCGAGTGAATGGTCGGGAGGTCGTAAGCAAGGCCGATCTTCGCCACTCCGACGATATTGTTGATCAACAATTGCCGGTCCATGGAGGCAATGGAATTGACCTGCACCGGTTGATAATCGATGATGATGAGGGCCGAGTTCTTCGGTGTCAGCAACTGGTCTTTGCTTTGATCGCGAATTGGTTCACTTGCCATGACAGGGGCTCCTTCTGATGAATGTGATGTGGATAAAGAAATGCCGAATACGTGTACTCGAATCAGTGAAGAAATCCGGAGTCCCCTGACTCTTCCCGGCGGATGCACAAGAAGAATCGGAGCCTCCGGTTCCATCCTCGTTTACCGTTTGGAATCCAAGACTTCGTGGTTGACGGCGACTTCCTGCGCCTTCCCATAGCTCTCGATCAACAGCTGATAGGGTGGGAAGACTGCGCTGTAAGCTTCCGCCCAGGCCGAGGCATCGGGCCGGCTCCAGGTTTTCTGCAGTTCGGAGCAGACGGCTGCGGTATCAACGGGCACCACGCCGGCCTGAACGATGCGGGCCAACGTGATCTCTTGCGCCATCTTCGAATAGGTCCCGCTTGCATCGATGACCGCAAAGACCTTGTACCCGGCATGAATGGCACAGATGCTGGGAAACGCCAGACACACGCTGGTAATCGTGCCGGCGATGATCAAGGTCTTGCGCCCGGTCGCTTCAACGGCTGCGACGAAATCGGGATTGTCCCACGCATTGATTTGCCCGCGTCTTGCCAC
This sequence comes from uncultured Nitrospira sp., assembly GCA_964430555.1. Taxonomy (GTDB): domain Bacteria; phylum Nitrospirota; class Nitrospiria; order Nitrospirales; family Nitrospiraceae; genus Nitrospira_D. The sequence goes on along the minus strand of CAYSFU010000023.1, from coordinate 37,074 downwards.
ATACTGCGCATGCGGTGCGAACTTGTGAATTTCGGGGATCAACGGGCCGTTCGGTCCTTGCGGCACCGATGCGGTGGTGATCACAGGAATCTTCGCCAAGGTCGCGACTTTGGCCAACGTGACCACATTCGCGCGAAGTTCGGGCACCTGAAGATCTTTGACCGTCTGAAAGAGACCGCTCTGGTGATCGATCAGCAGCATGACGGCGTCGTCTGCACTGATCATCCCTGGAATTTGTGCGGCTTTTGCTTGTCCCATTGTGAACCTCCTGGTTTTTGTTGAATAGCGTGAGGAACGGCATTCCCAATACAATGAATGATGTGTGCCGACTTCTTACTTCTTAGCAATTTGATTGCCACGCATCGTGGATGCTGGAGTGTGAGCCGCTGTCGCGCGACTAACTATATGATGATAGAAATGAAATGTGATTGCGGCAGGTGAACAATGAGCCGATCTATTCGAACAGGGACTCACTAAACAAAATCGGACGCCGTATATGGTGCCCATATATCGGCTTCGTGCCGATCTTACAGCAGTACAACGCTCAGTCGGCTTAGGGTGGATCAATCAGCGGCGAGGCGTACGCGTCGGTACGGTGAGCCTCTGAGCGATGCGAGAACACCGCCGGCGGCCCGGTTCATCATCCTGCTAGAACATGTAGGTCATCCATGTTGTGAAGTAATCGACATCTCTGTCAGGCGGAGACTCGTGAAAGAAGGTTCCGCCAAAGAAGTGAACATAGCCCGCCAGCAGGGTCAGATGTCTCGTGGCCCTCCACGTAACCGTCACGGCTGGAGCGTTCCCCACATAGAGGTTTTGACTCTGTTGCCCGGATCGAAACGGAGCGCCGGAAATGCGATAGACCGCGTCGTCGGAGCTCTGTCGCCACCAGAATCCCCAATCTACGGTGGTGGTCAGACTCTCAGTGAGATGCAGATCCAAGAATGGGTGCAGATGCATGACGTTCTGAGGGCCTGCGGGATCCTGAAGATTAAAGTAGGCCCCTGTGGGAAATAGCGGGTTGTAGGTCTGCAGGGTGGCAGACTTTGAATCGCGATCACCGCTGGTGGCATCAGCCCCAAGGCCGAGTCGAGGACGAAACGGCAGTCGATCAAAATTATAGTACGTAGCCGATGCCACGGCCCACGCCTGAATGGTGCCTGATCCGAATGAACCGAATTGCCAGAGAAATTCGAAGTTGTATTCCCACGGCAGCGGCTGGCCCCATAGGCGCGTTCCGAGCGTATGCCGAAGTTCGTAGGCGGTGCCCTGGTCGAAGTGTCCTGCCTGGTCCTCGAATCCGAGGTAGTACAGATCGACATGACCATCGGGTAAGAGTGCAAGTGGATGCACGGCATAGAGCCCCCACAGGGTGCGATTCGAGTCGGAAGAATTATCGAACACGTGCGGTTGATTACGGACCGGCTTGGAGAAAAATCCATCCACCGACCACTCTCCGATTCGAAGCAAGACTCGGGCAGCGTCGAATGAGCGACGCAAGGTCTGAGCTGCCCGAACATCGATCAGCCTGCGACTGCCGTAGGTCATTTCCTGCCGTCCCAACCGCCACGTCATGGTGTTGCCCTTGCCGAGCGGCACGACGAAATCCACGAAGGCTTGATGAACATCAAACGAATCTCTGTCGATGTCCGGGCGTGGCCCGCCGATACGCCCATTCTCTATTCCGCTCCACACTTCGCCGAAGAAACGAACCTTCGACCCCACATGCAAATCGGCATGCAGCATATAGCGTTGGAGTGCATAGTCATTCTTCCCGTCCTGATTGGCCGGCGCGCTGCCCAAATTCTCGTTCCGAAAATATTCATATCGAATCCGCGCCTCACCTCCGATGGAAAGATACACATCGTCTCGTCCACTGAACGGAATATATTTGATAGGGTCCCAAAAATCAGTCCGACGCGTCGGATCTTTGAGATAACTCCAATCTTCGTCATACCGGAGTTGTTTATACGGAGTCGGCCCCATGGTCCCGCTCCCGAGAATGCCAAAGCCGATATCAATGAAGCGGTTCGCCGTCCCCCGCATCGTTTGATCGGACGGCTTGTCGGATCGCTCAGATCCCAATCCTGCTGTTTCCTGTGGTGAAGGCAGCGCTGGTTGTCCCAAGTCGGTCGGACCAGGGGAATTCTTCCGTTGTGTATTCGGGATCGTCTGTGGCGCGGATGTCTGCGCCCACACAGGAGCCATCGATCCCAGCAAGAGAGCGCCCATCATGAACCAGAATGAACAGCACGAGAATAATATTCCGGCTTTCCTGTACGCCTGTTTCACCGATACCCCTCAAACGCCATGTCACGGCCTTGTTGGATTTGCAGTCGTAAGCACTCCGTCATCTTTGTGAATTCAGATAGGCCGATCATTTCTTCGTTTGTCCGTAGACGACCAGATACAGACTGTGCGGAAACGCTTCGAGCCCATGAGCATGAAATGGAGGTCGCACGCAGAATTTCTCAATGAGCCATGAGGGCGATGCAAGATCAATTACTTGAGGCCAAGCTTCCTCATGCGGTGACGCAATGTCGACGGCGGCACGTCGAGAATTTCCGCCGCTCCTCCTTTGCCTGCGATCAGATTATTAGTGTGCTGAAGCACTCGCTCGATGTATGACCGTTCAGCTTCCGCGAGCGTCTTCCAGGCGTCCTCTTCTGAATGACCGGAAGCCACGGAGAGCGTGAGCGGTTGTCGTCCATTGAGCACCGGCACATCGATCGTCAAGATGTCGTTCTCGCTCAGCAAGACGGCCCGCTCGATCATGTGCTCCAACTCACGCACGTTTCCGGGCCAGGAATAGCGGGTGAGGCGTTCAAGGGATTCTTGATTGATCGATGAGATGGATTTCTTGAGTTTGAGGCGATAGCGGTTCGTGAAGTAATGGGCTAATAAGACGATATCTTCCGGTCGTTCCCTCAACGGAGGAATGTGCAGAGGGAATACATTCAGTCGATAAAAGAGATCTTCCCGGAATCTTCCCTCGGCGATCAGTCGCGGAAGGGGCTGATTGGTGGCTGCGAGGATACGCACGTCCACTTTGATCGTCCGCGACCCGCCGACTCGCTCAAGCTCTCCTTCTTGCAACACGCGCAGGAACTTCGCCTGTGCCTCCAGGGGAAGTTCTCCGACTTCATCCAGGAGGATGGTGCCGCCGTTTGCCATTTCAAACCGTCCCAGTTTCTGCTTGAATGCCCCGGTAAAGGCGCCTTTTTCATGACCGAACAGCTCGCTCTCAATCAGGCTGGCCGAGAGGGCCGCGCAGTTGACGGTGACGAGTGGATGCCCGTTACGCGCACTCTTCGCATGGATGGCACGAGCGATCACGTCCTTGCCGGTTCCGGTCTCGCCGCAAATCAAGACCGATGCATTCGAGGAGGCCACACGTTCGGCATCCTCGAACACGGCGCGAAACGCCCTGCTTGTCCCGACCAGTTCCTCAGCGCTTGAGTAAGCGTTGAGGGTTTCTCGCAGGGAAAGGACTTTGGCCTCCAAGGCACTGACTTTCGCTTGTTCCCGTTGCAGATCTTTCTGACGGCTGTCGAGCGTCTCGAGCAGGCGCCGCAGATCAGTCTGGGCATGCTCATGTTCATGCGTGATTGCGAGTGGTAATTCATCGCATGGGTTGACCGCATGAGCGACGACGACACAGTGTGGATCGCCTTTCCCGATACAGTGCGTTTCATGGCAGCGCACGTCTCGGCCGAATACCGCCGAGCCGTACCCGCTGGCATATCCGATGAGCGTCCAGCAGACCGGCGTGTCCGACAGACCGAAATGGGTTCGATGCTGTTCTGCTTCGTAGGAGTTCCGCCATTCCGCTTCCCCGTCAAAAATCCCTCGGCCTTTGTCGACTTGAAGGCGGAGAAGTCGGACTCCCACAATACCCTCAAGGGTATGCAGCTTGGGGCCGAACGATAACCACTCGGTGAGGTTGACGGTCTCTTGCCAATGTTTGGTGGTGACCGCGTCGCGGTATCCGCAGGCATAGCCGAACCGCATCAGAATACGTCGTGCGCGATGGAGCCCGACGGCTTCGATCAACTCCTTGCGAAGTAACCCCATGGCATCGGCATCCAAGAGCAGCATGCGGCGGTGTTCAAATTGGATGGTGCCGTCGTCATCATTGGTTTTGAGGAGGTCATGCAAACGAAGTTTTCCGGATTTCATGTGCATCTCCGACAAAAGACCAGCATGCCGGAAGCATCTGGTAAGATGCAAGCCGCCGTTGGGTTCCGTCAATTCTCAACTCCTTCCCCGCATCCTGTCTTGGGCGGACGTCGTGAGGATTCGATTGGGTGCGCGTGTCGAAGGTCGCTCACGCGCGGACGACTACGACCAGGAGTAGCCAAAATGGCCAAAGAGTTTCTCGGCACACTCAATTTGGCAAATCGAGTTGTGTTCAGCGTGATGTTGCAGAAGTGGATAGATCAGCCTCATGTGCTTGAGCGTTGTGAAAATTGTGTGGATCATCTAAGTATCCATAACAAATAAGAAAATTAGAGAGCTCTGGCCCGATCACAGAAGCCCGCGCAAAAAAGCACTAGACTCTTCCGCGTACATGCGCTAAGTAAGGCTCGTCGCGTTTCTCGTTCGTCTCCTCTCGCGAACTATTCTGCAGGTGTCTATGTCTGGTGAGCACCTCGTGAAGCAGCATGAAACCACGGAGCTGGTGGACGGAGGCGATGACCGGCGCACTTTTTTTCGCCGAGTAACCGGTTTCGCCGCAGGACTCATTAGCCTCGGGCTGGGCGTGCCTATCCTCAGCTATCTCATCGCTCCGGCGTTAAAAAAACGAGAGCAGAAGTGGGTTGAGATCGGACGGATTGAAGATGTGCCTGCCAACAAGCCGGTCCAGCTTGAGTATCATCAGATCGTCCAAGACGGATGGCACCGGACGACAATCCGAAAAAATGTGTGGGTCGTCAAACGAGAGGATCAGACGGTGACGTGCTGGTCCGGGATGTGTACACATCTCGGGTGTGGATTTGATTGGAATGACAGCAAGCAAATTTTCCAATGTCCTTGCCACGGCAGCCAGTTCGATATCACGGGCAAAGTCGTGGGTGGGCCGGCGCCGCGCCCCTTGGACGAGTTGCCTTCGAAAATCGAGAATGGGGAACTCCAGGTCGAATACAAAGAATTCAAAGCGGGGCTGCCGCGCAAGATTGAAGTGTAAATGCCGATGAGGCTCGAAAGCCGAGACTCGTGTGAGTGTTCGAGCGGATGAGGCATTCCATCATGATTCGGTATGGACCAGGCCGATGGCTTCTAAAATTTATGCATGGCTCGACAGTCGCCTGAATCTCCGTCCGGTTGAGAAGACCCTCCTTGACGAGCCGATTCCCGGCGGCGCCAGTTGGATTTATGTCTTTGGCTCGGCCACGCTCTTCCTGTTTGTTCTGCAAGCCATTACAGGGATGTCTCTTGCGGTGTACTACGTCCCGACGCCCGATCATGCCTATGACAGCGTCCAGTTCATTGAAACCGACGTGCTCTTCGGTTCGTTCATCCGAGGACTCCACCACTGGGGCGCATCGGGTATGGTCGTCGCCATCGGGCTGCACATGCTGCAGGTGTTTCTCTACGGCGCGTATAAGCCGCCCCGCGAGGCATTGTGGATGATCGGGGTCGTGCTGTTTTTATTGGTGATGGGTTTCGCCTTCACCGGGTATTTGCTGCCGTGGGACCAAACCGCCTATTGGGCGACTCAAGTCGGCCTCAATATGGTCGGTACCGTTCCGGTGGTCGGCGATTTCCTGGTCAAAGCGCTTCGCGGAGGCGAGACCTTGGGTGCGTTGACGCTCTCTCGTTTTTTTGCCATCCATGTCCTCTTGCTCCCTAGCCTGATTGTCAGCCTCGTCGTATTGCATCTGTTTGTCCTCCGTCGTGTCGGCCCGGCAGGTCCCTGGACGGATGAGCGTGCCTCGCTGTCCAGAGAACCGTTCTATCCAAGGCAAGTCTATATGGATGCCGTGGTCATGCTGGCGATCTTTCTCGTGCTGGCGACCTTGGCGTCGATCTTTCAATTTCCGCTCGCGGACAAAGCCAATCCTGCGGACAGCAGTTTTGTTCCGGTGCCGGAGTGGTATTTTCTGTTCTACTATGAATTGCTGAAATATGTGCATGGGCCATTGGAACCCTTGGCGACGTGGGTGCTGCCGATGGTGGTGATCGGTGTCATGCTCTTCTGGCCGTTTATTGACCGCAATCCGGCTCGCAACCCGACCCGCCGGCCGGTTGCCATCGGCGGCGGTATTGTGTTTCTGCTTATCGTATTTTCACTACTCGGTATCTCGCTCAAGAACCTGTATGCCGTGCCGCGCTCTGATCCCGCCGTCGTTCGGGGGAAGTCCTTGTACGCCAATTTCGGATGCAGTGGGTGTCACCGCATCCATGATGACGGCGGGAAGGTGGGACCGGACCTCTCGTTCGAAGGGGACGTTCGTCCCGACCGCGAATGGCATCATCGTCACTTCAAAAATCCTGCGGAAGTGACGCCGGGATCTATTATGCCGAAGTTCCCTCTGACCGACGCTCAAATATCCGATTTGACCAGCTACGTGTTGAGTCTGAAGAAGACCTCCTGAAAGGACAAGACCGACCTCTGTCCTTGTCGTGCCGTTTCTGAACGAGTCTTGGGGCAGGTCGTGATCTGTGCCGCACGACCGTATCTGTGGGTTGACGTCCCGTCGCTCGAATGACTCACCAAGTCTACTCCAATAGACGAGAGGGAACAGGACCGGGTAGAATGCCGTCACCCGACGCGTCTGGAAGGATCTGATGGATTTCGTCTCACATGGCCTCTGGGGGTCGATCGCGTTCGGTCGAAGATCCCGATCCAGTTTCTGGCTGGCATTCGCCGTCGGCATGGCTCCGGATCTCTTTTCCTTCGGGGTTCTCTATGTCGCGTCCACTCTCGGCTTGTCGCCGAGTCCGGATTTCAGTCGCGGCACTCCACCGGAATCGTCGATTCCACAATACGTCCATCACCTCTACAATTACACCCATAGCTTCGTCGTCTTTTTGGCCGTCTTTTTTCTTGTATGGATTTTCCTCAAACGACCGGTTTGGGAACTCGGAGCGTGGGGTCTGCATGTGCTGGCCGATGTGCCCTTGCATTCCTATGCCTTCTTCCCGACACCGATACTATGGCCGCTCTCCAGTTGGAAATTCGATGGGTGGCAATGGGCGACACCGGGGATCCTCATTCCCAACTTTGTGCTACTGGTCCTGCTCTATGCGTGGTATTTCCGGTATTTGTATCGGACCAATAGACAAGAGCAGACTCGCCCAGGAGTTCTCTCTCGATCACCGCCGACGGAAGAACGATAACCACCAGGATCTCCGACGAACCAGTGATTGCCCGCGCACTCAGGACGAGAAGCCTTACGAAGCAGTCTGAGCCTCTCACGGTCGAGACCTCAGGTGAGGGACTTCCGATCCAGGGGAATCGGTTGTTGCGATTGATCGGGTCTTTTGGACGTAGCTCCAGGCTCGTAGGGCATCTGTACGGTCTTCTCGTCGATCCACGGATGGGATGGTGAGACACCGTTCAAGATCTGCTCTCCATCTGTCTTTCCCAATAGAGAGTGATCGCGAGGGTGTTCAATCGCATCTGGTACAGAGGAGATGACCGTGAATAAGTCTGACGATGTGAGTTCCAGGTTCTTGGCCTCATTAATCCGGCTTCAGCCCGTCCGTATCAGGAACGTACCTCATCGAAGGCTTGTCTACCACGCTATCCTGCCTGGGAAAACATATATCGTTCAAAAAGGGTATGTGCGTCTCAGAACTGTAGGAGAAGGCGGGGAGCAGCGCACCCGAATGTTGTTGGGGAAAGGGGGCATGTTCGGCGATCTGCCGTTTACCCCGCCGAGTGTCATGAAAGAAGAGTCCGCCATGACCAGTGGCCCGACCTCCATTTTTGAGTTTCAGCGGAAGACGCTAGAGGTTGCCGCCCATCACGATCCTATCGTCAGCCAACTACTCTTGGAAGTCTACAGCAGACAACTGGGTCTTCTTGAACGCCGATTGCAATGGCAGTTTGCGACCCCACTTCGTCGGCGGGTGGCGATGATCCTCTTAGACCTCATGGAGTTCGGACGATCGCCATGCCCGCACTACGAGGGGGTGCTCGTGGACATTCGCATTACTCATGAAGAGTTGGCTGAGCTGGCGGGCGCAACCCGTCAGGTCGTGACGGCCATCTTGAATGTGCTTCGCGCTGAAGGCATCTTGCGGTACACGCGTACCTATCTCTGTGTTCGCAGTACGACCGACCTCGCCCAAGTTATTCAATCCAGTAAGACATAGCGCCTTCCGTCGACTCACCAACAGAAGAAGCCTGTCGTGCTCATTCAAGGCAAGCCTCCTCTATGAGAGGTGGTAGCCATGCCTGATGAAGATGCCCACACCCGCGGCGATTGATTGTGAGCTGGAGGCATGGACTGCAATAAGACAGCGGTGGACCGATCGGCCAAGATGGTCATCTAGATGACAGACAATGCCGAACAGAATGGCGCATGATATGCGCGCCTGTTCAACGCACGAAGTCACAGACCACTGTTGCCGTCATGAAAATGCACGTCGTATGGTTCGACAGCGACATCCGTGCTGTTGTGCAGGTGTGGGATGTATGAATTGATCGTAGGCAATAAGGGCGGAGGAGATCACTATGTTAAGGAGGGAGATCATGACCAAGGGGTGGGTGTTTGTGGGTCTGATGGCGCTCATAGCCGCGCAGGCGATGACCAGCTCGTATGCCGAGGAAAGCAAGCCGTTTGCACCCACGGTGGTGGATGCATCGACGGGCGCTATTCGCGTGCCTGAGGGCTATCGGCTGTGGCCGACCCTTGGCACCTGGGCGCATGCCAACACAGACAAGAGCTTGAAAGCAAATGGCCCTGGTTTGAGCGAGTACCACGTCGTGTACACACAGCCGGAGACCATTGCGCACTATCAGAAAACGGGACAGTTTCCTGATGGAGCTGTGTTGGTCAAGGAGCTGCTCCATGCGAAAACCATGGCGATGTCCACCGGTCCGGCAGTCGGCTACGCGACTACGACCAAGGGTTGGTTTGTGCTCGTGCGAGACACCAAGGGGCGCTACACTAACTCAAAACTCTGGGGGAAAGGATGGGGGTGGTCATTCTTCAATGCTGGCGATCCTGGGCATACTGTCTCGAAAAGTTTTGAAACCGAGTGCATCCCGTGTCATTTGCCGGCGAGGCCGCTGGCTCCCGCCAATTCCGTCGACGAGGATAAGTGGATTTATACTCTGGGATACCCTGTGTTACAGAAGCCGTAGGTGTTGCCGTTCACCCTTTTCTCAATGGGGAGTGCGCTGGCCGGCGCGCCCTCCATCTTTGGTTGCACGGTATGAACGTGTGAGTATGAGATCGCAGCATATGCCGAGAACTGTTTGCCGGACAAGTTTATGAGGCTTGTTCTCTCATCGAGCGAATGGCGGTGGCTATTTCTTCGCTCACGGTGGCAAGCGCGCGACTGTACGCCGATGCAATGGCCTGGTAGCCTTCGCCTTCTACTGGGAGGTGCACATTCGAACGTCCGTGTGTCTTCTGATCATCACCATTCGGCAGGATTCGTCTGATCGTCCAAAGAGCATCCAGCGAGACATCCCTTCCGTTGTTCGTTTCAAGTCTCACAAGATCTACGGAAAGGCGATAGTTGATAGGCGGGCCTTGGTGCCGGGGATAGGCCCATACCTCATCAGTTCCCAGACATCGCCCGACATTCTCCGCAAGCACCCTCGGGATTTCTCGCTTCAGTGACTCAGCCCATCGATGTTCCTCGATAAGCGATACGGTGTTCGGACCGGATCGGACCACAAGCTGTGGGCGGTCAACAACCTCCGGGATCGTGATTGGATCGATCATGACCCGAAACATCGATTGTCCTGAGGGCTCTCGTGCGATCGGTGCTTCGACGCTCAAGGTGTAAAAATGTGTTGGAGGTGAGGACAGGCATCCACCTGTCAAGCTGGCGATAGCCAGACACGTCGTCACACACACGAGATGCCGCCTCATCGCCCACCTTCTTTCTTTCCGCGAAGGAGCGCTTCCGGGTGGCGCTCAAGATAGTCCGACAGCAAACGGATGGATTCCGCAGTTCGCCCCAACTCCCTCAGCGTATTCTGGAGCTCCACTTGCGTTGGCGATTCAGACGCCAGCGTGCGTTCTGCCGTCTTCAAGGCACGGCGCATTTCATCAAGCGCGGTTCTCACTTCCGGTGTCACCTCAGATTGCAGTTGTGCGACAAATTGTCCACTCCTTTCGAGCGTTCTCGTCAGAGTGTGAAGCGTCTTGCGCATGTCGGTTCCGATCTCCTCCAGCGGGAACTTCCGAAGCGTCTGAGATAAATGCACGATCAGTTTCTGGATCTCTTCCGTGATCCCCGGCACTGTCGGAATGGCCGGTGGATCATGAGTCCAGTCCATCTTCGCGGGAGCGGCGCCGGGGAAAAAATCCAATGCGACGTACAATTGGCCAGTCAACAGGTTTCCCACCCCCAGTTGCGCTCGAAATCCATTCGTCACAACCTGGTCCCAGCGCTTGCGCAGGCGCTGCTCGTCATTCTCCAGAAAATTAGGCGAGGCGCGTTTCATCATCGCCACGAGACGACTTGGGTAGAGTTCCACCTCGACGGGAAACCGGAAGACCGTATTCGACTCGTCGGTTTCCACATTCATGGATTTGACTTCTCCGACGACGATGCCTCGAAAATCAACAGGAGCCCCGACGAATAGCCCTCGTAGGGAATGTGGGAAATACAGCACAAAGCGCTCCACAATCAGATCTCGATGCTTCATCGCCTCTTCTCGCGTCAAGGCCAAGCGAAACTCTTGTCCCTCCGCTGCCGGCTGTTCCGACTCAGGTCCGGGTTCGGTCCCAGGCGGTGTCCCGAATGCCACACCGCCGATCAAGATAGACACGAGCGATTGCGTGTCGATCTTCACTCCGGACGCATCGAAGGAGACATCGACGCCGCTGGCATTCCAAAACCGGGTTTCAGCGGTGACATACTGATCGTACGGCGCATCGACAAATACTTTAAACGTGACACCTTTTCCGTCCTGATCCACCGCATGGGCAATCACTTTCCCTACTTCTTCCTGGCGAAAAAATACGGGAGAGCCAACTTGCAACGACCCAAGGGTTTCAGCCCGAAGCACAAACTGTCTGCCCGGCACATCCCCCGTCACGATGGGTGCGACTTCCAGTCCGACAAAATCCTGCCGCAGGGTGGTGGAATGCCCGATATCGACACCGATATGCGAACCTGAAAAAAGTGTCATGAGGCCAGAGACTTGCCCTCCGGCGACTCGAGGGCGCACGACCCAAAACCGCGTATCGTCGACCAGATAGGGCTCCATGCTCTTGTCTAATTCAACCGTGGCAATGACGCTTCGTAGATCATTGCTGACTTCGATGGCTTTCACGCGCCCAATATCCACGTTCTTGTATGCCACCTTCGTCTTTCCCGCCTCGAGCCCTTCGGCCGTCTTGAACGTGATGGTGATCGTGGGCCCCTTCTCTCTGATGGTTTTGATCACCAGCCAGCCGGCGATGGCCGCTGCGATGATCGGCACGATCCAGACAAGCTGCACGGACCATCCCCATGTACGGTGGGGGCGGACCTCTGGAAGATTACGAATATCCATGGGTGTTGTCTCTGGACGAAGGCACGTCGGTTTGTGGATCCCAGATCAGTCGGGGGTCGAACTGCTGCGCCGCGATCATTGTTAAGACAACAACGGCTCCGAATGCGATTGCCCCCAGGCCCACGTTGATGGTTGCAAGCGACTGCAGGTGAACCAACGCCACCAAGATGGTGACGACAAAAATATCCAACATAGACCACCGGCCGATGAACTCCACCACTCGATACATCTTGGTGCGATCAAGTGGATCCCATGTCGACCGATGCTGAACTGAAATCACAAGAAACGTCAGGACCGCCAACTTGGCTGCGGGAACGAAAATGCTGGCGATGAATACAATGGCGGCGAGATACCATGAGCCGGATGTCCATAGATAGACGATCCCGCTCATGATCGTATCGGATTGAGCGGCAAACAACGAGCCGGTATGCATCACCGGGAGAATATTGGCCGGAATGTACAACATATATCCTGTCAGCAACAAGGCCCAGGTTCGGCTGATACTGTTCGGTTTCCGCCGATGCAGCAAGGCCCCACACCGACGACACCGCATGTCGGTCGCACTGGACGCGCACTCTGTCACATAATGGCAGATCAGGCACCCATAGAACCCTAATTCAGCGGCAGTCATGACGCCACCATTCATGACAGCACACTCACTTTCTCCCAAATCTCGTCCGGATCAAACGTCATTTCTACGGCGATCAGGATCGGAATCATGGCGGCAAACGCCCATAGTGCGATTCCCACCTCCACATGCGCCAGTTGTTCGAGTTTAAAGAGGGAGACAAGTACTCCGAGAAAAAATACTTCCATCATGCTCCAGGGGCGCACTGTTTCCAAAATCCGCAAGACCGGCACGACTCCTTGGATAAGATAGTTGAATTGAAGTGGGACCAGAAGAAAGAGCACCAAGCCAATTTGAATGATCGGGGTGACTATCGTAGTCAGACCCACAAGCACAGCGACTTCGACATGCCCCTCCTGCCACAGCAACGAGACGGCATCATAGAGGCTTGCCACCTGTCGATTACCTTGCATTTCAATGCCTGCAATGGGGTAGCTGTTCGCAATCAGAAACAGAAACAGCGCGGCCACTGTATAGGCCAAGGTTTTCTGACTGCCGTTCTGGCATGAGCGATAGAGTAGGGCATTGCATCGGCTGCACCGCGCTGCTCCCCCCAGCGGCAATGACACGCGCCGCTGCAGACAATCACAGTCGTGGCAAGCAATGAGCTCGGATACGTCCATGCGCTCGTCCTGCCTTCTCTCACATTCGGAGATGCCCGGTGCTGCGGGATGCCAGGGCTGTCTTTTCGACCGACGTTAGGATACTGCAGCCCTACTCCTTCGGCATCTCGCAATTCGCTTCACCACGCAACTCACAGGCTCGCCAACGGAGGCTTTTGGCAAAGTACGTTGCGGCAGCTTCAAAGTCTTCCCAACGATGCAACCCTTTCCAGAGGTACTTGCCTCCTCCGCGCCGATCCACCGCGGCGATGAGACGCTCTCCGGACTGGCTATCGGTCACTTCCATTTCAATGGTGACTTTCCCGACAAAGCTCTCCGTTCCGCTGATCGCTTTTTTCCCCTTGGAGATCAGTAAACTCGCAGGATGAAGGGCCGTAATATTGTCCAAGCCTGGAATGCCTTTCTCAGCTTCGGTGATCCCAAATCGCACTCGCAACACATCCGGTCCAGCTTCTCGCGTCATGATGTAGTCTTTACGAAGCTCTTCGTCGAGCCTGTCCCACAGAAACTGCGCGACATAGTCCGAATCTTCCTGATCCAGATCTTTTGCATCGGATTTTGCTCCTCGCCAAATCCGGACAGGTTCCAGCCAAATTTCCTTATACAATTGGAACTTTGTCTTGTCCGGGATCATGTAGATCAGCGTAGGCTCGGTGGAATCCTTTCCCTCACGCAGGTTCGAGTAGTCCTTCAAAAACCCGGAAGGCTCCGCTTCCCCATAGCCTCCCGCGCGTTCAGAATGCGCACAAGAAAGAACTCCCGCCACGCAACATATCACTGCTGCCGCTTGAATCATCATGCGAAGTTTTGTCATCACGCCTCTCCCTTTCAATCATCGGGTTTTTCTGCCCCCCCCAGAGATATTGATGGAGGAAAGTTTGATATAGACATGCTCATCACAGACGCACTGACGACCGTTCGAGACAATCCCTTGAATACCAGGCGGTCAACATCGCATGTCGCCCCGGCTATGTCAATCAGACTCCAGCCTCACCCTACGTGTTTACAACGTGCTTCACCGACACGATTCGTCTCACGACTATCGCCTGGAGCTTCGGCTCTTCATCGTTCTCTATGGATTGAAACCGAACGGAGTACGCGACGGCTCACAACATCCGTGAACCACCATGCCGCCTCACCACCATAGGGCATCAATCACAAGGCAGCAAAGCAGAACACCTTAGCTGAATAGCCTGAATTTGGGTATGGTCAACGCATGAGCGATCTTGATTGGCAAATCCCAGCCGCAGCCATCGTAGGGCTGAGCCTTACGATGGCTTACCGTCTGTACCGCAAACGGGTGCGGAGCAAGCAGGCCGACACGCTCCTGGCCGATGTGGTGAAAGGTATGGACGCATTTCGCCGCTGACCCGAAGGCCTCCGCAATGTTCTCGGGCCAGCAGCCGCCTGTTTTCCCGCACCATTACAATCAATTAATAGACAAGCGGGATTTGCTGTGCCAGTTCGAACCGCAAGAGCGCACGAATTTTGTTTTCCAATTGAATATAGCGTGCGGCTTTTGTTGCCGGCAGCACCTTGCTGAATTTATCCGCATAGGCATGCCGCATCTTGATTTCCGCTTCATCGATGGCAAGGGACTCCCCCAGCAGTTGCTTGGCCAGATCGTTCGTGATTTGTCCCTTCCCTTGTTCGTAGCCCTGAGCATAAGTCCTGATGACACGCTCCAGACGCTCGTTCAGTCCTGCCAGCTCCGTTTGATAGGAATTGTACAGGGGCCAAAATTGCTTGGCTTCCGCTTCACTGAGATTCATATTGCCGGCGACCAGTAGCTTTTTGTCGGCGTTCAGTTTTTCCTTCAAGATCTCCATGTTGCTGTCGGGGTTCCCCATCCCACCTGTTTGCGCCATGACCGAAATAGGCGCACATAACACTCCAATCAGCAAAAAGCTCAGACTCGTGGACTTCATAATCTCTCCCCTTTCATCACAAGTAATGGAAGACTCGATTGTGGATGCAACGACCACTCTCTCTTCTGCAGAGACGGATACAGGCATGGAACCAATAGCGCCATCCCGACATATTTGATGGGAGTGCATTGAGGGCGTGGTTTGTTCCGTGTATGCCGATGAATCATCTGAACCGTCTCGCGATCGCTGCGCATGGTATTCACTATCGACGGAAGCAAGTTTCGATCAATTGTCATGATGCATGAATAACCGGAAGAAAGTCTATATTCGATATGTGTTCACGCGTGCAGAATACAATCGACGCGCTGGTCAGTAATTGAAAAAATTTGGCCGACCTCTCATTCACGGAAAGCACCTCACCACGGAATCCTAGGCATACATCATCATCGCAAAGCGATTGAAAGGGGAAGATTTTGGTCTGTTGAGACTATTTCATTGGAAGTTACGGTGAGGAGTTGTTCTTGCGCACCGAGAAGAGGATGCGAGGCCTTGATACGATCAGTCTCCGGCGGGAGAGCTAGGATCGTCTTTTGAAGATTCCTCGCTCTGTTTGAGCCAGAGTTCCAGAAGTCTGGTCTCGCGTTCAGACTGGGAGATGTGCTCCAACGCGAATGCGCCGGTCAGGCGATCTTCATAAAATGCCCGTTGCTTGGCGTAGGCTTTCTTAAACGCTTCCCGCTTCAGGCTTTCCCAATTTGCATCGGAGATACCAGCCTGAGAGCGCAAGAGATTGATTTCGATGGCTTGGAATGCAAAGACTTTTGCTAATGCCTTGATAACCGTTGCATTGGTCAGGAATCTTGGACCCTTTTCAGGCATAACTCATCGCTTCAGTTCGGTGACGGCACACAGGCATGGCCTGTATCCATGGTCCTGTAGGTGAGGCGGACATAGCCTGAGCCCTCGATAGGTCTCGACCTATCGAGGGCACGTACCGTTGTGACAGCAGCCTGCTCAAGCGGAAACTGTTCAGTTTCGCACGCCGCTCCAGACCTTTGCCGGATCGATAGGCTTGTCAGGATTGAGCGTTTTCGCTTTTTCCAGCAGGGCATCGGTCCCCTCCGGATACGCCGGATCGGAAATGCAACAGTTATCGACCGGACAGACTGCCGCGCATTGCGGTTCGTCAAAATGGCCGACACATTCGGTACACCGTTCGTAGGTGATTACGTAGATGTTGTCTCCCACGCCCTGACCGTCACCCACATGATGCCCTTTTTCCTCCGCGCCGCTGCGTGTTTCGAAGATGGCTTCGTTCGGACATTCCGGCAGGCAGGCTCCACAATTGATACATTCATCGGTAATCAGTAGTGACATGGCCTTGTCTCCTTTATTCGCTAAGATTGAATCTGGCTCCGTAGGTCCTCCATATCGTGGAGTCTCGCCTACGGCGAATGGTCACGATGCTCTCATCGCAAACGTGCTCATGACGGCATCACCCTCGTTGCAACGCATTATGACCGTCAAGCCGTTTGATACCTCTGTCATTAAACCATGAGCCGTATATGGTGCACTCCTGCCACAGCCTCTGTCAATGTGTCAGTCCAGAATACCGTTGGGCAAGGAAGCGAATGTCGCGATAGATATCTCGCCGAAGGATTCTACGGCAATGGTATTGCGTCACTCAGGCGCGATGATGGCCCCATCTTGACGCTCACGACCAGCTTTTCGGTTGCCGGCGGTAGCACACTCGTGTGCGAGTTCTCCAAGAATGGCAGGAGCGAGGCTCTGTTTGACATGTCCGAGCACGGCCATAGAGCAATGCCAGCCGTATAAGTTCTGGAGGAGCAGTTAGAGCGACGGCTCCTCTGATAGCGCCCCGACAAAGTAGAGGTGCTTTTCTCCTGTGAGATGTGGGGGTTGGATGATGTAGTCGCCCGTCATCGAGGGAATCCAGATGGATTTTGCCAACTCTGTGTTTCCCGCCGTTACCGTCCATGCAAGGCCGCCCACAATGCCTCCGCCGATGGCATAGGCTATTTTTGCTGCGCCATAGGGCATGCTGAGAGCCCAGCATGCGGC
Source organism: uncultured Nitrospira sp. (assembly GCA_964430555.1). Taxonomy (GTDB): domain Bacteria; phylum Nitrospirota; class Nitrospiria; order Nitrospirales; family Nitrospiraceae; genus Nitrospira_D. The sequence goes on along the minus strand of CAYSFU010000023.1, from coordinate 20,181 downwards.
TTGAAGTCCGGCTGCCTTCGGGCTGGATTGATTCGATGGATGGGATTGGTGAGAGTACGAGGGGCTCATTTCGGCCCTGTCTTCGCTATGGGCCATGACGGATTGTTCTGCCACGATCAGTACTGTGACGAGGATGGTTCCAATCAGAAGCACCCGCCGGGCCTGTATCCTTAGAAAACGATTTTCGTTCATGGCTGTTCTCCCGTAGTGTGCTGGTTCAGCAAGCCACACCAACAGGAGTGCTTGCTTATAGGATTCCGCACTTCTCTGATAGCGAGAAATGCTCTAACAGGGGCGTGCTCTGGGTCAAGCCCATTGCTCTGTTCTGAGCTGAACTCCTTCGTACTCTACCGGTCCGTTTCGTCTAACGCAATATACCTGAGAGCACGGATACCTATTCTCCTCATCAGTTGTGGCTCGCTTCCTTGTCGAGAACGGCGTATTGTCGAGCGCGTGGCTATTCCTGAGTTCATCAAAGCGCTTCGTGCTCACATCGGGACAGCGTTGTTGCACGTCCCGACCGTGGCGGTCATGGCCTATGATGATCAGGGACGGGTGTTGCTCGTGAAGGATAAGCCGTCAGGTTTGTGGGGGGCGCCGAGCGGAATCGTCGATCCTCATGAGCTGCCATCGGACGCAGCGGTACGGGAAGCGTGGGAGGAAGCGGGGGTGCACGTCGAACTCACGCAGATCCTCGGTGTTTTTGGAGGAGAACAGTTCTCCGTGGTGTATCCGAATGGCGATCAGTTGTCAGGGGTGGAGACCGTGTTTGCGGCAAGGGTGATGAGCGGAATTCCACGCGCCGATCAGGAGGAAACCTCAGACGCCGGGTTCTTTGATCCGAGCGAAATTAAGCATCTGGCTTGTTATCCTCATTTTCTTCAGATCCACCAGGCTGTCGCTCACAAGCGATGTCAACCCTATTTCAAGCCGGCCACTTGGCGTCCTCCACACGCATAAAACCGGCTTGGACGGAACCGGTGTGCCTTCCTGCTGTTGATCGTGTAGGCCAGGTCTTGGCCGCGATAAGGCCATCTTCACCCTGACTGAAAACCATCGCGAGTTTTCTTTTGTTCTCCGACCATGTGTGGCGCAGGGTTGTGTGAAATCGAGCAGGTTGTGGGGTTGAACTCTGAGCGTGCCGGTTGTATGGTGCGTTCAGGTTCCTCTCGTCAGAACGAATACGATCGATGATTTCAAAAGAGGCGAGTGTTTGATCAGTCAACCGGCCAACGACGTTGTACTGCTCATGGCTGAGAGATGATCTTGTTCACGCGGAGATGAGCCGCATTCATTCTGTCCATCTTTTCACAAAAGGAGTGTGTCCTATGGCAGAGGTTACGGAGCAAATTACGAAGGCCCTGGAGCATTTCAAGCAGCAGCGGGATGAACTGCAAGTGCAGTTGCACCTTGCGAAGGCAGACGCCAAGGACGAATGGGCCCGCCTGGAGAGTCAGTGGGATGATATCAAGCCCAAGCTGGAGGCTGCGCGGGAGGAGGTTGGGAAAACAGCGGGGTCCGTCGGTGAGGCGTTGAGTTTGGCGATCGACGAGCTCAAGAATGGCTATGAACGGCTACGAAGTCGACTCTAATTCAGGATATGGTTGTTTCGTAACCTGCTAAGACCAGTTGTACCTGGGGGCAGCGGATCATTGGGAGTTTCGCTAGCGCGATCAGAGGCAGAGCAACGGTACTCTGTGTCAGTCTGTGCTGGTCCGACGACGTATTCAGAAGGGGGTGGCTCACCATGCCGCCCCACTTCTCCCATGATGACCTTTACGTATAGGTGTGTAGAATCTCTTCTCATTGAGTTTGTCGAAGGCAATAGGGTTGTCAATCCTGCCCGCGCGTAATGTTGGAAACGTCTTCGGGTTTTGCAGTCGCGGGACAAATTCCTAGGCCCACAGTCCGATCAGCGACCGGTCATCGTTTGTGCGATCCATCCTGCGGTTTCTTGCCGACGTGGGCTTTTCCGTCCCCTACGGCGATCCCCGATTCCGGTGCCTGGGTAATCACGATTTCCAATCGTCGGTTTTTGCTCTGGCCTTTATCCGTATCATTCGTCGTGATGGATTTACTATCTCCATAGCCCACAGCTTTGACTCGATCACTCTGAAGCCCTTCCGAGATCAGTACTTGCGCGGCATAGTCGGCTCGAGCTCGGGAGAGTTCAAGATTATCCCGAAAGCTCTTTCGGAGGTCGGATCGGAGTGGCGTGTTGTCGGTATGCCCTGCTACCTCAATGCCTTGGTACCGGGATCCATGCAAGACGGCGCCGATCCGTTCGAGCAAAGAGGTGCCGCCGAGAGTCACGGTCGCGTCACCGGTGGCGTATAAGTCACCATTGGCTAGCGCAAGGGTCAATTTATTGCCTCGCTGCCTTATCGTGACACTGCCCTTTTTCAGCTCAGGTTGGAGCAGGCTCGTCAGGCTCTCACTGATTTTGCGGAGGTCGTTATTTCCGATGAGGGTGAGCGTTTCTTCTTCATCGGTGGCCTCCGGGTTAGTTCCGAGCATGTTGGATGTGGAGAGGGTTTGATCAATTGACTGGAGCGACAGGGCGGGAGGAGGCTCGTCCTGCGCGGGTGCCGACTCGGTCTGCTTGGAGGAGTTAGCATTGAGCTCCATATCCACCAGCAATTGCTTGGTGCGGGCGAGTTCTGCTTCCTTCGCCGAGAGTTGAGGATTCACATCGGCCAGCTTTTGTGTGACTTGCTTCAGTTCTTCTCTGACTTGTGTCAGTTCTTGTTCCCTCTTCGTGATCAGTTGTTCCGCTTCCGTGGTCCGACGCTTGGCTTGGATCAGGTCTTGTTCGCGCCCTGACGATGTCATCTGTTGCTCGATCTCGGTGATCCGGCGTCTTGCCTGTGCTAATTCCTGTTCCTTCCCCGTCAGTTGTTGTTCGACGTCGGTCACCCGGCGCTTGGCGTGGACCACTTCCTGGTCTTTCTTCGTCGTGTGCTGTTCGGCGTCGAGGACGTGACGTTTGACCTGGGTTAATTCTTGCTCCTTCGCCGTCAGTTGTTGTTCGACCTCGGTGACGCGGCGCTTGGCTTGTGTCACCTCCAGTTCTTTGCCTGCCGCCAGTTGTTCGACTTCGGCGATCCGGCGTTTGGCTTGCGCGAGGTCCTGTTCTTTCTTGGCCGTCTGTTGTTCGGCTTCAGCGATGCGGCGTTTGGCTTGGCCCAGTTCCTGCCCCTTTGCGGTTGTCGCCATCTGTTGCTCCACCTCAGTGACTCGGCGTTTGGCATGACTGAGCTCGTCAGCTTGTGAGGCCAGATCCTCTCGAAACCGCTTGGAATTCTCGATGGCATTCGACCGCAAGGTGGCAAGATCGGTTTCTTTGGCATGGAGCTGAAGCACGAGCTCTCCGATACGTTGCTTGAGCTCCTCGATCTTTTGCTTGGCGGCCTGGAGGTTGCTTTTGATCACGCCGACTTCGTCTGAAGACTGGTTATCCGCAGCTCCTCGGAGCGGCTCGTCGTCGACTCGATAGACTCGGGGGGCATTCGAGTGATCCGAGGCATGCCGTGTTCCATCCCAGGCACCGTAGGATGATGTGAGTTGTGGCAACGCCGACTCGTGGAGATGAGCCTGTTGCAGGTGTGTAGATGGAGTCATGCTCATCGGCTGAGCGGCAGCAGCTGAATCTGGCATAGCTCCGTGGAGCAGGGCGATGGTGATCAGCGCAAAGGCAGAGAGATTCACAATCATGATTGACCTACCAAATGGGATACAGTGTGGCAACGACACATGGATTGGCGCCTGACTCATGCGCCTCACCGCACGGATGTGGTGATGGATTCCGCTCAGAAATCATTGGCGGCAGGACCGATGGTGCCTGTGCCATTGGCGGCCCCGTCCCCTCCGACATGGAAAAACAGAGTAAGGAGGGAAAAGGATCCTATCGTCTTCCAGATTCACTTTGCAACGGGTGCGTGAAGTAGAGTCATCGAGATGATCTGGAATCCGAAAGGGTAACGATGGTGTGTGGGGTGCGGGCGCCTGCGCGTTGTCGCCGATAGTGTGACAGTGTATTCATAGACATGACCACAGGCCCATCGCGGAGTCGTGGCAGGCAGTGTGTGTGATGTCTCGTGGTGCGTGCTTCCGTCTTGAATCTGAATGCGGAATCTCGCTAGACTGCGTCCGCTCACCTTGTTCTGCGTCTTCGGAGGGTATGCCATGACGGGTCGCGCGTGTCTTCCTGCCTGCATGATCGTTGGAGTTCTGGTCTTGGTTGGGATGCCTCTCGCAGAGGGAGCCGATCAGTCACAGTCCCTCAAGGCTGCGTGTGAAAGAGGGACGCCGGCTGCCTGTACCGCGCTTGGCTTGTCGTATATGAAGGGCGAAGGAGTGAAACAAGACGAAGCACGAGCTGCAGCTATGTTCAGAAAAGCCTGTGATGCCGGCGATCCGAGTAGTTGTTCCAATCTTGGGGTGTTGCATGCCGAGGGGATGGGTGTTCAGCAGGACGATGTGCAAGCCGCAGCCTTCTCAAAGAGGGCTTGCGATGGTGGAGACGCACGAGGCTGCTACAACCTTGGCGTGATGTATGCCGAGGGGACCGGGGTGCAGCAGGATGATCTCCAAGCGGCCGATTTCACTCGAAAGGCTTGTGATAGCGGGAATATGAAGGGTTGCTACAATCTAGCCGTGATGTATGCCTCAGGAACTGGAGGCACACAGGATGATGTGCAGGCTGCCGATCTCTACAAAACGGTGTGTGAGAGCGGGAACGCGAAGGGCTGTTACAACCTGGCCGTAATGTATTCGGCTGGAACGGGAATCCAACAGGACGATATTCGAGCCGCCGATTTCTACCGCAAGGCTTGCGATGGAGGAAATTCGAGAGGCTGCTACAACCTTGGCGTCATGCATGCCGAGGGGACAGGGGTCCCGCAGGATGATTTCCAAGCCGGCGACTTCTATCGGAAGGCCTGTGACGGTGGGAGTGCAAGGGGCTGCGCGAGCCTCGGTTCGATGTACGCTGCGGGCAATGGAATTAAACAGGACGATGCTCGTGCGGCGATGCTCTACCGCAAGGCGTGTGACGATGGAGATGCCAAGGGGTGCATCAATCTCGGGGTGATTTATCAAATCGGACGGGGCGTCAAATCGGATGACTCGGAAGCGCTTAAACATTATGGTAAAGCCTGCGACCTCCGGGAACCCAAAGGGTGTTCCCTCTATGCCAAATTAAAGACGGGGAGACGATGAGGTCCTGTGGACGTACGGCTTCCCATGCCTCGTGAAAATCTGCCTAGGAGAATCTGTTAGGTACGGTGGCGCTCACATCCTCATCGCGTTCTCCACGCTCTGATTCGTGATCTGCGTCATGGTGCCGCGAGATTGTTCCGGTCGTTTTCCTGCAGCTCGCTCGTCTATCGGTCATCTGATTGTTGGCTCGTCCCCGTACATCCTGGGGGAGGGGGGCGCTCGATGGTTGCCGGTGGAGCATGCAAGCGCAACTTCGTGGAGCGGTGGAGCGACCTGGTGATGCCAATGCGGCTGAACTGGGATGAGGAGGCTGTTTGATCATGGTTTCAGCGAGGAGGGCATGGTAGTGCTGCACAGATGCGTCATGATGTGGTGCGTGGGCGTGGTGGCATGTGTGTGCTGTGGGTCTGATGTCTTTGCGGCTGAACCTCAGTCCTCAGCACCGTCCGGGACCTCGGAGGTCCGCACAATCATCGAGCAAGATGTTTCTTGGGACACGATTGAATGGACGGAGCGACGCTATAAGATTGAGGCGGTAGGGTTCAAGGCACGAAATGAAACCGGCTGGGATTGGTGGGGGAGTGACGAGGTGATGGTCGGGACGGAGGATTCAAAAGGTTGGACGGTCTCGGGCGAACTGAGCGGTGTCGATTCGGGGGAGTTTTATTCCTTCGATCCGGTCAGGAGTTGTGTCGTCGCGGTGCGCGCCGGGATTGTTGTCTTGGGGAAGACGTCGGTATGCGATGAGGCCGGTGAACCTGCCCCACTGAGTTTCGAGGTGGAACTGTGGGAGAAGGATTTGATTGGGTGGCGGAGTGGTTTCTGCAAGGCGTTGCCCCCTGGGCAGGATCTTCATGCCGGGCCCCATTGTGCAGACGATGGCAGTGGTACGGATTTTGTCGGTCGCGCCCGGGTGGATCTTTCCGCCCTGGATCTTGAAGCGGTGTTGTCTCGTGTCGGTGATGAACATATCGAGACCGTGGTGTTGAGCCCTTGTCCCAGCGGCGAGGTATGCAGCGATGCGGACGTGTCGGACTACAGCTTCACGTTTCGCGTCACGCGTATGCGTGACGCGCGGATTGATCTCCGCTCGTTGCTTGCTGACGCGATGCACCGGACGGGTGCGCGTTCCGAATTGGAAGCCATCGTGACCGGTTTACGGTCCTTGCGCGCACCGAGTCCTCGTCAAGTTGAGCCGAATTTTCCCAAGTAGGCCGGATGCGCGTTGCGTCAGACCGTCAGCGGGCTGACGACAGATGGGTTTCGATGAGAGTACCGCTGTGGGCTTGAGGGCGTGCCTCTTTGCCAGATCGATGGTCTCAGAGGTTGCTGCCGTTGGTGGATTCTCGATCGTGATCAAATCGTATGGGAGAACCGTCATGAAATTCAGACGACCAGAGCTCGAAAAGGACAACCCAATCGCTCCGGAGCCCTATGTCGGACCACGCCGTCGTCTGGCTATGGCCCGTGCCGTCGCCGCAGGGAAATCCGTCGAGTCGAGCGATGTGCTGGAGACGTTACGCGTCTTGACGGAGGCAGCTGCTCGGGTGGTGAAGCGCCTCTCTGACAGGCGGCAAACCACCGGGGATCTGGAAACGCTTCGAGCAGCCATTGCCCAAGCCGAGCGAACGCTATCTGTCCAGGAATACCCTCTGCCGCCGGGTAAGCTGAAGATCTGAGGCCGCACGAGGAAAACAAGATGTTCGACTTAGGTCGGCTTTCGGCGATCATCGGAATATCAGCGATGGAGTAGAATGTGGCCCATCTGGATCAGGACATGAGCAGGTGTTCCGAAGCTTTTTTTATTCCTCGGTAGAGCCATATTTCTCTTGGTCCCCTCTTGACAGATTCAGAACAACGCTCCTGGAAAAGAGAACGTCATCCCCAGAAAGTTTTACAACCTGTGAATATCTAGTCAGTAGATTGGGAATAGTATGGGTATCCGCATAATTAAGTGGATAACTCCAGACGATTTTTCTAGGAATATGTAAGAAGCGTATGAACGTCTCATCTGACCACTATATCTAGTGGTCTAGATATGATGAAGCAGATGCCTAAACTATAGGCAATCTGATAAAATCACGCGCTTTTCGCGCCATCTTGGCAGAATTATCGGGCTTGCACACAAGCTTATCCACAGAAGATGGGGAGTATGAAGGATCATCTTTTAGAGCGTGATGTGGCTCACCTCATTGAACACCCTATTAAGCGATTTTTGGATTGGCGGCCATCGCCTATCTTGCGGTGCTTCCGACGCAATGGGCATAGAGAATGCGGGTCAACGGTGGTTTTGAAGGGCAGATCGTACACGATTGATCGTGTCTTGAAGTAGTGCTCCTGTGAGAAGGACGGGGGGATGCGGTACGCGCCACACCGGTTCCAGCGGGGCTGGATCATCGGGTAGTCGTGGAATCACATGCCAATGGATATGGGGGAGCTGATTCCCTAAGAGTTCATAATTGATCTTCTTGGCTTGATAGACTTCGGACAAGATAGTGGCTATTTGACTGACTGCTTCGATCAGCTGAACACGCTCGGCTGGGGTCAGGTGGAATAGTTCAGTGGCATGCCGATGAAAGACCAGCACCGTCCACCCAGGAAAGAATTGGTCATCGTGCAAATAAGCCTTGGACAATCCAAGATCCGCAAGAAAATGATCCGGGCGAGGCCAAGTCCCCGTACAGGCCGTACAGGTCGGCTCCCTCACGGCTTGGTGGCTTTCTTCCACTCGTCTTCCGTCAGGACGCCTTTCTTGATCAGTAGCTGAATCAGTGACTCAAGGGTCTTGCGGTTTGTCGCTGCAGCAGGGTCTGGAGGTGCAGTGGCGGAGGGTGCACTCCCCTGGCGCTTTGGTTCGGGAAGCGCCCGCTTTTGTCCGAACACTTTAAAAGAGGGTGTAAAGATAGCGACATAGTCTCGGTTTCTGATTCGGACGACGGCAGGAAGACTATCTGCTTGTGGCGTGAGGTCCGGTGCAGACCCAGCCGGGATATAAAAATAGGGCTTGCCATCGCCTGTCTGGCCGTCTTGGCCCAGCACATCGAATCGCTTCAGGAATGATTCACCTGTCAGTGCTTCGTGATCTTCACCTGCCAGGTTGGTAATCTTATCGAGGACCACGACCAAAGAATCGCCAGTGAGCGTATCCGGCGAAAGGTTCCTGATGCTCACGTCATAGCGGTATTCACTGGAGAAATTATCTCGGCTTTTCAATGTGACGAGCACATGGACTCGCCCCGTAAGGTCAGCTAACTGATCGGGGGAAACGGCATAGGTGTCGAGTGTCCCCAGTACCACCAGGACAATGCCGATCAGACCGCAGCGCTGGATCCGGTTCATCATTCCGGTACCGTTCATATGTTGCGTCCGATTCCGAGCATAACAGACCTCGGAGTATTGAGCGAGCCGATTCCTCTTCGAGGTCGCCTTGACAGGTTCTTCTCCTCGACGATATCCTCGCCCGCATTCGTCTCATCCTGTGAGCCTATCCATTACGTATGGCACGGTCTGCTCCGATTCGATTCCAGACGCCAGAGATGTCACGCTCGCTGGTGAAGGCCTTGATGGCTTTGTACGACTATCCTCACCCTCTTGACCGTGATCGAATCATCCGTGGGTATGATCGGGCCCATGCCGTACGGACGGCGAAGATGTGCGTGGCCGTTGCCGTGCGCTTGGGGCACCCTGATGATCGGATCCGGCGCTATCATGTGGCCTGTTTGCTGCACGATCTCGGTCGTGCAGGCCTTGACCGGCGGCTCTTTGGCACGATCTGGTCTTGGGCCAAGCAACGAGGCATTCCCACGAGACCGCGTGAATGGCGAGTTATTCATCCGGATACGAAGTATGGTCGTGAGACGGAGGCCTTCGTGGCGCGCTATCGAAAGGATCTTGCGGCTACGGGCGTGACACTGGATCAATGGGCGATCGCGCAGGTTGAGATGAGGTTGGGGTACGCCAGGCGCCTGGCCAGACGGTTGCGGGCTGTGAAGCCGACTCTGACGAAGCTGGGAGTGGGTTGGCAACCGTGGATGCAACAGGTAATGCTGTACTACTATTACCCGGAACGATTAGCCAAGGCCCAAACATGGGTGAAGCAATTGGCCGAGGTGCTCGTCGCATGTGAGCAATTTGAGGCCTATAGTAATCAGCGTCGAGGGCGTGATTATTATGCCAGGAACAATGAGAGCTTGCTGGAAGCGTTTGCGTATCTGGGTACGCTGGAGCGAGAAGGTATCCTGAGTGGCGAGGTCCTGATGGCTGTGCGAGGATTGACGGCTGAAGGGGCTTTTGACTCGATTCTTGAGGCCGCCCGGGGTGAACCGCTGACTCGACATGACCGCCGGTACCTTCGCAATTTGACCGCGTAAGGGCATCTGATGGCCGTCCATACTGTGACATTGGCAATTCGCATGGCCGGAGAGACTCAGATCGGGAATGTGACCAAGTCCGTCGTCGCGGCCGTGACAGAGGCAAAGTTTCAGGCAGGGATTGTGACGGTCTTTGTCAAACACACCACGGCGTCTGTGATGATTATTGAGGATGAACCAGGGATTCGTGCGGACACGCAGACGTTTTGGGAGCGCCTTATCCCCGCGGATCCAGGGTGGCGACATAATATGGTCAATCCGGGAGAAGACAATGGTCATAGTCATCTTCGCGGGCAACTTCAAGGGCCTTCCGTCACGGTTCCGTTTGCTGGCGGTGCCCTGCTGTTGGGCACTTGGCAGCAGATCGTTCTCGTGGATTTTGACACTCGTGCGCGAACGCGTGAGCTGATTCTTCAGGTGTTGGGTGAGTAACCCGCTCGGATCTCTCCTCCTGTTTCTCGTCTCTCTTCTCCTGAGTTCAACGGTTCATGCGACGGACCGGGGGAAACCACTGGGAGCTGCCTATGATGGGCTCGAAGGAAGACCGCGCGCTGTCACTCCATCCCCCCTGGAGCTCGGGGCCGATGAACGAATGACGATCACGGTCTTCGAGCGTGCGACCAAGTCTGTGGTGTTTATCGCCAATACCGCGATGCAACAAGACATTTGGTCTCTTAATGTCATGGAAGTACCGCAGGGATCCGGATCCGGGTTTGTCTGGAATAAGCAAGGGCACATCGTGACCAACTTCCATGTCATCTATGGGGCTGATGCGATCAAAGTGACGTTGGCGGATCGGAGTGAACATCGGGCCAAGTTGGTGGGAGCCGATCCCGATCACGATCTCGCGGTGTTGCAGATACAGGGTTCAGACGGTCAGTTGGAACCGATGGCGATTGGGGCTTCTCATGATTTGCGGGTTGGTCAAAAAGTGCTGGCGATCGGAAATCCATTTGGGCTTGATCATACTTTGACCACGGGAGTTGTCAGTGCCTTGGGCCGAACCATTAAATCGATGTCCAATCGGACGATTGAAGGGGTGATCCAGACCGATGCCGCAATCAATCCTGGCAACTCCGGCGGTCCCTTGCTCGACAGTGCCGGACGATTGATCGGAGTCAATACTCAAATCGTGAGCCCGAGCGGGGCGTATGCGGGTATTGGGTTCGCGGTTCCGGTCGATACGGTCAATCGGATCGTGCCGGAACTGATCAAGCACGGAAAGCTCATCCGTCCCGGATTGGGAGTTTCTCTGGTACCGGATGCAATGGCGAAGCGATGGGGAATCAAAGGGGTCATCATCGGCAAGGTGATTCGCGGCGGGGCAGCAGACCGTGCCGGCCTCAAGGGAGCCCGTGAAACAGTGATGGGACAGATTCAACTCGGCGACGTGCTCGTCTCGGTTTCCGGAAAATCGGTGACGACCATTGATAACCTCATGGATGTGCTGGAGGCGCACAAGGTCGGCGAGCAGGTGATGGTTGAAATCCTCCGTGGTAATCGGCACGAAAAAGTATCAGTGACGCTTCAGGCCGTCAACTAGCAGAGCAGTACTTCATCACATCGGTATGGTAGGATCAGTCAACGGAAGATGGTGAAGGTGTATTCATGAGTGATCGCGGTTCGTTTAATCAGGGAACGCCACAAGATCGGCGTGGTGAGTCGTCGGTGAAAACCGGGGCGGACCCGCTCGAGTTGATTGAGCAGTGTCTGGCTTCGTTTGCAGACGGTGACCCGCGGCAACAGTTGCTGTACAAGCTGCGGCATGCTGTGATGTTGTCTCAAGCGGCTTCTCAGCAACGTGACATGGAATTCAAGAAGGTCGGCGAGGTCGTGGCCAAGCTCACGGCTCCGGCCAATCGCATCGGCACCTTACTCGATGTTCCGGCTGCGGGGCTCGCCCGTATCGTCGTCGGTGGGGCGGAGTATTATGCCAACGTGGATCCTCGCGTGACGGATGCCGACCTGCGGATCGGCACCCAGATCCTGGTCAACGAAGCGTATGCGGTTATTCGGACGCTGGGATACGATCGGAACGGCCCCATTTTCAAGCTGGCCGAAACACTACCGGACGGCCGGTTGCGGTTTGAACAGGACATGGGGCGGCAGGCGTTGGTTTTGCAGCGTTCGACGGATTTGATCGGTGTCGATCTCAAGGCAGGGGACCAGATTCGTATCGACCCCAGTCTCCGGGTAGCCCTTGAGAAGCTGGTGGATCGGAAGGCCAGTCGCCACGTTCTGGATGAAGCGCCCAAGGTTACATGGGCGCAGATCGGAGGACAGGACGAGGCGATCACTGCGATCCGCAAGTCGATCGAATATCCGCTGGTGCATGCAGAGATGTTCGAACGGTTCAAATTTTCTCAGCCCAAAGGGTTTCTGCTCTATGGGCCTCCCGGCTGTGGAAAGACCCTCATTGGGCAAGCCGCCGCTGGCAGCTTGGCCAAGCGGTTCGGTGAAACGAAGTTCGGACATGCGCCTGACAAAGATAATCGTCTGCCGGTGACGAGCGGGGCATTTCTTCATGTCAAAGGACCGGAGATTCTCAATATGTGGCTTGGAGAATCAGAGCGGATGGTCCGTGATCTCTTCGAGCAGGCTCGAGCAAGACGGAAGGAGGGGGCGCTGCCGTTCATCTTCATCGACGAGGCGGAGTCGATTCTCGGAACGAGACGTGCCATGCGTTCCTTCAATATCTCCAACACACTTGTCCCGATGTTTTGCAGCGAAATGGACGGGATCGAGTCGTTACGGGATGTCGTCATCATTCTGGCCTCCAATCGACCGGACTTGATCGATCCGGCTATCCTGCGTCCCGGTCGAATCGATCGGAAAATCAAAGTGAGCCGTCCGAACAAGGCTGCCGCAGCTCAAATTTTGAAGGTCTATTTGACGGCGGATCTTCCGCTCGATCCTAAGCTGGTGAAGGACCGTGGCGGGGAGCCGGCGCAGGTCGTGGCGTCGCTGGCCGAAGACATCATCGAGTCGATCTTTCGTCGAACGGAAGAGACCCGTCTTCTCTCGATCAGGCTCAGAAGCGGTCAGAGTACGGTGCTCTACCGTGGCGATCTTGTCAGCGGAGCGATCCTGGCGTCGATTGTTCAACGGGCAAAGGAAAAAGCGATCGATCGGACAATTCAGTCTGGGGAGCCGGCAGGATTACTGGAGGAGGATCTCCGTGAGGCCGTGTCAGATGAATTCCGAGAGGGTGACACGTTGCCGCCGGACGACGCCGCCGAAGAATGGCTGAAATTGCTCGATCATCATCCAGAGCAAGTGGTCGGGATTTCGTCTTTCCGGCGAAGTCGTCAAGCAGAAGAACGGCCTATGAACCACATCATCTAAAGAAAGACGAAATGTAACAGGTGTCAGGTAGGCGTGCGATGTTTCATCCCTGACACGTTTCCCTTCTTACTGCACACATTTCACGTCTAACTTATGACGCGTCTTTTTGGAATTGAGACTGAATACGGTATCACTCGCGATGATATGCCGGAGATGGATCCGGTCATCGAATCAATGGAACTCGTACGCGCACATCTCGCTGCGTCCTTCGAGCGGCGATGGGACTATGCCGGCGAGGATCCGCATGAAGATGCGCGCGGGTTTCGAGTATCAGGTTTGCAGCAGGATAGAGAAGAGGATGAGTTCGCACAGCGCGATGCCCATCGTCCCTTCTCGTTCCATGACATGAAGAGCGATCTCGTGTTGCCGAACGGGGCGCGATTCTACAACGACCATACCCATCCGGAATATTCCACGCCTGAATGTCGGACGCTTCTCGATCTGGTGGCCCAGGATCGAGCAGGAGAACGGATCATGCATCGTGCGGCTCAGCGTCGCAATCGGACACTTACGGGATCGTATCTGCGACTGTATAAAAACAACACCGATTTCCATGGCCACAGTTATGGTTGTCATGACAACTATCTCGTTCCACGCACGATTTCTTTTCCTGCTCTGGTGGCGGGCCTGCTTCCATTTTTGATCAGCCGACAAGTCATCGCCGGCGCAGGGAAGGTGGGGACCGAGGCGCAGGAGTCGGGATGGGTACCAGGTGCCTATCAGCTCTCGCAACGTGCGGATTTTATGGAGACGGAGTTGGGGGTCGATACGATGCACAATCGTCCCCTGCTCAATACGAGAGACGAGCCCCATGCTGACCGTCGAAAATATCGCCGTCTGCATCTGATTATCGGTGACGCCAACATGTGCGAGTATGCGACTGCGCTCAAGATCGGCACGACCAGGCTGGTGCTTGATCTCATTGGGCGAGAGGCTTTGCCTCCCTTGGAGGCGGAGCACCCGGTGATGGCCGTCAAACACGTATCGCGTGATCCTGAAATGAACGCTGTGATCCGGCTGAAGGACGGACGACGGTTTTCAGCCTTGGAGCTTCAAGCACACTACTGCGAGGTCGCGCATCGTGTGTTAGCCGGGTCTGACGAGGAATCGGATTGGCTCTTACGTGAGTGGGCTGAGACCGTGCAGGCATTGTCCCACGACCGCTCGAAGTTAGTGGGGAAACTTGATTGGGTGACGAAACTGTGGTTGCTTGAGACCTTCATGCGGGAAGAACGAATCGGCTGGGAGGACCCTTGGTTGGCCAGTTTGGATTTGGAGTACCACAACGTTGATCCCGAACAGGGGCTCTATCTTGGACTGGAGGCAGAGGGAAAAGCCTGGCGCATGACAACCGACGGTGACATCGAAAAGGCGATTCGACGCGGGCCGGAGGATACTCGTGGTGGAGTGCGCGGTTTGTGTGTGCAGCGATTTTCCGAGCAGATTCAGTCGATGCAGTGGGAGCGGATACAATTCGGAGGGAACGTGCGCCCGCAGTGTCTCGAGATGGGGGACCTCTTTGATCCCAGGGAGGTTCGACGGTGCGCAGCGATCTTTCAACATGCCCGTTCGCCCGCTGATGCCCTGGCAGCGTGGAGCGACAGAAAGGAACTGGAGACATGATCCACAGTCTTTCGCCGGAGCGACGTGAGGGACCAGCTGATCCTATGCCGAAATCCCCAGGCCCCCAGGAAGAAGGAGGGGGACCACGACGCCCAGAGACCGGTTCGCCCGATAAAGATAGCCTTCTGAAGCGGATGCGCAGAGTCGACCCGAAGCAAGCGGAACGATATCGGCAGCGGACAGGACAATAGATTCGTGAAACGTGAGGGGGAGACGAAGATTTTCCTTACCAGAGTGGAGTGAGGTATGCGGATGCAGGGTGATTTGTATCAACTCCTGAAGGAGCAGGGATACGTATTGGGAATGCCTGGACATACCGGAGCAGGGCAGGCCCTGACTACCGCCACGACGATTCTCGCCTTCAAATATCGCGAGGGGGTGCTGGTGGCTGGAGATCGCCGTGCGACAGCCGGCAATATGGTGATGTATGACCGTACGGACAAGGTCTTGGAGATCGATCGACAGAGCGTCATGGCCATTGCGGGGGTTCCTGCCACTGCATATGAGATGGCTCGCATTCTCGAACATTCGTTTAAGTACTATCGGCGGACACAACTTCAGGAACTGAGTTTTGAGGGCAAGCTCCGAGCCTTGTCCAAGCTGCTGAAAGAAAATGTTCCAGCCGCCTTGGCGGGGACTGGAGCTGTTGTTCCGATCTTTGCCGGATACGATGCCGAACAAGAAGCGGCGAAGATCTATTTCTACGATATTCTTGGCGCGGAGTTTGAGGGAGCGGAGTACGCTGTGTCCGGGTCTGGTTCGCCGACCATTCGTGGCATTCTCCATTACCTGAATACTTGGGGCGAGCAACCGCTCAACACCATGACAGAAGAACAGGCGACGGTTCAGGCGCTGCGGCTGTTAACGAGCGCGGCCGAATTCGATAGCGCAACCGGTGGGGTCAATCGAGAGGCCGGGGTGTATCCGGTCGTGAAGCTGATTACCTCTGCTGGTGTGACTGTCATAGCGGATTCCCATCTTCGATCATTATTTGAATCCAACGTATCGAAAGGCGTGTAAGGGGACGATTCTATGTATGAAGAACCCTATCGGTGGGTCGAAGCGGTCGGGAATCGCCGCCAATATCTTGATGAACAGTTTGCAAAGGGGAGCCCAGTTGTCGGTGTGGCATGCGATCAGGGAATTCTCTTGCTCACGATGAGTAAAGGTACCCCCAAGTTATATGAAATCTATGACCGCCTCGCGTTCGGGGGGATGGGACACCCAGCTGATCTCGAGAAGCTGCGCTTCACCTTGCTGGAGATGGCTCATGTCGAAGGATTCAATCGCTCGGCGTCCGATGTCACGGGTAGTCGTCTCGTCAAGTACGGCATTGCACCGGTCGTCAAACAGGCGTTTGAGGAGGTGTTCAAAGCTCCGTTCATCGTAAAGATCATGTTGACGGAGTTGCGCCAGAAGACTGGGAAAGACAGCTTCCTCACGATCAACTACGACGGAGTGTTCGAAGAGAAGAGCCAGTATGCGGTGCTTGCGGCCACATCCTCGATTGAACAGCACATGTTGGAGTATCTTCGACAGCAGGCGCCGGTGTCTTTGCACGAGGCGGTGGATGTTGCGATTCGTACCTGGGCAGTCGGTGATCGAGCGCAGCGGCAAGCAGACGAAGCCAAGAGGGATCATGAGGACACGAAGGGGAGTTCCGATCAGCCGGTGATGGACTCTCAGGTTCTCTTGACCCATGTGCGTCACTGCCTGGCGGATCGAGCGATCGAATGTGCGTTGCTTGACCGCCATGCGGCGGGAACCTCCAAGTACCGGACTCTAGAGACTGGCGAGTTGAGGGCGTTGCTTCCTACGGACCTCAGTTCGGCCTTCACATAAGCATATGTTGAATCGCATTTTTGGCTTGGAGACCGAATACGGGCTCTTGATCCACGAGGACCGGCCTGAATATTCTCCGACCTGGTTTGCCCGACAGCTCAGAGATCATCTGTTCCAGGTCCAGCGTCGAGGTGTGCTGGATCTGCATCATCGTGGCCATGATGAGCCTCCGGGAAACGGGGGATTTCTCACCAACGGAGGACGGATTTATCTGGATATGGGGCATTTAGAATACGCCTCCCCGGAGTGTCACTCCCTCACGGATGTCGTGGCGTCCGACCGTGCCGGAGATCTCTTGATGCAGCAGGCGATCCAGGATCTTGGCTTTGCTGATCGCGTCTCCCTGATTAAAAACAACATCGATCATGAGACGGATGCGACCTTTGGTTCACATGAAAATTATCTTGTATCTCGTCGGTTCCCGTTTTCAAGACGTGGGTTGGCGCCGCTTGTGACGTTTCTTGTAACCAGGCAGATCTTTACCGGAGCAGGGCGAGTCGGTGCGGCCGGTCCACAGGATGCCTGGATTCAGATGGACCGATTGATTGTTCCACGTGCGACCAGCGGTGCCAGAGGCGGCTCGGACCTGCCGTTTCAAATCTCCCAACGGAGCGACTATATCGTCAATGATTTTTTTGAGTGGGTGCAGCACAATCGGGCGATTGTGAATACGAGGGATGAACCGTTGGCGGATCCCAATGAATACCGGCGGATCCATTTACTGTTGGGCGATTCCAATATGGCGGAGTATGCGACGGCTCTGAAGCTGGGCGTGACCGGTTTGGTGCTGCAGCTTATTGAAGAAGGACATGCCCCTCAGGACTTGGAGATCGAAGAACCGGTCGAGGCACTACAAGAAATTTCCCAAGATCAGCAACGGACCTGGCTCATTCAGCTTCGATCTCAACGAACGATGTCGGCCATTGATATTCAAGAACGGTTTCTTGATTGTGCCGTGAGGCGGTATCAGGGACAGGATGAAGAAACGGATTGGGTTCTTACACACTGGGCGTCGATCCTCACTGATTTGCGAGGGGATTATCAGAACCTGGTCGGTCGTGTGGATTGGGCGTCAAAGCTTTGGTTGTTGGAGTGTTTCAGAGAAGCCGAACAGTTGGACTGGAACGATCCTCTGCTCAAGAGCTTGGATTTGGAGTATCACAACTTACATTCGGAAAAAGGGCTCTACTACGGGCTTGTGGAGGAAGGTCGAGTTCCTCGGATGACGACGGATGCGCTGATTCGGATCGCGATGGATGAAGCTCCCAAGAATACGCGTGCCTATGGACGTAGTGCGCTGGTGCGGCATCTCTTAGACGGGAGCTCGCCCATGGATGCCGATCAACGGGCGAACGTTGATGGATTGTTCCCTGCCTACGTCATCAATTGGTCGATTTTCCAAGTCCGAGGTCGTGCCCCCTTTCCAATGCCGGATCCATTTAGGACGTACCTTGATGATGTGCGAACATACCTCAAGCCTCTCGTCAACTGAATGACTCCTGAGGAACGCTCGGTACTCACCGTAGCGTCAGTCTCTTTCGGGTGGAGAGAGGTCTGGGGGTGTGCGGACTTTGTCGTGCTCTGCGTAGAGGGTACAAGAGGATTAGTTTGGGGTATGTCAAGATCCGTGACGCATGTATTCATGGGTTGTTCGGTCGCATACCACGCAAGAAGTCCACGATTCGGTTCTCCGCCCAGTAGGGGTCTTCATCTCGACGCCTGCCTTGGTAGAACCCACAATGTCCTCCATATCGAGGTGCGACCACAGCAATCTGAGGGTGCGCTTGAATCTTCGCTTCCATGAACATTGCGTAGGGGATGAAGGGGTCGTCTTGTGCCGTGATGATCAGCGTCGGTGCCGCAATACCATCAATCACGTGCCGTGATCCGGCTCGGTCGTAATAGTCGGCGCCGTTTCGATAGCCGCCATCTTTGGCGGTATAGCAATCATCAAACTCGCTGATGGTGGTAATGTGGGCAAGCTTGGAGAGATCCCACTTGCCTGGGAACAAGGAGGCCTTTCGTCGTAAGCGTGTTTTCAGTCTTGTGACGAAATGACGGTGATAGATCCAGTTACGCGGTTCTTCCAGGGCACGGGCGCACACGGCAGGATTGATGTTCGGGCAAACTGCAGCCACTCCCGCAAGAGCTGGTTCAGTCCGTCCAAGTTCGCCGGCGGCTTTAAGCACAAGGTTGCCACCCATGGAGTAACCGACCAGCCAGATTCGATCGAGACTATCTTGGTGAATGAGTTCTTTAACGATGGCTCGGTAATCACCGCTGAGGCCACTGTTGTAGAGCGTTGGAGACAGGTGTTCTGTTCCACCACAGGTCCGTTGATTCAGGCGGATGACATTGAACCCCGAACGGAAGGCTTTCGCCGCGATCCCCCGCATATATCGCGATTCGCTGGAGCCTTCCAAGCCATGAACCAGGACGACGGTGGGAACGGTTTTGCGATCGTCTTGCCAATGACAGAACCCTTGAAGCTGTGACTGTGGTTCAACGGAGAAGAATCGCGATTCCTGAGGCACGCCCATCAACGATGTCTCCCGCAGCACATATCGCGGGAGGAGCGTCATGAGATGAGCGTTTTTGAGCAGAAGCGGAGGTTGAAAGGACGAGGCAAGATTCATCATTTCGGGGTTCATCATGGTATCACATTCAGTGCGCGTTCTTCTTGAAACGGATGATCGGAGAACTATTCTAACGGAGGGATTATGCTGACAGCCATCGGCGATGTCATGAGGCGGTGTTATGAGAGAGGGTGGATTACTACCAGAGACGGCAACATTAGCATGAGAAAACGAGGAGGGAGATACTTATATATCACCCCCTCCGGTTGGCGAAAGACGATCATACATCCAGAACATATAGTGCGGTTGGAGATCGGTCCCGATCCTGTCAGTGGTCTATTGATGCCGAAGGTTAATGAGCAACAGAAGCCGTCCGGTGAACTCTGGATGCATTGGAATCTGCAGCGCGACTCCAAGCGCACACGAACCGTGGTGCATGTCCATGCGACGCATGTGGTAGCCGCCATCTATGCCGGGATTAGCCTGCAGGCTATCAGCGCTGAGTTTCCTGAAATTTCACGCTATACACGGGTTGGGTCGACGGTTCCTGCATTCGAGGCATTGTCTCGCGAACTGGCTGATGCGACGTCAGAGTGTTTAGGATTGCGGGACGATGGGACAACCGCATTTGATATTGTGGGGCAGTCAAATCATGGTGTATGTGCTGTGGCGATTGATCCCTGGGCTGCCTATGAGCATATTGAGCGACTGGATCACATTTGTGAGATCGTTTTGAAGAGCGGGGTTGTGGGACGAGCAAGAACGGATCGACCGGGTTCAGTCTGAGTGAAGATGACATGAGCCCTACTCCAATCCCAGATGGGTTATTCCGCTTCTTGTCTGACACCTACTATATGAAAGAATAGGTTCCTGATTCGGTTAGTCATTGAGGCGGGATGGGGTGGTGGGTTGTTTCCAGGGCCCACAAAAATGGTCGGTATCAGAGTGAGAAGAAGGGGATCACAAATATGGCATACGCAAGCGGTCTTGAAGTGATGGTATTCTACAAATGAAACAGAGGGCTTGATCTCCAGTCTCGATTTGGCTAACGAGATGGCCTTGGTCAAGAATACAATATGACGTTACACAACGGGGCAGTCAGTTTGGAGGAATGCAAAAGCCGGTGACATGAGGTTTTTTACTGGCAAGCTATTGGCTCCCCGGGCAGGACTCGAACCTGCGACCAGCCGGTTAACAGCCGGCTG
>CAYSFU010000022.1:0-51196 GCA_964430555.1 uncultured Nitrospira sp. | reverse complement strand
ACACGAGATCGTTCAGCGTAAAACCATCGTGGGCGGTGACGAAATTGATGCTGGCAAATGGTCTGCGCCCGCTTGTGCTGTAGAGATCGCTGCTGCCGGTCAGTCGATAGGCCAGCTCGGCGACCTGTCCTCCATCGCTTTTCACGTACCGGCGAATCGTGTCCCGATATTTGCCGTTCCATTCGGCCCATCCCACGGGAAAATTGCCGACTTGGTAGCCGCCTTCCCCGACGTCCCAAGGTTCCGCAATCAATTTGGTCTGCGACAAAATGGGATCCTGATGCAAGATGTCAAAGAATGCGCTGAGTCGATCGACGGCATGCAGTTCTCTCGCCAGCGTGGACGCAAGGTCGAATCGGAACCCGTCCACATGCATTTCCGTAACCCAATAACGCAGGCTGTCCATGATGAGCTGGAGCGTGCGCGGATGCGTGACGTTGAGAGTATTCCCGGTGCCGGTATAGTCCATGTAGTAGCGGCTATCATTGTCGACCAAACGGTAGTAGGCTGCATTATCGATCCCGCGGAACGACAAGGTGGGACCAAGATGGTTGCCTTCTGCCGTATGGTTATAGACCACATCAAGAATGACCTCGATGCCGGAACTGTGGAGTGTCTTCACCATGGTTTTAAATTCCCGAACATGCCGACCGCGCACGGGCGAGACAGCATAGCGAATGTCCGGTGAAAAGAAACCGATGGTGTTATAGCCCCAATAATTGGTCAGACCGTTGTCGGCCAAATGTTTATCCCGCACAAAATGATGGACCGGCAACAGTTCAACGGCGGTCACACCGAGGTCCAGGAGGTGGTCGATCACGACCGGGGTCGTCAAGGCGGAATAGGTTCCTCGCATGTGCTCGGGGATATCAGGATGTTTTGCCGTGAGGCCTTTGACGTGCACTTCATAGATGACTGTGCGGTCCCAGCGTGTCTTGGGCGGCTGGTCTCCGCCCCAGGTGAAGGCTTGGTCGATCACCACACACTTCGGGATGTTCGCGGCATTGTCGCGCGTGTCGAATGAAAGATCGCCTTGTTGGTCACCGAGGCGATAGGCAAACATGGCGTCGGACCATTCGACCGTTCCTGCGATTGATTTGGCATACGGATCGATCAAGAGTTTATTGGGATTGAATCGTAGTCCTTCCTGCGGTGCATAAGCTCCGTGGACCCTGTACCCATAGTGCTGTCCTGGCCAGAGACCCGGGATGTACGCATGCCAGACTTGATCGGTCTGTTCTTCAAGACGAATGCGATGTGATTCCGTGATGGAATTGGCTGCATCAAACAGACACAGCTCCACGGCCGTCGCATGTTCTGAGAAAATCGCAAAGTTCACGCCTTCCCCATCCCACGTGGCGCCCAATGGATACGGTTTCCCCGGCCAAATTCTCATGCGTGCCTCCCAATGATCCAACTTCCCGCGTGACGCGGCATCATGCCATCTTACTCTATATAAAAGAGCTGAGTCGCCTACGCAAGACATGAAAGTGTGTCGTGGGCTTGGTTAAGGCGAACGACTTCTGCACAATGGACCTGAAGGAGGATGAAACAACCATGACGACGATAGCACAACAGGGATGGTCTCTTGAAATCGGCGCGACGTCGACCTCGAGCAATGCCGTGAAATTTCGTGTCTGGGCTCCCTCTGCAACGACGGTTGCCGTGAAGTTGGTTGATCAGCATCAATCGGCGACGCCGATGCAGCGGGACGGGCGAGGATATTTTGAAGCCGTGGTGACAGGGGCTGCGCCTCGAACGCGTTATCGATATCTTGTGGACGGAGCCAAGGAACTTCCTGACCCTGCCTCTCGCTCCCAACCGGACGGTGTCCACGGCCCATCGATGGTGGTCGATCCGAGTGCATTTCAGTGGACGGATAAGAACTGGCGTGGAATGTCGCTGGATCGGTTCATTATCTATGAATTACACGTCGGGACTTTTACGAAGGAAGGCACGTTCGAGGCGATCATTCCTCACTTGCCGTACCTGAGAGATGGCGTCGGGATTACGGCAATTGAGTTGATGCCGGTCGCGGAATTTCCTGGCCGTAGGAACTGGGGGTACGATGGGGTTTTCCCCTTTGCGCCTCAATCAAGCTATGGGGGACCCGAGGGACTGAAGCGACTGGTGGATGCGTGCCATGCCGTCGGGCTCGCTGTGATCTTGGATGTGGTGTACAACCATCTCGGGCCGGAAGGAAATTATCTCGGCGAGTTTGGCCCGTATTTTACGGATCGCTATCGAACTCCGTGGGGATCCGCGATCAACTACGATGGTCCGGATAGTGATGCCGTCCGGCAATACGTCATTGATAATGCGCTCTACTGGGCGACCGAATACCACATCGATGCGCTCAGGCTGGATGCCATCCACGGCATCTTCGATTTTAGCGCTCACCATATTTTGCAGGACCTTGCGGCTGCCGTACAGGACCAGTCCCAAGCTCTGAATCGTCGGCTGAACCTGATCGCCGAGAGTGATTTGAACGATGTGCGAGTCATTGAATCTCCTTCGGCCGGAGGGCATGGGCTCGATGGACAATGGAACGACGATTTTCACCATGCGCTGCGGGTCGTTCTGACCGATGAACGAAAGGGGTACTACGAAGATTTTCACGGGCTTACCGATCTGGCTACGGCAGTTCGTGATGGGTTTATCTACAGTGGGCGACACTCAGCCCATCGCCGTCGGCGGCATGGGAATTCCTCACGACAGTGTGATCCGTTTCGCTTCGTCGTGTTCTCGCAAAATCATGATCAAATCGGAAACCGGGCGGTCGGTGATCGATTGAGCACGCGCCTTCCATGGAATGCGCTAAAGGTGGCTCGAGCAGCGGTCTTGCTGTCACCCAACATCCCCTTACTGTTCATGGGCGAGGAGTACGGTGAAACTGCGCCGTTCCAATATTTCATCGAACATGGAGATCCCGATTTAGTTGAAGCGGTCAGGCAAGGTCGCCGTCGAGAATTTGCGCCCTTCGGCTGGAATCCTGAGGATATTCCGGATCCTCAGGACGTCCGTACCTTTGAGCGAAGTCGACTGCATCGGGAGCGCCTCGACGATCGACAAGCAGCCATCTTGCGATGGAGTGCAGCGCTGATCCGACTCAGAAAGACCGTGCCGGCGCTGGGAGCCGGACACCGCACATCTCATCGGCATCAGGTCTGGGCGTTCGAGGACACACGAGTGTTGATGGTGCATCGGTGGACCGAGACCGGCGGTGCTGCGCTTGTCGTGCTGGGATTCAATCCGTCCCCGGTTACCCTGACGCTGAGCGAGCCGCATGGCACCTGGACGGTGCGACTTGATTCCATGGACAAGGAATTCGGCGGGACCGGGCAAGACATGATGCCGACGCCTCTCGTGATCTCTTCGCAAGGAACACCGGTCACGATTCCAGCCTATGGGGTGACTGTGTTGCTGAACTCCTAACGCACAGCACTGTGTGATGGAGCGCGTGGGATCGTGCTCTTCAGTCCAGATCGAAGATTTTTACGGTGAGGAGGGAGACATGCCGGATTTGTATGTCACGCGATTCGTAGAGCGCATGATCGAATGGGGCAGCACGTCAGGGTTGCGGATCATGATCATTGTTATCATGACGACCATCGCG
Organism: uncultured Nitrospira sp.; assembly: GCA_964430555.1. Taxonomy (GTDB): domain Bacteria; phylum Nitrospirota; class Nitrospiria; order Nitrospirales; family Nitrospiraceae; genus Nitrospira_D. Next base: position 47,580 of record CAYSFU010000022.1, on the reverse strand, counting down.
CTCGCAATTCTTCGACGAGCCATGGAACGATTTCAGAAGGTGTACGAAGGCGCACTGCCGACTGATACCCAAGCAAAGCGGGCCAAGACGTTGACGTATGTGATCCGCGATGTTGCGCGTATCGTCTTGCATGCCGTGGCCGGCATGATGATCTTATCGGAGGTCGGCGTCGATCTGAAACCGATTCTTGCGGCGGCAGGGCTGGGGGGATTGGCGATCGGCTTCGGCGCCCAAAGTTTGGTGAAAGACGTGATCTCCGGGTTCTTCATACTCCTGGAAGATTCGATTCGAGTCGGAGACGTCGTCGAGATTGCTGGCGTGGGCGGGGTGGTCGAAGATGTGAAGCTTCGCACCATTGTGCTGCGGGATATTTCAGGGAACGTGCATATCGTGCCGAACGGAGTCATCGATAAAGTCAAGAATATGACGAAGCTGTACGCGTTTTATCTCTTTGATATCGGGGTTGCGTATCGAGAAGATGTCGATGAGGTCATGGAGGTGTTGCGCGAGATCGCCGAAGACCTGCGTCAAGACCCTGCATTTGCCGACGACATCCTTGAGCCATTGGAAATGTTGGGCGTCGACCAATTCGCCGATTCGGCGGTGATGATCAAATGTCGGATCAAGACCTTGCCCATCAAGCAATGGCGAGTCGGGCGAGAGATGAATCGCCGGATCAAGAAAACCTTCGATGCCAAGGGGATCGAGATTCCCTTCCCTCATCGCACTATTTACTGGGGCGAGACGAAACAGGGGACTCCTCCGCCATTACATGTGGCTGGATTGCAACAAGCACCACCGGTCTCACGCGGATGAGGTCACGGGTGACATCCAAGATGCAATCGCTTGTGATTCATGAGCCAATGACCGGACAAGCCGGTAGAGGTCGCATGTCCGTGGGAATATCGAATAGGCTCAAGAGTCTGACGAGCAACTACTGGGCTTGTGGCTCTGCGACCTCATGCTCACGGTTGAAGACAGTCAGATGACGGCTCAGATCGATCAGTTAGACGGCGAGTTGGCCGATCGTGGGATGGGCTTCCGCCCACATCTCGGTTGTCCTGTGCATGATTCTCTCCCGAGGGTCCAGACGATGAACGACTTGCATAGCGGCCATCATCAGGGCATGCCATGAAAGCGCTGCGCGTGCTGGTTTTGGTCCATGAAGAACTGGTCCCGCCCGAACAGACCGAGGGCATCGATCTGAGTGCCGTTAAGTGGAGGACCGAGCATGATGTCGTCAGCACGCTTCGCGAACTTGGGCATGAGGTGCGCCCTCTTGGGGTGCAACACGAGCTGACCCTCATCCGTCAAGCGGTGGATGAATGGAAACCGCATATCGCCTTCAACCTGCTTGAAGAATTCAGCGGGGTGTCCGTCTACGATCAGAACGTGGTGTCCTATTTGGAATTGCTCAAGGTGTCCTATACAGGGTGCAACCCGCGGGGATTAATATTGGCTCGCGACAAAGGGCTGGCGAAGAAGATCCTGTATTATCATCGTGTCCCCATCCCGGAATTCATTACGGTGCCGTTGGGATGTGCTGTCAAACGCCCCAAGGATCTGCTGTTTCCCTTGATCGTGAAATCTGTCTCGGAAGAGGCCTCGCTGGGGATTTCGCAAGCCTCCATCGTGGAAGATGATGATCGATTGCAAGAACGGGTCAAATTCATCCACCAAAGCGTCGGCACCGGCGCCCTGGTGGAACGATACGTGGAAGGACGCGAGCTCTATGTCGGAGTGATGGGGAATCAACGCCTGCATGTCTTTCCCGTGTGGGAACTTGATATGAGTCATCTGCCTGAGGACGCTCGAAAAATTGCCACGGCTCGAGTGAAGTGGAGCCTGGCCTACCAGCAGAAGTACGGAATTAGGTCCCGCGCGGCCGGCGATCTGCCGGACTCTCGACGACAGGTCTTGCAGTCTCTTGCCAAGCGAGTCTATCGCAGTCTGGGACTCAGCGGATATGCTCGCATCGATTTTCGGCTGGATTCAGCCGGACAGGTGTATGTGTTGGAGGCCAATCCGAACCCGCAGATCGCCAAAGCCGAGGATTTTTCCAATTCCGCGCTTGGTGCGAGCCTTCCGTATTCCGTTCTCCTGCAACGGATCCTTGACCTGGGTCTGAAATGGCATCCACACGTCACCCCTTCCGATAGAACAACTTCCGTCCCGAGTCGAATCGGCGATTGAACGTCACTCGGCCTTGAAGTACAGCACCGACAAGGGAGGCAGAGTCAGCGCGATCGAGTGCGTCAATCCATGCGAAGGGATCGGCTCTGCCGCCAGGCCGCCACTGTTTCCGAGGTTGCTCCCACCGTACATGTGTGCATCGCTGTTCAACAGTTCGCGATACCAGCCTGCCGTCGGCACGCCGATTCGATAGCCGTGGCGTGGAATGGGGGTGAAATTACAGACGCATATGATCTGCTTGTTCGGATCTTTGGCTTTGCGGATGAACGAAATGACGGAGTTCTCCGTGTCATGGATGTCGATCCATTGAAAGCCCGTCCAGTCATAATCCACTTCATAGAGCGCCGGTTCGCTGCGATAGAGCCAATTGAGGTCGCGCACGAACCGTTGCAGCCCCAGATGGGGTTCGTCCTGGCAGAGGTGCCACTGGAGACTGCCGTCGTGGTTCCACTCCAACCACTGGCCGAATTCTCCTCCCATGAAGAGCATGATCTTTCCGGGATGACCATACATATAGCCATAGAGGGCACGGAGGTTCGCAAAACGTTGCCAGAGGTCTCCCGGCATTTTGTCAAGCAGCGATTTTTTCCCATGTACGACTTCATCATGAGACAGCACGAGGACGAAATTCTCATGAAACGCGTAGAGCAATCCGAACGTAATCTGATTCTGATGATGTTTACGATGGATGGGATCTCGTTCGAAATAGTCCAGCATGTCATGCATCCACCCCATGTTCCATTTGAAGGTAAAGCCGAGTCCTCCGGTATAGGTTGGTTTTGACACGCCGGGCCAGGATGTGGATTCCTCGGCGATCGTGATAGCTCCGGGATGTTCTTTATGAACCAGGATGTTCAATTCCTTGAGAAAGGCGACGGCCTCTAAATTCTCGTTGCCGCCGAATTGATTGGGAATCCATTCACCGGCTTTTCGAGAATAGTCCCGGTACAACATGGATGCGACAGCATCGACGCGCAAGCCGTCCAGATGGTACTTGTCCAGCCAGAAGAGGGCGCTGTTCAAGAGGAAGTTGGCCACTTCTACTCGACCATAATTAAAAATGCGACTGTTCCATTCCGGGTGATACCCGAGGCGAGGATCCTCATGATCGTATAGATGTGTTCCATCAAAGAGCGCAAGGCCGTGCGCGTCGTCCGGGAAATGCGCAGGAGCCCAATCGATCAGGACACCGATTCCGGCCTGATGGGCGGTATCGATAAAGGCCATGAAATCATCCGGCGACCCATAGCGGCTTGTGGCGGCAAAGTATCCGGTGGCTTGGTAGCCCCAAGACCCGTCGAACGGATGTTCCGTGATCGGCATCAACTCGATGTGGGTATACCCCATGTGCTTGACGTAATGAATGAGTTTATCCGCGAGCTCACGATAGGTGAGCCAGCGTCCGTCTTCTTCCGGAACCCGCATCCATGATCCGAGATGAACCTCATAAATCGACAAGGGGGCCGTGAGAGGATCGGCGTGCGAACGAGCGTCCATCCAATCATGATCTCCCCAGCGATAGGTCGACAAGTCGTGGACGACTGAGGCCGTCCGTGGTCGTCGTTCCCCGGCAAATGCGTACGGGTCGGCTTTGAGGAGCGGAGTCGTCTGGTTGTGTGCAAGCAGTTCGTATTTATAGAGCGTCCCCTGGGGGAGATCCGGAATGAACAGTTCCCATAACCCCGTCGCCCCACGGCTGTTCATGGGATGCAGCCGTCCGTCCCATTGGTTGAACTCTCCGATCACGCTGACACGTTTGGCGTTGGGGGCCCAGACGACGAAATGAACGCCGCTGATCCCGTGTACCGTTCGGAGATGAGCGCCCAACAGGTCATAGGCTTTATATAATCGTCCTTGGGAAAATAAATGCAAATCGTGGTCGCTGATCATCAGCGGAAACGCATAGGGGTCATGACGCTCCGTGACGGTTCCTTGGGAATCAGTCATATGCACTCGATACGCCGTGGTTTCTGTCGAGACCTGAAGCGGCGCCTCAAATAATCCAGACTCATGCGTGCGCGTCATGGGAATCGGTTTGCTGCCGACCGCAGCAGGGATGATCCGTACGCCGGTCGCCTCCGGCGCAAAGACTCGGACGACGAAGGCCTCCGCATCGTGTGTGCCGGTTCGATGAAGACCGAGGAATTCGCTGGGATTCCAACTTTCGCCGTTGATGAGTCGTGTCATATGATCGGATGTTCCCATTCGTGACCCTCCTTATTGTGTGACGTTGCATCTATCGTAAGCAGACAGCTCGTGCTAATAAAAGGGGGGGAGAGAAAAAAATATCGCTGACCGTACACACAGGGAAGGTTCATCAATGCGAACACATCGCGCACGAAAGACCACCACGCGTCGAGGCACTCCTCATGATCGTCGGTTGCATCAATTGGCAACCATGTGTGGAGTCGCGACCTCCTATGTCGACGAAGTCGGAGACCGTCGCCGGGTGAGTGACGAGAGTCTTCGTCAAGTTCTATCGGTCATGGGTGTGGATGTACAGAACGCGGCTCAGCTGACGGCGAGCATGCAGGAGGTTCGATCAGGACGATGGCAGGAGATGTTGGAGCCTGTGCTGGTCGTACCGGTGGATCAACTACCCCGCACGTTCACCGTCCGCCTTCCCCTGTCCGTCGATCGATTGAAGCAGGTCACGTTTCTGTGGAAGGTGAAGAACGAACAGGGCCAGACGACAGTCGGGCGGAGCGCTGGAGCACGCGCAGTGGTCCTCAACAAGACCAGAGTGGACGGCATCGTCTATTGTGAAGTGGCCTTGCCGTTTCCTCGAACATTGCCGCTCGGCTACCATTCGTTGACTGTGGAAGTGCGTGGGTCTGGAATTAATCGACACGCGGTCATGACCATTGCGGTCGTTCCGGCTCAGAGCCACCTCCATCCGGCGGTCACGGGTTCTCGTCGGGCCTGGGGGATCACGGTACAATTGTATGGCCTTCGCAGCGCCAAAAACTGGGGTATCGGAGACTTCCGAGATCTCCGTGAAATGATTCAGTGGGTCGGCCATGAACTGGGTGCGGATATGTTAGGTGTGAACCCGCTTCATGCGCTCCCGCCTGGAACCATCAGCCCCTACTCGCCCTCCAGCCGGCTCTTTCATAATCCTCTGTACCTCGACATCGAAGGTATCCAGGAATTTCAAGAGCTGGCATCCGTTCAGGCGGACGTGAAGACATCGAGCTTTCAAGCGACGCTCGCTTCGCTGAGGCGACGTCCGTTTGTGCACTATCATGCAGTCGCTCGCATCAAACGCCACATGTTGGAACGTCTGTTTGTGCACTTCCGGCGCCGGCATCTCGGAAAAAAGACCGCGAGAGCTCGTGCATTTCATCAATTTGTGCGGAGGCAAGGTGAGACGCTGCAGCGGTTTGCTTTGTTTCTGGCGTTAGAAGAGCGAGTGCAAAGTCGCCGAACGCTCGCCGGAACTGGTGGGCAGGGGTGGCGGGCATGGCCGATAGAGTATCGACATCCAGATTCGCCTGCCGTCGGCACATTCGCGGCGCGGTACCGTAGCCGTCTGCAGTTTTTTCAATATGTCGAATGGCAGTGTCAGCAACAATTGCACGCCGTGCAATCGACGGCGACGCGAGCCGGCATGTCGATCGGTCTCTATAAGGATATGGCGGTGGGGATCGATCCCGGCGGAGCGGATTCATGGGCGTTTCAGGATCGAGTCGTGGCAACGGCGTCGATCGGGACACCTCCGGAATTATTTTCTCCGAGCGGTCAACGATGGAATCTCTCTCCGTTTCATCCTCGTCACATTCGGCAAGAGGGATATCGCCTATTCAGGGATTGTTATCGAAGAGTCATGCAAGACTGCGGCATGATCAGAATCGATCATGCGATGGGTCTGTTCCGTCTCTTTTGGATTCCCGAAGGCCTTGACCCGGCCGGAGGCACCTATGTGCGGTATCCCGTAGACGATCTGTTGGGAATCCTCGCACTTGAAAGTGTTCGGCAAAAAGTCATGATCATCGGCGAAGATCTGGGAACGGTGACCAAGGCTATACGTACTAAATTAGTGGAGCGAGGATTACTCTCCTACCGATTGCTGCCGTTTGAGCAAACTGCGCCCGGTCGGTTTGCAAGGCCGGCTCAATTTCCTACGCATGCGGCGGCCGCCGTCACGACACATGATCTTCCGACATTGCGAGGCTTTTGGATCGGACGGGATATCGAACTCAAATCTCAGCTCAGGCTCTATCGCAAGGCTGAATGGCGCCGACAAGATATCGCGAGGCGGGCGCAAGACAAACAGTCTTTGTTGGATGCGTTGGCAAGAGAACGACTTGTGCCGCCAGGGTGTCCTCGAGACGCTGCCGCCGTTCCACAATTGACCGAGGAACTGTGTCGCGCCATCTATGCGTATGTTTCGCGCACACCGAGTCGGATCATGCTCATTTCATTGGAAGACCTACTGGGAGATCTTGAGACGCCCAATATTCCCGGCGAACATGCGTACCCATCATGGCAAACCAAAGCCGGTCAGCCTGGAAGTTCGTGGGAAGACTGGACGACTCTCGATCACGTGCGCAGGCTGGCCACGGTCATTCGCTCGGAAAGACAACGCAACTGAAACGCCTCGTTCCTCCAGATTCATCGCGGTTTATGAATCAGCTACATCACGATCGCCATTGACTGTGACCGTAGACGATTGTTTTTGCCCTCCCGGAGATACGGTCGGTTTGTATCGTGTGCGGCCGTATGGGCTGCCATAGGGCCATCCCGCTCGTCGTCGCGCTACTTCTTGATCGCCATCGATATGCAAGAACAATTACGCAGATCGCGATGAGTTTCGTATAAGAACAAGTACTGCATTGGGTGCTGCTCGCCGTGAAGAAAATGTTGACAAGGACGTCAAAAAGGGATATAAAGTGACCAGAAAGTCACTTTAGACTATAAAGTCATTTGATGGGTCGCGCGCTGAAGCGCAGAGGCAGGCCGTGTATTAAGGGTAGCCTCTGGAAAAGGAGGGTTGAATCATGGCGAATGGACGAGATGAGACGTTGGCAACGACGATCGTGTTTTTGGCCGGCTGTCTGGTCGGCGGAATTGCGGGGTTGCTGTATGCGCCGCAATCAGGAATGCGGACGCGGCGTCAACTGATCGATTATGCGGAGGATGTAAAGGAGAAGGCGGAAGAGTTGACGGACGACGCTTCTGTGGCGATGAAGAAGGCGGTCGATCGAGGACGTCGGTTTGTCAATACGTGAGTGGTTGGCGCGATAAGGCACTGTTCGAGGATCAGTCTTCACCAGACCGTGAACGAGGAGGTGAGACGCCATGAGTTGCGGACGTTGTGGAGGGTGCATGATGCAGGAGTCCTTTTCGGATCTCCAAGATGATACCGGACGCGTGTGGTTCGAGGGGTGGCGGTGCATCAACTGTGGGGAGGTTGTCGACCCAGTGGTGCTGACGCATCGAGCGGATACGCCGATGGAGCCCTATCGGGGGCGGACACGCGACCGACGGATGTGGGAGCGAGTGGTCCCGGGAGCATTTGAACGGACTGCGGCAGCTTAAACAATGCCATTACATTCTGCCATGCTAAGGGGAAGAGGGGGTAGGACTTTTGGTGAGTCGGTAACAATTCCCATGTTGCAGGAAGCAACGTGGTGGGGAGTGATGACGGACATGCTCGCCCCACAAAGTCACCCTTGTCGGGCTGCAAGGACAGATCTGGATTTCACTCTACTGATGAATCGACGATCAGTTCGTCGATAGGTAAGGAGAAGTCGATGAAAGATCCAGGCAGAAGAAAAAGCCCTTCGACGCGGACACGAAAGACTTCGCCTAAAGAGACCGTGTTGTTTGAATACTTCGATCCGGCCGCTGCGATCGTGGCGGTGGCAGGAGAGTTCAATCAATGGGGTCCGGCGGTCAGCCCACTGAAGCGAGACCCTGGTGGCCTGTGGAAAATCAAAGTTCGGCTAACTCCAGGCACCTATCAATACAAGTTTGTCGTAAACGGGGAGCGCTGGGAAGAGGATCCATTGAATCTGCAACGAGTGGTAAATGAGCACGGTAGCTTTAATTCGGTTCGTACGGTTGGGAAACAGGCTGAAGACAGCAGTGCGCCCGGTTCTTAAAGGAGGCACAATCGTTGGCCGTGAGTATCCCGGTGGATGACGAAGCGCTGCTCTCGCGGGTCGAGAGGCGAAAAGCAAGAACCAATAAGCGCCTATTGGAGGTTGCTCGCCAGCTTTTTTCACGAAAAGGTATTTATTGGGCAACGGTCGAAGATATTACGGAACTAGCGGATCAAGGGAAGGGAACGTTTTATAAGTATTTTGATTCAAAGGAAGCCATTATCCACGCCTTGCTCGAAGAAGGACTGGGTGCGTTGTCGGTTCAAACAGAGGAGACTGTTGGGAAGGTTTCCGGTGGGCACAGGATCCTCACTGCGGCGATCGAGGCTCGTGTTGACTTCTTCTTGAACCATCCGGAGTTCCTGCTGTTTTTCCATCAAGTCCGAGGGATGATGCAGTTGGACGTCGCCGTGGCCAAAGAGTTGAGCGATATCTACAACAACCATCTTCGCAAGCTCACTCAACTGATAAAGCCTGCATTGGATGGAACGAGCAACGCACGCGATCTGGCGACAGCAATCGCGGCCTATACATCGGGCTTATTGACCTATCATGTGCTCTTTGACGGAGGCGTCGGGATTAAGCGCCGGCGTAAATATTTCCTCCTGACGCTTGAAGAAAGTCTGCGTCCGCTGCTACGGACAGGACTGCGGTCTCGCGAGACGGTAGTCGGGATGAGTCTGACTCAGCCAGGGGCGATGTATCGGCCACGCGGAAAATCGGCAACGAAGAGGAGAGATCATGAGTAGCACGGGCCACCGTATCCTCGCCATGATCATGGCCGGCGGAAAAGGCGAGCGTCTCATGCCGCTCACGGAACTACGGAGCAAGCCGGCTGTTCCGTTCGGTGGGAAGTATCGCATCGTCGACTTTGTCCTGAGCAATTTATTGAACTCCGACATCATGGCAACGTACGTGCTGGTTCAGTATCGGTCGCAATCATTGATTGAGCACTTGCGGCGAGCGTGGAGAATCGGCGGGCGGATCAAACAGCACTTTATCACGGTCGTGCCTCCGCAGATGAAGGCGGGTGGCGGCTGGTACGAGGGAACGGCAGACGCAGTCTTTCACAATCTGAATCTCATTGAGGACTTCGCGCCGGATCTTGTCGCCGTGTTTGGCGCCGATCATATTTATCGAATGGATATCGGGCAGATGGTACAGTTTCATCGAGAACGGCAAGCGGACGTCACGGTTGCGGCCAGACCCGTGCCTGTGCATGCCGCAAGTGGTTTCGGGATCATCGAGACCGATAAACACGATCGCATTGTGGGCTTCGCAGAAAAACCCAAGCGTCCAAAGCCGATGGTGCATGATCGCGAACACGCGTTCTCGTCGATGGGGAACTACTTGTTCAAGCCGGATGTGTTGTTGAAGGTCCTGGCTGAAGACGCCAGAAAAGGAGGGTCTCACGATTTTGGCCGAGACGTGATTCCAGCCATTATGAAAAAGAACCGAGTGCTTGCCTACAACTTCATGGATAATGTCGTCCCTGGGCTCAAACCTTATGAAGAGCGGGGATATTGGCGGGATGTCGGCACGCTGGAGGCCTACTGGCAAGCACACATGGATATTCTCGGCCAATGTCCGATCTTCGATCTTCATAATGGTGACTGGCCTGTCTTGACCGATACATTCGATGGTCCGACTGCCAGCCTCGCCAAAGCCTATGTCGAGGATTCCATGATCGGACAGGGGAGTCAGATTGTCGATGCCGAGATCAGGCGGTCAGTCATTGGACGCAATGTCAGGATTGAGCCCGGCACCACGATCCAGGAATGCATTATTCTGGACGGTTCGGTCGTTGGCGCAAAATCGCATCTGCGACGAGTCATTGCGGATCGGTTCAACACGATTCCCGCCGGATCAGAGATCGGACTGAATTCGGCGAAGGATCGCCGCCGATACCACGTGTCGGGGGCTAACCTGGTTGTGTTGCCCCGACAGCTTCACGGAATCGGCACGACTCGCCCGAGAAGCCCGCAGGCGTAAGGAGGGCTGTTCGTGTAGCGAAATGCGGAAGCGCTGGCTCGAACCATTTGAGTAAGAAAAGGCATGAGTGTACGTTAGAGATCACATTCGCAAATAGTGCGTTCCTCGATCATTATGATGACACCACGAATACCGGTTGCCACATATCGCTTGCAGTTTAATCGTGCCTTCACCTTCCAAGATGCGGCACGACTGATTCCATATTTGGACAGTCTTGGAATCACCGACCTCTATAGCTCTCCTTATTTTAAAGCCGTGCCGGGGAGTTCTCATGGATATGACGTCGTCGATCCGACAGCGCTCAATCCTGAAATCGGCAGTGAAGAAGATTATCGGGCGATGGTCGATGAGTTACATCGACACAGGATGGGCCATCTCTTGGACGTCGTGCCGAACCACATGGGCATTGCACAGCAAATCAACGCATGGTGGCAGGATGTCCTCGAGAATGGGCCGGTGTCACCCTATGCATCATTTTTTGATATCGATTGGAACCCGCTCAAGGCGGAACTCCACCACAAAGTGTTGCTCCCCATCCTTGGAGACCACTACGGGGTGGTGTTGGAGAACGGCGAACTTCAGTTGGTGTATGAAGCCGGACGGTTTGTGATCCAGTATTATGGTCATCGTCTCCCGGTTGCTCCCAAGCCCTCTTCTCGTATCCTGACCCATCGCGGCACTCAACTGAGTGAGGAAGCTGGCGCGAATGATCCGCACGTCATGGAGTTGGAAAGTATTATCACCGCGATGAAACACTTACCGTCCAGGCAGGACCACACACCGGCATTGGTAGCCGAACGGTATCGTGAAAAAGAAATTATCAGACGCCGACTGGCCACGTTGGTCGAACAGAGTGTGCGAATCCGGTCGTTTCTTGAGGACAATGTTCGATTGATCAATGGAACGAAGGGTGATTCGGCCAGTTTCGATCTGCTTCACGAGCTCCTTGAAGACCAAGCCTATCGGTTGGCCGATTGGCGGGTGGCGGCCGAGGAGATCAATTATCGACGGTTCTTCGATATCAACGAGCTGGCCGCGCTTCGGATGGAAAATCCAGAAGTGTTTGAAACGACGCATCAATTGGTGTTTCAACTTCTGAAAGAAGGATCTGTGACCGGTCTTCGGATCGATCACGTCGATGGTCTCTATGATCCGGCCGACTATCTTCAAAAGCTTCAAGGATGGGCGCACAAAGCATGGCCCACGCTCGATCAACGAGACATGCGTCCACTGTACGTGCTGGTCGAGAAAATTCTCGGCGTGCATGAAAAACTTCCCGAAACGTGGCCGGTGCATGGAAACACGGGGTACGATTTTTTAGCGCTTGTCAACGGACTGTTCATCAACCGAGCCAATGAACGTCACCTCGATTCAGCTTATACCCGATTTGTAGGCAATAAGGAGCCATTCGAAGAACTGGCGTACCAGTGTAAGCGACTGATCATGAATGTCTCCATGGCCAGCGAATTACATGTCTTGGGCCATCAGCTCAATCGGTTGTCTGAGCAAGATCGGCGCTCTCGAGACTATACGCTCAATATTTTGACCCATGCCATTCGAGAGATTATTGCCTGTTTTCCGGTCTATCGAACCTATATGACCGCGACGGCTGAGGGCCTTCTGGAGCGAGACCGCGCCTTTATCCGCCAAGCCGTGGCGAAAGCAAAGCGACGCAATCCGGCGCTCAGTGGATTGGTGTTTGACTTTGTGCGCGAGTTGCTCTTGCAGCCGGCCGATCCCGGAAAGGCGCACGATGCCGAGCGGCTTCGTTTTGTGATGAAGTTCCAACAAACGACGAGTCCCGTCACGGCAAAAGGCATCGAAGATACGGCCTTCTATCGATACTACCGGCTCATCTCATTGAACGAGGTCGGTGCCGATCCGCAACAGTTTGGAGTGACGCCGACCTTTGTGCATCAACAGTTGAAAGCGCGGCAAGGCCGGTGGCCGGCCACCCTGTCGACAACCGCAACCCATGATACCAAGCGTGGAGAGGATGTGCGGGCGAGAATCTCAGTGTTGTCCGAAGTGCCCAAAGCCTGGAGTCAACGCGTCACGCAGTGGAGCAAGTTCAACCGAAAATTGAAGGTGTCCGACGAACAAGGATTGGCGCCGATTGCAGATGATGAGTATCTCTTGTATCAAACATTGATCGGAGCCTGGCCGTTCGAGCCGCTCGATGCGTCGGGACAGAAGGAGTTTTGCGAGCGTATCCAGACATATATGAAGAAGGCGACCAGGGAAGCGAAGGTCCGGACAAGTTGGGTGAATCCCAACCATGAGTATGAAGACGCGACGAGCCGGTTTGTCGCCTCGATTCTCGATCGTACGCAAGCCGCCGAGTTTTTGAATGACTTTTTGCCTTTCCAGCAGCGCATCGCGCAGTACGGTCTGTACAACTCGCTTGCGCAACTCTTGATCAAGATCACGGCTCCCGGCGTCCCTGATTTCTACCAGGGCACGGAGTTCTGGGACCTCAATCTCGTCGATCCGGATAACCGCCGTGCCGTTGATTTTCACATGAGACGGAACGTCCTGGAGACGTTTCGGCAGACGGTCGACTCGCGTCAGGCGAGGCAACCCCTGCTGCACGATCTTCTGGTGAATCGAGCCGATGGCCGGATCAAACTGTGGTTGACCGCCGAAGGGCTTCGCTATCGGCGAGCGCATGCCTCCCTTTTCCTGCACGGCGAATACGTGCCGCTCGATGTAGTGGGCCCCAAACGCGAGCATCTCTTTGCCTTTGCTCGCATTCACGAGGATGAGGCCATTGTCGTCGTGGTACCGCGACTCTTGACGGGCCTTGTCGAGGATCCAGCCGGGCGCTCATTCGATGGCTGGACATGGGGTGAGACGAGCGTGGTCATGCCTTCATGGAAACAGGGGTCGTCGTACCGGAATGTGTTGTCTGAACGTCAATTGGAAACCGCTCAAAACGGTACTCGTCAAACCCTTTCCGCCGCCGAGATTCTCAGAGAGTTCCCCGGCGCCCTGTTGGAGCGGTTGAGATAATGGATCGGGTGATCAACTCGTCCTGGTATCAGAGAACGATGCAGACGTCGCGATGGGAATGTCGCAGGCACAGTCTGCGTGCGGCATTCAGTCCTGTGCGCGTCATCTAAAGCACATGAAGAGTGTAGGTTGAATTCAAGCGCGCTCTGGCGCAAAGTCTAGAAAGGGAGGTATGGACCGGTGAGCTTCTCGACACGATCAACGCCGGAGTTATGGTCGCCGATTATTATCGAGACGGTACGTCCAGCAATCGACGGAGGGCGGTATCCGGTTAAGCGAGAAGTCGGGGATCGGCTGGAGGTCTCCGCCGACATTTTTAAAGAAGGGCATGATATTGTGACCGCGATACTCCGATACCGCAAGGCCAAGGACACAACGTGGCATGAAACAGCCATGTCGCATGTCGATAACGACCGATGGACAGGCCATTTCGATCTTTCTGAAAACACGCGGTACCGCTACACCATCGGTGCCTACACGAACTCCTTCAAGTCCTGGTGCCAAGAGGTCATAAAAAAATCGGAGGCCGGAGAACAGATCGCCAGCGAGTTGTTGGAAGGCCGTGCGCTGGTCGCAAAAACGGCCACCCGCGCAAAGAATGCGGACAAGACCAGGCTGGAGAAATATCTCAAGCAATGGCGGACGTCGGATGCACAAGAAGCCCAACTTCGCGTGGCGCTCAATGTGGAACTGGCTCAGTTGGTCGAACAGCATCAGGAGCGTACCGCGTGGACGCTGTTCGATCGAGAGCTCGAGGTCGTTGTCGATCGTGTCCGCGCGAGATATGGGGCATGGTATGAAATTTTCCCTCGTTCGCAGGGGACGAATCCTGAACGAGGTTCAACCTTACGGGAATGCGAGAAACGATTACCCGCGATCAAAGAGATGGGGTTCGATGTGCTCTATCTGACGCCGATTCATCCGATCGGTCGAACGAACCGCAAAGGAAAAAACAACTCCCTGACTCCCACGCCGTCGGATCCCGGTAGTCCGTATGCCATTGGGAATGAGTTGGGGGGGCATGATGCGGTGGAGCCGAGTCTCGGCACCATCAAAGACTTTGATCGATTCGAAAAGGCCGTGCGGGCACAGGGAATGGAATTGGCGATGGACTTTGCCATTAATTGTTCGCCGGATCATCCCTATGTCACGCAGCATCCGGAGTGGTTTGCGCATCGTCCGGACGGCACGATCAAGTATGCAGAAAATCCACCCAAGAAATATCAGGATATTTACAACGTCGATTTCTACTGTCCGGACTGGAGTGGATTGTGGAACGAGATGAAACGCGTGATTCTCTTCTGGGCGGATCACGGGGTCAAAATTTTTCGCGTCGACAACCCGCACACGAAGCCCGTGGCATTCTGGGAGTGGCTTATTCGAGAAGTGCAGGATCGGCACCCGGATGTCGTTTTCCTATCCGAAGCCTTCACCAGGCCGAAAATGATGAAAGTCCTGGCCAAGGCGGGCTTTACTCAATCGTATACCTACTTCACGTGGAGAAACCTCAAGCAGGAGCTGATGGACTACTTGATCGAATTATCCAGCAGCGAAACGAAAGAATATTTCAGGCCGAATTTTTTCACGAACACACCCGATATTTTGCCGGAAATCCTCCAGCAGGGCGGCAGGCCCGCGTTCAAGTTTCGATTGGTCTTGGCGGCCACCCTTTCACCGGCATATGGCATCTATAGCGGTTACGAACTGTGTGAAAACCGCGCCTTGCCGGGGAAAGAAGAATATCTCGATTCTGAAAAATATGAAGTGAAGGTTTGGGATTGGAATCGACCCGGCAATATCAACGAATATATCACGACCATCAACCGGATCAGACGAGAAAATCCTGCCTTACACGAGTTGGAAAATGTTGAGTTCTATCAATCCAACAGCGAGCATGTCCTCTTCTACGGGAAACGCACCTTGGATGATCGTAACATCCTCTTGATTGCCGTCAACCTCGATCCGTTTCATATGCAGGAAGCGCATCTGCAGATTCCGATCGGGTCGTTCGGCATCAAACCTGACGAGGTCTATCAGATGCATAATCTGATCACGAATCAGCGGGACGTGATGACAGGAGAGCATTATATCGTTCGACTGGATCCACAGAGTGAGCCGGCTGCGATTTACGCTGTACGGCGTTGAACTCATCGCGAACAGAAGTTCGCTTGCTTTTTGTAGCCACACGAGGACGATGACGACAATCTCGGAACAGGGATGGGGCGATCGAGCGCGAGCCGCACTCAACGGAGAGGGAGGCCGTCGACTGATTGATTTCCTTCAGAGCCAACGATGGTTCGGCGGGAAAGGCAAACCATTGGCTGCCGTACAGCTTTCGGATCTCTTTGAATTACCAACCGCCTCAGTGCCCTATGTGCTGGCGGTTCTGCTCGTCGAATATCGAGGCGGTACCCAAGAACGGTACATCATGCCTCTGTCGATCAGGCCTAAAGTCGGATCGACTGATGCCGCTGCCATTGCGGAATTGTCGGAATCATCCGAGCACCGATGGGTCTGTGATGCGACCACGACAGATGAAGTCTGGAGGTTATTGCGTGACCTCATCGCAACCGAGAAAGAGAAAGTCGGGCTGGCCGGATCAGTACGTGGAAGCGTCGTGGCAAATCAGAAAGGCGCACTGATCCCCTCTCCTACGGCCATCAAGATTCTGTCGGGCGAGCAAAGCAACACATCGATCGTCTTCGACCGGCGAGTGATCATGAAGCTTATCCGAAAAGTAGAGCTGGGGATCAGTCCTGAGCGCGAGGTGCTCGAATTTCTCACCACCAAGGCCTTGTGCCACGATGTGCCGCCCTTGTTGGGATACCTGACCTACCATCCGGAACAAGAGAGCGCAACCGAGGAGGCGACAGAAGGAACCGTTGCGGTGCTTCAGCAGTTTGTTCCAAACAAAGGAGATGGGTGGAGCTATGCGCTGTCTTCTCTGGGGGAGTTGCTGAAGAAGGTGCGGCACAGCGTACAACGTCATGACAGCCTGCAGTCTCACACAGGGGAGAGTCTGGCCGATGTCTTTTGGGAAGACATCCGTCAGCTTGGAGCGATTACCGGCAACCTCCACATGGCCCTGGCATCGGATGGAGAGCCGGGACCGTTTTGTCCCGAGTTGATCACACAACAGGATGTCACCCGATGGCAGGGGCGAATGCAGCAATTGCTTGCCGAGGTCTGTCGCGACCTCCGAGGTCTGTCGGTCGAACAACGGACCGCCGTTGAGTTCCGGTCTGACGAAGCGACGACGGTGGAGGCAGCGTGCCGGGAGCGATTCAACGACCTTGCACTCTTGGTGACAGGAACAACGGTGAAGATCCGCCATCACGGGGATTACCACCTTGGCCAGGTTCTCAAGACGGAAAACGGGTTTGCCGTGATCGATTTCGAGGGTGAACCGGCGCGGTCGCTTGAAGAACGGCGCGCCAAAGTCTGTCCGCTGAAAGATGTGGCGGGAATGTTGCGTTCATTTAGTTATGCCGCACAGACTGTGTTACAACAGCATCGACCGATTTCCCCCGATGATCAGGCGACGATGACGGAATGGGAAGGGGCGGCTCGTCGAATGTTTCTCGACGGATATCGATCGGTCGTTCAATCCGGGAGGGCACTGTTTTTGCCGACCACATGGGACGAGACGCTGCGGGTCCTTCAGGTATATGAATTGGATAAAGCGCTCTATGAAGTGCGCTATGAGTTGCACAACAGGCCGGCATGGCTGGCCATTCCACTTCAAGGCATTCGAACCTTGACGCGACAGGCCTCCGGATGATCGTCCATGTCGGGACATGCAGACCGGAGCACAGAGGGTTCCCCGCGCGTGTGCGCAATGCGGAGGGGCATCCTGCACAGGATGGGCGGAAGGGAGCCCGCCATCGATCATGGTTCTGGCGTGTGAATTCTCGTGTGTGGTAAACCATCCGCGATCCTTGATCACGTAGACGGAGAGGCATCATCGACCATGGACACAGAAAATCGCGACGAAACGTTTCGGTTCATCGGATGCAGCGAGATCCAGGAGATCCTGGGGAAACAGGCTGAAGATGAACGAGCGTTGGCGGAGCTGCTCGAGGAGGTTCCGCTCGATTCAGTCTATTTTCATACGCACAGTTATTTCCTCCGGCAGCGTTTCATCGAGCAGACCTATCCCAATGATTTTGCCGAATGGGTGGGCGTGCAAGTGCGAGATCATGTGCTGGCCGAACGGTTATCCGTCGTGGATCCGTTCAGTTTTTCAAGTCTTGATCTACTGCGTGAAGAGATTATTTCGCTCATCGACGATCATCTATCCGGCATCGCGTCGGTTCCACGAGTCGGCTTTGGGACGCCGTTTTCATTCAACCGGTCCCGCATTCTGGAGGTCCCGACCGGCCTGGAGGTACGAACGCTTCGTGAGTTTCGTGATGCGATCTCCGCAGTCGATATCAGCGCCATTTATCTGCATGTGTTCGAGTCGCATCTGCGGTTGCAGCGCAAGGAGAACGATTTTTCCACGTGGATTCGAGGAACGCTCAAGCTTCCGGAGTTGGCCGATCAAATCCGCGCATTGAATCCCTATCTGGGCAGTCTGGAGCGATTGCGGTCGAGCTTGTTGACGATGTGCGATGCGTATCTGGTGAAATCAGCGTAGCGAGAGGACAGACTTGTGACATGTTGAGCACGGATCCGCTTTGGTATAAAGACGCCGTCTTCTACGAAATTCATGTCAAGGCCTTCGCCGACGGAAACGGTGATGGAATCGGAGATTTTCAAGGCCTCATCGGCAAACTCGATTATCTCGAGTGGCTCGGCGTGGATTGTCTCTGGTTGTTGCCGTTCTATCCGTCTCCGTTGAAGGACGATGGGTATGACGTCGCGGATTTTCTTCGCGTGGCCGAGCAGTACGGCACGATGGACCAGGTGCGGCAATTTTTAGATGAGGCGCATCGACGGGGGATGCGCGTCATCGTCGATCTCGTCTTGAACCACACCTCCGATCAACATGCCTGGTTTCAAGAAGCGCGTCTGTCTCCTGCTGGACCGAAACGAGCATTCTATGTCTGGAGCGATAATGACCGTCGATATGGAAAGGCCCGCATCATTTTCATCGATACGGAGAAGTCCAACTGGACATGGGATCCCGAGGCAAAAGCCTTCTATTGGCACCGGTTTTTCAGCCATCAACCGGACTTGAATTATGACAACCCTGAAGTTCGACAGGCCATGCTCGACACGATGACCTTCTGGTTGGAGCAGGGATTGGACGGGTTCCGATGCGATGCGGTGCCCTACCTCTTCGAACGTGAGGGCACGATCTGTGAGAACCTGCCGGAGACGCACGACTATCTCAAATCGATACGGCAGAGAGTGGATGCGGCCTACCACGGACGCATCCTGTTGGCCGAAGCCAATCAGTGGCCGACGGATGTCCGGCCGTATTTCGGAGACGGCGATGAGTTCCACATGGCGTTCCATTTTCCATTGATGCCTCGTCTGTACATGGGCGTGCAAAGCGAAAACCGCAATCCCATCATCGACATGTTCATTCATACTCCTGAGATTCCGGCGAACTGCCAATGGTGCCTGTTCCTTCGGAATCACGATGAGCTGACGTTGGAAATGTGCTCCGGCGAAGAACGTGATTACATGTATTATGCGTACGCAAGAGATCCGAAGGTGCGGCGCAATATCGGTATCGGCCGGCGGCTTGCCCCGTTGCTGGAGAATGACCGACGCAAGATCGAGCTGCTGAACAGCTTGGTGTTTACCCTGCCGGGAAGCCCGATCATTTATTATGGCGATGAAATCGGCATGGGCGACAATGTGCAGCTGAAAGACCGTGATGGTGTGCGGACGCCGATGCAATGGACGATGGATCGGAATGCGGGGTTCTCCAACTGCGATCCGGCGCAGCTCTATCTCCCGGTCGTCACGGGCGCCGTGTACGGCTACCAGTCGGTCAATGTCGAATCGCAAAAAGATTCGAACCATTCGCTCCTGCAATGGATGCGGCGCATGATCGGCGCGCGCAAACAGCATCCGGCATTCGGGCGAGGCACGATCACCTTTCTCCATCCGACCAACGAGAGAGTCTTGGCCTATGTGCGGCGACATGACGATACGACGCTGCTTCTCGTCCATAACTTGGCCGGCTCCGCTCAAGCCGTTGAGTTGGGGCTGAAGGCGTTTACGGGAAGCACGCCGATTGAGTTGCTGGGGGGGGCACGGTTTCCACAGGTGACCGAGCGACCGTATACGTTGACCTTGGCACCCTACGGATACTATTGGTTCAACTTGGTGCCGGAGCGTCCGGCAGGTGCCGTGTATGGGCTCGAACAAACGGCGTTATAATCTTTCAGACTGGACGAGGAGACGATGATCGGCGAATTGGAACAATACCGTGAGGTCGCACCGAAGGGCACCATCGATTTTCTCTACCGACTGAGCGAGTTGGTGCAGGGGAAACGCTTTCTCCACATCAATGCCGTTCGATACGGCGGAGGCATGGCGGAGATCTTGCGACGCCTCGTGCCGGTCATGAAGGCGTTGGGCATTGAGGCGCGGTGGGAAGTGCTTGCCGGCACCCAAGAGTTTTCCGATGTCACGAGGCGAATCGGCGATGGGTTGCAAGGCCGTCAGGAAACCATCACGGAAGAACAGTATCAAACTTATCTGGATGTCACCGCGCGGAATGCCAAGGCCTTGGATCTTGATGCGGATTTAGTGTTTACCCACGATCCGGAACCGGCCGCGTTGATCGATTATCGAAAAGGGGGGAAGTGGGTCTGGCGCTGTCATCTGGATGCCGGCCGACCCCACCGCTCCGTGTGGAGTCTCTTCCGTCGCCACGTCGTGAAATATGATGCGGCGATCTTTTCGCTCTCGGGGTTTGCGCAGCGGTTGCCGATTCCAAAGTTTTTGCTCCATCCGTCGATCGATCCATTGACGGAAAAACACCGAGACCTCTCGCGCACGGAAATCGGCAACGTGCTTGATCGGTTTGAGATCGCGCGCGGAGTCCCGATGCTGCTGCAGGTAGGACGATTCGACCGGTTCAAGGACCAGATCGGCACGATACGGGCCTACCGCATGGCCAGGAAGTATCATCGCTGCCAACTTGTTCTGGCAGGGAGCGGTGTGATGCATGATCCGGTCGGCGAAAAGGTTTTGGCTGAGGTGCAGGAGGCGGCGAGGAATGATCCGGATATTCATATTCTTCAGCTCCCGCCGGAAGCCGATCGAGAGATCAACGCTCTCCAACGGGCGGCGACGGTTGTCATCCAAAAAACGCTGAAGGAAGGGTTCGGGATGGCAGTCTCCGAGGCCATGTGGAAAGGCAAACCGGTCATCGGCGGGACTGCGGGCGGAGTATCCGCACAAATCGTCGATGGCGCGACAGGTTTTATCGTGCATTCTGTGGAAGGCGCCGCGTTTCGTATTCGGTATCTTCTCAGCAATCCCGGTGTGATGACGAGGATGGGCGCGACAGGAAAAGAGCATGTGCGGCGCAACTTTCTCATCACTCGGCATTTAGGTGACTACCTCACGATGTTGAAGCTGTTGTGTACTGAGTGACCCTCATGGATCGGCCAACATCGAACGACCGTGGCCTTGCCGAATCGGTCCTGCCTGAGCAGGTACGAACGCGGCTCGATGCCGAAAAACCTGCTGATATCGTCGTCGGAGTCCTCACCTTCAACGATGGTACGACGGCACCGACCGTCGCGCGAACGCTGATCGAGGGACTCACCCGATATGCGCCGCGAGAGCGGGTGTTGATGATCAACTGCGACGGAGCCTCGCAGGACGGCACGCCCGATCTTATTCGGCAAGCAATCGGCGAGGACACGCGACTGTGGTCGATTCAACACCCGGTCGGAGGCACGTCGCTCCATATCCTCTCGGAGTCCGGAGTGCCGGGCCGGGATGTGGCGGTGAGAATATTGGCAACGGTAGCGGATCGCCTTGAGGCCAAGGTCTGTCTCGTCGTCGACGGCAATTTGAAATCCGTGGATCCCCGTTGGGCCGAATTGCTTACGACACCGATCCTCAATAAAGGCATGGACTGCGTCTTGCCGCAATTTTCCCGTAACCGATATGAGGGCACGCTGACAAGCACGTTGCTCGCGCCGCTCACGAGAGCACTCTACGGAAAACGCGTGGCCTATCATCAGGGAGGCGCCTATGCGTTTTCTCTGAATTTTCTCCGGTCGTTGGTGTTGCCGCAACCATGGGATGAGATCTCCACCTATGGAATTGATGGATGGATCACGACTTTGACGCCGGCCAATGACGCGAATTTCTGTCAAGCCATGCTCGGGCCGCGTGTGCAGCAGAACAAGCCCATGGGGGATTTAGCGACGATTTTGGCGCAGGCCGTCGGCGGTGTGTTTCACATGATGGAGCGGTATCAAAATATTTGGGAGCCGGTGAAAGCGTCGACGGTTGTGCCGACGATCGGAGAGCCGACATCGGTCGGTCAGGCCGTCGGCGCGCTCCATGTTGAACGGATGATTCAGGGATTTCGACAGGGGCTTCGTGATTTGGTGCCGATTTGGCAGATCGTGTTGTCTCCGGAGACCTTCCAGCAGGTGTTGGAATTGGGTGTGGATGACATGGACAATTTTCGATTTCCTCCTCGTCTCTGGGTTCAGATCGTCTACGATTTGGCGCTGGCGTATCATGACCGTCTCTTGTACCGCGAGCATGTGCTCAAGTCGTTGACGCCGCTCTATCTTGGCCATACAGCCTCGTTGGTTGTGGCGACGCGCGCACAGCCCGTGGCCAGAGCGGAGGAAGAATTGGAGCGATTGGCGCGTGAGTACGAAGCTATGAAGCCGTACCTGATCGAGCGATGGAGGTGGAGCGATGAGTGATTTATGGGGCGACGCGATGGTGGAAGCGTTTCGCGACATGATGAAGAGGCTGGCTCTCTTTCTTCCGAAGCTATTGGCCCTGGCGAGCTTTATCGTGCTTGGTATCGTCGTTGGGCTGATGATCAAGGCGATTCTGCAACGATTGCTGCGAGCCGCACGGGTCGACGTATTCAGCGAACGATGGGGATTGCAAGCGGCACTGAGCAAAGCGGGACTCAAACAACCGCTGTCGCAGGTGGTGGGGCGCGTGGCGTTTTGGGTTGTGTTTGTCATGTTTGTGTTCATGGGCGTTGACGCGCTCGACCTTCCGGCGACGGCCGGGCTGATGGGCGACGTGTTGGGCTATTTGCCGCACGTTGTCGTGGCCGGTCTGTTGATCTTGGTCGGTGGATTGTTGGCAAATTTCTTGGGAGAAGCCACGTTGATTGCCACCGTGAACGCACAGATTCAAGAGGCTCGTCTCATCTCCACATTGGTCCGATGGGGCATATTGCTGTTTACGGCGGCAACGGTCATGACACAACTCGGGATCGCAAAGGAAATGGTGCTTGCCGCCTTCTCCATCGTGTTCGGCGGTGTTGTTCTGGCCTTGGCGATTGCGATCGGGTTAGGGGCACGAAACATCGCGCGTGAGATCATGGAACAACGATGGCGGCATACCAAGAGTAAAGAGGAACACGATGAGATGGCTCACCTGTGAGCGATGAACGATGCTGCTTGTGAAGCTCCGGATCAAGACGGTGAGGTGTGCACCGGACCATGATGACTCATGGCTCTGAGGCTGCCGCTGACCGCATCTGTCAATCCACGCGAGCCGAGTCTTTTTAAGTCTCCGCCATTCTCGCACGACGATCTCGTCTTGACGGACTGAGCCCTCGTTCCCGCCCGTACGGTCTATCGTTTCAGTAAGAGCGGACAAGTCAGGAACCGATATCGGTGAACGATCGTGACGAAAATGCATCAGGGTGCTGCCGGTCGTGATGTGTGCCATGGTTGACGGCCATTGACGCTGGAGGAAGTTCTGGTCCCATACATGGTACAATTACCTGCATCAGAGATTGAGAGAGCCATTCGGTTGCTCTCATCATGAGGAGAGGTGTTCCGGGAGATCGGTTCAGTTCTTGTCAGAAGGGAGAATATCCATGACCGCATATATCATGTCTCGAGCCGTCGCACTCACCGCACTGTTCATTCTCGTCATTGCCACAATGTTGCCGTTGTCACCGGTATTTGGCGAAGGTGGAGCACGGCGTGATGTCATGCGATCCGAGGACCAGCACCGTCAGGAGGCCATCAAGCTCATCAAAGAAGCAGTGGACCATAGCAAACAGGGTCATGTCGGTCCATTCTTGACCAGTGCGGAATCGGCTCTGCTGCATGCTCTGAAGGCTGGCAAAAATGTACATGTGAATGAAGGCATCGCGGAGCTGAAACATGCCATTGAGCATGGGAACGCGGGGCATGCGGATGAGGCGACGAAATATGCTGAAGAAGCGGTCGCGCACTTATCTGAGAGGTAAGGGAAGGGGCTGAGAGATAGCCAGTGGCACGTCTTGCTCACAGGACGGTCAAAATGCCGTCCTGCCAAGCCGACGTAAATAAAGAAGCGAATCGCACGTTCGACCGTAGAGTGAGTCTCGAACGACGTGAGAACGAAACAGGCAGATTGTTTCAACATCCTCTAGGGAAGTTGCTCCAAGATGCCGACAGGCGGCTTGCGTTTCAACTTACGATAGACCCATGGAGGGATGGGATTGGGATCAATCCAAAGTCCTCGTTTGGTTTGGCGTGCTTCGGTCTCTAACATCTCAAGTACCGTATCAGCCGGTGCATACTCCCGATACCACCAGCACCATCCGTCTCTGACCAAGAGATGGTTGACGTTGATCTCATCCGGGAGCATCACATCGGCAACAAGTCGTCCGTATTTATCCTTCACATGCGCGTGGATCGTGACGGCCTGGCCGAAGGTCAACATCGACGTGGCGAGCTTGGCCCGGTATCCATACGCTTGGCGTTTCTCTGGGCAGTCGATCCCGCGCAAGCGGATCCGTGTGGCTCGCCCTTGAGACACGACTTCAATCGTGTCTCCATCCTTGACGGAAACGACCAAGGCTGTGAACGAGAAGGCGGGGGGAGTGCACAGAAGAATGAAAAGAGCGCACTGCAATTGTAACCGTAGCACTCGCATGTACCTGTGAGCGAAAGGAAACAGCAACCGTGTTGAAGGAGAGCCTAGGGTGGCCTGCAGCCTCTTATACGATAAGACACGTACGTACGCATTGCAATAGTATCGAGACGCCATGTGCCGAGAGAACAGCGGGAGATGGGCACATGAACGACGTGTCGTGCCTGCTCATGTCAATTGCGATGGTGATGAAGACAGATGAGAGGTCACGTCTGCTGCCCAGCAACGTGTAAGTCGAGTCCAACGGTGCTTGGCTCACGATAGGGACAGGTCAGCGTTGGATTGTGAGCCGGCCCTTCCTTAAAATACTTCTCCTTCATGCACAATGGAGCATAAGGAACCATACACAATGACGACTCCCTCACCGTTTCGTGCCGTGCTGGTGGCGATTCAGGCTCCCGGTGTGACGAAGGAGGAGATGGATTCTTCACTACACGAGCTCACACGTCTGGTGAAGACCCTCGGATATCAGGTGGTGGGCCAGGTGACTCAAAAACGGAGTTCCGAGAAGTTTGCAACGGTCCTGGGACAAGGCAAACTCACGGAGTTGGCCCGGTGGACGGATGGGCCCGGTGCGATCGCGATGTCAGGTGAACAATCTATGCACAAAGCGACCGTGAAGCGTGAGGTTGCTGAATTGGATGACGTTGAAGATTTCGACGAAGAGGAATCGGAAGAATCACGTGAAGTTTCACGCCATCTCTATCAACAGGCGCAGATCGTCATTGTGGACTGTGATCTGTCGCCATCACAGTTGAAGAATCTAGAACATGCTACCGCTGTGCCGGTGCTCGACCGGACCGGAGTGATCATTGAAATTTTTAGTCGACATGCTCGGACCAAAGCGGCTCGGTTGCAGGTGGAGATTGCGCGGCTCAACTATCTTGCGCCACGGTTGCGCGAGACCGGCGGCGGGAGAGCGCGGCAACGTGGAGGAATCGGAGGCAAAGGGGCAGGCGAGACGAGCCTTGAACTTGATAAGCGTCGTATTCGCGATCGTCTGAAAGAGCTGAGGACAGAGTTGGCGGCCATTGGGGACGAACACCACACGCGCCGAGCGAGGCGGGAGAATGAATTGACGGTTGCACTCGTGGGATACACCAATGCCGGAAAATCTTCGCTGATGCGGGCGATGACCGGAAGCGAGGTGCTGGTGGCGGATAAGCTGTTCGCCACCCTCGATACGACGATTCGGCCACTGTATCCTGAAACGCGTCCTAAAGTCCTTTTGAGCGATACGGTCGGATTCATCAAAAAACTCCCGCACGATCTCGTGGCATCGTTCAAATCCACCCTCGATGAAGCGGCCGGCGCCTCGCTGGTGCTCTTTGTCGTCGATGCGTCGGATCCGTCCTTTCGGTCTCAGCTCGAAGTCACGCAGGCGGTGCTCGCCGACGTAGGAGCCACAGATATTCCGAGTCTCTTGGTGCTGAATAAACGAGATTGTTTGAGTCCGGAGACTCTTGTATCGCTGCAGGCGGAATATCCAGAGGCCCTGTTGGTCTCCACGAGAAGCCAGACAGATCTGATCGCATTACGTGAACGCATCATGCGGCACTTTGAGAGCGGGATGGTCGATGAAGAATTTCATGTGCCGTTTACGGCTCAGGGCGTGCTGGCAGATATCCGAGCTCGAATGCGGGTCTTGTCTGAGCACTATGATGCCGAGGGGATCACGATCCGTGTGCGAGCGAACCGCGAGAACCTGTCGGTGATCAGAAAGAAACTTGCGTGATAAACCGGGATTTTGCGGGCGAACCTCGGCTGCCGCCTAGGATACGACGGGAGCTTCTTGGCTTGTTTTCATTATTCGGACAAGAGAACAGGCAGGGAAACCTGTTTGCTCCCAGATCCAATGATGCTGTGACTGAGCCAGTCATTGTTCCACACCGATCAACCCATTGTGAGCCGGATGTATGATACTGACTGAGTTTGAATCGACCGATCTTCAGACTCCGACGGGACCGATGCGAACCTATCTGGTTCGTCCGAAGGCGGGGAGACGTTATCCTGGGCTGGTTCTCTACTCCGAGATTTTCCAGGTCACAGAGCCGATCCGTCGCATGGCTGCGATGTTGGCGAGTCATGGATTTGTGGTGGTCGTGCCGGAGATCTTTCACGAGCTGGAGCCGGGAGGCACGGTGTTGGCCTACGATGAAACAGGCGCGGAGCGCGGCAATCACCATAAAATCACGAAGACTGTGTCGAGCTATGACAGTGATGCCCGTGTGACTCTGGACTATCTGGCAACCGTGCCGCACTGTACGGGGAAACTGGGGGTGATCGGGATATGCATCGGAGGCCATCTGGCATTTCGCGCGGCGATGCAGCCTGATGTATTAGCTGCCGCCTGTTTTTACGCCACAGACATTCACCGACACAGTCTTGGTCAAGGACTCTGTGACGACAGCCTGGACCGGGTCGGTGAGATACGGGGCGAGCTCTTGATGATCTGGGGTCGACAGGATCCACACATCCCTCGCGAAGGCCGGGCGCTCATTTACAATGCGCTGAGTGATGCCGCTGTGTCGTTTCAGTGGCATGAGTTCAATGCCGCCCATGCTTTTATGCGAGATGAAGGCCCTCGCTACGATCCGGCTGTTGCGCGCATCTGCTATGGCCTCGCAGTCGAACTCTTTCATCGTCGATTGGGCGAAGGCGGGACATAGGGTCTTGGCCTATCGCCGGAGGAAGGCGATCCAGCGCCAAAGATTGACCAAGCTTGCAAGGGATGCAGCTAGATAGGTGAACGCGGCGGCAGTGAGGATAGCACGAGCTCCTCGTTCATCATTCGACGACAGGTAATTGCCCTGCCGGAGAACGGGCAGGGCCCGTCTGAAGCTGGCGTCCCATTCGACGGGGAGCGTGACCAGGTGGACCAGCGTGGAGATTCCCATTGTCGCCATCCCAGCCATGAGGACGACAAGACTCGCAGCCGGAGTGCGTGCGACTGCTCCCGCGATGGGAATTGCCATCATGAGGACCGCCCCGATTCTTTCAGCTTTTTGGGCAATCCGCACCAACTTGGTGCGCTCAGTCAGCGGCTGATACCCCAGGTGATCCTGAATGGCATGCCCGACCTCATGGGCGGCAATTGTAATGGCGGTCAGGGATTTGCCATCGAAGATATCGGGCGTCAGACGGACTGTTTTACTGACAGGATCATAGTGATCGCCTAGCTGTGTCGGTTCCACCGTGATGTGGTGGAGATCGAATCGGTTGAGTAGGTGCCTGGCCAATTCGCCTCCGGTCCCAGGAAAGTCTGGACGAGGCGTACCGTGCTTGGCAAAGACGCGTTTGGTCCAGAGTTGTGGTCCAACTGTGACCAGCGCCACAATGACTAGAAGTAGGGCAAGGCGTACCATTGTCTCCCAGTCTTTCCCTCTGCTTGATCAGCTGATCTGCCTGTGAACGTTCTAAGCCAAGCCAGTTGGGGCAAGGCTGTCTTGCTCTATAGGCTACCACAGATGACGGCAAGAATCGGCGATGAATTCTTGACATAACACAGCGTATCCGTGGTCTCGGATACGGAGCAATCCGCGTGGTCGACGACATTGTAGCAGGGTGCCTTTTCTCGTGGATGATCGATGGGGTATTCTTCTGTGATTGGAACATGAAAAGAAACTGCAGACGACCGTCCGCGAATGCCTCCCTTCATCTGTCGTTCCGCACAATGCGCAAGGCTTATCCTACCGGCCTCATCGCGTGCCGGGTCTTCTTCTATGGATGAACGCATCCGCCATCATTTCATCCAGCGACATGCGTGAGCCATGAGTTTTAGATATGACGTCATTGTGATCGGTAGTGGTCCTGCCGGTTCTATCGCGGCGTGGCGACTGGCGCGAGCCGGCGCACAGGTTGCCGTTCTCGAAAAGGCGGCATTGCCCAGGTACAAGACCTGCGGCGGAGGAATTGTAGGACGGGCCTGGCAATCGTTGCCGATCGATGTTCGGCACGTCATCGATCAAGACTGTACGACCGCGAGGCTCCATGTCTTTCCCAGGAACGTATCCTTCACCACCCATCGGTCAACGCCCATTGTCTCCATGACGATGCGTGATCAGTTTGATTACGCGATACTGTCCGCTGCACAGGCTGCAGGCGCCGTTCTGCATCGACGCTGTGCGGTCGAGGATGTCTCGCCGAATCGTGATTCGGTCACCGTCATGACCCACAAAGGCGCCATGACGGCCACGTTTCTTGTCGCCGCCGATGGAGCGCTCAGCAGAACAGCACGGAACGTCGGGATAGCGGATGGACGGGTTTTGATTCCGGCTTTGGAGTATGAGGTCACGCTGCCTCAAGAACGCGTGGATCAATTTTGCGGCGTGGCACGATTTGATTTCGGCCTCCTCGACCATGGGTATGCCTGGGCCTTCCCAAAACGACGGCATCTCTCCGTCGGTGTTCTTTCAATGGTCCGGGGGGAAGGCGAGCTGAAACATGCCATCATGCAGTATCTCGATCTGCTCGGATGCCGTGATGCGACTCAGATTGAAGCGCATGGATTCGTCATCCCTGTTCGGCCGCGAACAGGACCGTTTATCAAGAACCGCGTGCTGTTGGTCGGGGATGCTGCCGGATTTGCCGATCCTGTCACAGGAGAAGGCATTTCATTTGCCCTTCACAGCGGCCAACTGGCGGCGCAGTCCTTGGTCGACGGGAATCTAGACGAACAATCGGTTCAATCACTGTATGCTCGTTCACTGGCTGAGTCTGTCCTTCCTGAACTGCGCGCCGGACGCCTGTTGGCTCGATTACTGTACGACTTTCCGCGCCTCCGTTCATGGGCTTTTAGCCAGCAGGGGCAACGTCTCTGTGAAGCGGTGACAGATGTGATGGCTGGAAAGCGAAGGTATCGAGACCTGATGTGCACGCCGCGGACTCTGTTGAAACTGTTGACTCCCCATTGAGATGCAGAAAGCAGGAGATAGATTCTCCTGCTTGAGTGATTGTCATGAAGGATAGGAGTGGAGTAGGCCTTTTCCCTTGACCCAGAGTGCGGTATTCTTGCGTTGGTATGAAGGATGGGAGGAGAGATGACTCGTACATCGTTCTGTTTCATCTCTGATCATGGCAGAAACTACGTCAGGCTCGTCATCCTCTGGTTGGGGCTTGGTCTCTGGACCGGTTGCAGCGAGACTTCGTTGACAGTATCCCATGTCGATCAGGAGCCTTTCACGATTTACCAGCAACTTGCCCGCCTGGAAGTCACCTCGGATCGCTTGTTCCACGTCATTGCCGCTCAGTCGGATGCGGCAGGGTACAGCCGTCTGCTGGAAGCTCAGTCCGGCCTGTCTACGCCATTGACCGTGACGCAAACTGATCGAATCGAACAATCATTCGTGCATTCGCTCAAAGTCATGCTTATCGATCTCGCGCCGACGAACTTCTGGGAAGATCATCTCACGGAATACTATGCGACGCGACTGGCCGGCGAAGATGCGCAGGCGCTGCTCGCAGCGTATGAGGAAGAGAGCCTGTCGCCGTGGTCCAAGTTGCAAGACCTTCGAGAATCGTTTGTCAGAGATCGTTTGCCGGAGCTTCTACCAGTCGTGCGCGCGCGGTCTCGAATTTACCAAATCCCAAACCACGCGATGGCACCGACATTGTTGCCGGGTGACCATGTGATTGCGTATCAGGTTGCCTATCAGGCCGCCGATCCACAGCAGGGAGACGTCGTTGTTTACCGCTATCCGGACGAGCAAGGGAAACGGTTTCTCCATCGCGTGATCGGACTTCCCGGTGACGAGATCGCAATTCGCAATCAGGTCGTATACGTGAACGGTGAGGCTTTGTCGGAACTCTATGTGCGCCATTCCGATCGCTCGAGTATGGCTGGGAACGTCCGCGATCACCTCTCACCGATCACCGTGCCACTGGAGACCTATTTCCTCATGGGTGATAACCGTGAGGAAAGTTTAGATAGCCGCTTCTTGGGGCCGATCAACAAGGAACATCTTCTGGGACGAGTGCTCTTCGTCTACTGGTCAGTCGATCCTGACACACACGCTCCACGATGGGAACGGCTCAATCAACTCGTGCGCTAACAGCGAGCGTGATGGCACGACACAGAGGTGTCCTCTTCCTGTATGACCACACTGGTCAGATTGGAGTTTCACCATGTTGGGAATCTGTGATCCGCTGCTCGCGGTCTGTTCGATGTTACTCGGGGGGGCAGCCTCCTACGTTATCCTGGGCATTGCCGAGCGGATGCGCGCCCCCGATCAAGGGCAGGCCACTGCCCGGTGGTTGCTGATAGGAGCCGTCGCGGCCGGCCTTGAGATCTGGGCCATGCATTTCATCGGGAACCTCGCCTTTTGTCCACCCGTATCGGCAACTGAAGATACAGGGCTTGCCATGTTCTCGCTCCTTTCCGCAGGGGCAACCGGAGCCATCGCGGTGTATGTGATCAGCAGTCACGTCGCAGGGTGGATGCGGCTTGTCTCAGGGGGCATGCTGATGGGGGCCTGCATGAGTCTCACGCACGTGACCAGTGCAATGGCCGTGCACCAGCCGATCGATGTTCAGCCTATCCTGCTTCTCTTTGTGTGTTCGATCATCGGAATCGTCCTCCTCAGTGTCATTGTTCTCGTAATTGGAGGATGGAATATCACCTATGGTGGTTGGCGGGTGACGGAAAAGTCGACCGCCATGGGTGTCGCCCTTGCCGGGACTCATCTCATCGCGTTGATCCCGATGTACGGGTTAATGGACACCGCGGCCGGCATTCACCCACCGACAATCGACGTTGATCTGCTCGCGGTCGTCGCCGTATCGCTTTCGACTCTGTTAGCCATTATCGATCGGCAAGTCACCAAGGCATCCAGATTGGCTCGCGCCAGTCATGCGCGGCTGATCGAAGCCATTGAGAGCGTGCCGCAATGGTTTGCGCTCTACGATGCGGATGATCGTCTGGTCATTTGTAATCGTAAATATCGCGACGTGATGTCCGGAGCTGGAATGCAGATTCAATCCGGCGACGTATTTGAGTCGATCGTTCGCCGGACTGCCGAACGCGGCGATGTCCCGGCCGCGATCGGCAATGTCGACTCCTGGATGCGATGGCGTCTCGACATGCATCGCAATCCAGGTGCCCCATACATTCAATATCGGTCCAGTGGAGAGTGGCTTCAAATCAATGAGCGGAAGACGCACGATGGCGGGATCGTCTTTATTGCCACGGACATTACGGCGTTGAAAAATGCCGAACAAGCTGCCGAGGATGCCAAGGCACGATTGGCAGATTCGTTGGCGTTGGTCGAGGCCGCAAAAACTCGCATGCAGGAAGAGTTGAATGTCGGCCGCGATATTCAACAGAGCATGCTCCCGCGCATATTCCCGGCCTTTCCGGATAGAAAGGAACTGGAGCTGTATGCCGTGCTCGAACCGGCCTTGGAGATCGGCGGCGATCTCTACGATTTCTTTCTGGTCGATCAGCATCGGCTGTGTTTCGTGATCGGTGATGTATCGGGCAACGGAGTGCCTGCTGCGCTGTTCATGGCCATGACCAAGATCATGGTGAAAACCAGAGCGGCCTCTGATCCCTCGCCGGCCAGTATCGTGACCCATGTGAACGATGCCTTAAGTGCCGAGAACGACAGCTGTATGTTCGTCACGTTATATCTCGGCATCTTGAATCTCCGAGACGGGACGCTGGTGACGACGAATGCCGGCCATAATCCACCCTTGTTGAAGCGAAGGAATGGAACGTTTGACTGGTTGACGGTTCAAGATGGGCCTTTGGTTGGTCCCATGGCTGGCATTGCGTTCAAGGAGAGCACCATCCGATTGGAGCCGGGGGATGAACTCTTTCTCTACACCGATGGAGTTACCGAAGCCGACAATAGGAGGCGCGAGCTATTCGGCAAGGATCGACTGAAGGCGGTACTCGAACAATCACGCGCTGTAACCGTAGTGGATCGTCTAGGAGAGGTGATGCAGGCGGTGAAAGCCTTTGCCCGTGATGCTCCACAGGCGGACGATATCACCATGCTGGGATTACGATATCATGGCATGGCGCCGTCCGATGTCGTGACGCGGGTCTTTCGACAAACGATGTTCAACCAGTTGGAAGCCATTCCAGTCCTACAGGTTGCGTTTGAGAGGTATGTCGCGCAATGGGAGCGTGCCAAACCGTTGATTCCCACGCTCAATATGGCGCTGGATGATCTGCTCAATAATGTGGTGCAGTATGCGTTCCCTCACGATCAGACGGAGCATCAGATTTACGTAGAAGGCGATGTACGGGACGGATCCGTTGTGCTGACTATTATGGATGATGGGATACCCTTTAACCCTTTAAGCGTCGCTCCTCCGGATCTTTCGTTGTTGCTGCATGAACGAGAAATCGGCGGGTTGGGCATTCATCTGATTCGCTCTATGTTCGACGAGGTGACATACCACCGTGATGTGGGCCGCAATGTGTTGACGGTGAAGAAAAAACTGGTTTCCGAGGGGGCTCCCCCTGAGAGTCGTGCTACTCAGCCTATCAGCACACGTGCTGTCGAGACGCAGCCGCCACCGCTCCATCACGAGCCCATTGACGTGAGATCCCATGTCGAATCAGACCGGCGCGGTTCTGTGGTGGTCGTGACGCCGAAGAATCGCTTTGACACGAACAGCGCTCCGGAGATCGAACGGGTTCTGATGGATCACATTGCAGGTGGCGAACGTCGGATCGTGCTGGACCTTTCCCATCTCTCCTATATTTCCTCGATCGGATTGCGGGTGATCTTGAAATCTGTCATGGTCATGACCGGACTAGGTGGGAAACTCGTGCTCTCTGGGGGAAACGAGCAGGTTCGAATGGTTCTCCAACTCAGTGGGGCATTGATCATAAGCCTCCATACCTCTACCGTAGAAGATGCGCAGTCAACACTCCGAGAGGGAGCGTCATACTGATGCGAGAGGTTCTCCTTACCTTGGCGGTCGTCTGTATCGGTGGAACCGGAGGCGTATCGCTGCTATCATGGGCACCTCAGATCGCAACTTGGACCGCATGCGTAATGTTCAATAGGTAAGGAGGAGATGATGGACCAAGGAACCAGACATACATTGACCGTGACGTCTCGTGAAAGTGAGGGCATTACTTTCGTGAAAGTGCACGGTAGCTTGTCTGCCACCACTGCCGAACAGGGAAATAAGGAGATCAAGAAGATATTGGATCAGGGTGCAAAAAAAATCGTTCTGAACTTGGCCGATGTCGATTATATCAGCAGTGGAGGGATTCGAGTCCTCATTCTGGCCTCAAAGGAGCTGAGCACTGTGCAAGGGCAGATGAAAGTCGCTGCCGCAAAAGGAATGGTCAAGGAAGCGCTTGAGGCCAGTGGATTTCATCTCCTGAACCGTGTGTATGGAAGCACCATTGAACTGTGTAACACGGAAGAGGAAGCCGCGGCGGCTTTTAGCGGCTAGCTGTCCCTGTCCCTCATCCATCCCGTCAAGAAGGTCGGTGTGATAGTGTGCCTATTCGCGTATAGGTCCTGTTCTCCGGTGCGCAGGAAAGTGAGATGTTCTCGCCACGATAGTCAAGTCGCAGTTCGTGGCGTTCTGCATGGCGACTGAATCCCTTCAGGGCTGTGTCTGTATCGACTCGTGACCTCATCTGTGTTGCCAATTTCTCCCTCAGGACTCTACGGCCTTCTTCTTTCCGTGCTTTATGAACAAGATTTCATCTTGTTCTAATGGTCTCTTCATGTTCAGGGCTTATACCATATCACGAAGATAAGCCAAGCCTGCGGGCACGTGGAGCATTGAAGATCCAGTGCACGACATCGTGGTGACGGTTTATCGCACAAGGAGGATATGCCATGAAGGATGTAATGAAGGGACTGACGATTACTCCATCTGTTCCGCCCACTGCATTGAAGCAAGAGCCTAGGCGGTTGTCACCGAACCATCTGTTAGAATTAGTGACTCGCTTGTGCCTGTTTAAAGCCGAACGCTGGGGACGCCGGGCGCTCTTTTACGAGAAACATCGCGACTATTTCCCACGTTTGTCCGCCAGTCGATTTGTGAGTCGATGTCGCGCATTGGAAGCAAGGTACCGAGCACTGGCTCAACTGATATTCTTGATCCCGGCGGATGAACGTCTGGTTCCGGTGCATGCCGTCGCGATGCGCCGAACGTCGCTGAGCCGAGTGTAACAATGGCGAATAGGCCTGTATCTTCTGATACGGCGACTTGTTGAAATCCGGAGGAGACACGCTGGGTTGAGTAGCCTAGCCGTTCCACCCAGCGTACCTCTTTTGAATGGAGAAGAGAGTGGAATCCTGGTCATGCAGCATGATCCCCATGCTCTTCACGGTTTCTCCTGATGTGAACACCACTTGACACACAGTACGCCTGGTATAAGCCTTGTGTGATGGACGTGCTCTGAGACGACCCCCTCGTGTAGATTCCGTTTCGAGGTCATCCGGTATCTTCTGTCAACGCGTCTTGCGCTGACCCTCCTCTTCCACGTACCATCTGCGTCCAAAGTATGATTCCTATTTCCATTCGGCGATTTTCGGCCAATGTTCAGCATGAAAGGTCTCAGCATCCGTATGAAACAGAACCAATCGTCAACGTCCACCGGCCCGAATGCCACGGGCTTCTCACCAGGGTTTGCATCACTCGGGCTTGAAGCACCGCTTCTCACGACACTGGAAACGCTCGGCTATGAAGAACCCACCCCGATCCAACGGGAGGCCATTCCACCGCTCCTTGCCGGACGCGATCTTCTTGGGCAAGCGGCCACCGGCACGGGCAAGACGGCGGCGTTTGCCTTGCCGCTCTTGCAGCTCATCGGGCATGAGATCGCAGGACGTCCCGCAGCTCTCGTTCTCGTTCCGACTCGCGAGTTAGCCATCCAAGTCGGGGAAGCCGTACAACGGTACGGGAAGGAACTGCGAACGAGTGTGCTCACGCTGTACGGCGGACAGCCCTTCGGGCCGCAATTGTATGCGCTGAAGCGGGGAGTCGATGTCATCGTGGCCACGCCAGGGCGCGCGCTCGATCATCTCCGCCGTGGGACGTTGCGCCTACAGGCGGTGAAACTCGTTGTGTTGGATGAAGCCGATGAGATGCTCGATATGGGGTTTGCCGATGATCTGGATGCGATTTTAGACCAAACACCGAAAACCAGACAGACCGCGTTGTTCTCAGCGACGATGCCTCCGAGAATTCGGTCGATCGCCCACCGACACCTCCGTAATCCAGTCGAAGTGACCATCGCCAAGGAACCGGTCAAGGCGGGAACAACCCCCCGTGTGCAGCAAACCGCCTATGTCGTGACGCGACCGCATCGAGCGGCGGCACTTGCTCGAGTGATCGAGATGGCCGATGCCAAATCGGCTCTGGTCTTTTGTCGAACGAGGTTGGAAGTGGATGACGTGACGACCATGCTGATCGCCCGAGGGCAACGGGCCGAGGCCATTCATGGCGGGATGAGTCAGGGACAGCGTGACCGAGTCATGCAGACGTTCAAGGCCGGCCAAGCATCGCTACTCGTGGCCACCGATGTCGCCGCACGCGGCCTGGATATTCCGCATGTCTCACATGTGATCAATTATGATCTGCCGGCCTCTGCTGAAGTCTATGTGCATCGCATCGGCCGGACAGGCCGAGCCGGTCGGGAGGGCACGGCCATCACTATTCTTGATCCACGAGAGCAGCGGTTGTTGCGTTCGATTGAACAACATACGAAAGCTCGTGTCACAGTGCTCCCCATCCCTTCGATCGCGGATCTTCGAGCCAAACAGTTAGATCGCATCCAGGCGGCCGTGGGTGAGGCGTTGCAACAGGGGGAGTTGGAGGTCTGCAGACAACTCGTGCATCGATTGTCTTCCCATTCTCCGATCGACGTGGCTGCTGCCGCGCTCAAATTGCTTGTTCGTGCTCAGGGTGGGGAACGTGAGGAACAGGAGATCCCGAGCAATCCAGTCAGGCCACCTGATAGTCGAAGGCCCATGCAGGATGGGGCACGCAGCGGCAGTCGCTCACAGCGCAGCATGGTGGGGGCCGAGCGTCGGCCTCTTGGAAGGACTGTCGACACAGGACGTTCAGCCGGGATGGCACGTGTCTACGTGGGGGCGGGACAAACAGCGGGCATTCGACCGGGAGATCTCGTTGGCGCCATCGCAAATGAGGCGAAGATCAATTCCTCCATGATCGGTGCCATCGAAATTGAAGAGCGTTTTTCAATTGTCGATGTTCCGGAGTCCCTGGCACCACGTATTATTCAACTACTCAGTCGTGCGCGGATCAAGGGGCGAAAAGTGTCTGTGCGAATTTTTCACGATTAACGGAACCATCGCGATTCTCCGAAACTGGTTGTGACTAAGGTGTCGATCGTGTAGTGAGACCAAACGATTGACACCATCACACCGGCAGGCAAACCTTCGCAGGCCCTTCGGCCTCAACCATTGACATGGCTATGAAACCCGCATCATCCGTCGATCTGGCCATGAAAGATCCTCCTCCTCTTGTCCCTGCCGCAGTCAGAGTTCCTGAGATTACGGTCAAAGCCGTGATCCTGTCCATCATGCTTGCCGCGGTTCTGGCTGCTGCCAATGCCTATCTGGGACTCTTTGCGGGCATGACGGTGTCCGCCTCTATTCCGGCGGCTGTCGCTTCCATGGCAATACTGCGGCTGTTTCGCGACTCGAATATCCTCGAACACAACATCGTTCAAACGGCGGCGTCATCGGGAGAAGCGCTGGCAGCCGGTGTGATCTTCACCGTTCCAGCGCTTCTCTTGGTGGGGTACTGGACGGAGTTCAATTATTGGGAGACCGTCCTCATTGCGACGGTCGGGGGGGTGCTCGGGGTGCTCTTTACCATTCCCTTGAGACGAGCCTTGATTGTCACCGCACGCTTGCGGTTTCCCGAAGGAGTGGCGACCGCAGAAGTGTTGAAGATCGCCGCAACCGACCACGATAGAGCAGAGGCGCGTGATCGATCCGGAGAGTTTCGAACTTTGATCTCGGCTGCTCTGCTCGGTGGTCTTGTGAAGTTTGGCGAGAGTGGCCTGCGCTTGTGGGCCGAGTCGTTGGAAGGAGCTCTCGCGATCGGGCGGACGGTTCTGTACGCAGGGCTCAATCTCTCGCCGGCGCTGATCGCCGTGGGTTTCATCATTGGATTGCACACGGCGTTGGTCGTTTTCTTGGGAGGTGTGATTGGGTGGGTACTCTTGATGCCGGCCTATGGATTGGTCAATGGACTGCCGTCTGATCTATCAGGACTGCACGCCGCGATCGCGATCTGGAGCGGTCAGATCCGGTATGTCGGCATCGGTGCGATGCTGATCGGCGGTTTGTGGACGTTGACGAAACTGCGCGAGCCGGTCTGGCATAGCCTCCGGACATTACGAGAACACTATCGGGTGAGCAGAGCCTTGCACACAGACGGACGCATGGTACGGACGGAGCAGGATGCGCCGCTCATGTGGATCCTGGTTCCTTTCGGGCTCTCATTGATTCCCATGGCCTGGATTTACATCGCAGTAGTGGAGAGTGTTCCCATCGGACTACTTATGACCACCGTGATGGCACTGGCGGCATTTCTTTTTTCCTCAGTGGCGGCCTATATGGCGGGGCTGGTAGGCAGTTCCAGCAATCCTGTGTCTGGCGTGACCATTGCCACAATTATGCTGGCCGCGCTGCTGCTCGTCTTATTTCTTGGAGTCGGGCATCCAGCAGGACCTGCTGCAGCATTGGTGATCGGAGCCGTTGTCTGCTGTGCGGCGGCTATGGGCGGAGATAATCTACAAGATTTGAAGACCGGCCACTTGATCGGGGCAACGCCTTGGAAGCAGCAAGTGATGCAGGTGATCGGGGTTGTGACCGGTGCCGTCATTCTTGTCCCAGTCCTGTCGCTGCTTCAAGCACAGTACGGAATTGGAGAAGCAACAGCGAGTCATCCCCATCCATTGAGTGCACCCCAGGCGACATTGATGGCCAGCTTGACGCGTAGCGTCTTCGGCGCTGGGCTACCATGGCATCTTGTCGGACTTGGGGCCGTGATCGGCGCCTTTGTGATTGTGTTGGATCGGCGGCAAGAATCCCGCGGAAGTGCCGTGCGGTTTCCTGTACTGGCCGTGTCGCTAGGAATCTATTTGCCGCTGAAGCTCTCGGCAGCTATTGTCCTAGGTGGCCTGATCGCTGCCCTGGCCAAGGGAGCTACGAGGGAGAGTCGTCATTCCACACAGCGGGGCTTGCTGTTTGCCGCTGGACTCATCACCGGCGAGGCGTTGATGGGTATTCTGCTGGCAATGCCGTTGGCACTCTCCGCCGTCTGGTCTGGCTTCAATGCGGACTTGTTTCAAGGCTTTTCCGTTCCTCCATTTGACGGATGGCCAGGCCTTGGGGTAGTGGCCGTGGTGGGATTTCTTCTCTACCGAGCCGCTGTCTGGCGGGGGGCGCAGTCTTCTTCAGGACCTGTATGACTGAATGTGTCATAGGTCCAGATTGTCTCCGTACGTTGACGACGGAACGTTCGTATCGCGGTTTCGAGACTTCCTAAATGTGTCGACTCTTGGTATGCTGAATGGGATTGTTTCGCAGCGAGACAGCATCGTGATCTTGCGGAGGAGAAGATGAAGATGTCGACAAGGTTCTTTGAAAACTTGCGCATGATCGGTCGTCTCAAGTCGGACCTTCCCTTGTTGTTTCGACTGCTCAAGGCGTGGAAGGCCGGCAGGTATCCAGGTCTCTCCGTGCGCACACTCGCCTCGCTAGCCGTGGCGATTCTCTATGTGGTAATCCCGATGGATGTTGTGCCGGATTTTATTCCTGGCATCGGGTTCCTCGATGATGCGGCGGTCCTTGCCTTGGTGTTGCATGGCATGGCGCAAGATCTTTCGGCATTCCGCATCTGGGAAGAAACGCGAAACCGAGGATAGCCGTATTCCAACAGGACATCTCGTGCTTTCCTGCGAAGGTCTGTTTATGCAGGCTTGCGTGAGCCCGGTCGTTTTGCCTTCGCGGTTGGTGGGGCGCTCAGTGGATTTTCAGGCCAATGGTGCTTAGGATACCGTCCTCGTAATTCTCTTCGAACATCCTGATATCCTCGTTTCCAAAAACCGCCGAGATCTTGTGTGACCTGCATCGGTCGCTTTGCGGGAGAGAGGAGATGCAACAGGACTGGAATCTTTCCGCCTGCCACCCGTGGGGTTTCTTGGCAACCGAACATTTCTTGGAGTCGCACCGCGAGGACCGGTTGATTGGTGTGATGGTAGTCGATGCGGAGCCTGGAGCCGCTCGGCACGGTGATATGGGTCGGAGCCAACCGGTCCAGTAGCCGATGTTGCTCGTGGGTGAGCAAGGCATGGAGCGGCGGCGTCAGATCCAATCGTGTCACTCGATCGAGCGTGGTGATACCGGTGAGGTAGGGGCCGAGCCAGGTATCAAGATTGTTTTCGAGTGCGTCATCGGACAAATCGGGCCATGTCGCGTCCGGTTCTGCAATGTGTTTGAGCCATGCAACACGAGCTCGCCACTGCTGCAACTCAGGGGACAAGGAAAGAATATGCAAACCGGCTTGACGAATCCCGTTCACCAGGGCAGCTGTGCATAAATGCAGCTCCGGATGTGACAGTGCGTCTTCTGTCAGGACCACCGCCCCAAGCCGGCAGCGTCGAGAGGCTCGCACCGCTCTCAGCCGTTCGTCCCAGACCACTGATTGCTCTTCGATAAATTGGTTACGATACAATGATTCAATGTCTTCGATGGCGACGGGAGCCGCCAGATTGATTCCTGCCCACTGCATGGCTCCATCCATGTCGGCTATGACGAGAAAGGGTTCCTTGCTCAAGGAGTCCGGCCGTATGAATCGAGCCCCGCGTCCATTGGTGAGCAGGTAGCGAGGCTCATCACCGGACTGTCGTTTTGCGATTCGGTCAGAGTAGGCAAGCGCGAGGAGGAGTCCGGCGTTCTGAGACAGGTCGAGATGGCCGGTCTGCTGTACTCGACCAAAGAGTCCGGCAAGTTGCCGCTTCCAAAGTTCAACGGTCTGTTTCAGCCGTTGCACGGCAGCGCGATCTACCGTCAGGCCGGATGTGGCCTCATCGTCTCCTCGCAAAGCATCAAGTCTGATCCGCAGATCGACTGTGTGCAGGTCTCGTGGACCATGGAGAATATCGCGCTCGCTCAACAACGCGGCTAATTCACAAGCCTGGTCGGCAAGTCCACGCGGGACGGCTTCCAGCAACATATGCGCGAGGCGAGGGTGTACAGGCAGTTCGGTCATGTGCCGGCCATGATCGGTCAAGTGTCCATCGGATGTGAATGCCCCGAGTCGTACGAGGAGATCCTTGGCCTGTGCGATTGCTGCAGCTGGCGGAGGCGTCAGCCACGACAAGCCTAGGGGATCCTGAGTGCCCCACTGAGCCAGGTCGAGCAGCAGCGGTGCCAAATCGGCTTCGAGTATTTCCGGAGGACGGTGAGCCGTCAGTGTGGTTTGTTCTCGTTCTGTCCAGAGCCGGTAGCACAGCCCCGGTTCTAATCGACCGGCTCGACCACGGCGTTGCTCTGCTGAATCTTGTGTGACACGAATGGTTTCTAATCGTGTCAGACCGGAACGTGGATCGAAGCGAGGTTGTCGGAGTCGACCGGCGTCAATAACCACTCGTACGCCTTCAATCGTCAAACTTGTTTCTGCAATGGAGGTAGCGAGCACGATCTTTCGAGTTCCCGGTGCCGAGGGGCGAATGGCGGCATCCTGCTTTTCGAGCGGCAAATCGCC
The DNA here is from genome assembly GCA_964430555.1 of uncultured Nitrospira sp. Classification (GTDB taxonomy): domain Bacteria; phylum Nitrospirota; class Nitrospiria; order Nitrospirales; family Nitrospiraceae; genus Nitrospira_D. Next base: position 6,499 of record CAYSFU010000022.1, on the reverse strand, counting down.
ATGCAACGGAGCAATCCGCACAGAGGGACCAAGCTTGGCGTCAAGCAACATGCGTTCGATCCGACGGATCTCTGCCATCCCAGGGAGAAAGACCAACAAGCTGCCATGATCCGTTGCGAGTGAGTGTCGGATCAGCTGGGTGATTGCCGTATCGAGTCGCCCGCTGAATGGCTGATCCAGGTATCGTATCTCGACGGGAAACATGTAGCCGTGGCACGTGATGAGCGGCGCTTGGTCGAGAAGTGTGCCGATCGGGCCACAGTCGAGTGTGGCGGACATGATCAGCAGGCGAAGGTCAGGGCGGAAGAGTCGTTGCGTTTCACGACACAGGGTGAGACCTAGATCAGCGTGCATGCTGCGCTCATGAAATTCGTCGAATATCACGACTCCATAGGATTCCAGTGACGGATCCTGTTGCAACAGCTTGGTCAGTACACCCTCGGTCACGACCTCGAGTCTCGTGTTCGGCCCAATTTTTGTGTCGAGCCGCATGCGATAGCCGACGGTTTCTCCGATGCGCTCCTGCCGCCGTTCCGCCATATAGCGGGCAGCGGCTCGTGCCGCAAGGCGTCGTGGTTCCAGCAGCAATAGTTTTTTGCCTGATAGCCAGTCTGTATCAAGCAGTGCCAATGGGACGCGTGTCGTCTTTCCTGATCCGGGAGGAGCACTGAGAAGCGCATTCCGACCAGTAGCCAGCGCTCGGTGAATCTCGGGGAGGATTTCTTCTATTGGAAGTCTCGACATGACGTGATACGGTCATCTATACACTCGCACACTGTACCAGAATGCAACAGTGCCGAGGAATGGGAACCCCCGATTCTGTGAGGAACGACCGATGTTGATGTATCGTTGGAACGTTGATAAACCAACCCAGCCAGGCTGGTATTGGTTTCGTGGGAAGGCTCATGAGGCTGATGCCTTTATCGTTCTTGTCGATGAAGCCGGACAGTTTCAATGGCCTGATGGCGGATTCCAAGAAGTCTCGCTGGCTCACGGTGAATGGGCAGGCCCCATTCAAGAACCAGAAGATGAGTCCGCCTGATGCATGACGCATGTGTCATCATCGTCGATCCGCTGTTGCGACAAGTCTGAAACCGGCGAGCCGCCACTCACGTGTTCGACGTACCCTACAAATACGCCTCAAGGCCTCGGAACTCTGTGCGCCGGACCGTCGTCTCTATTCAGAATGGTAAGCCTATCGAAGGGTTTCGGGACTCGGCGTAAATCCTCACCTCTCTCACTCTCGATTGCCGCTCGCTGTCTCTATCATTGTGTTACTATGGTCGCATGTCCGCCGGGTCCACCATTCCAATTACGACCAATATCCCTCAACGGCTAGACCGATTGCCTTGGTCGCGCTGGCATTGGCGAGTCGTCGGAGCATTGGGGGTCACCTGGCTGCTCGATGGCCTTGAAGTGTCCATTGTGGCCTCGCTTGGCCCGATGCTGACCCATCCGAGCACGCTGCATCTGACCCATGCAGAAGTCGGACTCACGGCCTCCGCCTATTTGGCTGGTTCCGTAGTCGGCGCTCTTCTGTTTTCCTATCTCACGGATCGCCAAGGACGAAAAAAATGGTTCATGATCACCTTGGCACTCTATCTTCTGGCGACGGTCCTGACCGCGTTTTCATGGGATCTGTTCAGCTTCATGTTTTTTCGCTTTTTGACCGGAGCGGGAATCGGCGGAGAGTACGCGGCCATTAACTCAGCCATCGACGAATTAATTCCAGCTAGAAATCGAGGACACACCGATTTGGCGATCAATGGAACCTGGTGGCTTGGGTCGGCTGCCGGCGGGTTATTGACGCTGCTGTTGCTGAATCCGGCCATTTTCTCTGAATCCATCGGCTGGCGACTGTGCTTCATATTCGGCGCCGTGCTCGGTATCGCCATCATTCTTGTTCGGCGCGTGGTTCCTGAAAGCCCTCGGTGGCTTATGACGCACGATCGCGTTCAGGAGGCGGAACGTGTTGTCTCGCAGGTTGAACGTGAGGTTGCACAGGATATCGGACAACCATTGCCGGATCCACAAGGGACGATGGCGATACATCGTCAGCCTCCTGCGACGATTGCGACGGTCGCTCGAGAGCTCTTTCAGTCGTATCCTCAACGCACGGTCTTGGGTATTGGGCTGATGGTCACGCAATCTTTTATGTACAATGCCGTGTCGTTTACGTACCCGCTTCTGCTCACGAAATATTACGACGTTCTTAGCAGTGCGATCGGCCTCTACATCTTGCCGTTTGCGATCGGAAATTTTTTAGGCCCGCTTCTGTTGGGGCGGTTGTTCGATACGGTCGGTCGAAAACCAATGATCAGTCTGACCTACGGCCTGGCGGGCGTGCTCCTGTGTGTTTCAGGGTATCTTTTCTGGATCGGCTCGTTGACACTGGTCAGTCATATGGTGCTGTGGTCGGCGATTTTCTTTTTTGCCTCAGCAGGAGCGAGTGCGGCCTATCTGACGGTCAGTGAAATCTTCCCGATGGAGATCCGGGCGATGGCGATCGCCTTTTTCTTTGTCGTTGCTCAGGGAGCCGGTGTGGCTGCACCATGGCTCTATGGCATGCTCATCGAAACGTCAGTGACCAGTGTCTTCTATGGTTATCTGCTCGGAGGCGGCATGATGCTGATCGGAGCGGTAATCGAATTGTGCTTTGGCGTGAAGGCAGAGGGACAATCGCTGGAACACATCGCACCACCGCTCTCGGTACGCACTCCAAGTTCAGAATGAATGGGCATCAGACGCACGCCGATATCAACGGTCCTCTTTGACTGCCTGACGTTGCTCGCCTGAATATCGATGATGCAGCTTTACTGGTGGTGTATGGCGGGCACGGATTCGAAGATTGATCATCTCCACCGCCATAGAAAACGCCATGGCGAAGTAGATATAGCCTTTGGGCACATGCACGTCAAAACCCTCAACCATGAGGGTTACCCCGACGAGAATGAGGAAGGACAGAGCCAAGATTTTGATCGTCGGATGGGTATCGACAAAATCGCCGATGGGACGGGCCGCCAGCATCATGACCAAGACCGCCAGAATGATGGCCGTCGCCATGACTGTGACATTATTGACTAAGCCAACAGCGGTAATGACCGAATCTAGAGAGAAGACGATGTCCAGGGCCGTGATCTGCAACAGCATCATTCCTAAACTGGTGGGAGCTGAGGGACTGGATTCATCGATCTCTCCTTCGAGACTGTTGTGAATCTCATGAGTCGCTTTGGCGAGGAGAAAGAGGCCTCCAACGATAAGAATCACGTCCCGACCGGAGATTGCCTGATTCAGTACGGTGACCAAAGGAGCCGTCAGACTCATCATGAGTGAAATCGAGAACAGCAGTCCCAGCCTCGCAATCATGGCCAACCCTAACCCGAGGCGTCGGGCAAGGTCGCGCTGGTGTTTGGGGAGACGTGCGACGAGGACTGAGATGAAAATGATGTTGTCGATGCCCAAGACAATTTCAAGCGCTGCAAGCGTCGCTAATGCAATCCACATTTCAGGATTCGTCAGCCAGTCGAACATTGCCTCCTCCAAATCGCTACAGGGGACTGAGGTAACGGGTCTTCACCGATCACAAGAGCTAGGAGTATGCCCTGCCTGGACCGGAACAGGGAAGAGTATCATAGTTGATCGCGTGAGCGCTCCAGCGTTTCTCATCGTCATGATGAAGCCATGAGATCTTCATCCTCATTGAGCCCGGTGATCGGAGTGAATCCATGTGGATACGATCCAACGCGTATTCTCCCTGTCTGTAGTTTGTATTCCGGCAAACTGCCCTACGCATGATTCTAAGTTAGCTTTGTCTGTTCGCAGTGATCTACCCACATGTATTTTAATAAAGAGTCTATTGATAAATACTCACGATATGAAGTGCACACGGAAAATCGGAACTTGATGTTCTAAAAAAACTCGGAGCAGACTCATTCGAATCTATGATCTATTTCAGCACGAGGGCTCCGCCTATAAAGGTGAGGGAATCTACGGGCAGCTACTTGGCCTCGTTGCGAGCATAATGTGAATCTTTTTAGATTCAGGCTAGATGGATCTATTTAGATACAGCCTGACCTATCCCTTCCCATTTGGTATTCGAACTATATTAACCTTCTATAGATAAAACCTAATAAATCATCGAGCACACACCTGTTGATGGCAACGAGCATTCTTTTTGCTTAAGCTTTCAGCAACGAGAGCAAAGGATGTACGTATGGCAGAAGCTGATTGTTTGTGGTGAGGAAATTCATAAAACCATGGAGCTTCTTCTGGGAAATCGTTCATCCGCTTGGAGTATTTAGAACATGGCACAAAATAGTCTCCAAGCCACTCACAATGACTTGTGGAAAGAGATCCGAAGGCACACAAGTCGCGTGGGTATACCTGCTATAAGTCTAGTAGTTTTATCACGTGTAATCATTTTTTCTACGTTGATATTGAGCGGTCGTCCTGCGCTTGTCGAATAGTAAGTCTTTTTAGTTGGTTTGCGTTCCTGGCTCAACGGACTTACCAAGCACGGAAGGTTAAAGAACTTCTGGAACGCCGAACTAGAAGTAATGATAACGTTCAGATGCTCTCTTCTGGTGAGATGCCTGTCATTAGCAGCAAATGAGCTTCAAGTGCTCAATGGAATACCAGTCATCCACACTTCCTGGCTAGAGCCACTCTGCGCAAATTGCGCTATGAGATAAGGCTGAACGTCGCACTCGTGCTTGATGTACATGGCTTCACAATCTGGTCGTAATCAGTTGATAGAGAAGTAGTGCTTTGATTCCGAGTAAAGGCTTTCGTATCCAACAATGCTCTGCACAGGCGGCTTCCTTGAGAGTCAAGCGGTGACGTGGAGAACAATGCATGCATTATAAGATGGCGAACGAATCTGTTTCCAGGATTCTTGCGACTGGAGAAAATGTAATACTGAAAGTTGGCAGTCATGTTCGCAGAGAGTGACACTCAACATGTTCGTTTTAGAACCCTCATGTTCTGATCAGGTCAATAGAGCTACAGTTTTACGGATTCCAGCTACGGTTCGACGGATTCGTTACGGATATTGCTGCAGAACCGTTTCACGAAACGGACGGACCATAGATCCGATAGGATGCCTGGAAGAGAGGAATGAATTGTGAATGACATGGTTGGTGCGAGCCCGGCTATTTGCGCGATCTTCGACAAGATTGCAAAGGTTGCAACGACTGAGATGCCGGTATTGGTGACCGGCGAAACCGGGACAGGTAAGGAACTGACCGCTCAGGCCATTCACGCACGGAGTGTTCGGAAACGGGGACCATTTGTGCCGATCAATTGTGCTGCCATTCCGGAAAATTTACTGGAGTCTGAATTGTTTGGCCATGAACGAGGGGCTTTTACCGGAGCGGTACAACAAAAAAAAGGTAAGCTCGAAGCTGCTGGAGGCGGAACTTTGTTTCTTGATGAGGTCGGAGATCTTCTTCCTTCCCTACAGGTTAAACTGCTCAGATTCCTCCAGGAGGGAACTTTTGAGCGAGTTGGGGGACAGCAGACGCTCCATGTTGATACGCGGGTGATCGCGGCGACCAATGTCGATCTGAAAGCAGCGATAGATCAGAATCGATTTAGGGAAGACCTCTATTACCGGCTGGGAGTCTTGCATATTCATCTTCCCCCGCTTCGAGATCGAGGGGAAGATGCATTGCTGATGGCGTTGGTGTTTCTGCAGCAAACAGTCGCGACGACGCGCAAGTCGATCCGTGGATTTTCAGTTCAGGCCATCGACGCACTGCGGGCACACTCGTGGCCGGGCAATGTGCGGGAATTAAGTAATCGAGTTCGACGGGCTGTCGTGATGAGCGAAGGGGAGGAGATCTCAGGACACGACCTTGACCTGGTCGGTGAAACTCTTCATGACACGGATGTACTGGGCTCTCTACGAGCAGCCCATCAGCGGATCGAGACGGAATTACTGGTGAAGGCACTGATGCTTCATCGTGGAAACATGAGTCGAATTGCTCGTGACCTTCAGGTCAGCCGATCGACTCTCTATCGCAAGTTAAAACAGTACGGACTCGAAAAAGTTATCCCTGTGATCGCGCAGTCTGTGGCGGCGGCAAAAGCGATTCACAAACCCGTTACAAATTTTGGTACCAGTAAGAACAACTCCGTAATGACGAACGAGTCCTCAGTCGGAGCTTCCCTGGAGCCAGCATCTCAAGTTGTGTAGTGAACTGAACATCGGGAACTGTTTTGTGAGGGATGCGCTCCTCGATGTTTCTTCTCACCCCATCGAGGTATCGGATGAGTGTGCCACCTCCGATCCTCCCCGAGCTAATGACCATCCTTCGACTTCAGAGATATCTGTATTAAAGAGGAGTAGGATGAAATCGGAGGACAGCTGACCACTAAGACCAGACAGCGATACACGGAAGAGTTTAAAGTGGAGACGCTCCGGTTGACGCGTGACGCGGCCTGTTGACCTTCCCCCGATTTGATGGACACCAGGTTAGGCGACTGCGGCCCTCGCTTC
>CAYSFU010000021.1:23584-51622 GCA_964430555.1 uncultured Nitrospira sp. | reverse complement strand
CACCTCGGAGACTGGCACGTATCAGGTCCCTCCAGGTTGACATTGTCAGAGGTATGTCATAGGTTTCTATAGGAACCATGCGGGAGCTTGCCAGTGTTCGCGAACTGGCGCAAGGTCCTTTTCTGATTGACGATTTCCGATGTGCCCTACCAACTGGTTCACGTAGACCGTTGGCATTTATGGCATCACCTGCTGTCATCCTCTTGACACATTGAATCAGCGATGTTCATAGCGTATGGTTTGTCCTCTGTATGAATACGGAGAGCACTCGGGGGATCTCACAGGTCTGTGCATTACACTCAATGGGTGCTATTCGAACCGATTCAAGGAAGGAGTAGGTCATGGACCACATCGGTATGATTGTCCGAATACTTCCGGACATGTGAATGCGATGTTGGGTCTGGCTGAGACTACTCGTGCCCGAGGGCATCGGGTTACATTCTTTCTGTTGGGCAACCTACCTGCATCGATCGCGGCAGCCGGGTTTGAGAGTGCCCCTCTCGGTGGGACCGTTTTCCCGGCTGATCAGTACCAGGCTGAGTTTCAGAAGCTCGATGTACTTCGGGGCAGGGCAGCACTCCAGCATACCCTCGCGATCGACGTGCGCGCTGCTGATGCGGTTTTAGAAGTCGGACCGACCGTGGTCCGTGTGGCTGGTGTGACGGCTCTGGTCGTCGATCAAGCCTCGTTTCCCGGTGGGGCGGTTGTCGACCAGTTAGGGCGTCCTTTCGCCACAGTCTGTAATGCGCTGCTCCTGAATCCTGACCCTGCCGTCCCGCCATACTTTACGAACTGGTACCCTCGGGATGCGTGGTGGGTACGGGCCCACAATCGGATCGCCTGGATGGGACTGAACCGATTGTATGCTCCAATCGTGATACGCATTCAAACACACCGCCGCAAGCAAGGATGACATCAGGACATCAGATGGGGCAAGGAGTAACGATTTGGTTTACGGGGTTGTCTGGTGCGGGGAAGACGACGCTCGCACGGTTGGTTGAGGCAGAACTACGTGCCTTGGGGAAAAAGGTGGAGGTCCTGGATGGTGATCTTGTTCGCACAAATTTGTGTAAAGATCTTGGCTTCTCAAAAGAAGATCGAAAGAGCAACGTTCAACGCATTGCCTTTGTGTGTGAGGTATTGTCGCGAAACGGCATCGTAGCTATTGCTGCTTCAATTTCCCCATACCGTGAGGTTCGTCAGGAGGTTCGAGAGAAGATCGGCCACTTTATTGAAGTGTATTGCAAGTGTCCCTTGGACGTTGTCATCAGGAGAGACACGAAGGGCCTGTATCGGAAAGCGTTGGACGGAGAGATCATGAACTTTACCGGCATCTCAGATCCTTATGAAGAACCGTTGGCCGCGGAAATCATCCTTGAGACGGATAAAGAAACGCCTGAGCGTTGTGTAGAAAAGCTCTTAGACAAGCTGAAGCAAGTCGGGTATTGAGAGGAGGCTTTCGAATCTCTGACAGAGCCGTAGGTATCCGTATGGCAGAGTGATTCAGAAGATCCCATGATGGACGCTGCAGGACAAGTGAATAAGCTCGGATCACACATCGTGTATCTGAAGGAAGTGCCTATCAACTTGTAAGGTGTTAGGGCGAGCCGGGATGAGACATGCCGGTCTACGTTGAATGTCATAGTGAAGTGAGGGGAAATTATGGTAGCTGGTATCCCCTATAAGAGGGAGCTTCGGTAATTCCGTAAAAACTGTTCGGCTCATGGATATCAGACATCCTGTTAGGTTGAACAGAATACAGCCAGCATGTAGTTCGTGGCCGATTGATCAATAAGGCGCATTACCTGTACCCCATATATCATATGAAGAATGTGAAACAGCAGACTGATACCTATGAGAGCAAGACCATCTTATTGAGACACCGACAATGAGAACGGTGTTCACACTCACGAGTGGCCGTTCAGGAACGAACTTTTTGTGTGGTCTCCTGCAAAGAAACGCTCGAGGGTGCGTTGTGACTCACGAGCCGTACATCGATTGGGGAAACCCGACGATGTTTGGCCTACCCATTTATGACCACGCGCTGGGCAATACGGTTGCCATCCAAGCACTGCTCGACAAGAAGGCCAGGCGGATTGAGCAGTATTCGCCACGAGTCTACATTGAGACGAGCCATGCCTTTCTCAAGTCCTACTGGGACCTCGCGCATCAATTTTTCCCTGACCTGTTTGTGGTACACCTGATGCGCAACCCACTCCAGGTCGCCCGCAGTGAGGCGAATCGAGAACAGCTGATCGAGCGCTGGCACCTGCCACTCCGGCACTATCACGGCCGAGACGGTCGAAAGTATTTTCGTTGGTCTCTCACCGGTCTTGAGCCGATCTTCGGCTTCTTCAAAACGGAGAGCCTGACACGCTTTCAGTGGTATCTCATTCAGTGGATTGAGATCGAGAACCGGGCAATCCAGTTTCTCGAGCGCTTTGGTCAGAGGGGCAAATGCTTCACGCTGCACACGCCCACGGATCTGAACGACCAAGAGCGGATCGGAGAGCTTCTCCAGTTCCTAGAAGTCGAACCACAAACGCGCACCCCGGTTATTGCTGGGAATCACAATCGCACACCGGCGCGCAGGACGGTAGTCAGCATGGTTGAGGAGGACGAGTGCCGAGAGGTGATCGAGGGGATTCCAGATCGGTTTCTGCGTATCTTTCAGGACAGTCCGTACTCGAGCTTCGAGTGGACGAGGTGGCTGCGGAAGTAGTGAGGGGGAGAGAAGAAGCGCAAACAACGAAGGAAGGGAAGAAAGTCGGAATTGACGGCCATATACGACAGACTGTTGGCCAGAGGCAGCAATCGGATGCCTCTCATGCCCGATGTCGCTACGAAGTTGTGGATATAAAGCGAACGGTCTCTACCGCTTGTCCTAACCTCTCCGGCCGATTAGGGTCGGAGCAGTATGCTCAGTATTCAACGTCTGAGTTGCTCGACTTCTCAGGCCAAGATATTTCCTCATACTCATGAGTAACCTATCCAAGCGATCGACGACCGGATTAGCGCTGGCAGCGCTTGGTGTCGTGTATGGTGACATCGGGACCAGCCCCCTCTACGCGTTACGGGAATGTTTCCACGCCTCACATGGTTTGTCTGTGACCCTTCCGACGATCGTCGGGCTGCTCTCGCTGATCATTTGGGCATTACTCTTGGTCGTCACCGTCAAGTATTTGCTCTTTGTCATGCAAGCCGATAACCAAGGTGAAGGTGGGATTTTGGCATTGATGGCCTTGGGGCAGCGCCATCGGGAAGAGTCCGCGTTTCCCTTGAGGATTGGCCCGGTGATTGCCCTTGGGTTGCTCGGAGCCTCGTTGGTCTACGGCGATGGAATCATCACGCCGGCCATCTCAGTCCTGAGCGCCGTAGAAGGCATCGAAGTCGAGACAACTGCCTATCAGCCCTACACGTTGCCGATCGCTATCGCAGTCTTGTTCGGCTTCTTCGCGATTCAGTCGCATGGAACGGGACGACTCGGCAGCTGGTTTGGTCCGATTATGTTGCTCTGGTTCATCATGCTCGCGGTCTTGGGAGTCCGGAGTGCCACGCAGACGCCCGAAGTGTTTACGGCCTTTAGCCCCCACCATGCCGTGCAGTTTCTGCGAGCTCATCCCACGCAGGGCTTCGCCGTATTGGGGAGCGTGTTCCTGGTCGTGACCGGAGCTGAGGCCTTGTATGCCGACATGGGGCACTTTGGCAGAGGCCCCATCCGTCTCGGGTGGTACAGCGTGGTGCTCCCGTCACTGGTTCTGCAATATCTCGGGCAAGGTGCGTTGTTGGTCCGCCAGCCGGACGCGATTGCAAATCCGTTCTACCTACTGGCACCTGGATGGTTGCTTCTGCCGTTGGTGGTGCTCGCGACCATGGCAACCATCATCGCGTCGCAAGCGATGCTGAGCGGCGCCTTTTCTCTCACGCAGCAGGCGATTCAGTTAGGCTATCTGCCGCGTATGAATATTCGGTACACGTCCGCTTCTCAGATCGGGCAAATCTATGTGCCGGCTGTGAATGTCCTGATGCTGATCGGGACCATCAGTTTGGTCTTGTTCTTCCACACCTCCAGCAACTTGGCCGCCGCCTACGGCATCGCCGTGGCCGGCACGATGGTGATTTCTACACTTCTGATTTTTGTCGTCGTACGGCGGCAATGGAAATGGAGTTGGCCGTTGGCGGCCCTCGTCACCGGGTTCTTCTTGACCCTCGATCTTTCCTTCTTCAGTGCGAATGCCTTAAAGATTCCGCACGGTGGCTGGTTGCCGCTCGTCTTTGGCACCGGGCTGTTCCTCGTGATGGGGACATGGAATGGCGGTCGTCGGCTCGTTGCGAAGCACCTCTGGAGTAAGATGCCGCAACTGACGGCCTATCTCAAGGAAGTGTTGGCACAACCGTTGACTCGTGTGCATGGGACAGCCGTCTACTTAACTCAATTCACAGACCTGACGCCGCCTTCGTTCGTACAGAATGTGCGGCACAATAAAGTACTCCATGAGGAACTGGTCTTTCTCACCACCACGACTGTCCGTGTCCCGATCGTCACCGGCAGTCATCATGTGCGTATTGAGCCTCTGGCGCCCGGTGTGAGGCGAGTTGTGGTGCACTATGGATTTATGGAGACGCCGGATATTACCCGCTTGCTTGCCACATGTCGGTCGCAAGGACTCGAGGTGGATCTTGAAGGAGCCACGTTTTTCTTGAGCCGTGTGAATTCGCTCGCGACGCCGAAACCGGGGATGGCTCTCTGGCGAGAGCGGCTCTTCGTCTTTCTCAGCCGCAACTCCCAACGTGCAAGTTCCTTCTTTCACATTCCCGCCGAGCAGGTCGTTGAAATCGGCGTAGTGGTGGAGATTTAGTGGGATAGGAGGGGAGTCAACGAGATAATACTCACAGGCCTCGTCCTATGATGCGTTATTTATTCGTGTAAGTAGATCAAAAGAAATCCAACCCCTTATATTCTCCACGGTTGGTCATTAAACGTTATCTTGCCGACACGTGGTCTCTTGCATGGATGGGTGGAATGTCTTCTCGCTTGGTGAGATTTGGTTGTCTCAGGACGACACGCTTTCCGGTAACTTGACCATGGTGCGGAGAGCCTTCATAGCTCCGAACTCGCCACTGTCTGTCGCGCCGAGTAGGAGGAGTAGCTGGTCGAAGTCCTTCAGCATCGAGAGTGGGAGCGCGTAGCGATCTAGTAATTGACCTTCTTCATTTACTACTCGCAGCTCAATCCACGCTAGGGCTCGCCCCAGCAGGACCAGTTCTTTCATGCCATAGAGCGTTCTCGCTCGCCGGGTTGAACGAATCGGGCGAATTGTCCGTTGCCCGGACGAGAGGGAAGCGAGTACGACAGTTTCCCGTTTCTTAAAACCACGCGCCTTTAACACCCAGGCAGGGCATGCCAGGGTGACTCCAGCACCACCGGCGCTCTGGGCCAATGCAGGCTCAATTAATTGAGGAACGAACGCAGGCGACCATCGGGCAAGCATCGGACACAGCACGATGCGATAGCCAAAATGTAACAACCGAATCGCCCATGGCAGGAGCATAAAACAAGGCACTATGAGCAAGAGGCCGAGCATTGCCGCGGCGAGGGGGCTCAGCAAAAAGTAGATCGCCAGGAAGGCCAGAGAGAATATGACCTTACAGGTCTCGAAGATCAGATCGATGAATGGGATGGGGCTCAGCCAGATGAGGATATCCAGGGCTAATCTGATGAGCATCAGTGTGGTCAGCGAGATGAGCGCGGCCAGAATCAGGATTGCTGTGCTTGATTCGAAGTCCGGGAACATCGTCGCTAGTGCGCGCGTTGGGTGCCATTCCGGCGAGGACGCCGTCAGACCGTTCGGTGTCAAGGCGTCCGCGCCGATCATGAGATAGATGAGGCCAACGGCGACATCCTCGGCAATACGAACGAACTTCCCGAGGGTTCCTCGAAGTTTTCCGGAGTTGGCAAGCCAGGTGAGTCCGGCGAGGAGAGTGAGCGTGCCGAACATCCACCAACTTGCATAGTGTTTGGCCTGGAGAATCAACGCATTCTGTCGGATCTGCTGAACCAGCCGCAGTTCCGAGTCTGCAAACACAGGCTCTTCCATCAAGATCGCCGTTCCGGTCAGGATGGCGAGACTCAGAAACGGTGTTGACGCGATGGCAGGTAGCGGTCCGAACACCTCAATGAGTTTTTTATTGAGATAGTCGACTGGCTGGTTCTGCCCAGTCAGCGAGATCATGGCATTGTTAGAATCGTGTCGCGGTGATGTCCCACAACCTGTGGCCAGCAGTACTATGAGTGTTAGCCCAAGCAGCTTCGGCCATCGAGACAGGTTCTGCATCGTCTCCCTTCTCTTCACATTCGGAGCAAGCATTCCAGTGAGCCTATGAATTGTTGGCTCGGCCTATGTCAAACACGCCAAAGCGAAAGGGCATGTGGCGTTCTTGTCAGAATGGAACGGTACAGTGATGTAAAAATCTTTTTCTGAGGAGTCAGGAATTGTGATGTGCGTTTCTCTAATCCATTCTCGTGTCAGGTGCAGTTTTGGCCAGCACGTCCAATCGCCCACCCAGGTAGAAATAGTCGTGCCCATCACGGAGCGTCAACTCTGCACAACGGCGACGGAGATAGCAGTCGAGTTGTTCCTGCGAGGTAAACGCGCTTGCCCGATATTCCACCCGATACATGTTCTCCTTGAGCTGCTCAACGACGTCATTTCCGGCCTCACCACGCGGTGTGTAGTGTGCTGTGGCACATCTGGCCAGAGAGGCAACCAGCATTAACAAAAGGAACCCTGTTCACCATAGAGAGGTCCGCATGGAGGAACATCGTAGCGAGACCAACCAACAAGATCAACTGCAGTGCTGCGGATAATTTGACGTAAAACGATTCCCGACTTCTTAGTGTTTTGCTCAAGGGGGGCAGTTAACCAGACAGAAGTTCACAGGACTCTTCAAAGTCTAGGGGATTCAGATGAGCATGGACGACAAAAATTGTTGGCAAGATAACGTGTTCGTGGAACGACTCTGGAAGAGCCAGAAATATGAGGAAGCCTATTTGCACGCGTATGACACTGTCAGTGCGGCACGTCAGAGGCTGACGCGCTATCTGATGTTCTACAATCAGACTCGGCCACATCAGTCACTGGATGGCCAGACGCCTGATCAGGTCTGTTATGCCAATCTGACGACACCGCAGACCGATGCGTAGTCAGCAAGCTGCCAGGCGCCACTTATGAACGGATAGAAACTGTTCAACCAACCGGAGCCACCTCTCTCATGACAAACGATCCGCTGCTGGTTTCTTCTCAGTTGTCGGCCTACTTGTGGTCTTGCCAAATAGGTAGCCGGCTATGGCGCCTAGAATTCCTGTAGCAGCCGTGAGTTGCTCGTCTCGCTTAACGAGGATCACGATTAGTACGGTAGCGAATACGACCAGTACGAGCCCGCTTCCGGTAACCACTACCTCTGGGTCAGCCCCTATGCCCTTTAGGTACGACAGGATGAGGAAAAGTGCCAAAAGACCTGTTCCCATCACCGCAATCGCGAGGATGAGGCGATTCGACTCTTCTTCCATGCGATAGCGCGAATAATCTGCAACTGTTTCATTGGAGGAGGTAGCCACGACTGTTTTCTCTGCCTCAACGGCGTCGGTGGCAGCTTGTTTCTCTAGATCAGACAAGTTGAGGATAGGATTAGCCCCAAAGGATGGAGTAGTCAGCAGCCAGCCGCTTGCGATGAAACATACGGTTAAACGCCACATGGTTAGCGGTTCTCCTATCTGAATTGAGCAAGAAGTTCGGTGTAGTACTGAGCTTGAGCAATATTGCCCTCACGTACGGCCTCTTTCAGTTTGCGCTGGATGTTTTCTCTGAATTGCCGCTGCTCTTCAGGGGCGAGTTGTTTTGCTTGTTCAGCAAGTCGGGTGGCGCGAAGGATATCTTCCTTGGAGAGCTGTGGTTTTGCTTGAAATGGTTGATCTAGGTCACGCTGTTGGCTTTTTGGTGGAGAGAATGGAAACAGTTCAGCACTGAAAACTTCGGGCGTTCCCAACATGGTGATGACGAGAAGCAACAAACTGGCGCGGTTGGTATTGCCGCAACCTCGGTCAAAGAGCATTGAGGCATTCGTGCGAGCTGCTGTCAGTATTTGTTGAATGGAAAGCATGTGATTCATCCTATTAAGATCAACGAAATATCAGATGCGACTATTGACTTGCGCGTCATTAAATACTTAGGTCATATTTAAACCTTCCGGATTATATGCGGGCTAACCTGAGTGAGAGTTGAGACTCCTGAAAAGCACGCCCTTTATATGCCAGATCTCTAGTCAAGATAAGGCCAAGCAGCTCTACGACTTAGATCCTCTACGGATATTCATTGATAGGGCCTATCTGCCCACCTATTGCACTGTCTAATTAACAGCTCATCATTGTATAACCCTGCAGCAAGGAACGGACCACAAAGAAAGCAAAGAGAATAATTTGAATTCAGAAGAATTGCGCATGGTGGATTGGATGAGGAACCACGCGAGGTGAATCCCTTTCAATTCGGGGTGTATTAAAATAGATTCAACTCAGGCTTGATTGTTCTCCTCTCGATTTCATCATGCTCTTCCTTATGATGCAGGTGTCTCTGAATACGGAGGAAAGTCGGAGCTGGCAACCGGGAAAGATCTGGTGTAACCAGCTGTGCTCCGACTTGGCCTTTTCACATAGTCAGGAATTAAGCGATGTTCCTGGTGTCGGCAGACTTACCACTTCCGAATCTCTTGCCCGTCAGTGGTGAAGAGCTGTGAACCGGCTTCTTTAAAGACAACGTCGTCTGGAGCATAGAGGATCTTTCGACCGGCCTTCACCATTCTTTCGATTTGCAATGGGGTTGCGGCCAGGAATCCCTGGTCACACATGCTGGCCCGTTCAAAGAACACATCATCCGGAAACAGGCTGAGATACGTATCGAAGCCGCCTTTGAAGGTTCCCAATTTTCTGTATACCCACCACGTACATTGACGACGATAGAGCTTGGGGTGGATAAACGTTTTGGTCTTTTCCGGCTTCAGCGTGGTGGTTGCCGGTGGTTGGTAGAGGAGTTGAGGATCGAACTCACCAATCGTTCGGGTCTGATATTGGGCCACACCTTCCGCAGCAGTCTTCCCAATAGCCCATGCCTCCAGACAGGCCTCCATTTCAGCCGGTTGCATGGAATTGTACAACGCCACAATCGCAAGACCCTGTCGGAGCATCTCCAGATTGATGTCGATCTCGTTGATGAGTAGGTTGCCGACGAATCGCCCATATTTGTCCACGGCGTCGGCCGGACCTTCATGATCGGTCACCTCTGTCTGAAAGCGACAGCGAAGAGGAGAGGTGCCGAATGTGCTGAGGTAGCGACCCAGTCGGATCGTTGCAGTTTCGGCCTGGCGCTGACGATACTTTTTGACCAGTCCAGATCCTTTGAGGCTTCCAAACGGCTGACCATTGTAGGTCTTTCCTTTCATCGACTGTGGCTGATAATGCAGCTCAGGTGCGTCGATCCCCTGCAATCGCACGGTGATCTTCCCTTCCTTGATGACCGGCTTGAGCTGGCCGAACGATTTGACACAGGCTCTCTCAAACTTTGTGGTGGGGCGAGAAACGTCGTTGGTCGGTTGATATTGAATGGCACCAGGAAGGAGCGCCAGCACGATCTTCGTCGTATCAGCGTCAGATTCTCCTATCGGCCAGAACTGTGACAGATCCACGGTCCCCTCGATCATCAGCTTACCCATGTCGTCTGTCTCCTTTCAGCGGGGTGGGGAGGTTGGTTGGATGACGTGGTAATGGCGCGGCTGTCTGCTTCTGTCGCATGAACGCGTTTTGATAACAGGCTGGCTCGGAATTTTTGCAGCGCACACCAGGTTTGGTCTTTGTTCGTAATTCAGTATCTTGAGCGAGGTTCAAAGCTGAGGTCAGACAGGAGGATTGACCGAGCACCGTACCCACTGGCGCGTGCTGTCGCGGGGAGTGTGTATCGACACTCAGACTGATTGCGAGCAACAGGAGTAACCATCCTGCGCTCACCCACAGTGATGTATTCATGGCCTGCTCCTTGAGGAGGGATCGCAGATCCTGCAGGAACGTGTTGTTCGTGTCATGACATCGTCGAATGCGATGCATCGCACCAATCATCTGATTCCTCGACATCGTACCGCCTATAGATGAGCAAAGAATGGGCCAACTGGGATGCGGAGAAAACCGGAAAAATTCATAAAGAATGATGATGGTGGTGTGCATCAAGATCCGTGCGAGTTGTATCTCTTTTGATACGAGGCGTATCTGAGTGGATTCAGCATGGATTCGTCGGGCGGAAGCTTTTCGGCTTGAGTAACTGAGCCAGAGATAGTCGACGATTTGAAAGTTGCGTGGGTCAATCGTTAAAAAGACGTGTCACACAGTGGCAAGTCTGCGTCGAGTTGGCCATGGTGCATTTGTAACAGACCTTGCGCTTGGGCCACAGTGCACAGAACAAATTGCATGTTGTCACCGGGAGTCAGTTGTGCCGCGGAGGGGAGATCTGCTGAGATCACGACCGCTATCTTGGGATAGCCTCCGGTGGCTTGTCGGTTTGCCATCAAAAGGATTGGTTGCCTGTCCGATGGTTCCGTCGGAGATGAATTGCTCCGAGCTTCTTTGAACGATCTTGGATGACCGTTCGGACGCACGCAGGGTGATTTTGTTTATGCTCAAGTGGTAGATTCGATTCAGCGACAGAAAGAGGTGATGCATACACTCTTCTACAAGGAGGGATTGACGATGGGACTCTTCGGTACGATTTTGGAAAAACTTGGATTTGGTACGGCTGCTCACGCAGCAACACCGCCGCCGGCGGCCGCTCCATCCGCTCCTGCTGCGGCACCGGCTACTCCCAAACCCGCTGCAATATCAGCCGTTGATGTCGTAGGAACGCTGGAAGGGCTTGCTGCGAAGAATCCGCAGAAACTGAATTGGAAGACCTCGATTGTCGATTTGATGAAGCTCTTGAATTTGGACAGCAGCCTCACGGCACGCAAAGAACTCGCGACCGAGCTCGGGTGCCCCGCAGACAAGATGGGCGACTCCGCTCAGATGAACATGTGGCTCCACAAAACAGTGCTTCAGAAATTAGCCGCGAATGGTGGGAACGTTCCCAAGGAACTCTTGCATTGACCGACTGCAGAGCGAGGGGGCTTTCGGCTCCCTCACTCGCTTTCAATCAGAACCGGACGGGAGATGCTGAGTCGTTGAGGCGCTTCCGTGAGGACCAAGGGAGTCTGCTCAAGCTCATCGACCACCGGATGTGAGCCCATGTCGATCGACCCTTTAAAAAAGGCGCCTTCTTCCATTGAGAACGACGGAGACGAGATATCACCGAGCACAACTGCGGGCTTGAGCAATTGGATCTTGCTGGTAGCCGTGACATTGCCATGGATCTTTCCCCTGGTCACGATGGTTTCGGCGACGATCGTGCCTCGGATCGTGGCATTCTCACCGATAACCAACATCCCTTTGGCATGGATCTCACCTTCAATCGAGCTGTCGAGTTGAACGGTGCTGTGAAAGTGGACGATGCCCTTGAAGGTGACATCTTTTCCTAAGACGGTAAAATGTCCGTTGTCAGACTCCGTGTCGCCCTTTTTTTTATCCCACATGATGTTCCTCTTTCAGGGTGGTGTAAGAAAAATAGGTATTAACCTTACAGGAGTTGGGAGCAAGAATCAAAGGCTGGCACGAGGAGGATGCGGACTCAGAATAAGAGGAAGTCTACTTTTTCTCGGATGATGGATTCCGTGATTGAGTCTTTCCCGAACTAGTTCCTGCAACGGATTTGAGGGTCTTCCCGATCGCCGATCCGATTTTGGGAATTTCTTTTTCGATGTTCTGTGCGGCGCTTCGCACTCCATGTGCGAGATTATCTACGGTGAGACCTTTCTGTTGTTCGTCTCGCTGTGAGTCGGCTGCTTCGACCAAGGTTCCAGTTGGGAACCCCAAGCAGAGCCACAGAAGCCATCCGGTGGTCCATCGGTGCGGCATCACTCAATTCTATCAGATGGATGAACGGCATCTCGGGTCCACGTCGATGGCGTATTCTCCTGGGATCGCGTATGATCGCGCCGGTTGGTCGCGAGAGCATTGTTGAGGAGCAATTGAAGATGGATATCGATATCTCGGCTCGTCGCTTGGTGGCCATCGGCGCGCTCAGTGCCGGGCTCAGTGTTGTCGCCGGTGCCTTTGGGGCGCATATGCTGAAAGACGTGTTGGATCAACATCTATTGGACGTCTACGAAAAGGCGACTCGTTATCAGATGTATCATGCGTTCGGTATGGTCTTGAGTGGATTTGCTCTGCGGAGTTGGCGCGATGCCGGAGTGGCCAAGGCCGGATGGCTGTTTGCTGTGGGAACACTCCTGTTCTGCGGGAGCCTCTATGGAGTCTCTCTGTTGGGTATTCGATGGTTGGGTGCCGTGACGCCGGTCGGTGGCGCCCTTTTCATCGTGGGGTGGGGTGTCCTGGGGTGGCGAGCCTGGAGCTGGAGCTCCTAACTATGGCTTGCAGGGGGCGAGGCGTTTACCGGTAATGGGCCCCCATCCTCCGGTGTTGTTCATAAACGAGCCTTCGATCCGCTGGTCGTTTTTGATGAACAGCAGGCTATCTTCTTGGATATGACCGTTCTGTTCCCATCGCAAGTAAATAGCATCTCCAAGAATGATACGCTCCACCGGTGTTGCCGCATTCGCCGAGACTGATCCAGGCGGGGGAAAGACGATGGTGGATTTCTGCTCGCCATGCTGTTGATGGTTATGAATGGTCCATTGCCAGGTTCCACAGAGGCGTGAGAGGCCTTTCGCCTGCCGGATCCGTTCCTTCCACCCATGGATGTTCCACCAGGCGGTGACGGCACGCTGACTGGCTTGAAAGGCCGTACGCTCCGCCGCCAACAGCATTTCGATGTTTCGTGCCTGTGATGTTTCTTGAGCCGTTCGAGCCCCTGCTTCTTCTTTCATAAGACGAAGCAGGTCGGAAAAGGATGGTGATTGGTTGGGGGCCCCCAACCAGTCTTGTCGCGCTGCAGGAAGGGAAACGACGGCAGTAGATGGCTCTGTTTCTTGGCGAAGAGCATCGGCAACCTGCCATGTCCCCAACGCTCTCATTAATTCAATGACAGATTGAGACAATTCCGCTATCCCGAGTTCCTTCACCATCTTGCCGGGGAGTCTCGCTCCCAAGGCTCCGGCCGCATCCTTCAGCCCAAGGGCAGGTCCAACCGATGTCGTAAACAATTTCAGCGCACCCTCGTCTGACTCGAGTAGTGCGAGATGCTCAGCTCGTTGTGTCACTACGCCGGTCAATAAGTCCGGAGATTCTTGTCCCTCTGCCATGGCCATTGATGGGAGGAGTAGACTAAATAGGATCAGGAGGACATGGGCCAGGCTCGGGCGGCGTCCGTGATCAAGGCAGTGCCGATTCTGTCTGGTTGTCATCATGATCGGTCTGTGAGGAGCCTCGTCGCGGGGTGGACGACGCTGATCACGTTCCTTGGAAGCACGATTTCAGAAAGGTCACGGTCCGTTCCCAGGCGAGGGATGTACTCTCGGCGTCATAGGCACTGGGTTTCATTTCGTTACAGAACGCATGAGAGGCGGTGGGGTAGCACTGGATGTCGACTCGTTTCGTGTATGCGGCAGAGGTCTTCCGCAATTGCTCGACATCGTCCGGGGTGGCCCAGGCGCTCTTTCCTGCCTGATGATAAAGGACCGGAGAAAAGAGGTCCTTCATCGCGTCGTGTGGTGTGATCATCTTGCCATAGTAGGAGACAGCGGCACGCAACCGTTTTCGGTGACAGGCAAACCGCAACGCATAGGTTCCGCCCATTCCGTATCCGACGACTCCATGAATGTTCTTCTTGGCCATGGTACGAGTATTGAGGTATTCACAGCAAGAATTGATGTCTGTGATGACCTGGTCATCATTCTGTCGTTCCAGCAATGCGGCCGCGACATCATCGTTGGCGGTCACCATGCCTCCCAATCGACCGTAGAGATTCGGGATAATCACCATATAGCCTTCGCAGGCCAAGCGAGCGCCAAGGTCCTTCATCTGACTGGTCAGCCCCCACCAATCATGTAAGAGGACCAGTCCCGGATACACGCCGGCTTGTTGCGGCCAAAAGAGTAGGCTATCGACTTGGTGCTCCTTCGGCATCTTGCTTTTGAAATACGGGTCCACCATCTGGTCGGTATGGGTGGGGATCGGCACTCCACTTGGGAAACGGGCCGTTCCCGTACCGATCTGGTCTAATGTGAATGGAGTCGCTGGTGCCGTAGGCATGGTTGAGATTTTGTTACCGAACCGATCATATGCCGGACATACTGGCCATAGCGGTACTATATGAAGCCGTTTAAGGGAATGTCAATTGACTGCCGGATGACGTGGTTCTACAGTGAGAGCGGAGCGACGTGTCATGAACAAAAATTGTATTGGCGTGGGGCTGATCGGAGTAGGGCGGCATGGAGCTCGGTATGCCCGGCATCTTGTTCATGATCTGCCGATGGCTTCTCTTCGGGCCGTGTGTCGACGACATCCTGAACGGGGGTTTCAGTTTCCTGGTGCCGAGTCGGTCAAGGTATACGGTGAGGCTGCTGGACTCATCGCTGATTCGTCGGTCGATGTAGTGGTCGTTGTGACTCCTCCGCGTTACGCCCTCGACCTTTGTCGCCTTGCGGCTCACGCTCGTAAGCCCCTCTTGATCGAAAAACCGCTGGCCATATCGGTTGCCGATGCCCGGGCGATGGTCGCGTTGTGCCGTGAGCACGATGTGCCGCTCATGACCGCACAAACGCTTCGGTTCGATAACACGATTCAGCAGATGCAGCTGCTTCGATCGTTCATCGGACGATCCGAACAACTCCACCTCATCACTCGAATCGAGAAACGGAACACCTCGCCGGACCATGCCGAGGGATACGGCATGCGAGGGGCGGTATTGGAGATAGGCATTCACCTGCTTGATCTTGTTCGGTTTCTTACCGGTGACGAGGTGCACGAGGTACGGTGCACAATGGATGGGTTGCCAGCGTCGTCACCGGAGATGACCGCTTCTGTTCATCTCGTGACGCTCGGAGGTACGACTTGTCATCTTGAGATCGCGCGAGTATTGAGCGGTAGGGTCGGGCGTGCAGACTGGTCGGGATCCCGAGGACGATTGGAAGTCGACTGGGGAGCTTGTCGCGTGCGTGGTGTAACCGGAACCGACATCACAGAATTCGAGCTGCCGCCGTCTCAGACCGTGCTGGCCACACTACGGGCGTTTTTGCATGCTGTGAGAGATCACTCGCCGATGCCCATTACCGGAGAGGATGGATGCCGAGCCGTGGAGCTCGCCGAAGCTTGTTACCAGTCGGCTCAACTTGGTGGCGCGTCGATCATTCTGCCGGCCGCAGGGTAAGGGTGGGGAGAGAGCCTGCAGAGTCATGCTCGTTCAGCGTCAATCCCGCCCTAAGTATTCCGCTATTATTCCGCGACGATGTGGGTGTCGGTCTCTTCGATACCGTCGATCGAATGGATTTTTGTAATCACCACGTCGGAGAGTGCCCGCTCGTCCTGGACGCTCATAAAGACAAAAATATCCGGACGGCCGAAGCAGGAGTGAGCCTGTTCAACACCCGGTATGCGTTTCAGTGCGCCGACTACGTCCTTCGTTCGGCCCGCTTTGACCTTGATCAGAATGTACGCTCTCGTTGCCATGTGGTGCTCCTTCCTTTAGGTTGCGATATGAGGCATAAAGTCGTCTACGTTCTTCCATGAATCCAGTACGAACCACCATCATCAACTCACAACATGCGCTAGTGCGCCACGTCCGGCATCGTATTTCGATGACGGGCATAGATCTCCTCAAAAGCCAATCCTTGTGCGGTGAGGGCCGATCGACCGTCTCTCACGAGTTGCATGAATCGCCGAAAATCTTCCACCGATACATTGAACTGTTCGAGTCCCATTCTCAGTGTGTTCCGTTCGTCAGGTGAGGCATTGGCATCGGCATCTGCGAGTGCTTCCAACATGTCGGCTGTCCACCCGCTTGCTCGAAACTGTTCCAGACTGGTTACGGCTTGTGCTCCGCGCTTGTCGGTGAGCGCACGTCTGGCGAATTCCTGGATCGAGGGATCCGTTCCCTTGGTAAAGACGGATTGGATCTGGATGACGGCCTGGATGACACGATCAGCCTCGCGCGTACCTTCTGGTGGAAGGACCGAAGCCTGCTGAAGGGTGGCCAGCACGGCCATGGCCGACCGAACATAGGGGGATGCCTGTCTGGCTTGTTGTCGAGGAGTGCCTGTTGTTCCATCATCGGCCAATGCAGAACCATGATATGTCGGGAGTATGACTAGCCAGCACACGAGACCAAGGCGTAGGGTCTGACGGAGGTAGGGATGACATGGTGATCTGTCCACCCGAGTTGATTTCTGCAGCGGTGACCATCGGGGCATGGGCGAATTATACAGAGCCAACCGAAGGGGTGCTAGCCTACATTCTCCATGAGGGGTTCTCCTTCAATCTGGATTCACAACTCCCGCGAGACGGGCAAGAGATGCGAGGCAAGCGTGACGTGCTGAAGTGAAACTGTGCGCGTCGCACAGGTCGTGTGTTTCGCAATTGCCGAAGAGTTGCGACCTGTTTAGGTGCGTGGCCTGAGGCAGGACCGTCGAGGGATGATTCTATTGAAACCCTTAGAGAGACTCCCTATAATGAACACATTTTTACTGCGGTTGAAGGTCGTAGAAAGGCAGAGGGATCATGCTTGCCAGAGTCACGAGTGCGGCGCTGGTCGGTCTTGACGCGCATCTCGTCGATGTCGAAGTCGATATCTCAGGCGGGCTTCCCCAGTTTTCGGTCGTCGGGTTGCCGGATGCCACGGTGAAAGAAAGCCGTGACCGTGTCCGATCTGCGTTGAAGAATACGGGATTTCACTTCCCTGCCAAGCGAATCACCGTCAACCTTGCGCCTGCCGGAGTCAAAAAAGAGGGGTCGGGGCTCGACCTTGCGATTGCCATCGGCATTCTCGTTGCGGAAGAGGTGGTCCCGCAGTCGATGCTGGACCATCGCGTCCTGGTCGGAGAGTTGTCGTTGGACGGCCGAGTAAAGCCGATTACCGGAGCCCTGTCCTTTGCGCTGTCTTGCCGAACCGGGTACGATTTGTTGCTCCCGGCAGACAATGGGGCTGAAGCGGCGTGGGTCAAAGGGGTGCGTGCCTATCCGGTTCACACCCTTCCCGAAGCGGTAGAGTTTTTGAAGGGAAGCCAAGTCCTGGTGCCAAGTGATTCACACCAGGATGTCTTGGAGGTGATCGGCACGACGGAAGAGGAGGACTATGCCGATGTGCGTGGGCAGAACCATGCCAAGCGAGCACTCGAAGTCGCGGCGGCTGGGGGGCACAATGTGTTGATGGTCGGTCCTCCTGGATCCGGGAAAACCATGTTGGCGCGCCGCTTGCCATCGATCTTGCCGCTGTTGGAATTAGATGAGGCGATTGAAACAACCAGAGTCCACAGCGTGGCTGGCTTGCTCACCCCGGAACGGCCATTGTTGGCCGTTCGGCCGTTTCGGGCTCCACATCACAGTATTTCAGATGCCGGGTTGGTCGGGGGAGGGACGATCCCCAAACCTGGGGAGGTCTCGCTTGCGCATAACGGAGTGTTGTTTTTGGATGAATCTCTTGAATTCAAGCGAGGTGCGCTCGAAGGGTTGCGGCAACCGCTGGAGGACGGGTTTGTCGTTCTGACGCGGGCGAGCGGGACACTCAAGTATCCGGCGCGGTTCATGCTGATCGCGGCAATGAATCCTTGTCCTTGCGGATATTATGGAGATCGAACTCGATCGTGTATTTGTTCTGGTCTACAGATTCGCCGGTATCGCGCAAAACTTTCCGGTCCCTTATTGGATCGGCTGGATATTCATCTGGAGGTTCCGCCGGTGCCGGTTCGAGAGCTTCGCACGGAGCTTCCTGCCACAGAAGGATCGTCGGCGATCCGATCGCGTGTCGTGACGGCTCGTGATCGACAACGCCGGCGGTATCGAGCTGAGGGGATCTACACGAATGCGCAGTTGAAGCCACGGCTGGTAAAACGGTATTGTGGGCTTGAGCCGCCGGCTCAAGAGTTACTTGAGCAAGCGATGGCACGGCTTCGACTCTCCGCGCGGGCCCATGGTCGTATCCTGCGTGTCGCACGGACGATCGCGGATCTGGCCGATTCCGAGAGGATCGAGGCGGTGCACATTGCAGAGGCCATTCAGTATCGGTCCTTTGACCGTAACCCCGACGTGTGAGGTTTCCGTGGCATCGGTACGCGTGTTTGTCTGGTGGTTTATCGTGGGTGCCACGATGGCGTTGTCCGTCATCATGGTGCAAGGTGGCATCAGAGAAGTCATGCAGGCTCAAGGGTCTGTGTGGGAACTGAAGCTTGTTGAGCTGCTGACCACCGTGATGGGCGGAGGGTTGTTGGGCGGCTGCATCGCGCTGATCCTTGATCGGATTAAGAAGTCCTAACCAAGCCAGTCCCTTCTCGAATCTGTTCCCTGTCATTGTGCGAGTCCTGTCACATCGATCGCGGCCTTTCGAGTCGCTCAGCCTTTGTCTTGTCTCGGACATCAAGGGTCTTATTGGCACGAGGGACAAAGGATTGCAAAAAGGCAGAACTTGGCGATACAAGTGATGGGAATGCTAGGACCGCCGTTCTATAACCCGACAGAGGACTATGGACATCGAAATTGGCTCCAATCTCTACAAGAACTCCAACGGCACCATTGAAGTCGAGGGCATTCCTCAACTCCAAGTAGCCTATCATCCCTCAAGTGGTGCCCTGTTGGTGAACTTTGCGCTGTTCGATGCAACTGGCCGGATGCTGGCCAAGGTGGTGGACAGTACGCTGATGTTTAACGAGCGCCGCGCCTATGAGTTAGTGAAGACGGCCAAGGGGCTCACGATGAAAGAGGTCGCGTCCGGTAAGACAGTCCTTAAGCTCGATGCAAGGACCCCTCAGGCCATCGCTTTTGTGCAAGGCGAGTTTCACACCATGAAGGGCCATCTCTTACAAGTCACCGCGACAGAGTGGAAGATCGAGAAACAGCACAAGAGCGGCCTGACACAGGATAGCCAGGGCGGTGTCGTGTCTATCGGCTAGGGATCGGTGTCAGCTCGCTCTCTGCAGTTGATGTCACCAGCAAGACTCCGTTTTTCATCTCGACGGAAGCGGTATTGCCATCCCGTAGATCTCCTTTGACTAAGAGTTTCGCAATCGGCGTTTCGAGTTCCTGCTGAATGAGACGCTTGAGCGGTCGCGCTCCGTACACAGGATCATAGCCGCGTTCCCCCAGGTGCCGGAGAGCGGCAGGGGAGATGGTGAGTGTGATTCGTCGCTCCGACAGACGACTGCGGAGCCGCTCCAGCTGAATCTCGACGATTTTGACCAATTGCTCGGTGCCGAGTGGGTGAAAGACAACGATCTCGTCCACGCGGTTGAGGAATTCCGGGCGAAAATGTTGGCGCAGTTCGCCCATCACGACCGTTCTGACTTGCTCATAGGAACCGCCGCGTTGCTGAGCCTCAAGAATATGGGGACTCCCGATGTTGGAGGTCATGATCAGGACGGTGTTTTTGAAATCGACTGTACGGCCCTGTGAATCAGTCAACCGTCCATCGTCGAGCACTTGCAACAAGATGTTGAAGACATCGGGATGGGCTTTCTCGATTTCATCGAACAGGATGACCGAAAATGGCCGTCGTCGAACGGCTTCGGTCAGCTGGCCCCCTTCTTCATAGCCGATGTATCCGGGAGGCGCGCCGATCAGGCGGGCGACAGTGTGTTTTTCCATGTATTCGGACATGTCGATTCTGACGAGATTCCCTTCATCATCGAACAGAATCGACGCGAGCGCTCGGGCCAGTTCGGTCTTCCCGACTCCGGTCGGACCAAGGAAGAGGAATGAACCGATCGGACGATTGGGATCCTTGATCCCGGATCGTGCGCGAAGCACCGCGTCTGCCACGGCTCGGACCCCTTCTTCTTGTCCGACGACTCGTTGGTGCAGAAGTTCCTCGAGCTTCAAGAGTTTGTCGGTTTCGCCTTCGAGTAACCGCGAGACGGGGACGCCGGTCCAGCGACTGACCACGGCGGCAATCTCATCTTCATCGACCTCTTCCTTGAGCAGTCGGGTTTCATCCTGTTTTTCTCCCAAGCGTTGCTGCTCCAGTGCCAACTCCCGCTCAAGCTTGGGGAGTTCTCCATAACGGAGCTCGGCCACACGATTGAGGTCATAGGCGCGCTCCGCCTGCTCGATTTTCTGCTTCATCTCTTCGATCGCCTCACGGGTCTTACGAAGCCGAGAGACCGACGCTTTTTCCGATTCCCATGTGGTTTTCAGCGCCTGCAGGTCACGCTGCTTTTCGGTGAGCTCCGCTTCAAGGGTGCTCAGTCGGGCGGCACTCGCCGCGTCCTTTTCCTTCTTCAACGCCTCGCGCTCAATTTCCAGCTGGAGTACTTTGCGCGACACTTCGTCCAGCTCAGCCGGCAGGCTGTCGATCTCGGTCCTGAGCCGCGCGGCGGCTTCGTCGACTAAGTCGATGGCTTTGTCCGGAAGAAACCGATCGGCAATGTAGCGATGGGACAGTTTGGCTGCAGCCACCAGCGCACTATCCTTTATTCGGACGCCATGGTGGACTTCATAACGTTCCTTGAGGCCGCGGAGAATGGAAATGGTGTTTTCCACGGTGGGTTGGTTGACCAACACCGTTTGGAAACGGCGTTCCAAGGCCGCGTCTTTTTCGATGTGTTTTCGGTATTCGTCCAGCGTCGTGGCGCCGATCAGGTGCAACTCGCCTCGTGCCAGCATCGGCTTCAAGAGATTTGCCGCATCCATGGCTCCTTCGGCTGCCCCGGCTCCGACGACCGTATGCAACTCGTCGATGAAGAGGAGAATCTGACCTTGAGACGCTTGGATTTCTTTCAGAACGGCTTTGAGGCGCTCCTCGAATTCACCACGAAATTTTGCGCCGGCGACAAGCGAACCCATATCCAGCGCGAAGAGTTTTTTGTGCTTGAGGCTTTCCGGAACGTCTCCTTTCACGATGCGAATCGCCAGTCCTTCAACAATCGCGGTTTTTCCGACTCCTGGTTCACCGATGAGCACCGGGTTATTCTTCGTCCGGCGTGACAGGATCTGGATCACACGCCTGATCTCATCATCACGTCCGATGACGGGATCGAGCTTGCCTTGTTCAGCCAGTTGAGTCAGGTCCCGACCGTATTTCACCAGTGATTGATAGGTGCTCTCAGGATCCTGGCTGGTCACCCGTTGATTGCCGCGCACTTGCTGCAAACTCGCCAAGAGACGGTCCCGTGTAATGCCGAGTTTTTTGAATACGCCTCCTTCCTGAACCATGGCGAGAAGGACGTGCTCGACGCTCAAAAAATCATCCTTCAGCGACTTCTGTTCCTCCTCTGCCCGATTCAGAACGTGAGTGAGACGGTTGGCAAGATGAATTTGACCGGGAGCTGCCCCTGAGCCTTGTACTTGAGGTAACTTTGCCAATGCTTGTTCGGCGGCTTGCCGCACAGCAGGGAGCGCAAGGCCGGCCCCCTCAAGCAAGGCCGGAGTTGTGCCGCCTTCCTGTTCGAGGAGCGCTAAGAGGAGATGTTCCACCTCGATGCCTTGATGACTTCTTCGTTGGGCGTGCCCTGCGGCGGACTGCAGAGCTTCTTGCAACTTGACCGTCATTCGATTCATGTCCATCGTGATTCCCTCTGCCTCGTGATAGGTCTATGACTGCAAGGCACAGTGATAATCATTTCGCTGGATAAGTCAACCCGGACGGTCGGTGCTTCCGTCTGACGCGGTGACTAGTGCTTGACCTCTCGCTCAATCCCGACTAGGGTACGCGGTGGCATGAGCAATTTCACGTCAGCAACAGGTCAGCTTTATCGGCAGGTGCTTCATGCAACCTGGCGTTCGCTTGTGAAGAGTTGGGTCGCCATGGTGGCGCTCATCATCTTCGGGTTGCTATTTTTGGGTATTGCAAGGATCGCAGCTCCGTTGGGTATGGCCGGCGGTTTTTTACTCGGCATAGTGAATGCCCTTCTCGTGGGAGCCACCCTTCGGTTGATCGAGCAGTCGCTCAGCGCGTCGAGAACCCTTGGATTTACGGATGTCACGGAGAGTTTCGGACACTACTTTTGGGACGTGATCGGTGTGGGATTTGTCTTGTGGCTGCCGACGCTCTTGCTCGATATGGGATTGCAAGCCAATCCAGCATATGGCCAATTTCTTCTCTCAGCATTTTTGCTCTTGGTCTTCATCCTGCTGAACCCGGCGCCGGAAGTGATTTATCAGGTGCGACACGAGTCAACGCTTGATGTGTTCAAGACTTCCTATGAATTTGTGGTGCAGCATTGGATCGAATGGTTTCTCCCGTTCGTCGTGCTTATCTTGCCGGTGGTGCTTTCTCCGAGCGGGTTGCAAGAGTTCTTTTCGCTGTCCGGTCGTGCCGGTCGAGGAGCTGGGCTCGACTTCCTTCAAATTCTCATATTGCCGCTGACTGCGATCGGCGGTTGGCTGTCGTACCTTGGACTCGATTCAGAGGGCCAGGAGATCGTGCTTCTCCTCCTGACGCCACCGGTCGCGATGGCCATCTTGCTGTTCCGCGGCCATCTTTTTGCGTCACTTCACGGGTCTTCCAGGAGACAACGGCTTTTCTCTCACCAATTCGACGCCAGGCGGTAATTGTCTGGAATAGATTTTCTCAGGAACGTCAGGCTGGCCTGAGACATTTTTCCTCTAATATAGAGGGGCGTGCTCTTGTGGTCGGAAGCTGAAATAGTGTATGGATTGTCCTACACCTGAGTTCTGCCCATCTATGATCTAGCGCTGGCGAGAGGCACGGACTCATGAGACTTTCAATATTTTGGCGTTTGGTATTGACCTCGCTGGTAATTATTACCGTGATGGGGGGGGTGAATCTCTATGCTCTTTTTCAACTTCGACAGTTGACGGCCATCAGTACCCAAATGGCGTCGTACCATTATCCGGCCGTTGAATCCGCCAAAAGGCTGTTAGGGTCACTGTATGCCCAACAGAATAGTGAAAAGAAGTTTTTGGCTACAAAAGATCACACGTTCCGCACCAACTTGACTGAAGAAGTTGAAGAGTTTCAGCGCGTGCTGCAACTGTTGCGAGGACAGGAAAGTTCCGCTCGAGGCCTGGCACTTCTGCAAGAGACGGGTGAGTTGCTGAAAGAACGACTGCGGTTGTCTGATACGGCTATTCAAACAACAACGGGGTCAGTCCATCATGCGACCCAGGATTATGACAGCAAGCGTGACAGCCTCATGGACCGCATGTCCTTCGCGTTGCAAAATTATATCGATCTTCATGAGGCGCGCGTCAGTGTGGGGGTGACTGAATCGCGTGCCAGTGCTGCCCAAGCCGAGGCGGTGACGGAGCAGTTGGTTCTTGTGACCTTGATGTTCGGGTTGGGTCTGGCCGGAGTGGCGAGCTATACGATTTTACGCCCACTCCGGGAGCTGCAGGGACATATCAAGCAGATCGGACAGGGGAATTTGGGGGCATCACTCCAAATCCAGGCTCCGTCTGAACTCCGCGAGTTGGTGGATTCCGTGAACTGGATGGGGCAAAAGCTCCAAGAAATCGACGAGATGAAAACGGAATTTCTTGCGCACGTGTCTCATGAGTTGCGAACACCCATGGCCTCAATTCAGGAAGGGACGAATCTCCTTCTTGACGAGATTCCTGGCCCGCTGGTACCTGAGCAACGCATGACGCTTCGGATTATGTCTGACAGCAGCAAGCGGTTGATGCACCTTATCGCCACAATCCTAGATTTGTCGAAAATGGAGGCGGGAATGATGGAGTATCGATTCGTCCCTGTTGATCTCCAAAAGATTGTCGACATTTCTATCAACAAGATTCGTCTTCTTGCCGACTCGAAACATGTCCAATTGGTCGTCGAGCCTGTTGGACAACGGGCTTGGATCAAGGCGGACGCGCCTCGACTGGAACAAGTCTTGGACAATTTATTGTCCAACGCGCTGAAGTTCAGCCCCGAAGGGGGAGTCGTAAAGGTCCATATGAAGCCAGACCAACAGGCTGGCGTGCTGGAGGTTTCGGTTTCAGATACGGGACCTGGGATTGCTCCAGAAGATCTCCCGCATATTTTTGAGCGATTTTATCAGGGTCGTACCAAAGTCAGACAGGCCGCAGGAAGTGGTTTGGGGTTGGCATTGGCCAAGAAAGTTGTTGAAGCTCATGGAGGAAGAATCTGGATCGAGAGTGAGAAGGGAAAGGGGGCAACTGTACGGTTTATCCTACGGTTGACAAAGTTGGAGGCGAAGGGGAGACCGTGAAAACGAAGGCATCTCTTGTGGCGATTGGTTTCGGTATTCTGTCTCTCGTTCAAGCAGGATGTGCTACGTGGACCACGTCCGTTCCTGCTTCTCGCCCGTATTTTGCGATCAACTCAATGGAAGCGGCCAGTTTTCAATCGCTTGTAAAGAAACAGGAGGAATTGGCCGCACAATGTGTCCACCCACGCTCCTGTGATCAAGTGTATTTTACGCTCGGACTCCTTGGACTTTATGAAAGTCGCGAAGTTGCAGTAAAATATTTTGAAAAAGTTCTGGCTGTTGCTCCGACAGGATCTGTTGCAGCGACGAGTAACGCCTGGCTTCAAGTCCTGCAGAACCCCGTCGTCTCTGGGCAGAAGGGATGGTCTGAATCCGTCTGGACAGCTCCTGCGATTGCCGAGGCTCATGCATCGTTGGTGGTGGCGACCGATCAGCTGGTGCGAAACTTGCTTGGCGAGCAGGTATTGATCCAACAATTTCATGCCTCGAAGGATGGAGAGTCAGGGACGATTGGGGCGTTGCATCGGGAGCTGGCGGAGCGTGATCGCAGAATAGAGATCCTCTTGTCCAAGAAAGATTCCACCAAGGCATCGGCTGATCCTGTCGCGATGCAAAAACAACTGGCCGAGCGAGACAAGAAAATTGAAGAGCTGTCTGCTCAACTGGAGGCGTTGAAACGAATCGACCAGGAGACGCGTGAAAAGGTTCGCCCGATCCGTCCACCGCTGACGACGGTCCCTGTTCCAAGTCCGGAACCAACACCCTAACGAAGACCAGAAAGATGTGGTGATTATGGAATCAAAGGATGTCGAGCGAGAGAAAATTCTTGTCATTGATGATGATGAGGGCTTACTGCATTTGCTGAAGATGCGGTTATCCGCCATGAGATTTTCCGTCACAGCCTGCACGACGGGACAGGAAGCGATCGAGGCGGCGAAACATACGACGTTTGATTTGGTGATTACCGATCTCCGCCTCCGCAGTGAAAACGGATTGGATGTGACCGAAGCGTTGCTGCAAAACCAGCCGGGGATTCCGGTCATCATCTTGACGGCCCATGGGAGTATTCCCAACGCTGTGGAGGCGATGCAGCGTGGAGCGTTCGGATATCTGACAAAGCCGTTTGACGATAAAGAACTCAAGGAGACGATTGATAAAGCGCTCTCGCAACGGCGGATGAGTCGTGAGATTGATCGACTCAAATCATTGGTCAAGGAGTTGTACGGGCTGGAGAATGTCGTCGCACGAAGTTCGGCGATGCAACAGCTCTTTCAGCAAATCGGCCAGGTTGCTGAATCAGACGCGACCATTCTCTTGTTTGGAGAGACCGGTACCGGCAAAGAAGTCATGGCTCGTGTCATTCATGCGAACAGTCGCCGCAGTAAAGGGGCGTTTGTGGCGCTTAACTGCGCGGCCATTCCGGAAACACTGTTCGAAAGTGAGTTGTTCGGGCATGTGAAAGGCGCCTTCACGAGCGCCCATGGCGCAAAGCGGGGACTCTTTGTGATCGCCCATGGCGGGACGCTCTTTCTTGATGAAATCGGTGAAATGCCGCTTTCAATGCAGGTGAAATTGTTGCGCGCCGTCCAGGAGCGAGAGATCAGGGAGGTCGGATCGGAGACGTCGGTGAAAGTCGATGTGCGTATTATTGCGGCGACGAACAAAGATCTCAGCGAAGCGGTGAAGAACGGGACATTTCGCAATGATCTCTACTATCGGATTTCGGTGGTCCCCCTGTTTATTCCTCCCTTGCGTGAGCGACGAGACGATATTCCGTTGCTCGCCCAGTATTTCCTGAAGCAAAGCATGAAACGATCCAACAAGGACATCAAAGGACTTACGCCTGCCGCGCTTCATCGCCTGATGATCAATCCATGGCCGGGTAATGTGCGTGAGTTGGAAAATGCGGTGGAAAAGGCGGTCGTGATGTCGCAGCAAGAAATGTTGACACCGGATTTGTTTCCGGCCGTCAGTGCTGCGGCTGAATCACCGCTCAAACCGTTGACAGAAGCGAAAGAGGAATTCGAACGTACGTACCTGAAGAATGTGCTTCATTTGACCGGCGGTAATATCTCACGTGCCGCCCAATTTGCCGGACGATATCGGGCCGACTTCTATAAGATGCTCAGAAAGTACGGACTTCATCCATCGACGACGAAGGGAAGACCAGATGCAGAGGTCGATGAGCTGGAAAGTGAAGAACATTTGACGGAAGCCGAACGCTAGGCATCGGTAGTTGAAAAGGCCCGTATTACTTCGGAGTTTCGAGCAGTCCTCAGATCAATCGATTCTCAAAACGCTGAAGATCAATCTGAGGTCTGGTTGATCAAACGCGGCAAGTCGTGCAGGTGGAAGTGAGAGGCTTGATCTGTTTAGAAGTCGGATGATCTGGCGGTCTTGGTTGAGACCGCCGGATCACCATGCGCACTATTACGCATTAGTAGACGCTTTTGCTCACCTCGTTTGAATATCCACTTTCATTTCCCGCAATATCAAAAGCCGTCACGACAAAGAAGTACGTTTTCCCGAATTGAAGGCCTGTTGCCTGGTACGTCGTCATATTTCCACGAAGCATCGCGACGACGTTTCCTTGCTCATATCTCCCCGAAACCGTTGATCGGTAGACCTTGTATCCTGCCAGATCGGTTTCGCTGTTTGCTTTCCATGTCAATGTTGCGGATGAGCTTGACGGCGCGTTGAGTGTCAGCGTGATGACCGCAGTTTTGGTGACACCTCCGCTGGTCACGGTAATAGTGGCCTGGTTCTCGCCCTGCTTTGCCTTTGAGGTGTCCACATTGGCGGTGATGGTTCCATTATTTGATCCGGAGGTTCGATTGAGCGAAAGCCATGACGCCTGTTCCTTTACCGTCCAAGTTCCGTTGGCCTGCACCGCGATGGTTTTGCTCGGCGGGTTCGCCGAACCTTGAGTTGCCGTAAACGCAAGGCTATTCGATGAGAGCGTCAAGGAACCGGCTGAGAGCGTCAGCGTTACGCCAACCGTTCGTGTTGTGTTTCCGGCAGTCACTGCAATGCTGGCAGTATTGGTTTTAGCCGGCACACGTCCGAGGTCAACGCTGGCGATAATCGTGCCGTTGCCAGAACCAGAGGTTGTACTCAATTTGAGCCAGGTCGTATTGA
This sequence comes from uncultured Nitrospira sp., assembly GCA_964430555.1. Lineage (GTDB taxonomy): Bacteria > Nitrospirota > Nitrospiria > Nitrospirales > Nitrospiraceae > Nitrospira_D. The sequence continues at coordinate 24,064 of CAYSFU010000021.1, read as the reverse complement.
CGCTGGCAGTCCAGTTCCCATTTGCGGTGACTGTCACGGATTGGTTGGTCGGATTAGAGCCGCTTGATACGGCAGCAAAGTTGAGCGACGACGGACTCAATGTGATCGAGGTCGGGGCCGCCGTCACGGCGAAGGTGACGGGTACCGACACCGGCTGCGCGCCTGGGGCACTGAGGGTGATGGTGCCGGTGTGGGTGCCGACGCCAAGGGCGCCGAGCACGGGGGTAATGGTGACGGTGCCATTGCCGGTACCGGCTGCAGGCGAGAGGGTGAGCCAGGCGGTATTGTCACTGGCGGTCCAGCTGAGCGTGCCACCACCGGTGTTACGAATGCTCAGTGGTTGCGCCGTCGGGTTGCTCCCCCCCTGTTGCGCGGTAAACGATACCGTGGAGGCGCTGACCCCAATGACTGGCGGGCGCGGGGCTGCCGTCACGGCGAAGGTGACGGGTACCGACACCGGCTGCGCGCCTGGGGCACTGA
>CAYSFU010000021.1:0-23484 GCA_964430555.1 uncultured Nitrospira sp. | reverse complement strand
GGGTGATGGTGCCGGTGTGGGTGCCGACGCCGAGAGCGCCACTGACTGGCCTGATGGTCACACTGCCGTAACCAGTGCCTGAGGCAGGACTTATGGTTAACCATGATGCATTTGTTGTGGTACTCCAATTCAATACTCCTCCACCGCGGTTGCTGACGGTTAACGTTTGTGCAGGAGGTGGTGCATCGCCCTGCTGGCTGCTAAATGAGAAGCCCAAGGAGCTCAATCCTATAGCAGGTGCTGGCGTAGATGGTGTCACAAGCCGTTTTAATGCCGGCATTCCGGACTGGAGTCTCGACTTGGATGTCGGTGATACCGTGGAGATAGGGGGCGCCTCGTTTGCCGCGAAAGCATGGGGGATTGAGACAATTGTTGGCTCGAGCAGGATGGATGTCATGCAGAATCCAATGAGGAATAACAAGCATTGTCGAATATTCAGGCGCATTGCGAGGATCCTCCTTGCGAGTCAATCGTGAAGCAAAGAATTCACGATGAGTCTGGATCTGGAGCAAGTCGAGTGCCGTGCGTAATGCGCAAGCGGGTTCATGTGGGGGCGCCATGTAGATTGAGAGAATTTTCAAGTGTTTGGATGCGGATGGTTGTCTATGCCTGATGCAGGGGGGCTATGTATCTCTACCGAAGAATCGAGAAGGGCGTGATTCTCATGATGGTACAGGTAATAAAAGCGTTCATGTATGTAATGTAACAGATTGTTATTCATGGCATTTAAGGCGATACATCGATTCGTTGTACGTCGGATCGTATTGATATATCTATGGCATTGTTCTCTGTGAGCGGGGGGCCATCATGTGGACGATATGTGGTTATGGAAGAAGGCTGAGATAGTGGCTGTAATGGAAAGGGCTTCATAAAAGACCATCCAATTTCTTGACGATCCGGATATCTTCTGCCATTGTTACCACCGTTCCCACTATGATTGATGTCTGGGGGGTGTGAGAAGAATATGAGCAAGCGACAAGCACGTTCTATTGCAGTGGTTGGGTTGGGGTATGTCGGTCTTCCGATCGCTGTGGCGTTTGGGAAAATTGGCCCAGTTGTCGGATTTGACGTTAACAAGAAAAAAATCGAGGAATTGCAGAAGGGGGTTGATCGAACCGGCGAGGTGTCAAAAGAGGATCTTGGTCTCGCTCAGGTGCGGTACACCTCGGATCCTGCCGATCTGAAATCAGCGAACTTCATTATTGTTGCTGTACCCACACCGATCAACGACGCGTTGCAGCCGGATTTGACGGCTTTGCAGAAGGCTTCCGAGCTGATTGGGAAAAACTTGTCTTCGGATGCCATCGTGGTCTACGAGTCAACGGTCTATCCTGGTGCGACAGAGGAAATCTGCTTGCCCATTTTAGAAAAAGCCTCAGGTATGAAGGCCGGGGTTGATTTTAAATTGGGGTATTCGCCGGAGCGAATCAATCCGGGGGATAAAGAACATACGCTTGCCAAGATTATCAAGGTTGTGTCGGCGCAGGATCAAGACTCGTTGGATATTGTGGCGGATACCTATGCACTCGTTGTCACGGCAGGTATTCATCGAGCATCAGGCCTCAAAGTTGCTGAAGCGGCCAAGGTGATTGAAAATACCCAACGAGATTTGAACATTGCACTGATGAATGAGCTGTCGTTGATCTTTCATCGACTGGGGATCGATACCAAATCGGTTCTCGAGGCGGCGGGGACAAAGTGGAATTTCCTGAAGTTTTCCCCTGGTCTGGTCGGCGGCCATTGTATTGGTGTGGATCCATACTATTTGACCTCAAAGGCGGAATCGGTGGGATATCATCCGGAAGTCATTCTTGCCGGCCGTCGTATCAACAACGGGATGGGAAAGTTCGTGGCCGAACAGGCCATGAAGTTGCTCAGCCAGCTCTCGCGCCCGGCGAAGGAGTTGCGGGTGGGTGTGCTTGGCTTGACGTTCAAGGAAAATGTGCCGGATCTCCGCAACAGCAAAGTGCCCGATATCATTCGAGAGCTGCATGAGTACGGCGTGCAGGTGCTGGTCCACGATCCCATTGCTGAAGAGGAAGAAGCGATGGCAGAGTACGGTATTCATTTGGCTGGGTGGGACCAGATGAAGGATCTTGATGGATTGATCGTTGCCGTTGCCCACAAGCGGTTTTCTGATTTGAGCCTCCAGGACTTATTGAGGCTGCTTCGGAACCAGAATCAAGGTGTGCTGATCGATGTCAAGGGCATCCTTGATCCGGTTCGACTCCCTCTCTCCCTCAAATACTGGCGATTGTAAGCGCTGATCCGGATCGCTCGCGATTACGTCATGCTGTAAGTACCCAGGCGAGGTTCTTCTTGCACTGGGTTTGAACGGATCGTTTATCCCGTCTTGCCTTCTTCAACTTCTGGCCTTTTCCTTTGAGCCCGTTTTGATCCGTAGTATAAGAAATTGATGGTGGGAGAGGGGAATCCTTCGTATCCACTCGATTCATTCCATGGGGGAGAGGTGTTGTGACTCGTCATCAGAAAGCCTGTCAGTCTCCTCGCCGTGTGTGCGCTGTGCTGGGTTTTGGCGTCTTGTGGATCACGGGTTGTTCGCTGTTTGTTTCGCCGGACGTCAAGCGCGGAGATCAACATCTGGCCGCAGAGCGATGGGAAGAGGCAAGCCGCGCCTACAAACAGGCATTGACAGACGATCCGTTTAATAGCGCGCTTCAACATAAGTATGCATTGGCCCGAGAGCGCGCGGCAGCGGGGTATGCTGAGCAAGGTCGTAGGTTACTCAAAGAGCAACAGATTGATCATGCGCTTGAGGAATTCAAACGGGCGCTGGCCATTGCACCTTCGAATGCCGAATATCAAGCGGGATTTCAGGAGACGATCCGTGTGAAAGAGTCCCGGTCCCAGTATCGCGAGGCTGAGCGATTGGCACAACTTGGACGAACTGAGGAGGCGCTAAGTAGATTCGCGCGAGCAGCGGAGCTCGATCCCACATACCGAGAGCCGCTGGAGAGCATCAGCCGTCTCACGGAAGAACAACAAGCCCGCGCGAGGAGTGAGCGTTCGAGACAGCCGGTCACGATGAAGTTCAAGAATGCCGGCATCAGGGAAGTCTTAGAAGGTGTGGCAAAGGCCGGTGGATTCACCCTGGTGTTCGATAAGGATGTTCGGAACGATCCAATATCAATCTCCGTTCAGGAGACACCGTTTGAAGACGCCCTGCAGCTGATTCTCAATAGCAACAGCTTATTTTCCAGGCAGGTCTCCTCGACAGTGCTGGTGGTCAGTCCGGATACCAAACAGAAGCAAGAACAGTATCAGGATCTGATGATCAGGACATTCTACCTGTCGACGGCCAAGGCTAAGGACATGATGCTTTTGCTCAAGAGCATGCTGGATTCAAAACGGATGCATGCGAACGAGCAGCTGAATGCCATCGTTATGCGTGATCAGCCAGAGAAGCTGGAACTTGCCGAGAAAATCATTATGGCCAACGACCGATCCGAACCGGAGGTGCTCTTTGAACTGGAGGTGCTGGAAGTCAATCGGACCAAAGAGCAGAAGAATGGATTAAGTTATCCCAAACAGGCCGGGGCCGGGTTGGTCGCTGCTGGGTTCGCGGGACCATTGGCGGCCGCAGCTGTGGATATGACGTATCGTCAACTGACCGACTTGGGTCCCAGTAACTATCTCTTCAAATTACCGACTACGGTGTTGCTGGATTTTTTTAAACAACAGTCTGACGCCAAGACACTTGCTTCCCCTAAAGTCCGTGTCCTGAACAACAAGAAAGCAGAGATCAATATTGGGGATAAGCAACCGATTCTCCTTTCAACCACCAATGTGCTGCCCGGGCAAGCCACGACCGGAGCCGTCCCGACGACGTCAACGGTCACCTCGATCGAGTTTCGAGATACGGGTGTCAAACTGACGGTGGAGCCTTCGATCCGACTCGGCAACGAATTGTCGCTGAAGATGAAAGTCGAAGTGGTTCGAGTCGGAGAGAAAGAGATCCTCCAGGATGCTCCCCGTATTCAGCAATTCAAGTTTGGCAACCGTTCAGCAGAAACGACCTTGAGTATGCGTGATGGGGAGACGATTGTTCTCGGCGGGCTTCTGCAAGAAGAAGATAAACGAACACGAGTCACCGTCCCATGGATCGGCGATTGGCCGCTGATCGGAAATATGCTGAGTTCATTTGAGACAAAACGTGTCACCACTGAAGTGATTCTCACCATTACTCCTCATATTGCTCAACCGGCGATGCTTACTGGAGGCAGCCATCACGCGTTTTGGTCTGGCACCGAATTTAATTACGCGACTCGCCCCATCTATCCTGGTTCTTCCGGAAGGCTTCCGACCGTGATGCCCAATGATGATGGGAAAGGGGTTTCCGGTGATAGGACGGTAGAAAAGGGGCATGGACTGCTGCCCGCAGGTCGCTCGCTCGCCCAGTTGGCGGCTCCTGATCCTCAGCTGGTTATCAAACCGGAAGACTCGATTGTCCGATTTGGCAAGGACATCACGCTCTCCATCATCGATGGTCAAATCCGCTCGTCCGATGAAAGTGTGTTTAGGTTGGACTATGACCCAAGTGTTTTGGAGTTCCAGCGGTTGGATGATGCGGCGTTGACCCTGAACGGTGACGTTGTTGGGGACAGCCGTGAACGTGAAGCAGGGACCATCGTGTTTCGTTTGGCTCGTCCGGTTGGACGAGCGCCACGGACCGTGGGAGTCACGTTCTTCGCAAAGGCGCCTGGGGTATCGCCGGTTCGCGTGGAACGGGTAGATGCGAGTCGTTCGGGACCGGCGTCGGATGAAGTAGTCGGAGCAGGAGTGGTGCGAGTCCGGTGAGAGACGCGGGGCTCACGCTGGTTGAAATTCTTGTCACGATGACGATTGTCGCTATTCTGGTGTCGATAGCGATGCCACTGAGCAAGGTCTCGACAAAGTGGACGCAGGAAATTGAATTACGTCAACAGCTTCGAACAATTCGAAGCGCCATTGATTCGTTTAAATTGGAATGGAACCGTGATGGGGATGTCCTGCTGGGGCCTGCCTGCGTAAAAAATAGACTGGTGTGTAAGGAAGTGTCAGGCCAGTACGGGTATCCCAAGACCCTTAAGACCTTGTTGGAAGTCAAGCTGACGGGGGAAGAAGCCACTGTTCGAGGCACGACGATCAGGCGGTACTTGAGGAGTCTGCCGATCGATCCATTGACCGGGAAGGCCGACTGGCTGTTGCGGTGTTACAAGGATCAACCCAAACCAATCAGTTGGTGTGGTGAAGATGTCTACGATGTCACGACGCAAAGCGAGGCGACCGCAATTGATGGCTCCAAATATCAGGATTGGTAACGCAGCCGGATGGAATGCGAACGGGTTCACGCTCGTCGAACTCATGATCGTCGTATCTATCATCGGCATTCTCGCTACCGTTGCGGCTCCGTCCTATCAGTCTTCGTTGATCAAGGCGAGGGAAACGGTATTGCGGCAGGATCTGTTCACGCTGCGTGATTTGTTGGATCATCACCGTGCCGACCAGGGGAAGTATCCGCTATCGTTGGAGGGGTTGGTGGCGACGGGATATCTTCGCGCCCTTCCCAAAGATCCCTTCACCGATTCGGCAAGCTCGTGGCAGGAAATGAGCGATCCGGACGAGGGTGGTATCTTTGACGTGTATTCGGGATCGGACCGTATTGGGAGCAATGGGATTCCCTATAACAAGTGGTGATGCGGACATGAACATTGACGAGTGTACCCGGTGTTGCCCGGACCAGCCACTCGGATGGCACACCGGATTACTGAATCTGGGCATTGTACTGATCGTATTCAATCTCTGGGCTTGTAGTGCACTGACTCCTCGTGGCGATTTAGGGATGTCGGATCTTCAACTCACGGTCGATGTGCTCCATGCATCGGTGAGCGATGCGCGGCGTACGCTGGAAGACTTGCGTTCGGAGATCGAATTGCGGAACCAGGAGTTGGCCGAGACCCAAGTGAGCCGGGCGCAGCTTGAAGGGCGCGTTCGAGAAGCGGAGCATCGATTGCGCGAGGCTCGCCATGTGATTCGTTTGCAACGGGAAGAGCTCGTCGCGTCTCGGGTCGATCGAGAACGAATTGCACGATCAGGAGCCGTCCTCCAGGGGCAGCTCAAACAGCTGCGGAAACAACTATCAAAGATCGAGTCGCAAGCGTCCGAGGGTGGTGTTGTTCCGACGATCATGGAGTTTCCGGTGGAGAAGCTGCAGAGACCAGTGCCGGTCAATCTGAAAACGGTCGTATCATTCGACGATCGCCGAGTCTTCTCACACTCGGATGAGGCGATGCCTGACGCCGCAGTCATTGACCGCGGAGCGATTGCGGATCAACCGTTGCTGTTCACATCGCACTCTCAAGTCATGATCAAACAAGGCGATACGCTGTGGAGCCTCGCCCAGCGACATCGTACCTCTGTGCCCCAGCTCATGGCTGTCAACGCGCTCTCCACAGATTATATTCAAGCAGGTCAGAGCCTCTGGTTGCCGGAGTCGGTCGCTGACGGATCAGAGTACGAACGAAAATAGCCATGTCGGATAAATTCACCGCGTTGGCGGTGAAGGGGCAAAGCTATGGCAGTATTTGCATACCGAGTCGCACGATCCGACGGATCCATGATTCAAGGCTCTCTGGAAGGGGAGGGCGAAGCGGCCGTTCGCACGAAGCTGGAATCACAAGGATTGCTGGTGTTTGCCCTCCATCGCCGTGGAGCCAGCGCAACACCACGGCTGCGATCGTGGTCGTTCGGTGGGCTTCCGCTCGGACAATTCATGATTTTCAATCAAGAGTTGTTGGCACTCATCAAATCCGGGTTGCCGATCTTGCGAGTCTGGGATTTGTTGATCGATCGCGCAGGGCATCCGGGTTTTCGGCAGGCGTTACGCGACGTGAAGGAGGATATTCGAAGCGGTGCCTCCGCATCGGAAGCATTGGCGAAACATGCCTTGTATTTTCCGGATCTGTATGTGGCGACCATTAAAGCGGGTGAGCAGTCCGGCAATCTTCCGGAGGTCTTGCAGCGGTATGTGGTGTATCTGAAGCTGATGATGGAGCTTCGTCAAAAAGTGACGAAGGCGATTTCCTATCCGATCTTCCTCATTGGGATCGGCGTGGCTGTGATCGGTTTCTTGGTGGCCTATGTGATGCCGATCTTTGTGTCTGTCTATGGCGAGATGGGGAAGACTGTGCCCTGGGCGACACGGATGTTGTTGCAATTGGTTGCACATGCGGAAGTCTGGGGCGTAGCCGCGGCAATGGCCTTGGCCGGATTGATACTTGGAGTTCGTGCCTATTATGCCACTTCTGCCGGGCAGCTGATGATCGACCGTTTCATCCTGACTCTTCCGCTGGTGGGAACCGTCGCGGTCAAGCATAACGCCGTGCAGTTCACGAGAACGTTGGGAACCATCCTTGCCGGAGGAACTCCGTTGGTGGATGCCTTGCAGGGGGCACGGGCAGCGGTCTCCAATCGTTTTATCTCCTCTCGTCTGGCCGGAGCCGTTGAGGAGATTCGTGAGGGCACAACCTTAGCGGAGGCCTTGGAGCGGTGCCAGGTGCTGCCCAAGCTGGTCATTGAAATGTTGTCGGTGGGTGAGGAGACAGGATCACTCGAGGCCATGCTGAGGGATGTGGCGGAGTTTTACGAAGCGGATCTGGATACACAACTCGGCCAGCTTACGACCTGGATGGAACCGGCGTTGTTGCTGGTGATGGGAATTCTGGTGGGCGGGATTGTGATCGTGATGTACCTTCCCGTTTTTCAAATGGCCGGAGCGGTGGGTGGGTAGACAGTGAGAGCAAGAGAGCATCCATGAAACCTTGGGAGCCGGTGCATGGTACGTGATGTAGCTCGCCCCAGTCTGGCAGAGGTCTTGGTCAGCCAGGGTGTGCTGACAGGGCATCAGGTGGAAGAGGCGCTTCGCCGTGTGAAGGGAGTGCCGGCTGCCTTGGGGAGGGCATTGACCGATGATGGAATCCTGTCGGAAGACCAGCTCGCGCATGCGTTGGCCAGCCAATATGGGCTGGCATACGATCCATTGACGGACCTTCGGGTCGATCCTCAGTACTATGAATCTATCTCGATCAAATGGATGCAGCGTCTTCCGTTTGTGCCGCTGAGCGAGCAGGCCGGGGTGCTGACGATTGCCGTTGCGGAACCACACAACCTGCTTGGACTGGACGAATTGGAGTTGTTGATTGGAAAACCGTTGGAGCTTGTCGTCAGCTCTCGGCGGGCCATCATGGCGGCGCTGGAACGCAGTGAAGGGTCGAGTCAAGTCCTCCGTGAGTTCGAAGCGGAATATCGATCGGTCTTAGTCAAAGAAGACGAGCGAGGGGAAGAGATCCTTGCGCTGGATCATGTCGGAGAAGACCAGAGCCCGACGGTCAAGCTGTTGGATTCGATCCTGTTGAACGCCATGCAACGCCGAGCGAGCGACATCCACATCGAGGCGGCTGACCGTACGACCAACGTCAAGCTGCGTGTCGATGGGATCCTTGTTCCAGCTATGGAACCGTTGGATATTCGATTGCATGCCCCCCTGGTGTCCCGCCTCAAAGTCATGTCGGAGCTCGACATTGCGGAGCGCCGTGTTCCTCAAGACGGAAGTTTCCGCATGAGGCTGGATCGAAAAACGGTGGATTTCCGCGTGTCCATTTTGCCCAGTGTCTTTGGGGAATCCGTGGTCATCAGAATCCTGGATCGCGATTCCATTGCGACCGGTGTCTCGGACTTGAATCTTGAACGTCTGGGTTTCAATCCGGAAGATCTGAAGCGGTTTAGAAAATCGATCACACGTCCGCATGGCATGGTATTGGTGACCGGGCCGACCGGAAGCGGGAAGACGACGACTTTGTACGCCGCGATCTCGGAAATGAACACGCTTGAGGACAAGCTGATCACGATCGAAGATCCGGTCGAGTACCAGCTATCGGGCGTGGTGCAGATCCCGGTCAATGAGAAAAAAGGATTGACCTTTGCCCGAGGCCTTCGGTCCGTGCTCCGTCATGATCCGGATAAGATTATGGTCGGCGAAATCCGCGACGCTGAGACCGCACAGATCGCGATTCAGTCTGCCCTGACAGGGCATCTGGTGCTGACGACGGTGCATGCCAACAACGTCTTTGATGTCATCGGGCGGTTCGCCTCGATGGGGATCGACGCGTATAATTTTCTGGCCGCCCTCAACTGTGTGCTGGCTCAACGATTGGTTCGAATTTTGTGCCCATCATGCCGGACGTCAGTGCAAGCATCTCAGGATCTGATTGAAGAGTCAGGGTTGGACTATAGCCAGTACAAGGACACGCTGTTTTACGAAGGCGCAGGATGTCCGCATTGTCATGGGACCGGATATCGAGGGAGAAAATGCATTACGGAATTTCTCGATCTGACAGATGAGATCAAGGAGATGATTCATGCGGAGCGACCACTCTCGGAAATCAGATATCGGGCGGTGACCGATGGCATGATTACGCTTCGGCAGTCGGCGCTCAAGAAAGTGTTGAATGGTGAGACATCGCTCCGCGAGATCAATCGTGTGACGTTCAGCGAGGAAGGCTAGTGAGATGTGGGATTGGATCGGATATCGGCCACAACAGTGTTTAAAGTTCGGCACGGACTCGATCGGATGGGCGGCGCGCGAGAGAAATTGGTGTGGGCGTCCTCACCAGAGATACGGCATGTTCTCGCTTCCGGTCGGATCGATCAAGCCCTCGCCGACGATTGACAATATGGCTCAACCAGCGACATTGGTTCCGCAGGTTCGTGCATTGACCGGAACAGGAGGAACGCGTTCTCTCACGAACGGAACCTTCGTGCCAGAATTTCCTCGGCGCATCGCAGTCTTGCTTCCCGACACTGCGGCGCGAACGACGGTTCTGCATCTCGATCAGGTTCCGAGCAGACAGGACGAGCGCGAGACGTTGATTCGGTGGCGATTGGGGCAAGAACAGATCTTTCCGTTGAATAACGCGAAAGTCGTGTCGCAGGTCTTTGATAATCACGGAGAGGGTTCGGAGCGTCGGTGCACGGTCCTGACCGTGGCCATCCAAGAGTCAATTCTCGGACAATACGAATCACTCTGCGAATCTGTTGGCTTGATTCCCTCCGAGGTGGGAATTACGAGCTTGCGACTGGTTGACCTCTGGAGGAGGGCTTCACGGGAGGCGGGTCGGCTATGTCGCGATGTGCTGTGGGTCACGGTATCCGATCGATCGCTGACGATGATGATCTTTCAACGAGGGCAGATCATGTTCTACCGTTGCAAACAGTTGGGGGTGGATGCATCAGAGATTCTGGCCACGACCGATTTGCTGAATAAGGTACTTGAGGAATGTCGGGCATCGCTCGAGGTCTGTCAACAACAACATCCCTCTATTGATATTCATGACGCGGTGATCTGCGGCGATGGGGAGATGATCGCTTTGCAGACGGAGCTGCAGGGGCAACTCCAGCTTGCTGTCCAACAACTCAGTTGGAAATCGGTCGAAGCGCTTGGATGGGGAACGAAAGAGAGCCAGCAAGGGATGGCCTCACTGGCCGCAATCGCAGGGGTCTCATAGCATGGCAGGAACCAGTCGGCGGCACAAACAGTCCGATAGAGGTCTTGCATGGATTCGATCTGTGAGTCCTGCCGTCCCGCAGTTCGAGATCAACCTCTCCAGCCGATATCGGGTAGGGGTGGCATCCTATCGGATATGGTTGATCAGTGGATGTGTCGGACTGATCTTGAGCATTGCATGGAACATCTGGCAAGGAGTCTTGATCTATGAGGAGACTCGGGTCATTGAAGCTGAACTGGAGCGAGTGCGTCAACTCGATCATGTGACGCTGGCTGAGGCCAGAAATGAGGGCATTGATCTATCGGAAGACGCATTGAAGCAATTGTCTTCCGAGGTCGATCTGGCGAATCAGCTGCTCGCGAAGAGAACATTTTCTTGGACGACGTTTTTAACGGAATTGGAGCAAACGATTCCTTCTCGTCTCGCGCTCACGAGTGTTCGCCTTGATCAGACCGGCAAGACGGTTCAGCTTACCGGAACGGCCATGAGCTTGGAGGATATCACGGCCTTTACGGTCGGGCTGCACAATCATGCCACGTTCAAGGATCCAGTCCTGGCGCAGCATCGAGTCGGGTCGAGCGGGCTGGTGGAATTCGATGTGACCGTACAGTATCGGCACACCGGAGCGTGACGAATGAGACAGCGTCTGATCGCACTGTTGCAGCATCCTTTCGCGCCGTTATTTCCGTGGGGTGGCATGGCGATCGGGCTTTTCGTGGTGCTGATCGTCGTTCATTACGGTGCACTTGCAGACCTCCAAGCCGAGCGACAACGTATAGAGACGGAATGGGCAACGGGGCGGCAGTCGTTGATGCATCACCGAGAAGCGAGGAATGCCGCCAAGGATCTGACTCAGGTATGGGCGACGCTTCCCGATGAGCGAGATTTTGGCCCATTAGCGCTGGGCATTTCAGATGAGGCCACGCGTGAAGGGGTGACTCTGCCCGCCTTGTCCTACAAGACTGTGCCGACCCCTGTCGCCCATACGACCAAAGGGTTGCTGCAAGGATCGATGAGTGGGCGATATGAGGATCTCCGACGGTTCATATATGATCTGGAGACTGCCGATGAGTTGTTGTTCATTGAAGATCTGGAGTTGAATCGAGCCGGGAATCTCCAGGGTGCCGCGCTGACCTTCAATATTAAAATAGCGACCTATCTTCGAGCGGATCGCCCAAAACGAGGTCTACAGGAGACCAGCCACTAGCCATGGACGCGACGAAGAAGATGATGACGGCCGGCTCGCTGATTCTTGTGTGGGGTGCATTGGCGGTTTCTCAGTGGAATCTGTTCGACGCGCCGGTTCGCGTCCCTCTGACGAATGTCACGGGCCCTGCGGTAGGAAGTCGTCAAGCGGATGGAAGAGGGGGAGGATTGCACGTCAACCTGAGTGTGCTCAAGACCACAGCGATGCAACGTGATACCACCTATGTGCCGCCGCGGAATATTTTCACCATGACAGCTGTCGAGGAGACACGTCCAGCAAACGATACTGTCGCCACAGCCGATTCAGAAGCGGCCCCTTCAACGGAGACGCTCACAGAGCAGGGAGGCGCTGTGGAGTCGGAGCAAATCAGATATTTGGGGTTCCTGCGTATAGAGGAGGGGCCACGGAGCAGTCAATCCGTGGCTGTCCTTCGCAAGGATGACGATGTTCTGGTGCTCAAGGCTGGCGATCGCATCGACGACCGCCTGGTGCTCAAACAGATCACCGCTGAGAGTGTGACGGTGCGGGATCCAGGCATGCGAGTAGAGCACACAGTCGGCTTGTCGGACGAAGTAGAGGGTCAGGAGTGACACAAGGATGCGACGTTCTGCAGCATGGTTGAGAGGGAGCGAGACGGGGTTTTCCTACCTCATGGTCATGATGGCCGTGACCCTCATGGGGCTTTTGATGACCGTTGCCGCGAAGCAGTGGAAGACGATGGTCCAACGGGAGCTTGAGATGGATTTACTGATCAAGGGGATAGAGATTCAAGCAGCATTGGCATTGTATTCGGCGACAGCGAAGGCAGGAAGAGTCACACTAGGCGAGATCTATCCGCAAACACTCGCTGAGTTGACACGGCCTCCCAAACCGTTTCTCAGAAAGGTGTATCTCGACCCGGTGGGACATGGCGAATGGGAACTGGTACGAGCCCCGACCGGGGGAATCATGGGGGTCCGAAGCAAGAGCAAGCTCAAGCCCATCAAACAGAGCAACTTCCCATTGGCGGTTCGCCATTTTCAGGGGAAACCCACGCATTATGACTGGGTCTTTCAGTATCCCAATCCATCCCAAGGGGGAATGCTTGGGACAACCATGCCTGCGGATGCGGGTTTAGGACAGGTGCCCACAGTAAATTAGGCGCTCATTTAGACATCGGTAAGACTTTCCCGATCTTGAGTATGTGAGTATTGCTGGATCAACGAATAGGAGATTTGACTGTGTTGTAGAGCCGGCGAGAGACCAGATCGAAGTTTCTGCGTGGCATTTGCTACAGCGATGCTCGCGTAGGTACAATCATGTGTTTTGGAGTGTGAACGTTGGAAAGGTGCTCGTGCTTTTTGGGAATTCGTCACGGTGTAGGAGGAATGGGAGATATGCGCATATTGATCACAGGCGGGGCTGGATTTTTGGGGAGTCATTTGGCCGAGTCTCTCGTCGACCAAGGGCATCATGTCATCAGCATGGACAATCTGAGCACCGGCAAAGTGGAGAACATCGCGCATTTGATGGGGCATGAACGGTTTTCATTCGTGAAATACAATGTCTGTGATTATATTCACGTCGAGGGGCAGCTTGATGCCGTCATGCATTTTGCCTCTCCGGCGAGTCCCCAGGATTATCTCGACATGCCGATTGCGACGATGAAGGTCGGTGGACTGGGAACACACAAAGCCCTGGGGTTGGCGAAGGCCAAAGGAGCGCGGTTTCTCATTGCCAGCACATCGGAAGTCTATGGGGATCCCCTGGTCAATCCGCAACCGGAGTCCTATTGGGGAAACGTCAACCCCATCAGTCCGCGAGGCGTCTACGATGAAGCCAAGCGGTTTGCCGAGGCGATGACCATGGCCTATCATCGTTATCATGGTCTTGATACAAGGATCGTCCGTATTTTTAATACGTTCGGCCCAAGGATGAGACCGAATGATGGCCGCGTCGTCTCGAATTTCATCGTGCAAGCGATTCAGGGGAAGCCGCTCACGGTGTATGGCGACGGCAAGCAGACCAGAAGTTTTTGTTATGTCGATGACCTCGTGCGCGGCATCATCGCCTTGCTCCTTGTGGATTCCGACAAGACGGTTGCGCAGCGAACCGACCGGAAATCGTTTTTCATCAAGCAGGAGTCTGCCCAAGCCAGCAGTGTTCATGATCCTGTCAATATCGGGAATCCGAGGGAACTGACGGTGCTGGAAATCGCCACAGAAATTCTGAAGTTGACGCATTCGTCGAGTCAGATTACCCACCATCCCTTACCGGCCGACGATCCCAAGGTCAGACGGCCGGATATTACTCGGGCGAAAATGTTTCTGAAGTGGGAGCCTCGGGTTGAGCTCGAGGACGCGTTAGTGAAAACCATTCAATACTTTCAAAAAGCTTTGATGACTTGCTGACAACTTCTCGTGAGTCCCGTATGGCTTCGACCATGTGAATGGCACGGCTCGAACAGAAGAGTCTCTCGAACGTCGAAGGCCGTCTGGCAAGATCGTACGGCGTCAATCTGAGAAGCTAGGCCAGAGTTTATGGCCGAGTTGCGAGTCGTGACGTTCCTCACCAAGCACGTACCCGTGCTCTCCCCAAAGCCGGTGCGCTGTTTCAACCGTCTATAATCGATCGGCAGCCATCAACCAGTCAAAGGTCTTGTCATACAGGGCACACTCGTGGGACGCTTGACCTGTTTCTTGTCCACGCGGTATGGTTTAGACCCTTCTGATCGTCAATCACTGGTGAGGAGTATGGACGCGTCAAGTCACGCTAGTTTGGAACCAGAGAGTGAACACACGAAGCCGTTGCCTACGGTGGAATATGTCGTCGATTTGGTTTCCAAGGCAAAGCAGGCAGCCAGACGACTCGCCGTGCTCCCGACGTCGACCAAGAACGAAGCGCTTCTGGCTATGGCCGATGCATTGACGGCGAAATCGGACGAATTGACGGCGGCGAATGAGCGAGACCTCGAGGCCTTTGGGACTGCGAACGACAAGAAGGCCTTGGCGGATCGGTTGCGGTTGACCGATAAGCGGATCAAGGAGATGGCGGCGGGGATTCGCGAGGTAGCGCAGTTGCCCGACCCTGTCGGGGTGATGTCCGCCATGTGGACAAGACCCAACGGGATGCAGGTGGGACGGGTCCGTGTGCCGATCGGGGTGATCGGGATCATTTATGAGTCGCGTCCGAATGTGACTGCAGATTCAGCCGCGCTCTGTCTCAAGTCAGGTAATGTCTGTGTGTTGAGAGGCGGCAGCGAAGCGATTCATTCCAATACGGCGATCGCGGCCATTCTGTCGGACGCGTCGCAAAAAGCCGGTATTCCACCGGGCGCGATTACGTTCGTCGATCGTGCCGATCGCGAGGTTGTGCCGGTCTTGCTCAAGCAGGATCGATCTATCGACTTGATCATTCCCCGCGGCGGCGAATCGTTGATGAAACTCATTGCGGAACATTCGACTATTCCCGTCGTCAAGCATGATGCGGGTGTGTGCCATATCTATGTCGATGCGGCAGCCGATGTTGCCATGGCGGAAGCGATTTGCCTCAATGCGAAGGTGCAACGCCCATCGACTTGCAACGCCATGGAAACCTTGCTCGTGCACCAGTCGATTGCGCGCACGTTCTTGCCGACATTGGCGGCCGGCTTACGGGCAGCCCATGTTGAAATCCGAGGCTGCGCCAAGACCTGTCAACTGATCTCGGAGGCCAAACCAGCCAGCGAAAGCGATTACGGGAAAGAATTTCTGGATCTCGTTCTGGCCGTGAAAGTCGTCAAGACCATGGATGAAGCTATGGAGCATATCGCGCAGTATGGTTCACGCCATACGGAAGCGATCGTGACGTCAGATTACGGGCGCTCCATGCGATTTCTCAAAGAAGTGGATGCCGGTGCCGTGTTGGTGAATGCCTCCACGCGCCTCAATGACGGATATCAGTTCGGTCTCGGAGCCGAGATCGGGATCAGCACGTCACGGATTCATGCGCGGGGTCCGATGGGATTAGACGAACTGACGTGCTCGAAGTTTATGGTGTTGGGGAGCGGCCAACTCCGCGAGTGAATGTCCTCGGATCCTCTTGCATGTGCGCTGTTCACGCCAGGCCATCTCCGATTTCCGTCCACCCGTGCGCTTGCTGAATCCTTCCACAAAAGCGGCGGATACGTTGACACGTCGCCGACCGGGCACCTCGTTTTTTATCGACCGGACGGCCGACGATTCCTCGCAGCCGATCCCACAGGCCATCCCCTCCATGAATGCGAATGGGAATTGAGCGAACCGGGCGTCGTGTCTCTCAAACGCGCTCGAGTCAGGCTGGATTGGGGGGGATGGGTCGGAGTGACGCCTGCGGGATTGGTGAATGAAACCCGAGTCAATCTAGCCACGAAATCCGACTGGCAGCGGACGACTCCGGAGGATCTTCGTGGTCTGGCGGCAAGGGCCTTGCGAGTGCCGATCGAAGAGGTGCGGTGGTTTTATCGGGACGAGGATTTTGTCATGGATTCCACCGGACTCGCGACGATCCGTCATCGGAAAGATGTCTTGTCGGTGTTGGACGACGGCGGGTTTGAAACCGCGCGCTTTATGTCCTGCATGGGCGCGATGCACTGGGATGAGATTGATTTTCTACCGGTCGTCGAGCTGTTCAAATCGCTGTTGCCAGGAACGGGCTCCGCCGTGTTGGAACTCATTCGCGGACTGTATGACGATCAGCAACGAGGGCATGCGGTGCCACAACCGTTACGGTACCGTGGGATTCCTCCCTATCCATCGGAGGCGGCCTTTCGGCTGTTCAACGCCTTTTTCATACCCCACTCGTTAGGGAACGGCGATCCCTTCGTCGATTTTATGAACCCCTCGAAATCGTCTGTCGTCATGTGGCTGCCTGCCGATCATCCACCGGTACGTTATGTCGATGAACAGCAGGGCGTGTGTGTCACGGTGAAAGATGGGATGATGCAAAAAGCGACGCTCGCGGCTGATACGGAAGGCTTGGCCTATGTCAATGCACTCGGCCGTCGGGTGTGTCCTCTTGATCGTAGTCTGCGGATCGAGGGCCGGCAGATGATCCTCACGGATCGTGAACAGGACATGATCGTCTCCTTGCCGGTCGGTCTTCATGTGCGGACGGCCTCATTGCCTGAGAGATGGATGAGTCCTGTTGACTGGCGTACGGTGTTTGCGTCGAAGCCACCGAGCGTTCATCCGCGTGAAGCGTTCGGCGCGGTGCTGCTGTATCCGGAAGGTCACGAGGAGATCGCCGAGCTGGCGGCACAACCGTTTGTCGCCGACTATCTGGACGATCTGGGAGAACAGGATCGTGAGATCGGTGGGCGACGGTCGCAGGCCGAACGCGTGCTCATTGTGAACGGGGATGCGGTTATTTCCACGTGTGTGCTTTTCGACCGACCGCGTGACTATACGGTGCGAGTCCGTCATGCGGCCTATGCGCAACGGCAGGCGCAGCAGCTCTGGACCCAGTGTGCTGAAATCAATCGATGGGGATGGCTTCAACGAATTCGCATGGGTGCCGACGATGTTCTGCAAGCGTCGATCGCTCGCCATGGCCTGTTCGATCTCCTGTATCTCTGGCTCGCCTATGACACGTTCGGTTCGATGACGATGATGAGGGCCACCCTCGCCGATGCAGGCCAAGTGCTGAGGCGGGGAGGTGATGCCTTTGTGGTCGGCCCCGTCGACTTACAGACGATGGTGCAGTCGGAACTATGGCAGATGTGTTGGAGCGAATCAGTGGCAGCGCTGCCGACGTTCGCTATGCATAAAACAATCTTGCCTAAAGCCAGGGTGAAGACCGGGCTCACGTTGTTCCATCTCAGACGATTATAAATTCCGCCAGGCAGTGGAGTGGGAGTTGAGGGGGAGAGGCTGATCGCTTCACGAGAAGCGCTGGCTTGTACGGGACGAGTCTTGTAGAATTCGGAAGATTTGCCGCACACCTGTTCCTGCAGCGCGGCGGTGGAATAAGCGCGTGGACAATGGATGGAGGAGAACGATTATGGCCAGCGTACTGGACAAGGTGATCGAAAGAGAATTGCGAAAAGAGTTGAGAGATGCGTTGATCAGGTTTGAGCAGCAACTGCGACAATCCGGCGTGAGCGATGAGAACATCAAGAACCGGATGCGGGGCGCCAAGCAGTTTGTGGCGTTTCTGTATGGGCGATATCTCGGGTAGTTGATTTTCCGTTGCCGCAATCGTGAACGATGTGCGTCTATGAGCTCTCTGCTGTATCACGAGTCAAGACTCGATCGTAGGACATCTATCAGGTGAAACACCAAGGTCGCATCTCTGTGCCAATCGTCGAAAATAGTTGGCCATCGCTCACCTGTCCCCTAAGATGGCTGCATGTCGGCTGCAGCGGAGACATCACGCCTCCATCGATCTGATCCGATACCGCCGGCCTGCTCATCACTTGAGTCCGATACAGGCCTGCTCTGTCTGCTGATCATCGCACAGTACTACGATCTTCCAGCCGAAGGCTCGCAGCTTCGACATCAGTTTGCCCGGTCCGGGCACAGGCTGTCCGACACCGAACTGCTCCGCGCCGCAAAGAATCTTGGATTGAAGGCCGGTCTCGTCACGAGTCACTGGAGCAAGCTGCAAGAAACGGACTTCCCCGTCATGGCCAAGCTGGTGGACGGCGGCTATGTGGTGGTGGCCAAGGTTGAAGGCGAGAAGGCACTGGTTCAGAATCCTGTGGAGGGGTATTCCCTCGTCCTTTCTCGTGACCGGTTCGAGATGATCTGGACGGGAGAGCTGGTGCTTGCGGCGAAACGGGTCACGACCCATCTGCATGGCCTTGCGTTCGATATGACCTGGATCATCCCAGGGATCGTCAAGTATCGAAGGCTGTTCGGCGAAGTCGTGATCGCATCGGCGTTCCTTCAATTCGTTGCCTTCCTCACGCCGTTCGTGGCGCAGATGGTCGTTGATACGATGCTTGGGCATCGAGAGTTCACCACGCTCTCCCTGCTGGCCGGTGGCCTGATCGCGCTGGCTGTCTTCGAGAGCATCCTCGGTGGGCTCCGGACCTATCTGTTTGCACATACCGCCAATCGGATGATGGTCACCCTTGGTGCCCGATTCTTTCGCCACCTTCTGTCGCTCCCTCTCGCCTATTTTGACGCCAGGCGTGTCGGGGACACCGTCGGCCTTGTGCGTGAGTTGGAGCATCTCCGCCGATTCATCACGAGCCATTCCATGACCGTGCTCGTGGATCTTCCCTGCATGATGGTCTTTCTGGCCGGTATGTGGTTCCTCAGTCGGACGCTCACACTGGTGGTAACGGCCTCGCTGTTGATCTATATCCTCTTTTTCTTCTTGATGACTCCGGCGATACGGGCCCGCCAGCACGGCGCCGTCACTCAAGAGGCGCACAATCGGGCATTGGTGGTCGAGGCCATCAGCGGCATCCAAACGGTGAAGACCGTGGCGATGGAGCCGTCGCTATTTCAAAAATGGGACGAACACCTGGCCGGCTCTGTGCGAGCACGCGTTCATGCAACCAGTCTGATTGCGATTGCGAACCATATCGCGATGGGGATGCGCCACGTCACCTTGGTGACGGTTCTCTGGATCGGGGCTGCTCGCGTGATCGACGGCAAACTCAGTATCGGGCAGTGGATCGCCTTCAGCCTGTTGTCGGCCCACGTGATCGGCACCATGGTGAGATGGGGTAGCCTCTGGCAAGAGTTTCAGCAAGCGGGTATTTCCGTTGAGCGGCTGGGAGATGTGCTGAACAGAGAGCCGGAACCTTCCTACCTTCAGAATCGAATCGCGATTCCACAGCTCCAGGGAAAGATTCAGGTTGAAGACGTTACCTTTCGCTACCGGACGGCTGGGCCGACGGTTCTCCGCAAGCTGTCGTTTTCAGTGGAGCCTGGCCAGATCGTCGGGATCGTTGGACGTTCAGGGGCCGGCAAAAGCACGATCGCCAAATTGCTCCAGTGTTTGTATAGGCCTGAACAGGGGCGAATCCTGGTGGATGGTATCGATATGGCGCAGATCGATCCGGCCTGGTTGCGAAGACACGTCGGAGTCGTCCCGCACGAGAGCTTCCTATTCGACGGTTCGGTTCGGAGCAACATTGCCTTGACCGATCCCAGTCTATCGATGGAGCAGGTCGTTCAGGCGGCAACGTTGGCGGACGCCCATGAATTTATCGTGGAATTGTCGTACGGCTATGACACGCTGATCGGTGAGCGAGGGGGGACGCTTTCGAGCGGGCAGCGTCAGCGGATTGCGATCGCCCGTACCCTAGCGGCGAATCCTCGCATCCTGATCTTTGATGATGCCACCGGCGCATTGGACGCTGAATCCGAAGCGCGGCTGCAACAGAATATGGCTCAGATGGCTCAGGGCCGTACCGTGCTCATCATCGCTCATCGGTTGCACGCGGTACGTCAGGCTCAACGTATCTACGTCGTGGGCGACGGAGCGCTCACTGAGCAGGGCGCATATGAGGAATTGCTCGAGCGCGAAGAAGCTTTGTTGCGACCCTGGGCGTTGCAAGCGGGGAGTCGATCATGAGGCGTCGATGGCTTTTGGCGTAGTAGGACGACAGTGGATTGCCTGGAAAGCGGCGTGGCAGGCCGAATCAGGTCACCCGTTGAACACGGCGGTTCCGGAAGGACGAACTGCAGAGTTTCTTCCGGAGGCCTTGGACCTTCAGCAGGTGCCGTTGTCTCCGATCGGCCGTGCGCTGCTGTGGACGATCCTGATTGGCTTTGCAGTCGGGGTAGGCTGGACCATGCTCGTGCAGATCGATGCAGTCACAATGGCGCACGGGAGGATCGTATTGAGTGGAGATGCAACGATCATTCACCCGCTTGAAGCAAGTGTGCTCGCCGTGATGCACGTTCAAGACGGACAAACAGTCAAGCAGGGAGATGTCTTGATCGAACTAGCTCCGACCAGGACGCTTGCAGCGCGAGATCGTGCTGGCCAGGACTATCGGGCGCTGCAGGTGGAGGCCGCTCGGTTGCGCGCGCTCATCAAGAACGAGGCGACGCTCCAGGCGCCGGCTGATGCAGATGAGGGCGACCGTCGCGTCCAACAGCAGCTGTTAGGAGCTCAGCTGGCTGAACATCGGGCCAAGATTGTGGCGGCTCAGCATCTGGTGGATCAACGCCGAGCGGTGGTTGTGCATGCGAAGGAGGCGGTTCTTCAGGGACAGCTGGCGCTGTCGGCAGAGACGGAACGAGCGGAACAGCAGACGAAACTTTTTGAACAAGGGGTTGGGGCGAAGATAGAGGTGCTGCAGGCTGAAAGCCGACGTGTCGAGAGAGGAGAGGATGTCATTCGCCAACAGAGGACCTTGCGACGAGCTCGAGCGATACTCGCAGAGGCTGAGCAGCAGTATCACACCCTGGTCTCGGACTTTCAGCAAACGAAACAGACAGAGCTTTCCGCGCTTGAAACCAAATCCGCTGCACTTGAACGAGAGGCGGCCAACGCCGAACAGACATCCGAATTGCAACAGGTCCGTGCACCGATCGACGGGGTGGTACAGCAGCTCGCGGTCCATACGGTGGGCACGATAGTGACGCCTGCAGAGCCGATGTTCACCATTGTGCCGCTGAACCGTTCCGTCGGTGTCGAGGCGTATGTCGAGCACAAGGATGTAGGCGCTGTCCATACGGGGCAGCCGGTTAAGGTCACGATCGACATGGTTCAGATGCCTTCCTACAGGACGATCCCCGGTCATGTGCTGACGGTCTCTGACGCTGCGGAACCGATCAACACAAGGGAGCCAGTCTCTCGTATACACGTCAGTCTGGACCGTTCGACGATCCAAGTCGGAAGCACAGCAGTCACGCTCACTCCCGGGATGGCGGTGATGGTCGAGATCAAGACCGGTCAACGCCGCATGATCGAGTATCTTCTGAAGCCCTGGCTCGACTCCGTATATGAACGGTTGAGGAAATAGTAACGAGAGGAGCGACGGTGAGCGCCCATTCACATTTTCTCCGGATGCTGTTTCGTGGACCACCGAACCGAGTAGGAGACGTGCTGCGATATGGTTTTCAAGGAACACACAGGTGAACGAGGTGGATATGAGAAGTTGCGCGTTGGGTATGAAGCTGAGCATGGGGCTCCTGTCGTGTGGGATGGTGCTGTCGATGGAAGTGAACGGCTGGAGCGCTGAGCCGGTGACGGGAATCGGCTCCCTCCTGGTGAATCCCAGTGCTCTTCATCGAAAAGTCTTCAAGCTGGAAGGTGTGGCCAAGAACGTCGTGGCGCATTCCGGAAGTGAACTCATCAGCAAACAGTCGTTATGCGGAGCTGAATTCGAGCTCGAAGACAGTACCGGAACAATTACCGTATTGTATCGCGCTCGCTGCCAAGTCGGCGCGTTGCGCGCAACCGTGGTGACAGAGCGAATGCCCTGCGTGGTCGAAGGGTATATGGAAGCGCCGCCGACGATGGTGCGAACACCGGATGGAAGAGACCTCGGTTTTCGTATCATCGCTCATACCGTGACCCCGGTGCCGTAAGAGAGAGGAGCACGAGTGAGGTGGTGATCGCCAGAAACAAGCCCCGGATGTCAAAGATCGGCATGCGGATAAAAGGTCAGAATTTTCCTCTGAGTGGTGCTTTTTAGGGAATGTGGAGTGTTTCGGTGGGCCATAAGGACGAGACGGCAAGTGCTGAGCAGTCTTACTGAAGACCGCATAGCTTTCTCGTCTGTCGCCAAAAAAGACGCGGCATACTAGAAAACCGGAGGTCGATGTTCTCTATGCAGTAAGTGGTCGATCGTTCTTCTCAGATGGCTTTACGATCTCTTTACGGAACTCCTCAACTACGCTTCGGCTATTCTGATCCCCCGGCTTTTGTGGGATGGCTGTATCTACGGGGTAGATCGTATTCTGCCCTGCATGATACCTCAGCACGAGCCCCTTCCATGGAAAGCCGTTGTTCATGGGATAACGATTGTCTATGGTGTGATCTTTCTCGCGGGCATATTGCTCGCCGTTCTTGGGATTACGTCCAAACTTGATCCTGGGCTGTACCCGATGCTCGCCCTGTTGGTGGGTGCGATCAGTGTTGCGGTGGCTCTCCGTATGACGGGCACCACCCGCCCCATCTGTCTCGTCGTAATGGGCGTGGGAATCTGGTTCCTTAGTGGGACCGCCATACTCCTGGGCGTGCAGTCACTCGCGGGCTGGTTTGGGAGCAGTCTGTCCATCACCGCGATAATGCTTCTAGGACGGCTGTTACTCGGCACTCTGCACGAGACTCCCGTTCAATCGTCCCATGCGCCCATCATACGGAGCACGAGGCAGACCCGTTGATAGGTGTAAGGCGGTCATCGACTTGAGTATAAAGGGCTCGGATACCGTTAAGTACGACACAGTTGTGCAGGGCTCTTCTGGTTTGTATCCAATTTAGATTCTGGTGGCAATCGGTTTCAGTAGGTGACTCCTCTGGAGGACGAGGCTTGGTGGAGGGCAGTCTTGAGCATGTACAACTAGGTGATTTATTTGGTCTCCGGAGAGCTGCAGGAATGTGTTTGAGGTAGCCTTCTCTCGCATCCCCCCTCTTTTGACCACTGGCCGGCAGGGTTCGCGCTTCTGTAGAGTCTGGCGCCATGGCATCGGCATGCCGTTCTAAACTACGGTTATTGACAGCGCTCAAAGGTATTCATAGACTCATGCACCTTCTATTAGGAACACACATGAAGCCACATGCTTCCATGCTGCTGGTATCCTCTCG
>CAYSFU010000020.1:0-55753 GCA_964430555.1 uncultured Nitrospira sp. | reverse complement strand
GTCTTCATCGCTGAATACTCTCATCGGCTTGCTGCCACTGGCGGGCATGTTGGGTAACGGTTTTATGGCGTCCTCGGTCATGACCCCTTTCACGACCTTGCGGATGATCAGTGGGTCTATCGATATAGGATGACTGGCTTCAAACGACCAATCGGCGATTTCTTTGAGATAGACGGATCCCTTGGTGGTTTTTGAAACGGTTGCTTCTCCGGAGAATGTGGAGCATCCGGTCATGATCACACTGAGGGCCAGAAAGGCGCTGGCATACCGGGCATCTCGGACGCGAAGACATGCGTACATAGGGGGTCTCCTTATGCATGTGCTGTTGCCGAAACGTGTCATGACTCTGGGATGCAGTCCCTTACGTTGTCGTGGTTCTGCTGTTGAACTACCAAATACCGAGACCCATGAGCACTATTCCTATGGCCAACCAACCGACTACCCCAGCAGAAATAATGGTTTCAAGTGTAATGCGAGAGTCAGGCTGACTGGGCTTTGACTCCGACTCCGAATCTCCGGGTTGCATGACGGTTGATAACCCTCTCTGGTGAGCAAGAGGATGGACGTTGAGAATGAAGCAAGGTCCATGCCTCAGAAAGTTTGCATCGTAAGGCTGTCTCTTGTCCGATTGATTTTTGAGGTAGGTGGTTTGAGGCTACGATGACTGTATCGAGGGTCCATAAGAAAACAGAGAGAAGTTATTTGTAAAATCAACATGTTCAGTTTTTGATTCAGTAAGAAGGCAATGCATCCCTTCAAGGGATTAGATAGTAGGCGACTCTATCTATGGGCAGAGGGGGAATGGATGACACCACAGCGACTGGTGGCAATCATGCAGGGGAACCGTCAAAAAATGTTCATTGCGACAGGTATGTGTACACAGTTGTTCAAAAAATGAGACGGATGTCTCAGACGGGAAAGCGCAACGCATGCGCGATGGTCATTCCCCGTACAGGGTCGCGGCTGAGGCATCAACGATGCGTTTGGTCACAAGGGTGCCTGGCTCAGAGTGGCCGGTACGTTTGTCCCAGACGACGGTGAGGTTGCCGTCGGTTTTCCCCATGCCCTGTGTCGATGAGCGGGTTGCATCGCCTTCAATCAAGATCTCTACGGGTTTCCCGATGTAGCGGCGGTTACGCTCCGCAGTAATGGCACGTTGAATCTCAAACAACTTGGCTACCCGTTGACCCTTCAGTTGGTCCGGTACATCGTCGACGTACTTTCGGGCTGCGATCGTATTCTTCCGTTCCGAGTACTTGAAGATATAGGCCGAGTCGAGTTGGGCCTGTTCCACCAGGCGAACGGTAGCCTGGAAGTCTTCATCAGACTCCGAACAGAACCCACAGATGATATCGGTGGTCAGCACAATGCCGGGGATCGTGAGCCGAATGCGCTCGACCAATGCGAGATAGTCGGCTGCCGTGTAGGTTCGCCCCATCAGTTCAAGGATCCGATCGCTGCCCGCCTGGAGCGGGAGATGAACGTGCTTGCAGACCCGTGGATGTGTGGCGATCGCCTCGATCAGTGTCGGGGGAAAGTCTTTGGGGTGCGGAGACGTAAACCGGACTCGTTCGATGCCGGGTTGGTCCGCGACGGCGCTGATGAGCTTGGCAAAGTCCCATTCTCCATGGTGATAGGAATTCACATTCTGGCCGAGCAAGGTGATCTGTTTAAAACCGCGGGCTGCGGCAGTGCGGGCTTCGAGTACAATGGATTCCGGGTCACGGGATCGTTCGCGCCCTCTGGTGTACGGGACGACACAGAAGGAGCAGAAATTGTCGCAGCCCCGCATGACGGTGATCCAGGCATTGACCCCGTCGTTGCGGTCAGGAAGGATGCCTTCATAGGTCTCATACTCGGAAAGATCGAGCGCAAACCCCTTCTGGGCGAGTCCCTGTTCTTGAGACTCCAGCGCCACGGTCAACAACGAGGGGAGTTGCCGGTACGAATCAGGCCCGGCTAAGACGTCGATGAGTGGTTCTTTCTGGGCCAGCTCGTTTTTGAGATTTTGAGCCATGCACCCAAGCACGCCGACAACCAGCGGGCGTTGCTTTTTTACAGCTCGGAGCTCGGAAAGGTGGAGATAGATCTTCTTGTGGGCATTTTCCCTGATTGCGCAGGTGTTGACTAAGACCACATCGGCTCGTTCACGGTCCTCCGTGAAGACGAACCCTTCCTGTTTCAGCATCGCACGAACGAGTTCACTGTCGGACTCATTCATCTGGCAACCGAACGTCTCGATATGAACCAGAGGAAGGGTTTTCACGCTCATGGCAGTGCCTGGGTAGCGGTAGTGTTCATTGCTTGGGCCGAGGCGATATGGCCGAATCCGTAGCGGTCTGTCGCTGCGGTAATCGTCACGGGCATGATCTGATTCTGAAGGTCCGCAGAGTCCGTCACCGCCACTCTCGTAAAGTTCGGAGTAGTGCCGAAACGATAGGTGTCATGTCCCTTAGTCTCAAACAGGACTTGGACTGTGTTCCCGATTTGGCGGTTGTGAAAAGCGAGGCGCTTGGCACGATCAATGTCCAAGAGGGTCTTGGTTCGTTTGTTCGCCGTCGCTGCAGAGACCGGCTGTTTCAAGCGAAGTGCGGCCGTTCCCGGACGAGGGGAATAAGGAAATACATGGAGATAGGAGAAGGGAAGGTCTTTGGCAATGGCCACGGTGTTTTGGAATGCTGCTTCCGTTTCGCTCGGGAACCCGACCATGAGATCGGTTCCAAGTCCGAGTCCAGAGATCTTCATGAACGCCGTTTCGATCAGCTTGATATAGGCTTTGATCGTATGACGCCGATGCATAGCTTCTAAGATCCGGTCATCTCCGCTTTGCAAAGGAATATGAAGGTAGGGGCAAAGTTTCTTCGATGAGGCGAGAAGATCCAGCAGCTCGTCGCTGATCGTGGTTGGTTCGATTGAGGAGATGCGGATGCGTTCGAGCTGGCCCACGCCATCAAGCCGGCGAAGTAACGAACAAAAGTCCCGGCCTTGGTGAGCGTATTGGCCGATATTCACTCCGGTTAGTACGACCTCGCGATATCCGTGTTTCATGAGGGTATCGACTTCACGAAGAATGTCATCGAGTGTTCTGCTACGCTCGTGCCCTCTGGCGAATGGAATAATACAGAAGCTACACATGGCGCTGCAGCCGTCTTGTATCTTGAGCAGTGCGCGGGTGGAATCAGGCTCTGCAAAATGGGGCAGGTCGAAGTCTCCGCGCGATATCGTTTTCGTGTGGTGAGTCTCCGCAGCAGCTCGCTTCTGTAACTCGTGGGCCGCAGGGAGATAGGTCGGTAAGTCGAGTTTAAATTGGTGGCCAACGATCAGGTCGATTCCGTTTTGCTGCTTCAAAGATTCCAGCCCGGTTTGAGCATAGCAACCGGTTACGGCGACGAAAGCATGCGGAGAGTGTTTCAGTGTCTTCCGGATCAGATAGCGCGAGGTCCGTTCTGCGTCCTCCGTCACGGCGCAGGTATTGAGCACCAATAAATCGGTCGGTTCGCCGAACTCGACGAGTTCAAACCCTTTGCGTCTCAGCCCTTCCCCGAGGATGGCGGTTTCGGCTTGATTCAGCCGGCAGCCGAGCGTATGTAGAGAGGCACGGGTGGTTCCCATAGGACTGGCATTATAGGGAGGTCATGCGTAATCCGGCAAGGTTGCCTTGCTTTAGGGATTGCCTTGGGGACTCTTCTCTAGGAGAAGAGTAGCTGGAACACCATTGTGTTGTCTGGGTGTGAAGGATGGTCAGACTGCTTACCATTCTGTCGGTTTTTCTGTGGCTCCTATGGAGCTTTCCTGCGACTGGATGGGCAAAGGATGCCCTCCCGGTCGAACCCGACCTCGACTCTCGCGTTGATGAGCTTTATGATCATGAAGCCCGCTTATTCATTCTCCTCTATTCCCTGAAGGGCAACGGTCAGATCGATTATGTGACAGGCCGACTGGTTCAGGAGTATTCGCGCAGCAGCTACGGCAATCCCGTGTACCAGACAGAAGTCCAACCATTGTTCTACTGGTGGAACCACACGATGTGGAACGATCCTGAGCAGGATGGGGTCAACGGCAATGAACGAGTCTACGAGGAAAATACCGAGTTCGATCTGTCTCGCTACAAGCCGTGTTTGTTCAATGGCCAGCCCTGTTAACAGGCCGTTGAAAAAGATCACCAGCGGCGTTCTCGCGTCGCTCAAGGTCTCAACGTGCCAATCGCGTACGCGTCGCCCTTTCGCTTGTTGCGGCCTTGCCTATGGAGTGGTGCGTTTTGGCGCACCGGGGCTGGGCGGGTGAAAACAAGGGCCTTTCTGAACAGCCTGCGGGGCATGCGCATGGCATTCGTGAACTCACACTCCACGTCATTTCCGAGGTCGTCGCAGGGTCGGTCAACACACTGCTAGCCAGCAAAGGGGATGTCTCAAAAGCCGTTCATCCCAGGCCTGTTGAAGAGCGTATGTTTTGTGATTCTACTGAGTCACTGTGAGCGGTGATGGTATTCTGCGTTCCAACCGAGGTCTGTGTGCTACTTCTAGACCAATCTAAGTCGATCTGTCCTCGTAGGGATGCGCTCCCGTGACGCAAGGCTCGTCCAGTCTCGCCGCACTATTGAATCGGCGCCTGATCGTAATGCTGCCCTTGGGGTTCATCTCAGGGCTTCCGCTTGCATTGACCTCGGGGACCTTACAGGCCTGGTTGACGGTTGAGGGCGTCGACCTCAAGACCATCGGCATTTTCACGCTGGTCGGTCTTCCCTATACGCTCAAGTTCCTCTGGGCTCCGGTGATGGATCGTGTGGTGCCGCCGTGGTTGGGGCGGCGTCGCGGATGGATGGTCCTGACGCAACTCTGCGTGGCGGTTGCCCTTGGGCTTATGGCCGTGACCAATCCGAAAATCCATCCAGGATGGCTCGCGGCCTATGCCGTGCTGGTCGCATTCCTTGCCGCGTCGCTGGACATTGTTTTTGATGCCTATCGCACGGACACGCTTCAGCCTCACGAGCGTGGATTGGGGGCGGCCGTATGGGTGAATGGTTATCGGATTGCCCTATTGGCTTCCGGAGCCGGTGCACTGGCGCTTGCCGATTATGTGGGTTGGCAGATGACCTACCTGGCGATGGCAGCCATCATGGTGGCCGGGGTGGTTATTGTCCTTATCAGTCCGGATCCGACGGTGGCGGCCACTGCTCCCAAGAGTCTGAAGGAGGCTGTTGGTGCCCCGCTGGTAGAGTTCTTTTCTCGGCCCACAGCGTTGGGGTTTTTGGCCGTAGTCATCTTGTACAAGCTCGGCGATGCCTTTGCCTCAGCCCTGCAAACGGCATTTTTGATCGGTGGGCTTGGCTTTTCAGCCACCGAAGTCGGTGCCGTCAAAGGGTTGGGAATTTTTGCGACACTACTAGGGGCCTTCATCGGCGGACTCTTGATGACCAGGTCGGGGCTTGTGCGGTCGCTGCTGATCTTTGGTGTTTTGCAGGCTGTGTCGAACTTGGGCTTTGTCGTATTGGCCTTGCTGGGGAAACATGCCGGTGCCCTGACGGCGGCGGTCGTGATCGAGAATGTGACGGGAGGCATGGGCACTGCCGCGTTCGTGGCACTTGTGATGTCGCTCTGTGATCCGCGCTATACCGCGACGCAGTTCGCACTGCTGTCATCGCTCGAAGCGCTGGGACGAGTATTTGTCGGCCGTCCTTCGGCAGATCTTGTTGAGATTGTGGGATGGGCGCAATTCTATGTTTTGACGGCAATCGCTGCCTTACCGGGTCTCTGGGCCGTGTGGCGAATCCGTCGTTCCATCGAGCCGGAGCAGAAAGCTGTTGCGCAGGCTCCTGTGATGGAATCAGCCGTTTTGCCGGCTGCTAAGTGAGTAGATCGGTGATCGGCAGATTCCTGACTACAGGAGAAACCTCCGAGTGGGATTGCGGGTTCCGTTATCAATGGAATTGCCGGTCTCATTCGTTTCTTGATGAGGGGGCATATCACCCTTGAAAGGAACTACGTGGACGTCCGGTTGATCGACTACGACGGCAACCGTCGTTGGAGAAAGAGGACGAAGATCAGGAGCGTGGGCAGGGGCGCGAGGATGAACGGTACGAGCCAGAGCCAGACGTTTTTGCCGCGGACGCGCGCTTGGTCGAACATCCAGACGAAGAGCCAGACGAGCAGGCAGGCATAGTTGAGGATGATCCATTGGGTTGTGTGAATCTTAAGGATGCTTGTGGTCTCCGACGGGCCTTGGAGAAGGAAGATTCCCAACAGCAGCACGAACGTGCCTAACAGGCCTCCGACAAGTTTTTTGCTCCAGACGAACATAGCTCCTCCAGGCTCAATAAAGACGGTGTATGCTGAATCCAGATTAGGCTAATTGGCTCGACAATTGTTTGTCAAACGGAGCTGGTTTCTCAGAATGCCATGAGTCTCCTTCGCTTGAGTCTGGTCGTCCTTGCGCTGATTTTCTTGGTCGGTCTGGCATGGTCCAATCCGACCATGGAGGATTATGTACGGTTCGTTGAACAGGAATTGGGGAAGGCGATAGACCGAATGGACCAGGGCACATCGACTCGGGAGCGACAATTTCTTCAGCAGGTGTTTCGGTCCCAAAGCAAAACGTTGCTAGAGTCATTCGTTCTGCCGAATACGGTGAGACGTAATTGGGGGCTTGTCAGTCACTATGAAACGCGTGTGGTCGATACGAAGGTCGTTGTGCTCGGTTTTGCCGGTCACTTCATTCCCCTCCAGGGTGTCGAGGAGGCAACTCTAAAAATCGGCCGAATGGCCTTCTAGCAAGAAAAAATGGCAAGGGTCATCTGCGGGAGGGGGATTTGGTGATGAAAACTTCTGTGGATAACCTCGCCGCGACATCACTGAAATAGGCACTGTTGTTCACGTCTCAGCTATCCACACCCTATCCCCTCATTTCCGAAAGATCCACAATACTTGGTGTTGACAAAAAAACATGCTAGCTATATGTAGGTGTCACGCAAAGTGAGCGATCGCCTCATACCGGTGTGAAGGCTCCTAATCGATACATGGATCCTAATCCTTTTCCCCTTGGAGGACTACTGTGAGAATTGATCGGAAATTTACCCGCCGTGGAGTGAGTCCATATGAGGGATTGGCGTTCGTCAAACGGTCGTCCGAGATCCGGAACCCTGACGGATCGACGGTATTCAAGCTTGAGAATATCGATATTCCTGAGCCCTGGTCGCAGTTGGCCATCGATATTTTGGCACAAAAGTATTTCCGGAAGGCCGGCGTCCCGCAGTGCGATCAGAACGGCCAACCGCTGGTCGATGCCGACGGCAATCCGGTGCATGGTGGTGAGCGGGATGCCCGACAGGTTTTTGAGCGCATGGCTGGGTGTTGGACCCATTGGGGCAGAGCCTATGGGTATTTCAAGACACCGGAAGATGCGGAGTCCTTTCACGATGAGATGTGCTACATGTTGGCGCACCAAATGGCCGCGCCGAATTCCCCCCAGTGGTTCAATACCGGTCTTCACTATGCCTATGGATTGTCGGGGCCGGCACAGGGGCACTACTACGTCGATCCGAAAACGCAGGAGGTGGTGAAGGCGACGAATGCCTTCGAACATCCGCAACCGCATGCCTGTTTCATTCAGTCGATCGAAGATGATCTGGTGAATGAAAACGGCATCATGGATCTATGGGTTCGAGAGGCGCGATTGTTCAAGTATGGTTCCGGAACCGGGACGAACTTCTCGAAACTGCGGGGTGATGGCGAAGGACTGTCCGGCGGAGGGCGATCATCCGGGCTCATGTCCTTCCTGAAGATCGGTGATCGAGCGGCTGGCGCGATCAAATCCGGAGGAACGACGCGCCGTGCCGCCAAAATGGTCTGTTTGGATTTAGACCATCCCGATATCGAAGAATTCATCGATTGGAAAGTAATCGAAGAGCAAAAAGTTGCGGCCATGGTGACGGGGTCGAAGATCTGCGCGCAGCGCCTCAATGCCGTCTTGAAGGCCTGTCATACCGTCGATGATACTGGCGCGCTCCGGCTGGATCTCGATCGGAAGACGAATTCGGTCCTGCGTGACGCCCTGGCGTCGGCTCGCCGCGAAATGGTGCCGGAGGCCTATATCCAGAGAATGTTCTCCTATGCGCAGCAGGGGTTCACGCATTTTGTCTTTCACGAATACGATACCAATTGGGACGGGAAGGCCTATCAAACCGTCTCCGGTCAGAATTCAAACAACAGTGTCAGGATTCCCAATGAGTTTTTTGCCGCACTCGAAGCTGATGCGGATTGGCACCTAAAACGGCGCACCAACGGCAAAGTCTGCAAGACGATCAAGGCCAGAGAGTTATGGGATCAAATCGCGTGGGCGGCTTGGACCTGCGCCGATCCAGGGACGCAGTACGATACCACCATCAATGAATGGCACACGTGTCCTGAGGATGGTCGAATCAACGCCTCAAACCCCTGTTCGGAATACATGTTCTTGGATGACACGGCCTGCAATCTCGCGTCGCTCAATCTGACGAAGTTCTACAGTGCTGATGGGCAGTTCGAACTCGAAGAGTTCCGCCATGCGGTTCGGCTGTGGACGATCGCGTTGGAGATCAGTGTCTTGATGGCATCTTTCCCGAGCCAATCGATCGCCGAGAAAAGCTATCGGTTCCGGACGCTGGGGTTGGGGTATGCGAATCTGGGGACGGTGCTCATGCGCCAAGGCATTCCCTACGACTCGCCCAAGGCGCTAGCAATCTGCGGTGCCATCACGTCCATCATGACGGGAGAAGCGTATAGTGCATCGGCGGAAATGGCGGCGGAACTGTCGGCCTTCCCCGGCTACGCAGCAAATCGGGAGCACATGCTGCGCGTCATTCGCAATCATCGACGGGCAGCCTATCAGGAGCCTCCCGAGGAATATGAACGGCTGACCATTGCCCCTGCGGGAATCCGTCCAGAACATTGTCCCCCGGAATTGCTCCTTGCCGCCCGAAGAGCCTGGGATCATGCATTTGAACTCGGGGCTGCGTACGGGTATCGCAATGCTCAAGTGACGGTGATCGCTCCGACCGGGACAATCGGATTGGTCATGGATTGCGATACGACCGGGATCGAGCCGGATTTTGCGCTGGTGAAATTCAAGAAATTGGCCGGCGGAGGGTATTTCAAGATTATCAATCAAAGCATTCCGCTCGCCTTGGCCAATCTCGGGTATACGAATCAACAGGTACGGGATATCGTGCATTACTGTGTCGGGGCTCAAACTCTCAAAGGCGCCCCATTTATCAACCACGATACGCTTCAACGGAAAGGATTTGACGACGCAGCGCTCGATCGGTTGGAGCGCAGCTTGGCGCAAGCGTTTGAGATTCAATTTGCGTTCAATAAATATACGCTCGGCGAGACCTTCTGCATCGAGCAACTGGGGTTGACCGAGGTGCAGCTGAACGAGAAGAACTTCAATATGCTGAAGGCGCTCGGCTTTACGCAGGAAGAAGTCGCTGCCGCGAATGATTTCTGTTGCGGGACCATGACCATCGAGGGGGCGCCGCATGTGAAGGCCGAGCATTTGGCGGTCTTCGACTGTGCGAATCGATGTGGCCGTATCGGGCAACGTTCCATTGCCGTCGATGCCCATATTCGCATGATGGCTGCGGCACAACCCTTTATCAGCGGTGCGATCAGCAAGACCATCAATATGCCATCCGAAGCCACGGTCGAGGACGTCAAGGCATCCTACTTCCTTGCCTGGAAGAGCATGGTGAAGGCGGTGGCGTTGTATCGAGACGGGTCCAAGCTCAGTCAGCCATTGAGCGCGTCATCCGATAGCGGGCAAGCCGTGGAGGCTGTGCCTGGTGTCTTAGAAATGGCCGAAAAAGTGACCGAGCGCGTGCTCGTTCGCTATCTTGCCAAGCGGCGTCCACTCCCCAGTCGGCGTAATGGGTATACGCAAAAGGCCATTGTCGGGGGACACAAGCTCTATCTCCGAACCGGCGAATATGAGGATGGGACGGTCGGAGAAATATTTTTGGACATGCACAAGGAGGGCGCGGCGTTTAGGAGCCTGATGAACTGTTTTGCCATCGCCATCTCGCTAGGGCTTCAGCACGGTGTGCCGCTCGAAGAATTCGTGGAAGCCTTTGTCTTCACCAGGTTTGAACCGAACGGTCCGGTAAAACTCAACGATCGAATCAAGATGTCGACGTCGATTATCGATTACATCTTCCGTGAATTGGCCGTCACCTATCTCGATCGATATGACCTTGCCCAGGTCAATGAAGAAGATCTGCGCATGGATTCGATGAAGAAAGACGATATGGATCCTGAATGTTTCGAAGAAGAAGTGGACCTTGAGACATTGGCCAAGTCTTCCGTCGTCACCGAACATCTTCCGATTCGACGGAACGGTGGAAGTGGAAAAGGAAATGGGAACGGAAACGGAAACGGTCATGGCCATGGGAACGGACATAACGTTGCCCGGCAGGTGGAGGTCATGCGGGAAGCGCTGACATTGACTGAAGTTCAAAATGCCAAGGATGCCAAAATCAAGGGATATGAAGGCGATCCTTGTCCGGAATGTAAGCAGTTCACCATGGTTCGGAACGGTACGTGTCTCAAATGTGTGAGTTGCGGTTCAACGAGCGGATGTTCGTAAAGGATGCGCCATCATGCAGAGTAAGCGGCCTTCATTCTGTGTCGGGCATCGGAAACGATGTGTTCCAAGAGCTCGTATTGGGAGCAAGGGCCGCTCAATGGTACGAGCCAGGGGTGGACAATTCTGCCGTACGCTGTCACCGTGGCGGAGGCAGGTGAATCATCATAAGGCTTGGACTTCGTTACGGATGGCTCGTTCAGCCAGGCGAAGAAGGTTGTAATTTCAGCCAGTTACCGGGAGTAAGGATATGCCGACTACAACACAGCTCGTCATTAGCGGACAGAGTAAACCAGGTGCACTTGCCGGAGTGACGGCAGTGCTCGGCGCAGCGGGAGTGAACATCAAGGCATTTTCCGCTCCGGAGGTCTTGGGGACAGGCAAGTTGCGGTTGCTCGTGGCGGATCTCGATGGGGCTCGTGCGGCCTTGCGGGCGGCCAAGATAAAATTCCGAGAGGAGACGGCCCTTGTTTTGAGCCTTGAGAACAAGCCCGGAGCCTTGCGAAAGGTGGCGGATACGCTGATGAGGAGCAGAATCAATATTAAGTGCGGCTATTGCACGCCCTCGAGGGAAGGCAAGCGGGCCATCGTGGTTCTGACCGTTTCCAAAACTGAAAAGGCTCTCACAATTCTCCGCAACCAATCGCTTGACGAGTTCTAGCCTATGCGGCAGAGTCCGCTCATGGGGCTTAGGCTTTCCCGGCTAATCGTCGTTGGGCTTGTTACTGTTTTGTATCAAGGGTGCGCCACACCTCTTCGTCATATCGATCGCTTTCCTGATTATCCTGTTGGGTTCGTCGAGCGAGGGGTAGCCTCGTGGTATGGCCCGGGTTTTCATGGCAATAAGACCGCCAATGGAGAGCGGTACGACATGTATGCGTTGACGGCTGCGCATCGAACGTTGCCACTCGGATCCGTCGCAGTGGTTCATTCATTCACTTCAGGGCGCCAAGTCACAGTCAGAATCAATGATCGAGGGCCTTTTGCCAAGGGGAGAATCCTTGATCTTTCGTTGGCCGGCGCTCAAGCTCTTGGGATGACCGGGAACGGAACCGACCAGATCGAACTTCGAGTCATCAGCTATGATCCTCGGCCGGAAGGGATGGGGGCCCTCAGGGTTCAAGTCGGCTCCTTTGCGGATCTTCACAATGCGCGGGCTCTGCTTGCTCGGATCCAGCACGATGTTGCCGATGGGCGTATTCTTGAAATAGCTCTCCCTGAAGGGCGTCGGTACCGAGTGCAGGTCGGCCGGTTCTTCATCGAGTTAGAAGCCCTGAAGGCTTCGCGCAGCCTTGACCGAAGGTTTGATCTCCAATCCTTCGTGGTGCGGGATGACGGGTAGATCGTGAAGGCCGGCGACAGAAGGTGACGGGCTCAGGCCGTCCTCCCCTGACGAAGAATTTAGAACTGGTTGATTTTTCAGCACGAATTTTTGAATTACTTGCCTGCTTGTAGTCCCTGTGATAGATGTATCGGCTGTGAATCCTATTCTAAGCGGTCAGATCATCCTAAGCGTACGATCCTCTCAAGGGTGGACCAAGAGGTATCCTCTGGGAGACGCCCGGCTTCTCATCAGGCCAGCCGAAAGGGCGGCCGAACTGGTCCACCGTCCCTAAATAGATGATTGCATGGACATCCTCATCCTTCTAGGATTGATAGGGTTATCCGCCATTATTTCCACTGCCGAGATCGGCTTCTTCTCGGTCAACGAAACCAGACTGAGAGCCTTAGCCCAGACTGGTAGCAAGCGAGCGGAGAAAGCCCTGCAGCTCAGAAGTGACCCGCAACGGCTCTTTTCGACGATTCTCGTAGGAGATCGTCTGGTGAGCACGGCCATTCCGATGTTCGCCACCTTTATCACGTTGAGCGCGTATGGTGAGAAGACCATTTTGGAGGAAGCCATCGCTGTCACGGTCGGGATCTTGACCTTCGTGTTATTGGTTTGTGTGGACGTGGTGCCGAAGACGTTGGCGGCGAAGTTTTCTGTACCCGTGACCCTGAATTTGGCCTACCCGATCTATGGGGTGCAGGTGATGCTGCGGCCGCTCCTGTTCTTGATGGTGCCGTTGATCTACAGTTTGACAGGCGGAAAAGGACTCACGCATCCGCTGGTCACCGAAGAAGAACTGAAGATCATGCTCGATCAAGGAGGAAAAGCAGGCCAGATTGAATCGGAAGAAGTGACGATGATCAAGAATGTGTTCCAGCTGAAGGATATTACAGCTGAGGATGCGATGACGCCTCGCATCTACGTGTTTGCGTTGGAAGGCAATCTTCGTCTCAAGGAGGCGCAGGAGCAGCTCTACAATTCGAAATACTCCCGTATCCCACTCTATGACGGGACGCTTGATAACATCACGGGCATTCTCTACAAGACCAAGGCGCTGACGGAATTGGCAAAAGGGCGGACGGATTTGCGGTTGCGGGATATTGCCCATCCTCCGCTCTTTGTCCCGGCCGGGAAGACGGCGGACGATCTCATGAAGCAATTTCAGCAGGAAAAGCGACATATGGGAGTTGTCGTGAACGAATTCGGCGGGGTCATGGGGCTCGTGACTCTTGAGGATCTCCTCGAAGAGGTGGTCGGCGAGATTGTCGACGAAACCGACATCACGGAAGAACTCATTAAACGTATCGGGAAGAGCCAGATCTTGGTCCATGGGCGGACTGAGGTGCGGAAGGTGAATGATTTTCTCAAGGTCGAACTCGGTGGAGATGACGCGCTGACGATCGGAGGATTGATCCAGGAAAATCTTGGCCGGATTCCCAAGGCGGGAGAAGAGCTCCGCATTGAGAATTGCCGATTGGTCGTCCACGAGGCCGATCCTCGCTCGATACGGAGCGTGACCATTTTTAAAGATGAGAAGGTTGCGGTTCCGGTCGAAGCGTCTGTGTGACCCTACGGTTTTTCGAACACATGAGCTAACTGCTTGAATTCCTCTTCATCAAGGATCTGCACGCCCAATTTGCGGGCTTGCTCAAGTTTGGAGCCTGCTTCGGAACCTGCCACGACATAGGTCGTTTTCTTGCTGACGCTGGATGAGACCATCGCACCCAGTCGTTCAACCAGCGCGGTGGCGTCCTTTCTTGAGAAACTCGATAGTCCCCCGGTGAATACGAAGCTCTTTCCCGAGAAAGGGAGTGGGGTGTGGCTCTCTGGAGAGCGTGGTTCCATGATTGAGACGCCCAGTTGCTGGAGTTGGTCGATGACCCGGCGGTTGGAATGTTCCTGAAAGTACGACACCACGCTTTCTGAAATTTCAGGCCCGATCTCTCGGATGGTCTGAACTCGATCGCAGTCCGCTTGCATGATCGCGTCGAGCGAACCGAATTCACGAGCCAGTACTTTGGCGATATGCTGCCCGACCTGGCGGATTCCTAACCCCATCAAGAAACGCTCAAGCGGCACCGTCTTACTGCGGGCGACGGCTTCAAGAAGGAGCGTTGAGGATCGCTCTGCAAAGCCCTCAAGTTTCAAGAGCTGCTCCTGGTTCAATCGGTACAGGTCCGACAGGTCCTTCACGAGTCCTTGATCGACGAGCTGCGCCACGGTCTTCTTGCCCAGGCCGTCGATGTTGAGGGCGGTCTTCGACGCGAAGTGTTCAATGGCCCCTTTGAGCTGTGCGGGACAGGCCGCGTGCCCCGTGCAGTAGTAATATGCCCCTTCTTTTGCCACGGCGGAATTGCATATCGGACAGTGTTGCGGCATCAGAAAAGGCTCCGGCCTGATTTGATCGGGAATGAGGATTCGTTCAGCGATCGCCGGGATGACGTCTCCGGCTCGTTCAACCCGCACCGTGTCACCGACGCGGATATCTTTTCTGGCCACCTCATCGGCGTTGTGCAGCGTCGCGCGACTGATGGTGACTCCGCCTACTTCCACGGGTTTCAAGAGGGCGAGCGGGGTCAATGTTCCGGTACGCCCTACGGAGATGGCGATATCCTGTATCTCCGTGATTTCTTTTCGCGGAGGAAACTTGAAGGCAATGGCCCAGCGAGGGCTTCGGGATTTCATGCCCAGTTGGTCCTGCCAGTCCACGCGGTTGACCTTCACCACGACCCCATCGATTTCATAGGGGAGATGGTCGCGCTGTTCCTGAGTTTCCCGGTGAAAGGCCACGACCTGGTCGATCGTTTCGCACTGTTGGCGTAGCGTGGGGACCGGGAGTCCCCACTCGGCTAACCGCTCCAGTTCGTCCCAGTGTGTTAACGGAGAAGAGCCGGTCATCGCCATCACTTCGTAACAGGTCACAACCAGAGGCCGAGACGCCGTCATGTGTGAATCGA
This sequence comes from uncultured Nitrospira sp., assembly GCA_964430555.1. Lineage (GTDB taxonomy): Bacteria > Nitrospirota > Nitrospiria > Nitrospirales > Nitrospiraceae > Nitrospira_D. The sequence goes on along the minus strand of CAYSFU010000020.1, from coordinate 40,855 downwards.
GCTGGCGGAGGGACCCGGCCGCAGCATTCCGTGGGTTGGCGAACGCGTCGTTCCCTTGTTCCGTCATTCGACGGTTGAGGGCATGGAAGTCGGAGAGGCGCATATACACTTCGCCTCGCATGACAAGATGATCCGGGTGACTATCGGTCTGGAGCTGGAGTGGCAGCGCACGAATCGTGCGGAGGTTGATCGTGACGTCCTCGCCCACCAATCCGTCTCCGCGGGTTGCTCCACGAACAAAGACTCCTCGGTCATAGACGAGTTCTACCGAAAGCCCGTCGAATTTCGGCTCAACGGTGTAGGTGATCCGGTCTGTGGCCAGCTCTCGTTTGACCCGCTGGTCAAAGGCGAGGACCTCATCGGAATCCATCAAGGAGTCCAGACTCAACATGGGTCGTTCATGCGGGACTTTTCCCAGCTCGTCCAAGGGAGGGGCACCGACGCGTTGGCTCGGAGAATCGGAGGTGATCAGATCCGGGTATTTCAACTCGAGATCGAGTAGCTCACGGAACAAGCGATCGTACTCCCCATCGGAAATCTCGGGGCAGTCCTTCACGTAGTACAGATAGTCGTGGGATCGGATTTGGCTCTTGAGTCGGGCCAGTCGTTCTTCATCAGTCTGGCGAGTCATGGATGAAGCCGACTCATCGTTAAAGAGGGAATTCTGTTGCATCGTTATGCTCAACGATGGGAGACGGCCGTGACCGACGGGAGGATGTTATGGCGGCTGTCATGCAACATGAAGGAGGCGAACGTTCAGAGCCGGATCTGACCGTAGCACAGGCCGTGGAAACGGTCAAACTCGAGAGCCGCTCTCTTTGACTTTCGCACCAGTGCCCACTATTCTAGGCGTCTCTTCGTCCTCGGGAATCGGTGACAGCCGGGCAAAAGGAGGGTCTATGCGGAGGGATGAGCAGCCGATCTATGCACGAGTGGGGAAGACCGCTCTCTTCGGAATCCTATTGATGGGGGGGGTGGTTGCGAGTGGGTGTGTGGTCCTGGAAGAAAAATTCAACGCTGAAAAGGCGAGGAGTCTCAACTTTCAACGCCTTTTAATCCAGGAAGAAAAACGCACCGCTGAACTGGACAGTGAAGTGAAACGGACGAAGATGGAACTGGCCGAGTTCGAGGCGAGAAACCGCGAACTGTCGACACAAGTACAGATGGTGCGTGAACAGATGGCCCGTCTCCAAGAAGAGACCGAAGCGATCAGGGAGGCCACGGTCCTCGAACGAAAAGCACTTGAGGATATGCAGCGGAAGGGGACGCCTGGCGCGGGAAAATCCAAAAAACGTGAGCCATTCAAAGCAGTCATACCGGAACCCAGTGGAAGCGATGCCAAAAGTTCTTCATCGCAAAGCGCAACGAATGTCCTGTCGAAGTCCGGCTCGACGGTCCATGTCGTCAAACCGGGCGAGACGCTTTTCGGGATTAGTCGGCGGTACGGGCTAGATATCGAGCAGGTGAGGAAAATGAACAAGTTACCCGATGACATCATCGAAGTCGGCCAAAAACTCATGGTAGGAAGCGAGTAAACGGAACAAGGTGCGGTCTGTGACCTATTCGCTCAGCCTGGATGAGTTTCGTTCCTATGCGGAACAGGGCAATCTTATTCCTCTGTTTCGTGAAATCCTGGCGGATCAGGATACTCCCGTGTCGGCTTTTGCCAAGATCGACCATGGTCCCTCCGCGTATCTGCTGGAAAGCATCCAAGGGGGGGAGAAATGGGCGCGCTACTCTTTCCTCGGCAGCGGATCCCCACTCGTCATCTACGAAGATCGCGGGGATTTATGCCTCAAAAAAGGACGCCATGTTCGTCGTATTCCCGGCCGAGGTGCTCCCTTGGACCGTCTACAGGAGATCCTCGAGAACTATCGTCCCGTGACGGTGCCGGAATTGCCTCGTTTTGTTGGAGGAGCTGTCGGGTATCTTGGCTACGATATTGTGAAGACGTTTGAAAATCTTCCATCCAGAAGGAAAGATCACCTGAGCCTTCCGGAGTTCGCCTTTCTTCTGACGGAGACGTTGCTGATCTTCGACAACGTGTCGCAGAAAATCAAAGTCGTGGCCAACGCACAGATCAAATCCGGATCGGACCGAGACATTCGTGCCGCCTATCGAGAAGCGACAGCCCGCATTGACAAGATGATCGCCAGGCTTCGTCGACCGCTCCGACGAGTCAAACCAACGCGCCGGCGGTCTCCTCTCCGCTTTACCTCCAATCTGAACCAGGCGGATTTTGAGAAACTGGTGACTCGCGCTCAGGAATACATCAAAGCCGGAGATATCTTTCAGTGTGTCCTATCGCAACGGTGGGAAACGAATCTGCAGGCTCCGCCCTTTCAGCTCTATCGAGCGCTTCGCGTGGTGAATCCATCACCGTATATGTACTACCTGCGTATCGCGGGGGTAGAGCTCGTTGGGGCGTCTCCAGAAATTCTCGTGCGGTGTGAGGATGGCCTTGCATCGGTGCGTCCGATTGCGGGTACCAGGCGACGTGGAACGACAGCGGAAGAAGATGTGGAACTCGAGCGCCGTCTGTTGGCCGATGCCAAAGAACGAGCCGAACATATTATGTTGGTGGACTTGGGGCGGAACGATATCGGTCGTGTCGCTGAACGGGGGTCTGTCAGGGTCGAATCATTGATGACGGTCGAGCGGTACTCCCATGTCATGCATATCGTGTCGAATGTCACCGGGAAATTGGACAAAGACAAGACCGTCTATGATGTCTTGAAAGCTTGCTTTCCTGCCGGCACCGTATCCGGTGCGCCGAAGATTCGGGCGATGGAAATTATCGAAGAGCTGGAACCGACGAAGCGCGGTCCCTATGCCGGTGCGGTGGGGTACATCAGCTTTTCGGGGAACATGGATATGTGTATCAATATCCGGACCGTCGTGGTTTCGCGTCGTCGGGCGTTCATTCAAGCTGGTGCCGGTATTGTGGCTGACTCCAACCCGGAACACGAGTATGAGGAAACCTGCAACAAATCACGGGCGATGATGAAAGCGATCGAACTGGCCGAGCAGGGGCTGGAGTAAGAAGGCTCTTGGTTTTCAGCCGGCAATTAGACGTTGGGTGGGCATGATCGACAGGATGCCGATCGAAGGGTTGAATACCGAGCGCGAATAATCGGAAGCTGGATGTCTCATGTTACTGGTCATCGATAACTACGACTCCTTCACTTATAACCTCGTGCAGTATCTAGGCGAACTTGGTGAGGAGATCCAGGTCATTCGAAACGACAAGATTACGCTGGATCAGATCGAGGAATTACACCCGGATCGCCTGGTAATTTCTCCTGGACCCTGCACGCCGAAAGAAGCCGGGATATCGGTCAATGCGATCCGTCGGTTCGGAGGGAAGATTCCTCTGCTCGGCGTGTGTTTGGGACATCAGTCAATGGCCGTGGCCTATGGAGGAGAAGTGATCCGCGCGTCACGGCTGATGCATGGGAAGACGTCATCGATTCAGCATGACGGCAAGACCATCTTTCGCGCCTTGCCTAACCCGTTTGAAGCGACCCGCTACCACTCGCTGATCGTCAACCGGGCGAATCTGCCGGATTGCTGTGAGATTTCTGCGGAGACTGCCGATGGTGAGATCATGGGACTCCGCCATAAGACACTGGGAGTTGAAGGTGTCCAGTTCCATCCGGAATCGATTCTGACCAGAGCCGGGAAAGAGCTGCTCAGCAACTTCCTCAAACTCTAACCGGTTCTTTTGCTGTGACGATGATCAAAGAGGCACTCGCCAAATTGGCCGACCGAATCGATCTTTCCGCGCAGGAAGCCGAAACGGTTATGTGCGAGATCATGGACGGAATGGCCACGTCGGCGCAGATCGCCGCGTACTTGATGGGCCTCAGGCAAAAGGGAGAAACAGTCGATGAAATCGTTGGCTCGGCCAGAGCGATGCGATCCCGGGCGTCTCGCGTCAGGGTCGGGGCGTCCATCGTCGTGGATACTTGCGGGACCGGTGGCGACGGAGCGAACACGTTTAATATCTCTACGACCGCGGCCTTCGTGGTGGCGGGGGCCGGGATCACCGTGGCGAAGCATGGCAATCGTTCCGTGTCTTCCAGAAGCGGAAGTGCTGACGTGTTGAGTGTCCTGGGGGTGAAGATCGATCTGGAACCGAATCGCATGGTCGACTGTATCGACGAAATCGGCATCGGGTTTTTGTTTGCTCCGCAGTACCACAGCGCGATGAAACATTGCGCCGGACCGAGACAGGAGATGGGCATCCGGACAATTTTGAATGTGCTTGGGCCGTTGACGAATCCGGCGGGAGCGACGCACCAAGTGCTTGGTGTGTATGAGGCACAAAAGACGGAAGTTCTCGGACGCGTCTTGATGGAACTGGGCTCTCAACATTGCTTCGTGATTCACGGTATGGATGGATTGGATGAGATTACTTTGTCGGACCGCACGAAAGTGTCTGAGGGTAAGGGCGGGGTCGTCTCCAGCTATTTTATTACGCCGGAGGAGTTTGATTTGCCTCGTGTGCCCAGGAAAGAATTTGCCGGAGGCTCGCCGGAGGACAATGCACGAATCGTCAGGGACATTTTACACGGCCGAAAAACCCCCAAACGGGACATTGTGTGTCTGAATGCGGCACCTGGCCTGGTTGCAGGACAAAAAGCGAAGACGCTCCAAGACGGCTACCGGCTTGCTCAGCACACGATCGACTCAGGTGCTGCGTCGGAAAAGTTAGAGCAGCTCATTGCGTTTACCAAAAAGGCGTGACGAATGATCCTCGATCGCATTCTGGAACATAAAAAAGCCGAACTCAGACACAAGCAAAGCCGTTCCTATCTCGCGGACCTCAAGGCAGCCATTCGAGATGCACCGCCGACGCTGGGATTTGCCGTCACGCTGGATGCGACCAAGCCTTCGACGAGTCCGGCCTTGATCGCGGAGGTGAAGAAAGCGTCACCGAGCCTTGGGCTCTTACGGGAAGAGTTTGCTGAGCAGTTCGATCATCTTGGATTGGCAAAAACGTATCAGGAGCAAGGAGCTTCGGCGGTTTCTGTCTTGACCGACAAAGATTTTTTTCAAGGGGATCTGCAATATCTCAAAGCGATTAAACGCGCATTCCCGATTCCCGCTCTCAACAAAGAATTCATGGTCGGCGATGTCCAATTCTATGAAGCGCGCGCCCACGGGGCCGACGCGATATTGCTCATCGTGGCGGCATTGGAGCGGCGGCAGCTGATCGATTTCTATGCGTTGGCCAACGAGTTGGGGTTGGATAGTCTGTTCGAGACGCACCACGAGCGGGAGTTGGATACGGTGTTAGAGTGGATTCCAACCGCCCGAATGATCGGGGTCAACAACCGGGATTTGAAGACGTTTGCCACCGATCTCAATGTGACGTTTCGTCTGGCGAAGCGGATTCCGTCAGGCAAACTGATCATCAGCGAGAGCGGGATTCACACGCGTGAGGATGTCATCAAACTGAATGAGGCCGGCATTCATGCCATGTTGATCGGCGAGTCGCTCATTCGGGCAGACAACACTGCGGACAAAATTCGAGAATTGCTCGGGACCGCATTGCACAGCAGTCAATCTGCGTAGATGATGTCGTGATGGTGAAAATTAAAATTTGCGGCATCACCAATGTGGAAGACGCGAAGATTGCCGTGGCAGCCGGTGCGGATGCGCTTGGTTTTGTGATGTATCGAAAAAGCCCGCGTTTTGTCGAGGCGGCGGCCGTGAAACGCATCGTGGCAGGGCTTCCGCCGTTTGTGCTGCCGGTGGGTGTCTTTGTGAATGAAGAGCTTGACCTCGTTCGATCGCTCATGGATGAATGTGGATTGGCTTTGGCGCAGCTGCATGGAGAAGAAACTGGTTCGTATTGTCAGGATCTTGGACGTCCCGTCATGAAAGCCCTCCGTCTCAAAGATCGGGGGACCTTTCTTGCGCTGGCGGAGTTTCAAGGGCGAGCCACTGTGCGCGGGGTTCTTCTCGATGCCTTTTCCAATCAGGCCTATGGGGGCACTGGTCAGACCGTGGATTGGACGTTGGCACAGGAAGCCGCTCAGTCCACGCCGATCATTCTGGCAGGAGGGCTTACTCCGGCGAATGTGGCCGAGGCCATTACCTACGTGCGGCCCTATGGGGTTGATGTCAGTAGTGGAGTAGAGTTGAGTCCCGGCAAGAAAGATCACGACAAGGTGAAGGCCTTTATTCACGCCGCCAGACTTGTGCCGGCCTGACCTGCGCTACTATACTTCCCTTCCCCATCTGTTATTCAGGAGGATGAGATCACATGCCGACGCTTCCAGATAGCCGTGGCCGGTTCGGACCCTATGGTGGCCGGTATGTGCCTGAAACCCTCATGCCGGCACTGCTTGAGTTGGAAGAGGAGTACGCCAAGGCCAAGAAAGACCGGCGGTTCCAAGCCGACCTTGCCTATTATCTCAAGCAGTATGTCGGGCGTCCGACGAGTCTCTATCGCGCTGACCGGCTGACCAAGAAGCTGGGCGGTGCCAAGATTTACTTGAAGAGGGAAGATCTTTGCCATACCGGCGCGCATAAGATCAACAATGCGATCGGCCAAGTGTTGCTGGCTCTGCGTATGAAGAAGCGACGTATCATTGCTGAGACCGGCGCCGGTCAGCACGGCGTAGCCACCGCTACGGCAGCTGCGATGTTCGGGCTGGAATGCGAAATCTATATGGGAACGGAGGATATGCAACGCCAAGCGTTGAACGTCTTTCGCATGCGTCTGTTGGGCGCCACAGTGACCGGAGTGGATGCTGGGAGCCGAACGTTGAAGGATGCCATCAGCGAAGCGATGCGTGATTGGACGACGAACGTGCGAACGACTCACTATATTCTCGGATCAGTGTTAGGGGCACATCCCTATCCCATGATGATTCGTGATTTCCAGGCGATTATAGGAAAAGAAGCGCGCAAACAAATTTTGGCTGCGGAGGGAAAGCTGCCGGATTATCTCGTCGCCTGTGTCGGGGGTGGGAGCAATTCAATCGGACTGTTCCATTCGTTTCTGGGAGATCGCAAGGTGAAGATGGTGGGTGTCGAAGCCGGAGGGGGTGGGATTGTGAGCGGGCAACATGCGGCGCGGTTTTCCGGTGGAAAGCCTGGCGTCTTACAAGGAACCATGACCTATCTCCTGCAAGACGAGAATGGACAGATCAATTTGACTCATTCAGTGTCCGCCGGTTTGGACTACGCAGCCGTTGGGCCGGAGCATAGCCTGTATCATGACCAAGGCCGTATTGAGTACACGTATGCGACGGACACCGAGGCCTTGACGGCCTTTGATCTGCTGTCCCGCGAAGAAGGGATCGTGCCTGCCTTGGAAAGCGCTCATGCCATTGCGCATGTCATCAAGCTGGCTCCAACGCTGAGAAAATCTCAGGTGATCATTGCCAACCTATCCGGCCGTGGAGACAAAGACGTCCAGCAAGTGGCGAGGATGCGAGGGGTAGAATTATGAGCGGACGTCTGGACACAACGTTTCAACGGTTGCGTGACAAGGGCGAGAAAGCGCTTATTGCCTACCTTATGGCGGGGGATCCTGGGTTGGCGGAAACCGAGCAGTTGGTGGTGGCCATTGCAGAGGCGGGTGCCGATATCATCGAACTCGGAGTGCCGTTTTCTGATCCGATTGCGGATGGCCCCGTGATTCAGCAGGCTGCCGAACGGGCGTTGAAGAGCGGGACGTCGTTGCGAAAAATTCTGGACTCCGTGAAGTCCCTTCGGCAACACACGGAGGTTCCCATCGTCCTCATGTTGTATTACAACTCGATCCATGCGATGGGATACGAGCCGTTTTGTGTTGCCGCAAAACATGCCGGAGTTGACGGACTCATTGTGCCGGACATGCCGCCTGATGAATCGGGACCACTCAAGGCGCCGGCGGATGCAGCCGGATTACAGCTCATTTTTCTACTGGCGCCGACGAGCACGCCCAGTCGGCGAAAGCTTGTGGCAGAAGAATCACATGGGTTTGTCTATTACGTCTCGTTGACCGGTATCACCGGGGCGAAGCTCAGCAATGTGCCGGATATCCAGCACAATGTCCAAAAGCTCAAAAAAATCTCCACTTCTCCGGTCGCGGTCGGCTTCGGCGTGGCGACGCCGGAAGATGCCGCACAGGTCTCCAAAATGGCCGATGGCGTGATTGTCGGCAGCGCCATCGTGAAGCAGATTGCTGCGCATCAACAAGACTCCAGCATGATCAGCTATGTCGCTGACTTTGTTCGATCACTCAAAGCTGCGATGACGCCGGCGTAGCTCCCTGGCAGAGGAGGGGAAGCGGAAGATGAGAGTTGGCGAACGGAGCAAGATTTGACCCTGCCTTTCGTAGAACACGATCTGCCTCCCGTCTCTGTCTCCTTGATACTGTGGTTGGTCTCGGCGTCTCTTCTTTGAAGTTTCAGGCTCAATGCCGTGGTTGTCGTGAAAAACCATTTCCCTATTGTTTCTGCCTGAACTGCAACGCGAACTGGTCTCGTTCAGTTTTCTCGCAATGCTTCCATGATCAAGGTTTTGTTGCTACAGTGACGAAATTCTCACGACTCGTGTGCTCTGTGTTTTGAATCACATTTGCAAGCATGACCAGCGCGCTCCTTTACGACCGTCTTCAATTTGCGTTTACCGCTACCTTCCACTACCTTTTCCCACAGTTGACGATGGGGCTGGCCTTTCTGCTGTTCTACTTACGCAGTCGAGTACTGCTGACAGGTGATACCCATTACGAAGAAGTCGCAGACTTTTGGACGAAGATCTTCGCCCTGAATTTCGCCTTCGGCGTCGTGACCGGAGTTCCGCTCGAATTTCAGTTCGGGACCAACTGGGCCAGGTTTTCGACCTATGCGGGAGGTGTGATCGGACAGACGCTCGCTATGGAGGGGGTGTTTGCTTTTTTTCTGGAGTCTTCGTTTCTAGGACTGCTCTTGTTTGGGAAGCGGTTCAGTGGACGAGTGCAATGGTTTGCCACTCTCATGCTCTTTCTCGGGACCTGGTCGTCGGGCTATTTCATCTTGGCCACAAATGCCTGGATGCAACATCCTGTTGCGTATCAGGTGGCCGATGACGGCCGGGTATTCGTCACTAGTCTGAGTGGGCTGCTGACGAACCCGTGGCTGTTCTGGCAATTCACCCACAACATGACGGCAACGGTCGTCACGGCGTCTTGCGTGGTTGCTGGAGTGGGAGCATATTACCTGTTATCCGGTCAGCATCTGTTGCATGCGCAAACGTTTCTTCGGACCGGTGTCGTTGCTGGTGCGATCGCCTCCGGACTGATGATCTTTCCGACTGGGCATGGCAATGCCGATCAGGTGTTCAAGTATCAACCGGTCAAGGGAGCTGCATTTGAGGGGCTCTTTACGACGGAGCGAGAGGCCAGCCTCTACTTGGTCGGGCAACCGAATCTCGAAACGATGACCATTGATAACCCGATTGAGATTCCTGGGGCGCTTAGTTTCCTTGTGTACAAAGATCTTTATGCGAAAGTCAAAGGGCTCGATGCATTTCCTCGAGACGAGTGGCCTGATAACCTTCCGCTTCTCTACTATGCGTATCATGTCATGGCCGGATTGGGGACGATTTTCGCTCTCCTCTTCGGCGTGGCTCTCCTCTCGCTGTGGCGAGGCTGGTTATTCAATATGAAGTGGCTGTTGTGGTGGCTCATGCTCTGTGCCCCGTTCCCGTATATTGCTACGTCGGCTGGTTGGATGACAGCTGAACTGGGGCGGCAGCCCTGGCTGGTGTATGGTCTATTGCGCACAACGGACGGTACCTCGCCGCTCGTGCATTCGGGGAATGCCCTCTTCACCTTGATCGGGTTCTTGGGATTGTATCTGCTACTCGGCATACTGTTTATCTTGCTGGTCTGCAACATCATTCGACAGGGGCCTGCCCCGATCAATCCATCAGCGACACACCTTTCTTAAAGACCAGGATCTTAATGGAAACGGCATGGTTTATTATCGTCGCGGTGATGCTGGCCATGTATGTGGTCTTGGATGGCTTTGATTTCGGTGTCGGCATGGTCTATCCGTTCGTTGCTCGGACCGAAGCGGAGCGGAGAACGGCGTTGACCTCTATCGGCCCGGTATGGAACGCCAACGAGGTATGGTTAATCGCTGCCGGCGCTGTCTTGTTTTTCGCCTATCCCAAGGCTTATGCGGCGGGATTCAGCGGGTTCTATCTTGCCATGATCTTGGTGCTGTGGCTGCTCATCTTTCGAGGTCTGGCAGTGGAATTGCGAGCTCAGGTCGATCATATGCTGTGGAGGCAGGCTTGGGATGCAGCCTTTACCATCAGTAGCGCGCTCCTGGCGCTGGTCTTCGGTACGGCGTTGGGTAATTTGATTCGTGGGGTGCCTTTAAATCAAGAAGGGTATTTCTTCGTTCCGCTCTGGACTGACTTTCAGCCTGGAGCGACGCCGGGGATTCTCGATTGGTTTACCGTGCTGCTGGGACTGACGAGCGTGGTGATTCTGGCGTTTCACGGAGCGAATTACCTCGTCATGAAGACAGAAGGACTGCTGTATCAACGGGCTGTCGAGGCTGCTAAGATTCTCGGGTGGGTGTCGGTAGGGTGCACAGTGTTGACGGTCATGGCCGTGCCTGTGGTTCAACCGAGTTTGGCCCTTAATTTTTCCCGGAATCCTGTGGTGTACCTTGCGCCGTTAATCGGCGCTATCGCGCTGGGGTACAGCCTGTATTTCAGGTTTCGCCGTCGCGACACCTCTGCCTTTCTTGCGTCCAGTACGTTTATTTTTCTGATGCTTGTCAGTGTGATGTTGGGCATGTATCCATACATCTTGGTCTCAACCACTGATCAGGCCTTCAGCCTGACCGTATTTAACGCGTCCACCGATTCCTATGGATTAGCAGCTGGGATCGGCTGGTTTGCTGTCGGGTCTCTGCTTATTCTTGCCTATCAGATCTATCTCCATTCCAAGTTTCTTGGCAAGACTCGATCGGATGATGCGCATTAGACGAACCGTCTATGGGGAGCGAGTCCTGCTCTCTGCATCCATTCATTCATAACAGTGGCTACACGTCCCACGCTCGATATGATGGCAGTGGTCAGCCTGCTCTCATTATCTTGAGCGCTGGTGTAACGAGTGCGGCCAGAAAATCATGTGATGGATGAGCCTGCAGGCAACGGCTTGAGGTATGTGACTTAGGCTCAGGACCTATTAAGTTTTAACCTTCATACGGGAACTGAGATGTGATTCATTCTGGTTGGGGGGTGGTCATGAGTGACATATTTCTTTTGACCAGGCAACAGTAGGGTTTGCCACTCAAGATCGCGCAGGCGACGTATTTGGGGCTGTTGATTTCTTGCGCGCTATGGTGGAGAAATTTCACCGGATGCCAAATTGTGTGAAAAGGTGTGAGGAATCGATGAAGGCAAAGTACCCGCTGTTGTACCACATGTGCATTAAAATGGAGGGCACTGTGGAATTAAACCGATCGCGAAGGTAACCAAAGACCAGTGAGGGAAAGAAGACCAAAGCAGCCCAGATTGGGCTATGACTCCAGAAGTGAAAAAATGTAAACAATAGAGAGGCGAAAATGTTGGCACCGCTCAAACCGCAGAGCCAGGGGCGTATCCAACCACGCTCGATGAGTTCGCTCTGCACCAATCCTCTAAACAGCAACTCCTCCCAGAACGGAGACCAAATGACCACTGAGATAAAGCCTGCCGACCATATGTGGACAAGAGATATCGAATGAACGGAAAGAACCCATGCCATGATGGTCCATGCTAACGGAGCAATCATGGCACAAAGAAGAAAGGCTCTGCTTTCATAGAATCGGGGTGGCCAGCAGAGCCTTAATTGAACGAGTATTAGATCAAAATAGGTTCTCCTCACAGTTGTCTTCGGAACAACAGCACGATCCATAACCCTCATTATGAGGAATTTGTTCAAGTTAGCGTGTGTCAACTTTTATTCAGACGCCGCTTTCCTCTCGTTAATAACAGGGCAACGACAGCGAGGAACAGTAATGGCAGTATTGCATCACCTGTTCCCGATCTATTGATCGTGCAACCGCCTCCACCACCATTGTCGCTAGGGGGAGGGGGAGGAATAGGATTGCCCGTGACCTCGTAGGTGGCAGTATAGGTCTTAGTAGCATCTGCAGTAATAGTATGTGATTGGTCGCCTCCGTCAGACCAAGATACGAACTTGTAGTTTGTACCTCCCAATGCTTGTGGCGTCACGGCACTGACGGAGTTGACGGAGCCTAGGATGACACTCGTTGTAAAAGGCGTGGAAGATTGACTACCTCCTACAACCAGCTGTAACTGTGAAGGAGTCGATTCAAATCTAAGCGCAACAGTTTGTGGGTTCAGAATGACACTCTTGGTATCTGTGAGCCCCTCCGCATCGGTCACCGTCAGTTTGAGTTCAAGATGCGACGGGTATTCGTGATCCGGAGCTGGAAACGATGCCGTGGTAATACCGGAAAAACTCTGGATGGAATGTGTATGACAATTTGACGGACAATGATGCAAGATAAGTTCCCACCTAAACGCTGAAGGTAGGAGTGCGCCGTCCTCTGGATCGGTGGCGTGGCCGATAAATGTAATCGATTGATCGACTTTCCATTGGGTCATCGAAGCCGGCGTGTCGATAGCCGCAGTGGGTTTGCTATTGCCCGGTGAAATGACGGCTTGCACTGTACTGGATGCGCCTTGTGAGTCGGTGACGATCAGCACTGCGGTAAATGGTCCTTTTCTTGTATAGGTATGACGTGGATTTGCGTCGGTCGAGGTCCCGCCGTCTCCAAAGTTCCAACTATACGTAATAGGATCGCCGTCCGGATCTGAGGAACCTGCTGAGGAGAAGACCACGTTCAGAGGGGATGGCCCGGACGTGGGCGTAGCCTTCATGGTTGCCAGAGGAGACTGATTGCCGCTGGAGAAGCGAATACGTCGGATAGTCCCACCGGTGAGATCCACATAAAATAAATCTCCGCTTGGTCCAACCTGCAGGTGGACCGGGGCCGCAGCGTCGGCCACAAACGTGGCGAGATTCGCCGGGTCTGGCAAGCCATTCGCTCCGGCGAACATAGCCCAAATACAGTTTCGGGAATAGTCAGCGAAAAACAGCGCGCCCTGGTAGGTCACCGGATAGCTGCTCCCTTCGTTGAACGCCAACCCCGTGATGGAGGAACTTCCGCTATCGGCACAGGTGTCGTTGAATACTACGGCCTGGTCGTGCCTATAGGAAAAATAGGGAGCGGAGTGACCCCCAGTCTGGGTATAGAGGGTCTCGCAGATGTTCAGGTTAGTTGCGTCGTACAAGCGCTCAGGGAGGTGGCCCTCGTAGCAGGGCCACCCGAAGTTGCGTACCGGGGACGCCAGGGGATCGGGGAGGCGGTTGATTTCTTCCCACGTATTGCGCCCGACGTCTCCGATCCAGAGATCGGTGGTGCCGGGACGGAATGTAAACCGGAATGGATTGCGAAACCCGTATCCCACGATGCGGCGGGCGTTGGCATCTGCACCACTCCTGAAGTGGGGATTATCGGGAAGCCCTGCGCCTGAGCTTGGATCCACCCGAATAACTGTGCCGTTTAATAACGCCGGACCGTTGACTCGACGAAGACTCTGAGATCGCGTGGCGCCGCCTTCTGCCGTGGGTTGGGTTTGGAGCTCCCCAATAGCGACTGGTGGATCACCTAATGGATTGCGCGGCGATCCATTTTGTCCGTAATCGGTAAACGTAAAACTGGCGCCGTCTCCCCCCGAGGCATAGAGCGCCCCGTCGGAACCGAACTGTACGGTGCCCACGGAGTGGCTGGGATACTGTTGGTCCCATCCTTCAATCAACACGACTTCGGCACCGGTTGATACGTTGCTGCCGGGGGAAACTGTCAGCTTGGACAGTCGGCCACTCACCACGCATCCGTTGGAGGTTGGTCCTGGAGGAGACGGACATCCGTCGGAGGTGGCTCCAGGGATACCCCACCGGGGGAATTGGGTATTATTGGGATCCTTGTCATAGGTGTAGAGGACATAGACCTCGGGTACCGTGGGAAAGTTGGGGTGGAGTGCCAAGCCAAGCAGTCCCCGATCCCAATAATTGTGCACATTCGTCCGTAAATCATGGAAGACGTCAGGTGTGGTGTCGGAAAGATTTGAGAAGACTTTGATGAGCCCACTTTTTTCTGCGACGAAGACCCGTCCATCCGGTGAAAAGCGGACCACGGTCGGCTGTATTAATTCCGAGAAGACCACGGACTCGGAGAACCCTGGCGGCAAGGTGGCACTTTCTGCGATGGGAGGCGTCGGATTGATAAGATATGCCAATGCCGTACAGATTCCAACCCACATCCCAACAAAGCTCTCGATCTTTCTCATTTTTACTCCAAGCTGAAACAGCTGCTCGGGAACTCACGTGGCCAGTTGCATTGCCAAGTATTCCTAGCTGAAATCTCCATGACGATAAATCACTCTTAAGTATAGTTGCCCAATGAGTCTCTCTCGCACATAATGCTCTGACGCAGCAGATTCTCTGAGCGCAACCTTCATGTCAGGAGTTCCAGTGAGGTTTTTGCATATGAGGTGCGACGACATGTTTGCCGGTTGGGATGCAGAGAGGTGGGCTATCCTAGGCCTCATCGTATGTGTCCTCGCCCAGGTTCTGTTTGTTCTAGCGTTTGACCCTTTTCCAACGGTAGACACGGCCGCACATCTCGCGTCTGCTCGTGGATTTGCCGATGTCATTGGTGGCGGGTCGGTTGCCACTTCTCGTTTTCTTGAATGGAACTTCGTTCCCCCTCCGAACTTGCTTCCCCAGCTAGCCCTTGGGGCGCTGGTGCCAGCGATGGGTTCGCTCTGGGCCGAGCGGCTGATTCTGGTCGGATATGTCATTTTATTCTCCGTTGCTGCTGGCTGGGCTATTCGGCAGGCGCACCCGGGATCGATGCTGCTCAGCTTTTTCGTGCTACCCTTGACGTTCAATTTGCCGTTTCTTTGGGGTTTCCTGAACTTCAGTTATTCGATCGCCGGTTTTCTCCTTGTCGCAGGCTTGCTGATGCGTTGGGATGGGAGGCTTGATTCGAGTCGCATGATGATGCTCTCGTTGGCGCTGATCCTTGTGTTTTTCACACACCTGGTAGGTTATCTGGAGGCCGGGCTCCTAGCCGCCTGCATACTCGGCGCAGCGTGTGTCCTGAGTGATAAACCCTTGGCGACATTTACGCGCGCTGCCATTGCGCTCGTGCCGAGCGTCATACTGACTCTGACCTTCATCATGTTGACACGTTCTGAACCCGTGGCCTCTTCATTTGATTCGATATCAAAACTCACTTCGCTGAAGGACTTGCTGTCATTGACGGCCGGTGTCGCCACGTATGATCGGTTTGAGCGCGTGCCTTGCGCCGTGATGGGACTTACCCTGTGGATCCTGGTTCTGATTGCAGCGGTTCGCAGTCGGTGGAGTTGGATCAAGCATCCCGTTCCTTTGGGGCTCGCAGCATTCGTACTTCTGTCATCGGTTGTTGCCCTCTTTGCTCCGAAGGGAATAGGAAGTGGCGGGACTCTCGGTTCAATACGCTACGCGCTCTTCCCCATTCTTGGTGCGATCCTGTGGCTCGCCTACCAACCCTTGCCTTCCCGCGTCCTGCTCGTGGGTGCCACCATCGCGAGTCTCTCGGCAGTGAGTTTGGCTGCAGTTCGCTATGATGAGTTTCGAGCACTTGAGGTTGCCTTGCAGGATTTGCGCACCCTGGAGTCCTGTGTGTCGCCGAATTCCACCGTCATTCAGGCAAACGTCCGAACGGTCAGGTTCGGATCGCTAGCTCGCCCAAGTTCACTGACGGCGGAAACCGGTCGGCTGACAGCAGCCCGGGGCGCTTTTGATCTCGGCAATATTGATTGGTCGGTGCCTTTTGGGCTTCTGCGGTTCAAGAAAGAGACGAACCCGTATACTCATTTGGTTTACCTCGAGAAGGGATTCTTCTGGATTGAGTCGGTACCGCCGCCGCTCGACCTGAAGGGTTTCGAGAGTCGCACGGGCATCCCGGTGGATTATGTCGTCGTGTTCGGCCGTGTCTTGCCGGCAGGTGCGGTCGAGACGCCACCTCGGGGAAAATCCTCCGATCGCATTGCTTTTGAGCTCAACCGCTTTGAGTCCAATCTGAATGACCGTTATGTCCGAATAAAGACGTCCCCGCTCGGAATTTGGGAACTCTGGGGTAGACGACTTGCCATACCTGGCAAGAGCTTCTCAGCCTGCCAAGGCTCAGTATCCGCTAGCCGGCAGGTCGAAGTGTCAGACTCCAGGAGGTTTTGACCATGCATTTACTCAACCTACCTCCGGCACATGACTCCATATTGTTGTGTACGGTCTCGGTGACGCTGAGCCTTTTCCCAGCATCCTCTACGACTAGTCTTTTAATTCGGTAATGAGGCCATTTCATCACCATGAGGTGAGTTGGAAATCTTATGGTTGCTGAACAAAACAGGATTTCGGGTGCGCGAAAAGATTGTTGTCTGGCAAGCAGAACAGCCTCGCCCAGTTGTGACGAGAGGTCGCGATTATCCAGAGAGTTCTCCCAGCAAGTCCCAGTGTGTCGGTTGGCTGATGACCTAGCTGTAGATGCCTAGAGCATCAGCTGAGTGTATCAGAAACTGCAGGCTACCATCTTTCATGAGGTCGAGCTGGAGGCGATGCAAAAGTAAGCGCGACACAGGGTCTGCTGGGAAAAGCGTGGTGTTCAGCCTCTTGGAGCATGAGGGGTGGGCATACACCAAAATCGTGGAGAACGGCTCTACCGAAACGCTACTGTTCCTGCATACACTTCTACCTACTTTTTACCCCACGTATAGATCTGGGACACCGCATAGTTCCAAACAGCACCGACTAGGACCCCAGCGAGCGCTGCGACCATCCACTGTGCGCGATTTTCAAACAAATAGGAGGCAATGCCCACGTTGGCAAACGCGCCGAGACTGCACGCGAGCATGAAACTCAAGAGCCCTTTGAACCAGGCTACTCCCCTTAACCGAGAGTCACGGTAGGTTAAGACGTTATTGAGCGAGAAGTTAAATGCCATCGCGATGCCTGTAGCAAGAGCTTGGGCAGTTGAAAAACTTGAGTCTAGTCCATGTAATACAAAGCTCAATACAGCCATATGGACGAAGATGCCGATGCTCCCAATGATCGAAAATGCGAGGAAGCGCACTGGTATGTAGCGACCGATGGTCTTATCTGCCAGTAACATGGCATATTCCCAGACGACCATCTCATCCAACTTGCTTTCCCCGGCGAGACGATCACGGAACCGGTACGGCACTTCCGTGATGCGTAGTGGCTGCTTGGTAGTGGCGAGAATATCGAGAAGGATTTTAAAGCCTAAACCCGAGAGATGGTGGACGGTCGCATCCAGCACTCTCCGCTGCAGCATAAAAAATCCACTCATTGGATCAGAGACTGGCTGTTTAAGAATCATTCTGCTCGCTGTCGTCGCAAGTTGGCTCATTGCCTTACGGGATTCGTTCCAGTCCCCCGTGCTTCCACCCGCAGAATAACGGGTCCCTATCACCACATCCGCACCACTCTCGATCTCGATCAGCATCTTGGGAAGAATCGCCTCATCGTGTTGTAAATCAGCATCCATGACTGCAATGATTGGTGCCGACGCAGCCAGCATGCCCTCAATACAGGCTGAAGATAATCCTCGTCTGCCAACCCGCTGCAGACAACGGACTCGTGAGTCTGTTCGTGCTATGTCGCGCACTATAGCCGGCGTCCCATCAGGCGAGTCATCGTCGACGAAGATGATTTCCCAGCCAGTCACGCCAAGAGTCACTTCGGTGCGATGCAGCAATTCCTTGATGTTCTGTGACTCGTTAAACGTTGGTACGACGATTGACAGTCGAAGCTGTGATAGGCTCATGCGTTTGGTGTCTCCCTGATCTCGAGCCTAGGAGATCTAGCTTCTCCGTGCAAAACGCCACAGTGGGCTCACGAGTAGCTCGGGACGTGTGTAGGTGGCGATGAAGGTTGTCCTCACTGTGTGGGTCGTTATATTGACTAAACTTTCATAGCGGTTCTGGACTCATGGATCATGTACGTCGGCTCTGAAATTCTGTCAATGAATTGTCAATAACTTGAAACTTTGGCGAAACCTCCAATTATTGAGAAGGTTTGATGCTCTGATCGAGTGATGCATGATTACCACTCGCTGGCGCAGCTCTTCTGAGTGTCTCAGGCTCACCTGATTTCCTACCTTCTCTCTATCGGTATCTATACGTTTATCTATGACCATTAATGTATGAAATCTTCCCTGGCATATTTCTAAAACAACTGGATATGCAGAAGGCAGCTCGTCGCACTGCCATGATGCTCATCATCGCAACTGTAGGAGGGATCATCACCGGCCTGGTGATGAAAGTGACTGGCGTGACTGTACAAGCTCACGAAGAACATCATGAATTGTCTCATGTCTCGAGATCCGAGAATGGCTGGAAAGTGGAGGAGTTCAGGTTGGGAGTGAAAGCCGATGTCGAAGCCTTGCAGAAAGAGTTGTTTGCCAGAGCCGCATTGCAGGGCCATTCCTAAACGGAAAAGTCGAACGTGCTTGCGCTCAGTCGGCCAACTTCACAGGGGGGTATTGATGATGGATGGTTGCGGAACTTACCAGTGGGTGGATCCGATGGCCCGTGACCAAATGAAGAATATGCCGTGACCACCTCTTGAGGGCGAGTCGTTACCCGAATCACGGAAGACGCCGAAGTTATACGTGTAGTTGAGTTCGATCTGGGATTGCCAAGGGGCACCAGAGACGATGCCTGTGCCTACCGTCGGCATGGAGTCTGTCGTCATCTTGATACGTCCTTCCGACGTAAAGTGCGGTTGCTCAATGAATGACCATCCGGCTTCAATGTAGGGATACAGAAGAAACAGAGCCTGGTAGCGATATTGTACATTTGCTACCGTATAGTGGCGTGGAAAGAGTTCATTAAAGGCGACTCCGTGTATCATGGGTAATGACACAGCCTCCCATTCATAGCCTGTTGGGCGTCCCGGAAGCCGGAAAGTGGAAAATCGGTCGAGATCCTGTCCGATACCGGCGTGGAAGCTTGCAATCAGGCGGTGCTTCTCACTATTCACAAAGGGGAGTCCGGAAGCGGTCAGTATGTATCCGCTAAAGGCAAGATAGGTTCGCTCCTGTTTAAAATCTGGAGTCTCGAAAGGCGGACCTCCCCATGCGCCCCACTTTACTCTGTGTCCATACAAGATGTCGCCTCCGAGGGTAAACCCGTTATGGGGCAACTCCATAAGGTTGCGCGTCATGGCATCAATGCGTGTTCTAAAGTGAAGCCGTCCTTCGTAGGTGTCGGCGGGAGCTCTGTATTGGGCTGAAGTATAGTCGGTAGTTTTGAACCACCGATAGCCTGGTTCGTACATCAATGCGACGGTGACAGCGCTATCCTGCCTGAAGGGGAAAATACGTCGATAGTACCCTATGCCTATTCCTCCAAAAACATAGGACCACTCGAGTTCCGTTGCACGGATGCGCTGGCCTTCCACGTTCTCTGAGCGTCCCAGCGGGGCGATAAAGTTATTTAAAGTGAAAATGAGGTTCCAGTTCGAGTTGCCTAGAAGTCCGATCGAGTACGCAAGATCATTCACGGCAATCGAAAACGTTCCGCGGAATCGTCGATTCTCGGCAGCCCAATTTCGCCAGACATACAGGGCACCAAATGGGAGTAGCTCGAGTTGAGAGGGGCCATCCGGGATCCATTGGAGGCCAAAGGTTGCGGCCGTTACGGAGTGTCGGTCTCGTGATGCAACATGGACGTCCTTTCCGAAAACCTGTGTGTCATATTCTTTACCGGCGATCGGAGCAGATGGATTCTCTGCGGGTGGTATTCCCAAGGTTGATTCGGCCCGAATCATGTCGGGTGACAGGGCTGAACATGTCAGGCCAAAACAGAAAATCGATAGAGCTCGGCAAATATTCCGCCGAGTGGAGTCTAAACATCTCGGTGAAGCAGGTTCCGTTGCGAGCTGAGTGTGGGGGATAAGATTTTGTCCATACATAATTGGCCCTTCGAGATTCTCTTTTGGTAAGAATTTGAGGTGCCAGCCAGAATCTTTTGTATCATGCCCATGAATGCGGGAACAATGGACTACTTCTCTCGATGGTTTCAAATTTCACGTGCATAGATGAAGGAGAGCGCAGTTGCGCATAGACCTCCATCAGCATTTCGCTCCAGTGCTTGGCTTAAATGAAAAAAGATGAGATCCTTAAATTTGTGTACACAGCTCAACGAACGGCACTCAATGAATATTCCCTCAAGACGGATGCTGACTGTCTTGTGTCTACGATCTCATTTACGCAGAAGTTCGCCGTATGGACGGCGGAGGGGGCTCCACTGACAGGAGTGATTCGAGGGCTCAATAAGGAAGCATTTCCGGTCATCACGATTCGAGGTGTTCCCCGTATCGCACGAAAGAGACTGTTGACAAATAAATTCTTCTTCAACAACTTTGATGTGTGGTTTGAGAAAGAGGGTGAGATGGAGATTCACGCTCGAACACAGGCTGCACGGTGGACGAGCCAGATTTCTTATCAGGGAGAGGCGTATCATCTAAAGAGGCGATCGCTTTTCAGCTTTCGCTTTGACCTGCAGCGAGACGACGGTCATCAAGTGGCTTCGTTCAAGGAAACGACTCCGTTTTGGAGCGTATCCGCCCGCCGCGAGTTTTTGCTGGCGTTTCTTGAGCCGATTGACGACACGCTGCTTACCTTCGCATTTTTTCTTGCCGCGACGGATGTTTACGGCTGATCCATAGGCCGGAAGAACATTTGGTTTTCATCGGCCATATCTAGAGCCTCTTCAAGTAGTAGGCAGCCTGAGTCTTGCCGTGCACATGTTAGAAATAATATCTCCGCTCTCTTCGTGTTCCGAGCAAACTCCAACCGGACCGTTCCTTGGCTGAGCCTCAGCGCACCGACTTCTTCCCATCTTCTGTAGGGGCAGTTGTACTTAGGCATGTCTTGATCCAGTGATAATGGTTCGTATAGCGTACAAATCGCTCAATGCGAGATGGTTCTTTAAATTATTGTGGAGGAGAGGCGATATGTATGTATCTATGTTTTGGCATCGTTCTCGTGCCCTAGCTTCTGGGCTATCCTTGTGTCTTCTCGTGGCGGTGGGAGTTGCGTGTTCTGTGAGTAATGGCCCTTCTGGGAGCTCTTCTACGCCTGTCCCTTCATTTCCTCCATTTCCTGTTCCCCAGGGACCTCCTGCTGTCACAGGGGACTTCGCCTACGCGCTGCGTACTTCTTCGCATAAGATTGTTTGGTATAAGGTCGAGAGCTCGGGAACGTTGACGCGAAGAGGGGAATTTGATGCAGGATTTCAGCCGACGTTCATCGCGGCACATCGCACACGGAAGCTTGTGTATGTGACAAATTTTAGTTCGGATACAGTCTCGGTCTATACGATTGGGACGAGCGGGGCATTAACACCAGTGCTGGGCTCGCCTTTTCTGGCAGGGGATCAGCCTGCTTCTATCGCTGTGGACTCGATACATGACTTTGTGTATGTCACAAATTTCGGCTCAGATTCAATCTCGGCTTATAAGATCGGGGCGAACGGGGCGCTGACACTGGTGCAGACCTTGCCCACAGGCGGAGGTCCTGATGCTGTTGCAGTTGATCCCAGTGGGAAATTTGCCTATGTCGCAAATTTCAGATCAGATACTGTCACGGCCTATAAAATTCACGCGACAACGGGCGAGCTGGAGGCGACAGTGCCTAACTCGACTTTTGCAGCTGGTGCAGGGCCGAACGCGATCGTTATCCACCCGACTGGATCATTCATCTACGTCACGAATGAGGAATCCAATACGGTCTCGGCGTATCGCATTAATTCAGCAACCGGAGAACTGGCACCATTGTCTGGTCCGTTCGTTCCCACAGGGACTGGCCCGGAGGGCGTGGCAATAGATCCCTCTGGAAAGTTTCTGTATGTAGGAGATGGCCAGGTGGATACAGTTTCGACCTATACGATCGATGCGGCAACCGGGGTGCTGACACCGGGGCCAAAGGTTGCCGCAGGTGGTGATCCAGAAGGTATTACAGTAGATCCGACGGGAAAGTTTGTCTATGTCGTGAATCGCGATACGAGGGATGTCTCAGCCTATAGCATCAGCGATCCCGTGACCGGGGCGCTCACGTTACTATCCCACTCTCCACTATAAGCCGTTGTCTGCCTTGAGCGAGCGCAGATGGCACACTGAGCAGCTCTAGAAAGACTGCTGCAGACGCCAAATCCAGTGGGTCGTGGAACGGCCGGCTTCGTAAGAAGCCGGCCGTTCTCGTTCAACGTTCTGCTCTCTTCATCAATTGTCAATCGTACCGTCATCTGCGAGCTATGGTCTTGAACTCAGATATCTGGTGGTGTACGAGACTGGTCGGTGTCTTCCTATATCGGTCGAGCCAGTAGTTCTTCGACAGAGCTGGGCACAGGTGGGGGGCACCGGATTCAACGAATCAGGTTGATAGAGTATAGTTTTGGGAGCATGCGGTAAGCCCGTAATGCAGATCGATGAGATGACGAGGGAGCCTTACTTCTTGATTTGTGGCGGCATGTATTTGATCATTTCACTGGAGAGCTCTTTTGCGATGTCTTTGAGGCTTGGCTTGATAAACATGTAACTGTGTGATCGTTCGTGGCGGGCTTTCCAGATTGTCGTGCCGGTGGAGGCATCGATCAGTCGAAGGCTGAGTCCCACTCGCCCGACGTTGTCGCCTTCCTTGCGGATGTATTCCCAAGAATTGACCCGGACGACAAGGAATGCATCGACGTTCAGTGCTTTCCCAAGCTTGACGGCTGAGTCTTTGTCGGATTGCCCGGTCATCTCTAAGCGCGAAAAGTAAAACACCAGTGAATCAAATGCTTCCTTCGAGGCTTGAAAGATATCTGTGACATTTTCAGGTGAGACGACTCGCTCAATATTGTCTTGTCGATTCAGTGCTCCCACCAGGACGTCCTGAATGTCCTCGCGGGCGCTGTCGTACTGACTGGCCATCGGCGGCAGTACGGCGATGCTCTGCGGACGAAACACCCTGGCGCCAGGGCCTTCCCACACCTCCTGCAACCCACCGCAGCTGTTGAGTAATGAGGCAAACGCGATGAGAGCTATGATGCGTAGAGATGATCGAGTCAGCATGGGTTTAGTATACCATTAGAACGTCAAGGAAATAGAAGCGGACACGAGCGCACCTTTTTCACGAAAGTCATATCCTCCACCGGCATCGGCTCGGAAATTAAACCACCGGACCCCTAGGCCTGCTGTCGGGACAAAGGGGGTCGATGCATCTTGCATATTTTTGAACGTTCCGATCCTAAACGAAAGAAATTCTGACAAAACTGTCTGCTCCAGTCCTAAACTCAAAAGCTGACTCTTCACACCCGGGACAAAAGTCTTGTTCGACGTCGCATCCACATCGGCGGTTAAGGTCAGTGAAGAATAGGGGTTCATCGCAAAACCGACTCGGACTTGAGGCTCCAATTTCAGGGTGCCCCCACCGGCGGCATCAAACGCCGGAGTATTGATATCCTTCGCGACAACCCCCACCCTTATCCAAGAAGATGGCCGATAGATGGCCCCGATGTCAATTCCGTAGGTTGTAGAGATGTTCGGTTTTCCGAAGTGATCGGTTGTGCTGACCCCACTTCCCTCTTGGAGTACAGTGGAGCCATTGTACGATGCCCCTTGAATGATCTTTGCCGTAATTCCAATGGCAAACGTTTTATCAGAGAAGGCATAGGCATAGGAAAAAGCTAGTTGCCTGGCTTCCAAGCCGCGAAGCGCCATTCGACCAGCCACGGTGATCGGTGAGCCAGGCCCACCTGATGGGGTGACGGTAACGGGTGTCGAAACGAATCCGCCGCCCGTGGCGACGTCCGATACATTGAATCCGAATGCATGGTCGCCGAGGTGTCCCTTGAGATAGAGGCCGGCCGATCCGTTGACAGAAACCGTGGCACCTGGCCGATTGATGCGGTCGGCAATCGACTGGGCGTTCACCTGATTGGCTGGAGAGATATCGCTACGATCGAAATTCTCCAAGTCATGCAGGGCATCTCCGATGCCGAGACGATCCGTTGCTTGCCCACCACCTTGAAGGCGAATGTCTACGGTTTGAGTCATGGCCAAGCCGGCGGGGTTCCAGTAGGTGGCCAGGGCATTGGTTGTGACAGCGACTCCGGCTCCGCCCATGCCCATGGCACGAGGGCCTGAAATGACGAATTCTGCAGCTGACGCAATAGGTGGCCATGCTGATAGGGCCAACAACAGGCCTATGCGGAGCGAGGATGACCAGTGCATGTCGAGCCCTAGGGTAAATGGGGACCTACGCGAGTCTAGAGAAGGATTAAAAGTTCGTCAAGGAATCGCAGGTTGCTCATCGGCCAACGTGAAGGGCGGGCGGGTGCAGTCTGCCACGTGATTTAATATATATAGAAGGAATGCGAATAATTTAAATACGTTGCCGGATGATGGGTCTGCTTCAGACGATTTGTCCGTCCTGCATGTGGATAATGCGGTCAGACTGGGCGGAGAGCTTGTCGTTATGCGTGACGATCACGAATGTCGTGCCGCGTGTCTTGCTCAACGTACGCATCAAGCCAAACAGCCCGTCTCCACTGTGGGTATCGAGGTTGCCGGTCGGTTCATCAGCTAATACAACATCCGGCTTTTGCATGAGCGCTCGAGCCATGGCCACTCGCTGTTGCTCTCCTCCCGATAGCTCTCCAGGTTTGTGATGCAACCGATGTCCCAATCCGACTTCCGTGAGAAGGTTGGTGGCTTCCGTTTTGACGGCGGCGGGGTCTCGACGTTGCACGAGCGCCGGCATGCAGGCATTTTCCAACGCCGTGAATTCGGCGAGCAAGTGATGGAATTGGAAGACAAACCCAATGCGCCGATTACGGAACTCCGCTTGCTGCGCCTCGGTCATGCGAAAGAGATCTTGCCCATCGAACGTGACGGTTCCGCTGCTCGGTTTGTCCAGGGTGCCGATAATGTGGAGCAACGTGCTTTTACCGGCTCCGGATGCGCCCACAATGGCGACCAGTTCGCCGCGCTGAATCTCAAAATTGATTCCATTGAGCACGGGTACGTCGTAGGATCCCATCGAAAAGGATTTATACAGATTGGTGACTGTAATCATGTTCGGTTATTCGTAACGCAACGCCGCCACCGGCTCCAGCTTTGCGGCCTGATTGGCCGGGTGGACCGTTGCGACAAAACTAATCAAGATGGCCGACCCTGCCACGAGCAGCACGTCCTCGGCCAGCACGTGTACCGGAATGGTCGAGATGTAATACACGCTCGGGTCGAAGGTCCAAAACGTTTGAATCAGCCAGAGAAACGCATAGCCTAACGGGATCCCGATGCCGGTTCCGGTGAATCCAATAATCAATCCGTTGAGCATGAAAATGCGACGGATGCTTTGCTTTGTCGCGCCCATGGCCTTGAGGATCGCGATTTCCTTCTGCTTTTCCGTGACGATCATGGTCAAGGTGCTGACGATGTTGAAGGAGGCCACGATCGTGATCAGGACCAGGAGGAGAAACATCATCGTCTTCTCCAGCTTGAGTGCCGAAAAAAGGTTGCGATTCATCTGCATCCAATCTCGGGCTCCATGACTGAATCCTAACTCCTGTTCAATAGTGCGAGCGATCTCAGCGGCACGGAACACATCCGTGACTTTGACTTCCACGCCAGTCACGCTGGTTGCCATATTGAAAAATTTTTGAGCTTCGCTGAGTTCGATATAGGCCAGAGAGGAATCGTATTCGTACATGCCGGAATGGAAGAGAGCGACGACGGCAAAGGTTCGGATCTTGGGAACCATGCCCATCGCGCTGATCGGTCCGACGGGAGAGACTACGTTGACCGTATCACCAAGAAACACTCCCAACCTGAGCGCCAGCTCTTTGCCTAGGATGATGCCCGGTTTTTCAACGAGACGCGGTTCACCTTGGGGGTCGTCGGCAGGGGACTGCATCACCTTGACCGGCGTGAGGAGGTCGATCAACTGGCCCGTCGTAATGTTCTTGCCGAGCTCCGTCACATTGGCTTCTCGTGTCGGGTCGATTCCGCGGAGGACGATCCCCTGCACGCCGGACTGGGTCGTCAAGAGCACCTGTCGGAGGACAAACGGAGTAGCGGCCACCACGTCGGGCACCGTCTGAACTTTATCAGCCAGACGGTCATAGTCCGTCATGTTCTCTTTCATGCGCTCTTGGACGATGATATGAGCGGTGGTGCCGAGGATCTTGCTCTGAATATCTTCCCGAAACCCCGTCATGATGCCGACGGTTCCGATGAGGGCCGCGACACCCAAGGTAATGCCGGCGATCGACACGACGGTGTTCAGCGAAATGGTCCGATTCCGCCGCTTGGCGCGTAGGTAGCGGAGTCCGACAAAGATTTCAAAGGGAAGGGTCACTCTTACGATTTCTCCGGCCGGAGCTGAGGGAAGAGCACGACATCCCGAATGGAGGCTTGGTCGGTCAACAGCATAATGAGACGATCGATTCCGATCCCTTCTCCGGCGGTCGGGGGCATGCCATATTCAAGGGCGCGCAAGAAGTCTTCATCGACGAGGTGAGCCTCTTCATCCCCGGCTTCACGCTGAGCCGCCTGCCCCTCAAACCGTTCACGTTGGTCCAGTGGGTCGTTCAACTCGGAGAAGGCATTGGCAATCTCTCGTCCGGCGATATACAGCTCGAACCGATCGGTCAAAGACGGATCTGCATCCTTTCGTCTTGCGAGCGGAGAAATGCCGATCGGGTAGTCGGTGACAAAGGTCGGCTGTTGAAGATTCGGTTCAACGGTTTGCTCGAAGATCTCGTTGAGGATCGTGAACAAGGAAGATTTGTGATCGACGTGGACGTTCAGCCGTTTGGCGGCGGCCAAGGCCTTATCATGATCATGGAGCACCGACGAGTCAAGACCGTTCACCTCCAGAATGGCTTGGTGGTAGGACCATCGCCGCCAGGGGGGAGTGAGGACGATCTCGTTGCCCTGGTACTGAATCACCGTCTTTCCCAAGACCTGTTGAGCCAAGCTGGAGATCAGCTCTTCGGTGAGGACGATCAGATCCTGATAGTCCGCATAGGACATGTAGAATTCCAGCATCGTAAATTCCGGATTATGAATCGTCGAGATGCCTTCATTCCTGAAGTTGCGGTTGATCTCGAAGACCCGCGGGAATCCTCCGACGATCAGACGTTTCAGATAGAGCTCCGGTGCGATACGCAAGTAGAGATCCACCCCGAGTGCATTGTGATGCGTCACGAACGGCTTCGCGGCGGCACCTCCGGGAATGGGGTGCATCATCGGGGTCTCCACCTCCAAGAACCCTCGTTCGATGAGAAATGCTCTGATGCCAGCGATGATGCGGCTTCGAGCGGCGAAGATCTGATGGACTTGAGGATTGGCGATCAGATCGACGTAGCGCTGCCGATATCGTGTTTCGACGTCGGTCAACCCATGCCATTTCTCAGGCAATGGGCGAAGGGCTTTACTGAGAAACGTCAGATGATGAACCTCGACCGTAAATTCGTTCGTCTTGGTGCGAAACAGCGTTCCGGTGACGCCGATCCAATCACCGAGATCGAGCTGTTCAACAACGGTATACGCCTGACCTGATAGAAGATCTTTCTTGAGGTAGACCTGGAGTCGGTCGGATCCGTCCTGTAAGACGGCGAATCCCGCCTTGCCAAAACGGCGCAGGGCAACTACACGCCCGGCAAAGGTACAAGAGACCTTGTCCTGTTCGAGGGTTTCCTTCGTTTTCTCACCATGGACCTTGATGAGCTGTCCGGCCCGATCTTTTACCTCGAATCGGGTACCGTAGGGGGCGACACCCGCCTCTCGAAGGAGGTCAAGTTTCTTGATCCGTTGCTGCCGCTGTTCGTTCAGTTCATCCATTGAGTCGCTCTACGTCTTGAGTGTTCACCCGTCAGCTGCTAGAGATCGTCGTCCGGCTCACCGATCGCAATCGGCTGACTGGTTCCCTTCCCGAGCTTTCGTGTTAAGTATGCTTCAATGAAGCCATCGAGATCGCCGTCCATGACGGAGGACACCACGCTAGTTTGATGGCCGGTCCGGTGATCCTTCACCATTTGGTAGGGCTGGAAGACGTACGATCGAATTTGGCTGCCCCACGCGATATCTTTCTTTTCTCCGACGATGGCATTGAACTCGGCTTCTTTTTTCTTCTGTTCCAGTTCAAAGAGACGCGCTTTCAGGATCTTCATCGCCCCGTTTCGATTCTGCAGTTGCGAACGTTCGTTCTGACACTGCACCACGATCCCGCTTGGGAGGTGCGTGATGCGGATGGCGGTTTCTACCTTGTTGACGTTCTGTCCCCCGGCACCTCCCGCGCGGAAGGTGTCGATCCGAAGATCCTTGTCTTCGACCACGACGTCGATATCCTCGCTCAACTCAGGATACACGAAAACGGACGCAAACGACGTGTGCCGCCGCTTGTTGGAGTCGAAGGGGGAAATGCGCACTAAGCGATGGACGCCGGCTTCCGCTTTCAAGTATCCGTAAGCATAGGGTCCGGTGATTGAAATGGTGACGCTTTTGATGCCCGCTTCATCGCCGGGCAACAGGTCCAACGTGTCGACCTTAAATTTCTTCTGCTCCGCCCACCGCACAAACATGCGAAGGAGCATTTGTGCCCAATCCTGCGATTCGGTGCCGCCGGCACCGGGATGAATCGCCACGATGGCGTTATTCGGATCCAATTCTCCTGATAGGAGCAGTTCAACCCGCAGTGTGGCCAGACGGGGTTCCAGCTGATTGAGCTCGACCGTCAGTTCGGTCTCTAGCCCGGTGTCGCCGCTCTCGTGTGCCAGTTCCAACAGTGCGCCTAAATCGCCCATTTTGGTCTCGATGTCCTGCCATTGCTGGAGTTCCCGCTCGATCGTGGTTTTCTTTCGGCTTACCACGGCGGCCGCGCGCGTATCATTCCAGAAATGCGGTTGACTCATCTGCGCTTCGAGTTCTTGCAGCTCGGAGGTCATGTGAGCGAAGTCAAAGATGCCCCCGTAACTCGGAGACTTGCTCCGTCAGGGCGCGCACGCGCACGTCGACGTCTTCTAGCATATCGCGATCCTCCTTCTTCCATCAGGCCGGTGTGATTGCCGTCAGGGCTGGTTCCTTTGCGCGGAAAGAGCCGAATAAACACAAAAGCGCGCAGAGTATAACACAGGCGTGGGCAAACACATCGCCGTAATAGCTATAAAACGTGCGAGTTTGCCTGGCCTGGATCGTGGCGTACGAGGCATGTTCCGTAAACAGGGGAGTGGTTTCGAGAATCTGTCCGAACGGGTCGATGAACCCGGAAATGCCGGTGTTGGCGGAGCGTGCGAAGGCCAGATGATTCTCGACTGAGCGAAAGACGACCATGGCAAAGTGCTGCGCGGGAGCCGAGGACGGCCCGAACCATCCGTCGTTTGTGATGGTTACCAAGAACTCCGCGCCGTTCGCGGCGAACTGACGGACCAGATCAGGGAAAATCACTTCGTAGCAAATCGCCACGCCGAATTTCACGGACCGGGTGCCGGTCGAATGCTCGGTGATCCACGATTTCGGGTTGAACGAGAGCGTCGTTGGCCCCGGTCCTGCTTCGAAGTCCCCGATTCCCTCGACGAGTTTGTCCAGGAAGAATAAGAGTGACGATTTGAGCGGAATATATTCGCCGAAAGGCACGAGATGGTGCTTGTCGTATCGACCGAGGACCGTGCCGTCTTGCTCCAGTAAATACGCGCTGTTCAGCAGAAAAGGGCGGCGATCTGGATAGAAACGCAAGGCCGGACTGCCGAGAAGGATCGGCGCTTGGGCACGTTCCGCCCAGGCAATCACTTGCAGTTGATACTCTTTTTCACGCTCCAAGATGAATGGCGTCGCGGCTTCCGGCCACACGACCAAGTCCGTATGGGTACCCAGCCTGGCCGTGAGGCGGTCGAACCGCCGCATAGTCTCCTCGCGGAACGATGCGTCCCACTTCACGGCTTGCTCGATATTGGGCTGGACGACTCCTACCGAAATGGCAGTGCTGGGGTCTTTCAGGTGGCTCTCGCTCAAGACCGCCGAGCTGTAGGCCCACGAGAGCACCATGCAGGCGGCTGCGGTCGTGAGGAGCTCCCAGGGAAGCTTGACGGGGTGAAATCCTCGGAAGAAGGGCATCATCCACAAGACCAGCTCCGCTAGAGCCAGATTCACGAGCACAATGAGGAATGAAATGCCGTACACACCGGTATGGTCTGCGATTTGGATCAATTCCAATTCGCGGTATTGTGAGTAGCCCAAAAGGCACCAGGGAAGGCCTGAGAAGAGATATGTGCGGAACAGTTCAAGGGCGACCCAGAAACATGGCGCAAAGAAAATTCCATAGCGTGGGATGAGATCGCGCAGCCAGACAACGGCAAGGCTGTAGAGGCCGGTATAGAGTCCCAGGTACGTGGTCAGCAATAAGAGGATGGCGTAACTCACCGGCTCTGGAACATTACCGTACGTGGTCATGGCGGTGACGACCCAGGCCATGATGCCGGTGAACCCGATCAGGCCGCTCAGCCAGCCGAGCCAAAACGCCCGCAACTTGGAACATTGGTCGAGCGCGAGGTGAAGCGGGATCAGGGCGACCCAGGCCAGCAGGCCCAGGTCGAACTTGGGGAAGCAGAGGGGGAGCAATATCCCACTCGCGCAGGCAAAAATGAGTTGGCGCGAACGAGCCCCGTCCATTGCCTCGTACCTTAACGAAAAGCTCCGATGACTTGCAAGAGAATGCCAGAACAATCAGCGACTTGGGATAATGCTTGATGCTTTTCCCTCTCTGAATAGGGTACTCTTCATGACATGGAACGTCGGCAGCATCGTCGGGTTCCCGCTCAGGTGAAAAGCCTGGTGCGGGCGAACTCGCACGAGGTGGAGGGAGAGACCCGTGATGTGTCACTGGGCGGTGCCCGGATCAAGAGCTCCCTCATTGTCGAACCAGGGAGGCAGATTGCCGTCAAATTGATTGTTCCAGGAGACGACACCCCGATTCTGATCGAGCAAGCTCGCGTGCAATGGAATGTCGATCGAACGTTCGGGGTACGGTTTGTCGATCTCAAACCTCAGGAGTTAGATGAATTGGAACAGCTCATCGACAACTCTATCGCATTGGATGAAGAAAGGAAGCCATGAAATCCCTGAGCCCTTTGAACGAAACACAGAATGACGATCCACGCAGTTGGATGGGCGGGGAAGCAACCGTCGGGTCCCAAGCCCGCAGCTATATCCGCCGTCAAGCGAGCCCTCCAATCTCATTGTTGGGCGTCATCTTTGGACTGACCTTTTTCGGTGGTTTCGCGTTGGGCAGCTCCTTGGGATTACTGTGTCGAGGCAAGAACGAGTAACTTCTCCCTTCCGTGAGGGGTTTGCTTCTGCCCTGTCGATAGATTCACCGAGCACTGTTTGTGCGTGTGCTGCCTGAAAATGTGGTTGATTACAGACCAAATGAGACGAGCAGTGGCTCAGAAACATGCCGTGTCGTTACTCTATCTGCCGTAATAACTTTTGAGCTGGTTCATATCCTTGCTGCGCTGATTGCTTAAGCCAGGCAAGACCTTCACCTCGCGTTGCCTCTGTGACCCGTGGTTTGTGATAAAGTAAAATCTGAGCGATCTGGAATTGTGCCCAAGGTTCTCCTTGCTGCGCGACTTCTTTATAATTCCCCATAGCCTCGGTAAGTCTTCCAGCGTTCTCGAGCAACCATCCGCGATAACGTAATATCTTTGG
Organism: uncultured Nitrospira sp.; assembly: GCA_964430555.1. Classification (GTDB taxonomy): domain Bacteria; phylum Nitrospirota; class Nitrospiria; order Nitrospirales; family Nitrospiraceae; genus Nitrospira_D. The sequence continues at coordinate 9,021 of CAYSFU010000020.1, read as the reverse complement.
GTCATCCGGTACGCTATGCAGATAGCGGTCTATTTCATCTGACACACGCCCTAAGGTATTGGACTCTGCTGCTGAATAGATCAAACCGCGGAGTGCTTCAGTCGTTTCTGCAGTCTCAATTCCTGTCAGCAGCATCAACGCCTGTCGATAGTGCGTAGAGGCCTCCATTGGTTTCTGCTCGTGTCGAGCCATATGGTCGTCCGGGTACGGTTGCTAAGAGAATCCGTGATCTGCGTGAGGTGGCCCGGCGCGTCGCTACAATGAGTGGTGATATTGCGAGTAGACTTGTGGGTTCTCTGCTCTTCAGTTGAAGGTTAGCCGGTTGCTAGGCACAGGGTGTTCGTCAGATCAGAGGCTTTGTCGAATCAGTCACTCACCGTTCATTATTGTAGGAGAGAGGGAAACTGTGCCTTGAGCCCGGCAATTGTCATTTGTATGCCGATGGTGAACACGATGAAGGACATGAACTTATTGATGACGATACTTCCGGATTGTCCGATCCGATCGACGATCAAGCCGGAGTAGGTAAAGCAAAAAAACGTGATGACCATGATCACAAGTAAGGCAAGCGCGATGATCGAGAGGTTGACCAGGTAGGCATGCATGTTATCCGCATGGGCATGCGCATTTAACAAGATCAGTGCGGAGATACTGCCCGGCCCCATCGTGAGCGGAAACGCGATAGGGTAAAAGAGCCGATCGATCATCGTGTGCGTTTGTGGTACGTCGTGATTCTTCTCCTTTGCGTTGGAGTTAAGAAGGGAAATGCCCATGATGGCAAGCAGAATTCCGCCGGCGATCTGCGTGGACGGCACCGAGATGCCCATGAAAGCAAAAAATGATCGACCGAAGATCAGCGCCAGCAATCCCAGAACAAAGGAATAGGTGCAGGTCACGAAACAGTCGCTGACGCGATTCTTTCCCGACGTAGCAAACTCATTTTGTACGATTAACGCGATGCCGATGGGGTTAATGAGAGGAAAAAGCGAAGTGAGTGCCAATGAAAACAACGTGACATAATTGTGATTGAGCATGATCCAATTCCAGGGAGAGAAAACCACGCAGTGAATAAATTGTGACGTCTTTTTCGATGAAGATAGCATTCATTTTGGCGCAGACTCCACTGCTCTCTTGGTTCAAATGGTATTTGTGTGCTCTGGAGAATGAGGGTGTATCTAAAAGGTGGAGATAGAACCGGAGGTTGAAGAGTTGAGAAGAGTGGCGCCACCTGTAAGGAGGAAGTAGCCGGCATTATAGAAGACGTGCAGGACAATGGATGGATACACCGATCCAACGCGATCTCGCATCAAGCCGAAACAGAGAGAAGGAACGAACACAAGGAGAGACCACGTAGTAGAGTGGTGTGCGAGATGGGCCAATGAGAAGGCGAATGAAGTGAATAGGTTGGGAATGGATAGACCGATCACAGACGGTTGGCTTGCCAGAGAGTGCAGGACATGCCCCTGAATGATGCCACGAAAGAGTAATTCTTCGAACAGGGGTTGCCAGAAGACCACGGAGAAAAACGCGGATGACCAGATTGAATACCAAGGCAAGGGGTGTGGTTCAAAGACCCCCATCATGGATAGCCATGCCATCGGACCAAGAGCCAACAAGCAAAGAAATGCTGTATCCCGAAAAAAGGAGCGACGATGTTGGAGGCCCAGAAGTGCCATGACTTGTGCAGAGGGATTAGGTGTGGCGGGGACAGCAGAAGAAATACTCTGCGGGTGGTCATGGTGTGGTTTTCGCCGTGACGCGACGTCGGCTGTTCCGAATCGCAGTCTCATCGGCGTCTTGTTCTCCACAGCAAGAGCGTCAGAGAGGCGAGCAGCATACCGGGTAACAATAGGTCGCCGGTTGCCCCAGGCGCGAGCGTGCAGCCTCCTCCACTTTCGATAGGTGTCGGAGGAGTTGGAGGAGCCGGAGGAGTTGGTGCAAGGTTGAAGGTTGCAGTGACTGTGGCAGTGTTGGTAGGCGAGCAGGGGCCGGTTCCCGCACAATCTCCACTCCATCCGGCGAAGACAGAGAGTGGATTGGGTGTTGCGGTCAGAGTGACGGTGCTACCTTGAGGAAACTGGCCTGTGCAGGTCGTTCCGCAGTCGATTCCGGCAGGGGTTGACGTAATGGTGCCGCTCCCGGCACCCAGCTTGTTGACCGCAACGGGAAAAGTTCTCAGGACACTGGCCAACGCGGCTCGGGCGTTGATGCGCCCACCGGTTGAAACCTTTCCACTCAAGGAAGGTTTTCGGTCGACCGTGTTGAGGATTGCATTTCTGAGTTCGGATACGGTCAGGTTGGGATTGACCGAGAGTAGAAGACCCGCGAGTCCCGCGACATGCGGCGTGGCCATCGATGTGCCAAAAAGAAACTGATAGTCCGTTGTCCCCGATGGTTGACCTGCCACGCAGGCGATACGGACGTCGTCCAAATAGACACCGTCGAAGACCTGGCGCTCATCCGATTGGAATCGAAATCGAAACTGAGAATTGGCCGTACCATCCACGATGTCTCCCAATGTAAAAGGCTCAAATTGATCGTTGGTATTTCCAGTGATTGTACGAATTGACTCCCAGCTGACTCCGTTGTCTCGTGACACTTCTGTTATAACGCCGTCAATGTCTTGCTCGGTTTGCATGCGAATGCGGCTGTCAAGGCGGCATCCCCGCTGCCCTTGAGTAGTGAACACTGGTCCAGTTGCAAAGGAATCAGTGCCGTTCAGATAGTTGCCGCTTGGGCTGTCGGTGAGACTGGTTGGCTGGCTGAATGACGCAGAATTAGTGAATCCCCAGGTGGAATTCGTTCCTCCGAAGGTATACCCGAGTCCAGTGGAGTTCGAATCGAACTTGTGTAGCAGCACATTTGTAACATTCGACGTGGGTTTTGTACTATTGATTCTGATTCCAGGCGCAGCCACGTGGACGGTTGTGGATCCGAAGTTAGAGAGACGTATCAGCCGGTCATTCTCGTCTGTGGCTGCCACTGAGATCACATTTGGCAGTGCGGCTTTCTGTTGCCCGTCACACACTGATGGAGAACCAAAGTTTGCAGGGAAGCTTGATGTGTTGTCATTATCCGATGCTTCATTTCCTGCTGCGGCGACAAGAATTACGCCCGCTGCATTTGCAGCATTTACCGCATCATACAGGGCCTGACTACATTCAGGAGCGGTAAAGCTCATGTTGATCACACGTGCGCCGTTAGCGATGCCGTACTGGATCGCGCTGACAATGGCGGCTGTGGATAAAGCTCCGTTCACTCCTCCGGCTTTTAGCGCCATCAGTCTCGCGGTCCACATGACACCGGTTATCCCGCTTCCGTTGTTCCCAGCTCCTGCGATGATTCCTGCAACATGAGTACCATGTCCTGGATTACCACCAGGATTGAGATCGATGGGATCCATCGGGTCACTGTCGTTCATAAGAAAATCCCATCCATGCACATCGTCTACAAATCCATTTCCGTCGTCATCAACGCCATTCCCAGCAATCTCCCTTGGATTCGTCCATATGTTGGGCGCGAGATCCGGATGGTCATAGGCAATACCCGAGTCGATGACGGCAATAACGACGTCCGAGCTTCCCGTGCTGATGTCCCAGGCTTCCGGTGCATCAATGTCGGCATCTGGTGTTCCTGCTGTTCCGTTCACGGTTTGACCGGTGTTATGGAGACCCCATAGCGTCTCAAACTTCGCATCGCTGGGAATAGTTTTTGTCCAGTAAAGATAGTTCGGTTCCGCATACTCGACGGCCGGATTATTTCGATACTTCACAACTGCTTCATCGACCGACAAGGTCCCATCCAGTTTATACTGGTGGATGGCTCTACCATTCACAGAGAACGTTTTGATTTCATGGTGCTCACCGTCCACATTGATGGACTTGATTCCTAACGAGGAAGCTTCATCCTTGAACTTAACGAGTACCTCTCCCGGTACATACCTGCTTGGATGACGCAGGTTCGACGATAGCGGAGCCATTCCGCCGGCTGTCTGTTTCTGCTTTGCATAAACCAAGAAATTTTCAGACATCAGTTCTGACAATGCAAACACGACGGTTGTCAATCCTAGAATGGTGCCACCCCACCAGAGCCTAATTGCTATGGTGCTACTTTTTCGTTTCGTACCGATAGTTGGGCTCTGCATACTCGATCTCCTGATATGGCGTGAGTTGGGTGATTGCGGATTCAACCGATCGATTGTCCAAGACTCTGACGTGGTAGAGATAGCCTCTTTGGATTTCCGCAATCACTTGGATTCGGTTATTTTTTAGGATGAGTGCGATACGCTCTTGTGATATTCCCATCTTGAATTTGATCAACATTTCCTGGGGGACGAATCGTAGTAAAGGAGATTTTACAGAAGGTTCTAAGGCGCCTAGCTTTGTTGCGTCATAGGATGTGGATAGCCAGACAACCAACAGACATAAGAAGATTGTGACAGGTTGTGCTATCCGAATAGATCGAGTGTGCAAATAGCTCATCCCATTCTCTCCATAGGACAGGGTCTGATCATAATGACTAATGTGATCAGGCAAGTACAAGTAGCAAAGTCGCTATTACTAAGCAGTCAGCAACAAAGACATAATGGTAGTGGGGGTGGGTTTTGCATAACATAAGGGCTGTCCCGATGACATGTGTTGGAAATTGCCGACTTCTGAATCATTCAGGCACTCATTTTTCGAAGAAGAAAAATGCGGAACCAGCTTCAGGGGTTACTTCTCTGGCGAATATACTGTGGCGCAAAATATCATCTTCGATGAAGCAGTTTCCCCTGATATAGCATCAGTGCATCGTTTGACAGTCTAGCTGTCTGCTGAAGAACCCTCTTTCAGCTTTCCTTGCACAAAAAAGTGTCGTGTTAGGTTCCTGTCATTATCAGGATTCATATTTAACGAGAATTATCTGCCTCACGATTTTCACGGAGAGAAACGCAGGTAACCAGATTGCATACCAAGGCAAGGGGTGCAGGTCAAAGGCTCCCATCATGGCAAGCCGATGCCATCGGACCTAGAGCCAACAAGCAAAGAAATGCTGTATCCCGAAAAAAAGAGCGACGATGTTGGAGGCCCAGGAGTGCCATGACTTGTGCAGAGGGATTAGGTGTGGCGGGGACAGCAGAAGAAATACTCTGCGGGTGGTCATGGTGTGGTTTTCGCCGTGACGCGACGTCGGCTGTTCCGAATCGCAGTCTCATCGGCGTCTTGTTCTCCACAGCAAGAGCGTCAGAGAGGCGAGCAGCATACCAGGTAACAATAGGTCGCCGGTTGCCCCAGGCGCGAGCGTGCAGCCTCCTCCTCCGGCGGGAGTGTCGGAGGTTGGTGAGGGAGGCGCACTGTTGAAGGTTGCGGTGACCGTTGCCCTGTTGGTAGGCGAGCAGGGGTCGATTCCCGCACAATCTCCACTCCATCCGGCGAAGACAGAGTGTGGATTGGGTGCTGCGGTCAGAGTGACGGTGCTACCTTGAGGAAACTGGCCTGTGCAGGTCGTTCCGCAGTCGATTCCGGCAGGGGTTGACGTAATGGTGCCGCTCCCGGCACCCAGCTTGTTGACCGCAACGGGAAAAGTTCTCAGGACACTGGCCAACGCGGCTCGGGCGTTGATGCGCCCACCGGTTGAAACCTTTCCACTCAAGGAAGGTTTTCGGTCGACCGTGTTGAGGATTGCATTTCTGAGTTCGGATACGGTCAGGTTGGGATTGACCGAGAGTAGAAGACCCGCGAGTCCCACGACGTGTGGCGTGGCCATCGATGTGCCGTGAAGAAATTGATAGTCTGTCGTTCTCGACGGCATCCCTGCCACGCAGGCGATACGAATGTCGTCCAAATACGCGCCATCGAAGGTCAGACTCTCATCCGATACAAATCGGAACCGGAACCGTGAACCAGTCGAGCTATCTGGAATGTCTCCCCAGGTAATGGAAGAAAATTGATCGTTGCTGTCTCCAGAAATTGCCAGACTGGTTTGCCAACTGGTTCCGCTGTTCTTTGATACATCTGCAAAAACTTCATCGATTTCAAGCTCAGTTTGGTAGCGAACGCGACTGTCCAATCGGCAGCCTCGCTGCCCCTCGGTAGAAAACACCGGTCCGACGGCGAAGGAATTGGTGTTGTTCTGATAGCCTGAGGTTGGGCTATCGGTCAGGCTGTTTGGGTGGCTGAATGATGACGAGTTGGTGAATGCCCAGGCGTTATTGGTTCCTCCGAAGACGTATCCAAGCCCGTCCGGGCCGGAATCAAAGTCATGAAACAGGACCGTTGTCACGTTCGATGTGGGGGCGGTGCTGTTGATTCTGACTCCCGGCGCAGCCACCTGGACGGTCGAGGACCCGAAATTCGAGAAAGTCGCCAATTGATCATTTTGGTCCGTTGCAGCCACCGCAATCACGTTCGGCAGCGCGGCCTTTTGTTGGCCGTTGCACACTGATGGCGCACTGAAATTTGCAGGGAAGCTTGGGGCGCTGGCATTATCATCGCCGATCCCATCATCTCCGCCGTTGCCTGCCGCTGCAACAAACAGGATCCCAGCGTCATTCGCCGCACTCACGGCATTATAGAAGGCCAGACTACATCCAGATCCGCCGAAACTGGCGTTGATGACCCGTGCCCCTTTGGTGATGGCATACTGGATTGCACTAATAATGGCAGTGGTCGATAGGGATCGATTCACGCCTCCGGCTTTCAGCGCCATCAGTCTGGCGGTCCACATGACTCCTGTGATGCCTGTTCCGTTATTTCCTGCTCCCGCGATGATTCCGGCGACATGGGTGCCGTGTCCTGGATTACCTTTGAGATTGAAATCGACGGGATCCATCGGCTCGTGGTCGTTCATGAGGAAATCCCACCCATGCACATCGTCGACGAATCCGTTTCTGTCATTATCAATGCCATCCCCCGCGATCTCTCCGGGGTTCGTCCAGATATTGGGTGCGAGATCGGGATGATCGTATGCTATGCCCGAATCAATAACGGCGATAATGACGTCCGAGCTTCCTGTGGTGATCTCCCAAGCTTCAGGGGCATCAATGTCAGCATCGGCCTTCCCTGTGCTTCCATTCACGGCTTGACCGGTGTTATGGAGGCCCCATAATGTGTCGAATTGGGCATCATCAGGAATGGCTTGCAGCTGATAGAGATAGTTGGGTTCGGCGTACTCAACGGCGGGATTGTGTTGGTATTTCGCAACGGCTTCGTCCACCGATAAGGTGCCATCTAATTTGTACTGATGAATGACTCCGGTGTGTGCCGATACCGCTCTGAGTTCGTGAGCGCCCATGTCAGTATTCAGCGACCTGATTCCCGATGAAGACGCCTCATCTCTGAACTTGACAAGCACTTCTCCTGGAACATAGTGCGCCGGACGATGCCTGTTTCCTGATAACGACGTCATTCCACCGGATGTCTGTTTCTGTTTCGCATACGCCAAGCGATCTCCGGGCATGAACCCCAAGGATGTGACGGCGACTGCTGTGATACCGGCGATGGCCCCGACCCAACAGAGCACAATTCTCATCAGGCTACTTCTGCGTTTCATGCTGGTAATTGGGCTCTGCATACTCGATTTCTGGATATGACGTGAGTCGGGTGATTGCGGATTCAACCGACTGATTATCTGCAATACGGACGTGATAAAGATGTCCGTGCTGGAGTTCGGCAATCACGTCGGCTCGGTTGTCTTTCAGGATGGACACAATCCGTTCTGATGAAACCCCGCTTTTGAACTTGACCAATACTTCATTCGGGGCGAATCGTGGAGGCGAGGACTTCGTCGATGGATCGAAAGCCTGTGGTTGTGTCACATGACGGTCAGTTGCGTGACAGGATGTGGAAAACCACACAGCCGATACACACATCGTGATTGAGACAAGTTGCGCGATGCGATGAGAGCGTGTGGGTACGTAAGACATGGCATTCGTTTGCGTCAAACAGACGGGTCACACTGGTTGATCTGACCAGGCGTAGATGTAATAGAACTGGCGTTCATTCATATACCCCCCTTCCGAGGGGAAAAGCCGCCATAAGGTGATATATCAATCTTTGGGGTAGAAAGCACTGTGGGCAGTATGTTGCGTATCTGAACAGATGTGTAAGGAGGGGACTCGACCTAGAATTCTGGCAGGCCGAGTATGTCCGGGTGCCCTACCTTCAGATTTGTACAGGTCGCGGAATGGCAGTTACGATGGTGTTCCACGATCTGTTGGGTTGGAGGCTGTGTCTGGCGGTAGATGAGTTGGGCGCTCTATGCTGCGGATGCCGCATCCTCCGGATGCTCAGTCTTTCCCTTTCGTCGCTCGGTCCACTTTCTGATGGACCCATTTGGTCGGCGCTGTACCGGTTGAAACAAAGGCTTGGCCGAATTCCAGTATAAAGTGAGCCGCGTCAAACCGTAATTCCCAAAGGGCAAAGTCGCCGAAGCCGAACATCATCTCCGCTTGAGGGAACCGTTCCAGGTATCGTTTCTTGGTGACATCATAGGAAGGCGCATCGGATGACAGGATGATCGCGTCGCCTTGCAGGTTGATCCGTCGCAAGGCCAGCGGGTTTTTCTCAGGCTTGTCGGGTTCGGCGATGAACAGTGACACTCGTGGATCAGCGAGCAGTTGCTGGGTGTGCAGCGCGAGACGACTGAGATGGAGATACGCTCTGGTCCAGTCGGATCCGAACACATACGGGACATGCGAGCCATATGGTCGTCCGGTTTGCATTGTGAGCAGCACGGCAGTGCGCACCTCCCCTGTCAGTGCCGACCATGCATCGTGAACGTTCTCACTGGTCAATGCGGTTGCCATGAGAAAAAGTCCTCCTAGGTTTGAATGTCAGCGGCCTGGCGCGCAACGGAGTATCAATCACGATAGCATCCGCCAGAAGGAATCACCACAGTGGCACCGGTGTCGAGGCGAATCCCACCCACCTCTTGACTCACCTCAGTCTGAAGCCTATGGTACCAGGGTGGGGGGAGTTAACGCCCCGAGGGAATATGGTTCAAAAGGGGGTCGAGTGAAAGAGGATGGTGTGCAAGCCCAGC
>CAYSFU010000019.1:0-56123 GCA_964430555.1 uncultured Nitrospira sp. | reverse complement strand
TCGGCACCGACCCAACTCGTGAGGCACAAGAAAAACAGACCCGCTGCACTGAGCACCTTTACCCAGAAACTGTTCGGCATGGAGGCCTCCTTGGACAGTAGGAGTGAATGGGGGGCTATTGGGGTGGCAGTGTACTCCACGGATAAGCGTGATTGTCAAACCCCACAGAAGACCTGCCAACAAGCTCGGTCCCCCAAGAGCAGCACCACTATGTCACAAGGTGACGAGAGGACAATCGTGAAGCAAGCGAGACATCCCACAAACACTATGGGTTTTCACAAAGGAATCCACTGAGTTATGATCAAGGCAGGGCAACAGCAACCGGACCCAGACTGCGCAAACATACGACGACTCAAGGACTATAGATATTCATTTTATCCAGAGCGTGGTGCACAGTCTGCAATACCCAACACAGCTAACAAGTTTGTATCCAAGACGATCCGCGGAAGCTTCACCATTGTACGGAAAATAACTCTACGAGGCTTTCAGGCTCGCCACCGGTTTTTGTGACCCGCTAGACACCGGCCTCCCCCTGAGTATAATGACAACCACTCATGCGTATGATCGGCCCGCTGCTCCTTCTGATCACCCTGGTCCTGCCGTTTCCATTCCCACCATCGTCATGGGCAACAGCAAGTTACGAGGACAGCCTCACCCAGTTGGCAGAAGGCGTAACCGAAGGAGCTGCTAAGGCTAAGAAACAGCGGCTCGCCGTGCTCGATTTTACCGACTCACAGGGTGAACCGACACCGGTCGGACGATTCCTCGCCGAAGAACTTGGGACACAGATCATGGTGGGTGGTGAATTGATCACGGTCGACCGGACACTGCTCTACTCGACCTTGAAAAAGATGCAGATTGAGCACATTGATCCATCCCACGCCAAGACAGTCCGGCGTGCCGCTAAGGCTATACGAGCCGACCTCTTCATATCAGGTACTTACACTGAAATACCCGAAGGTCTACAAGTCACCGTACGGCTGATCACTCCTGCACAGGCTCAATTGATCGGCGCTACGCGCATCATTCTCCCCAAAACCGGTCCCCTCAGTACGTTCTTCAAGAAAGACGATCCTCCACCAGGAACCCTGCCGGTCGAACAACCAAAGGAGCCGGCACCACCTGTAGGATTAGGAACCCATCGAAACGACGCCTACGAATTTGTGGTTACGTCGATTGAGCAACTGAGCCACAAGATCAAGCTGGATGTCACGGTCGCAAATCATTCCTCACGCGATCTTAAACTATTGTGTCACTTGCAAAACACGGTGCTGAAAGACGAACATGGTACCCTGTGGCATCAACCCGTGGAAGAGAACCGTGAAGGCCTCTGTACACGAGGAATCGAACTGTCCCCTCGTCGAAAACAGCGAGTGGTGTTCGTATTCACTCAACCATCCGCGGCCTCGGCATCTGAGTTCACATTATCTTTTCATGAGCAATTACCAAGGCGCGATGCTTCGTTTACGATCGAGAAGTTGAAATTGGAGCCTACGTCCGGCCCAGGAGACATCGTGCCTTAGAAAGTCCTCCATGTCACAGACCATCAAGCAAGTGCTGACGATTGCCGGATCGGATTCCGGCGGAGGCGCCGGCATTCAGGCCGATCTCAAGGCCATGTCTGCCAACGGCGTTTTCGCCATGTCGGTCATCACGGCTATCACGGCTCAGAATACTGAAGAAGTAACGGACGTGTTTGAGTTGCCGGCGAGCATCATTGCCTCGCAACTCGACGCCGTCTTCGACGATTTTGACATCGCCGCCGTGAAGACCGGGATGTTGTCCTCCACGGCCGTCGTTGAGACTGTCGTCAAGATGCTGACCCTCCAAAAGATCGCCACCCTCGTCGTAGACCCGGTGATGGTCTCAAAGAGCGGGCATGCCCTGTTACAACCGGATGCCGTCGAAGCGGTGAAGACACAGTTGCTTCCGCTTGCGTTCGTAGTCACCCCAAACATCCACGAAGCCCAACAGTTGTCCGGAATCCGGATCACCTCCTTAGTCGATGCACGACGAGCCGCAAAAATCATTCATGGGTTCGGGTGCAAGCATGTGCTGATCAAAGGAGGCCACCTGCTCAGCGAACGAGCCACGGACCTGATCTACGACGGCCGGTTTTTCAATGTCTTAAAGGGCGAGTTCATCAAGACACGCCATACCCATGGCACCGGCTGTACGTTCGCTTCTGCCTTGGCCGCTCACCTTGCCAGAGGCCGGACCGTTGTGGATGCCGCACAAGCGGCAAAGACCTATGTCACGCAAGCCATTCGTCATGGGTTGGCAATCGGCCACGGCCACGGACCCACCGATCATTTTTATTTCTTGGAGCGGTAACGACAGGTCTCATCGACGATCTCGCACTCACCTCTCCTTACCCACGCGCACTCTGGTAGAATACTCCCGTGGAAGAACGCCTCTCTTTTTTTGATCCTCAAGGACATCGAGTTGCTGCAGTGTTGACCCTCCCTCCCGAGGGAACGGAAAAGATTGCAGTCTTATGTCACGGGTTTTTGTCCTCAAAAACCAGTTCGACGAACAAAGCCCTGACGCGGGCACTGATCGAGCATGGGATCGGTACGTTTTGCTTCGACTTCTTTGGGCAAGGGGAAAGCGAAGGTCCCTTTGAGCAGGTCACCACGACCCTGGGAGTGCAACAGGCACAAACCGCCATCGATCTCATAAAACACAAAGGTTATCGGCACATCGGATTGATGGGGTCAAGCTTTGGCGGGCTGGTATCGATTCTGACGGCCTCTCAGCGGACAGATCTGGCGTGCCTGGCACTCAAATGCCCGGTCGTCGATTTTGCGGAGGAGTTACGGTTGGGGTTTGGCGCCGATGAGATGACACGATGGAAGGCAACGAACACGATTCCCAATATTATGGGTGGTCCGGACCGAATCACGCTCCACTACGCCTTTTATGAAGATGCGCTGCGCCGAATTGCCTACGACCCCGCACAATCGATCACTGCGCCGACCATCATCGTCCAAGGTGACAAGGATGAGCACGTCCCGCTTCATCAGAGCCGACGATTGTATGCCGCACTACGGATCAACAAACATCTGGAGATGCTGCCAGGGGCCGACCATCAGTTTACGAAGAGAGAGGATTTCAACCGGATGACAACGATCCTCGCTGACTGGCTAATCTTGCACCTCTCAAACCTCCCAGAATAACCCAGCGTTCGGACCAAGCCATATTTCTCACCTACACCACAAGGTTCCATTGTTTCAACGCGACGAACCCTTCGCCCTGACCGGAGCACCGTACCGATTGGTTCACCCCACGGTGACGATTCGTACAAACTGATTACCCACCCAAGCCTGGGACCTGCACTATCTGACACAAACGACCTCTAATAACACAGGAGTTTGACACAACCTGGATCACTCACCCACCCGCATGCCTCTAGCATATGGGTTGCATGACCATATGATTTCTATACGAAGGCACAACCATCAGGAAGGGGACCCATCACCATGATTGACGCTCAAAAATCAGCGGCTCGCATGCTCCTGACGACGCTGGTCGTCCTCTCCTCATGGCAGATTGCAAATGCAGCCGACGGCGTGCGCGGACGGCACAGCCTGATCCATCGTCCACAAATTCAGCCGGCTCCAGTCCTCCCATCAACCCCTCCTGCTTCTCAGCCTCAACTCCTGTCGTCTCCTCCTTCGCCGGCTACCCCGTCACAGCCCGTTCAACGAAAAGCTGTGAAGAGACCCATGACATCTGCCTCACCCCTCGCGGAAGTCTCCCCGATAGCTCCCAGCAATTCAGCACCGGCTGATGCGCCACTCCCAACTCTGCCATTCTACAATCCCGATGACGTCCCGCCTGAAGTAGAGATGTTACCTCCGCCTGAGCCGCAAGAATCACCCAACCCCGACGCCCAATAGGCGTGGACAAGGCACATCTTCGCCTCGAAATGGCTGACGGCCATGCCGCTGTTGCTGGCCAGATAAACAGACCGACGATCCTTCGGAAGGACCTTCTTCATGTCCTGCAGATTCATGTCTGTCCAAGATCCGAGTTTCATTTGTCGATCCATCAAGAATCCGTATACTACAACGTGACAGACAGAGGAGGCTGAGCACAATGCCCAAGATCGATGAACTGTTCCGCATGATGATTGAGCATGGGGCATCGGACCTGCATCTGATTGCAGGACAAGCCCCCGCCTTTCGGATTCACGGTGAATTGGAACGTCTACCGGGGAGCGCGATTCTCGATAACCAAGGCCTCCATGACCTCCTCTATGAGATCACTCCCGGACCGAAGAAGGACGTCTTTGAATCGACGGGCGACGTCGACTTCGGCTATGAAATTCCAGGAGTCGCTCGCTTCCGCTCCAACTTCTTCAACCACAAGCACGGGATTGGCGCCGTATTTCGGAAGATCCCGACCACCATCGTCTCTGCCGAAGACCTTGCGCTGCCGCCTGTCTTGACCCGCGCAGCCATGCTGCGAAAGGGATTGGTGCTGGTCACCGGCCCGACCGGTAGCGGAAAGTCCACAACTCTGGCGGCTATGGTTGATTATGCGAACCGGCATAGGAAGGATCATATCCTCACCGTCGAAGATCCGATCGAATTCGTCCACCAGAGTAAGAACTGCATCGTCAACCACCGTGAAGTTGGTTTACACACTATCACGTTTGGGTCTGCATTGCGGGGCGCCCTTCGAGAAGATCCCGATATCATTCTCGTCGGCGAAATGCGAGACCTTGAAACGATCGCCTTGGCCGTCGAGGCAGCCGCAACAGGACACTTGGTGTTTGGGACGCTCCACACAGAGAACGCCGCCAAGACCGTGGACCGCATCATCGAAGTCTTCCCGGCTTCCGAACAGCCACAGATTCGAAACACCCTTTCCACGGCTCTGCGCGTCATCGTCGCACAGAACCTCTTCAAGCGGATCGATCAAAAGGGTCGCTGTGCGGCCTTGGAAATTTTAGTGTGCACCCCGGCAGTCGGTAATCTCATCCGAGATGCAAAAACCTTTCAGATCGCGTCGCAGATGCAGACCGGGAAAAATATCGGCATGCAGACGTTGGATGACGCGATTCAAGATCTCCTCACCAAAAAATGGATCGCTCCCGAAGAAGCCTATGAAAAGGCTATCGATAAAACTCGATTTGCCAAACTCCTCAAGACTCCGCCGGATGCTCTCCAGTAGCCACCAGAGGACTCCGATACAGAGCGCCGGCCCGCATCATTCATAACGGTTCGTTGCGAAACACGGACCTCGTTCCGGCATACGACGCGTCACGCTTTACCATTCGGCAAGCACACGGCCAGGAATTCAATCAAAAGGCGAACGATACGCGGCAGAGGTCATCGTAACAACTACTGGATGGTTCCCGTAGAAGCGTTCACGAATACCGTGAGTGGCAGCGGCTCAGGGATGTTGAATCTCTTGGAGAGTGAACTGTTTCGGAAGGAGAACCGGGAGAATGACTCCGATGGGATCACCGCGCTTGATAGTCGTCGGCTTGTGGAGCTGCAACAGAAAATTAGCCGTGAAGGCTTCGTAGTCGGGCAACCAGGCATACTGGTTCGGCGTGCGCCTATACTCTTGCGTCTTGATGCCCTCCCAAATGGAAAACGTCCGGTCCGGGTCGTGATAGAAATGGTTAGGGAGATCCTTCATCATCAAGCCGACATGTTTGGGGTAGTACAGGCGGACTCCACAGCAGAGCTTCGGATAGCCGCTGTTTAAAATCAAATCGACGTACATTCCGGTAAAGCTCTTGTACCCCAGTAGTCGCTCCTCCGGCAGAATCGGCGGCGACTGCCACTGCACTCCCGACGCCGTTCGCCGCAGCTTCACGTCGACCGGACAGCGGATCAACCACCCATAGCTCCCCACCGTCCTGACCGGCCCACAATCATCCGGCAACACTTTATATCCGCTCGCAGCAAGTGCCCGCTGTTCATCCAGCGTCATGTTACTCAGCATCGGCCGGTGCGGATGGAAATCCAATTTCAGTCGCTCTGGGGGAAAAGCAGTGGAATATTCTCTCTCCCAGTAAATGACGATCTTCTCAGATACGTCGTCCGGCGTTGGTGATGTTCGTGTTTCTTCTTCCATGAACAGTGACAGTAATCGATGACAGCAGGGTTGTACAAGAGTCTAGGGACGAGCGGAAACAAGGTGTCCGAACTTCGCAGAATGCAAAGAACTCACCGGGACCTGACCTGGTATGTATCGCCAGCCATGATGAGCCCCTCGGTGCCGTCAGCAAGCGTGACCTTGAAACCGTCATGCGTTTGGCCATGATACACCGCCACCACATTGGCCGTCTCACCTGCGTTGAGCGTCGCAATGACATGCCCAGGCTGAATATTCGTATTCAGGTCTGGAGCAGAAGCAGCCTGTGTGATGGCACGCACCTCCGTCGGCTTCTCGATCACGAGCACATTCTCTCTCTCACTGCAACCCGTGGACAGCGCGGGACAAAGAGAGAGGAGTGCAAGCATAGGAAGGTGAGAATAAGCTTTTCCCACTACAGTTCTCAGCCACATATTTTTCGATCTCACTTTTTTCTGAGGATAGCATCCCAAAAAACAGAGTGTTCTTGGGAGGTCTCCCAAATTCTTTTATGGATGGACAACTCTTAAACCGAGCTGATCTTCAAACGGATCGTAGTCTCGATCATGATGAAGCAAGGCATGTCCTTCGACGAGACAGAACGTTGCGATGAGACAATCAATCGTTTTTCGAACGGTTCGGCCTGCCAAACGAAGTCGTCGGTAGTTCGCAGCCGCTTCAATCGCCAGTTCAATTGTTCCCGTCTCGTAGACCTTGAATCTCTGCAATTCTTTTTGAACGGCATCACAGTGAGCCTCACTCACTACACCTTGTAGCACCTCGCACAGGATCAAATCTGTCAGACCAAGTCGTTCACCTGCGAGATTCGCTTCAAGCCATTCGGCATGGGGAGAAGATATCCCCCGCAGATAGTCTACCCAGACCGTTGTATCCACAATGATCATGAGGCGGCCTTAATACGGCCATCACGCCTTACACCAAGATCGCCCTCCCAGGCAACCTTGCCCCGCAATCGGCGAATGCCTTCTTGTCCCTTCACCTTGATCAGTAATCGAAGTCCCTCTTCGACCACAGCTTTCTTCGTCGAACACCCCGTGGCTTTCATCGCCTGTCGCATCAGACTGTTATCAATCACAATGTTCGTACGCATGGCACCTCCTGGCACGGATGTGTATAAAACCCATGATTTTACACACTCTTCATGAATGAAGCAAGAAAGGGATACATGGGGTCCTGGGAGAGAGAGATGAGACGAGAAAGCGAAAGAGGTGCTGATCGGCTACCATGGAAGACCAACAAGAACCTATTGTGTTAGGAGTTTTGCCAAGCAATGGGCTTCCGGCATGTAGAAAACAAGACATGCTCCAAATTGGATCTGGTTGGCTATTCCCGTGTTATACTCTGCCCGCTTTTGTGTCTATTCAGATCTTTTCCGGCAAAGAAACCATTCTCACGCTGGCATGACCAAAAAAAGAGCTCTCTGACATATCAGAGGAAATGGAAATTTGAATCCGAGCCTTAGAATATAGAGGATCTCTACCCGCCGGAGAACGGATCCAGATCGACCGACTGATTATGCTGTTCACCGATCATGCTTCCACCTGTGGCGTGATCTTTTTTTTCAACTCAGGCCGTGAAAATAGTGGCTCTCCCCTATGAAATCTTTATCGGTCTTCGCTACTTGCGGGCCAAGCGCCGCAATCGGATGATTTCGCTGGACACGCTTGTCTCGGTGACCGGTATCACGCTGGGGGTGGCGTCACTGATCGGTGCGGTTGGCATCATGACTGGCTTTCTGGAGGACATTCAGAGCAAGATTCTTGGCACCACATCCCATATCATTGTTCAAGAGCGGATGAAAGAACACATGACCGACTATGACCGTCTCACCGATAAGATCCAGACGGTACCGGACGTTATCGCAGCCACACCATTCATATTTCGCCAGGTGTTACTCACCACGCAAAGTGGAGTCCATGGCATCATCGTGCGCGGGATCGATCCGAAACGAGAGGCCAATGTCACCGAACTGGCCAAGAACATCACTGTGGGACATCTGCTCGATTTACTCACCCCAGTGAAAGTACTGCAAGCTCTGACCGATAACCCTCAAGATGACCTACGTCTCGTTGAAAAGCCCGGCATTATTTTGGGTAAAGAGCTGGCACTCAAACTGGGAGTAGTCGTGGGCGATACGGTGAACGTCGTCTCTCCTGTCGGACCGGTCAGCGCGCTAGGCATAGTACCAAAAATCCGCACGTTTGCCGTGGTGGGCTTGTTCTATTCGGGGATGTTCAATTACGATTCTTCGCTTGCCTATATCGAGATCAGCCAGGCGCAGAACTTGTTCAACCTTGGGGCGAGCGTCACTGGGATCGAAGTCAAGGTAACGGATGTGTTCCGCGCCGGAGAAATCGCTCACCAGATTGAACTGGCACTGGGATTCAGCCATGGGGCCAGAGACTGGATGCAGTTGAACCGCAACACATTCTCGTCCTTGAAGCTGCAGAAGACGATCATGTTTCTGCTCCTCGTTCTCATCACAATCGTTGCCTCGTTCAACATCGTCAGCACGTTGACGATGATCGTGACGGAGAAACAAAAAGAAATCGCTATTTTAAAAGCAATGGGCGCGGCAAAACGCAGCATCCGGCTGATTTTCATGCTGAATGGGTTGATCATCGGCTTCGCGGGGACGGCTCTCGGCATTCCGTTGGGCTATGCCTTTCTTTGGCTGGTTCAAACGTTTTGGACCTTCGACCCAACTGTGTACGAAATCTCGACCATTCCCGTTCACGTGTTGACGGAAGACATACTCCTGGTAGCCGGTTCCGCCATCCTGATCAGTTTTTTAGCGACGGTCTATCCGGCCAATCAAGCCGCGAAACTCGAACCAGTCGTCGCGTTGCGGTATGATTGACCGTCGTTCGCCACCCTTGGACAACATAACGGTATCCAACCTCACCCCTTACAATCAGGTCCAAGTCACGATCCTTTCTCACTGAATACCTCTTCAATCCGTTTCCGGACAAAACATTGACGAAACAACTCCTTTCCTGCGTCAATATTTTGTAACTCTATAACGTATATTTCACTACGTATTAACAAACTTATTGAAAAACTGAGCCTCATCACCGTGGCGCAGCTCTTGCTTGCATATAGCAACAGTTGTGAACCTAATCACCCGAGGAGGAAGCGATGGAGTGTACGAAGTGCAACGGGACGATGATGTTGGGGCGGTTCTCAGATTTCTTTGTCGTGTTCTACACCTGGAAATGCATCAATTGCGGCGCGATGATCGATCGCACTATTGCCAGCAACCGCCGAAAGAGTTTGGCGGCACGAGAGGCTCATGCCGTTGCAGCAGGCTAAGCAGGAATATCGTGAGCTTAAAATCCTGGTCGAGAACGGAGGACAACGGTCGAGGGTCTGCCTTAAATGCCGTGCTCTCGCTCCTTAAACTTTTCAGAAAGACTCCCGACCCCATACCTTCCCTGCAAGTCTGGAATGGCCATGGCATCAATCATGATAAGCTGCCATATGGCCTGTTAGTCCTGATCACTCAACAGTAGGTTGGCATCCAGCCCGGGCGTCTCAAGCTCAAGGTCATCACGCGACGGCCAAAACCCTACCCGCTGCCCACCAAGCCACGGGCACTCACCAGAGAGGACATCCACACCTATAACCATTCCGTGAAGCTTCAGGAAGTGCCATTTGTATCCGACCCCATATATTTCTTGGAGTCATCGTCTACTTTAGAGCTTGGGGACTTCGAGGTCCCTACAGATTTTCTGAGCGAGAAAATCGTTGATTTCCCTATGACGGGGAATCGTGGAGGTCTTCCCGACAGTACGATTCACGTAGACACTATGGCTACCACCCTCACGAAGAAACTGAACACCATGGCGTTCAAGATGGCGAATTAGATCGATCCGCTTCACGAGATCAAAGCGAGAGGCTCGCGGATCACCGTCTTATTCTCAAGTGCCTCTTCCGCCAGCGCACGGTTGGACTCCAAGATGAGCTGAGCGGCTTCCTGAAGATTTGCCCTTGTTTCTTCAAGGGTTACACCCTGCGTATTCACGCCGGGCAACTCTTCAACAAACCCGATATAGCCTTCGGGTACCTGCTGAAACACCGCCGTCAATTGTTCTTTCATCGTGCGCACTCCTAATGATCAAGTATAACAGACTACTTCTCATAAACCCACTGGAGTACACTCCTATAACCATAGCCAAGATCCTTCGCCCGACACAGCCCCAGGTGAGCGATCGACTTCAAGGACGGATCAATCTGGCGCACTCATTGACCTCTGAGTTCGTGTATACGCTGACGTACGGCTCAAGATAGAACACTGCAGCCTAGCTTAGGAACGAGTGCAGGATGCTCACACAGGCCATCCAGCATGGCCGCAACCAGTAAAGATACTCACGCCATACTCTCTGCCACACAGTGCGCCTCTGAGTGACGCGAGAATCACACTGGTGGACTTTTTGGCATATTGTTTGTAAGTGTTTCACACTTAGGCGACTATCTCACCAGTTTACCCTACTCAATAAATAATCCCTCCCACCACCCAATGCCGATCATCTGGAATATCAACCAGCAATCGCGTGAGGTTCATGCGGGCCAGCTGTGAACCAATCTCGTCTTCAGTGAAGGCGGCGAGCAGGGAATTGTAAAAATCGCGCCGCAAAATCTCCGGCTCATCAGCGGCATATTGATCGACGATGGCTTGAGCCGCTTCCGGCGAGTCAGGGCGAAGCAGATCCATCACCAAGACCGGCGCACCAGGCCTCACGAGTTGGCGAATCTTCTGCCAGAGCTGTAACGGATTCGGCAGATGATGCAGCAGACTGTTGGAAATCACAGCATCGGCGAGCCTCGCTCCCGCGATTTCTTCATACCGTTCACATCGCAGTGTAATGCGATCAGCCAAAGCAAAGTCCTTGACCGCCTGCTCTCCCAAGCGAATCATCGGCGCTGAGGCATCGATGCCGATAACCTGGCAGGCTGGATACAGCTTCGCGAGCCGGATCGGAATATCCGCTGGACCACAGCCGAGATCCAACACCGTTCCTTGTACAAACTCCGGAAAGTATTCCTTGAACCGCTCGACGAATTCTTGATTCTCGTCTTCAAAGTCAGCACGCGCATAGGCGTCGGCCTGCGTCGGATCATCCATCAGCTCTGGTTCCAATATTCGATCCATTATCCTCGTCCTTTGTCGTTCGTAACGCGTCGTTCAAAACGGCTCGTGTGAGATACGCATCACATGGTGACGATCACTTCATCTCCCGGTCGAACGATTCCGCCTTGCAGAACTTTCGCATAAACCCGGCTCCACCCGGGGTTCACTTTCTGTGAAATGCGAGAAAAGTCCTCGTCCCGAAACCAGCGCCCATTATGGCGACAGGGTGTGGTGTAGCTCGTCACTTCGAGCCGAACCTCCGGACCAACGGTCAAGTGACGACCAGGACCAATCTGGTCCCAATCCAACCCAGCCAACGTGAGATTTTCTCCGGTGGATCCGGGATCAATCGAATGGCCTTCGTCCTGTAGCCGCTCGATCAGTTCGAGGGAATATAAACAGACGGCACGATCAGGGCCGCCATGGAACTTGAGATTACGCTGCCGATCTCCCGCGACCCCCTGTTCGCTCACCTTGGCTTCCCACACAGGAAGCTTCGGGACACCTCCATCAGAGACGCTGATCTGATGCACATGGGCATATGGCGGCCTGTTGGACATGGTCACGCCTCCCCCTCACAGGATTCTGGTTTCAAAAACTGCATCATCACCCATCCTTCCTCGTCTCGTCGGCTGACACACGCAAGACCCAGGGCAGAAAACCGTTCGAGGATCTCGAACTCCTGCTCCAGAAGAATGCCGGAGACCAAAACCCTCGCCCCTCCCGACGCGACCCATGCCAAATCTTCCGCGAGGCTCAAGACTGTTCGGCGATCAAGATTCGCCAATACCAGATCGATGGCCCGCTGTTTCTCGTGCTGCAGGTCCGCCAGCGTCCCACATAGAAGGTCGATCCGATCGAGCAAGCCATTCTGCTCGACATATTCTCGCGCACAGTCGACTGCCACCGGATCGATTTCAATTCCGATGGCTGACGCAGCACCAAGTTTGACTGCCGCCATGGCCAAGATCGCGCTGCCGGCTCCCACATCCAGAATCCGTTCGCCTCCGCGAATCTCCTGTTGCAACCATTCCAGCAGCATCCGAGTGGTCGCATGGTGGCCGGTGCCGAAGGCTTGCTTGGGATCCAAAATGATGTCGATATCATCAGGGCCATGCGTCACCGGTTCCCAACTGGGGCGGATGACGAATCGACCGATGCGAAGCGGCTTAACGGATCGCGCCCAGGCTTCGTTCCAGTCCTGAGCCGGCACATGTGTCACGGAAAGCGACTGTTCATGGGTCGATTCCACCAGATCCGCAATAGCCGCAAGGAGGGCTGAAAGCCGCTCGTCATTCCACTGGGTTTCCACCCAATAGAGATGAACCTCCCCTCCATCCTCCCACGCTCCCTGGACCGTGGCATCATCAAGGCGACTCAGCAGTTCGCCGACATCAAGGTTGTTGTGGAGACAGACATCCACCCAGCCATTCGACATCAGCCGCACTCACTCGTGACAAACAGTAATAAGACCATGTTCCCGCCAACATTTTAGGACAAGATTTGACGTTCACGCCTGTTCCCAGTAAGGTCGCCTGTTATGGCACACTCACGTATCCGACAAATTGAAACGATCATCAGGCGTGCAGACCGCCTCATCACTCAAGGCACGAAAACCAGCGCCCTGTTCACCAGATGGCGGCTGGCGATCTTCCTGGTCGGCCTCATCTGTACCGTCTCTCTTTATAAGCTCAACTGGTACGACAGCGGCAACCTGTCACTCGCCGTCTTCCTCATCATCTTTATCGCCGTGGCAGCCTATCATAACAAGGTGGAAGCTCAGATTCATCGGCTCCGGCAGTGGCAACACATTAAGCAGGCACATCTGGCCCGTATTGCTCTGGATTGGAAAAATATTCCGACGAGGTCGACTGACGCGCCAAGTCCTCACCCTTACGCGGTGGATCTCGATCTCTTTGGTCCTCATTCTCTGACCCATCTGCTCGACACCACCATCTCAGACCAGGGCCGAGAGCGGTTGCACGGCTGGCTCCTCAACCAGCCTCCACCCCCCGCACAGTGGCGCAGCAGACAGGCGCTCGTCAGAGAACTGACCACTCGTCCTCTCTTGCGCGATCGACTCACACTTGATGCCAAACTCACCGGTGACCAGGAAATCAACGGCAAACGGTTGGCTGCAGTCATTGGGCACCGACTCGGACTTCCTCACCTGAACACCATCCTGCTTGTTCAGGCGCTCCTCGCTCTGACCACGATCGGACTTGGCCTCGCCACACTATTCGGTCTGCTCCCGGGCTATTGGATGTTTTCGTTCGCCGCGTATGTGTTGATCTACTTCATGACCGACCAGGGGGAGGAGTTGCTCGAACATGCGGTCGGCCTCCATCACGAAACCGAACGTCTCGCCACAGTCCTTGGTTCGATCGAGCGGCACACCGCGCGTCGAAACACGACTTTGGCGTCGACATGGGCCGCTCTGATCGGCACCGTCAGTCCCACGCAACAACTCAAGGAGGCCGCGCGTACCCTGCATGCCATCAGCATCAAAGCCCATCCCCTCGTTCACTTGGCGATTAATGCGATTGGCCCATGGGACCTCTGGTTCTTGCGTCGGCTGATTCACATACAAGACCGGATCCAACAGGCCCTCCCCCAATGGCTCAACGCGCTGGCGGAAGTCGAAGCGGCATCAGCGCTCGCGACCTTTGCCTATCTCCACCCCGACTACATTTGGCCGACTCCCCTCGCCGACACTGATGGACAATCGAAGCCTCCACCGACTCTCCGCGCGAGCCGACTCGCACACCCCTTACTGGCTCCACCTACACGCATTGCGAACGATGTCGAGTTGACTGAACTTGGCTCGATCTACCTGATTACCGGCTCGAACATGTCCGGCAAGAGCACGTTCCTGCGCACCATCGGGATCAACCTCTGCCTCGCGCAGGCCGGTGGGGTGGTTTGTGCCGGCTCATTTGAATGGACCTGGAGCCGGCTCGCCTGTTGCATCCGTGTCGACGATTCGCTCGATGCCGGGCTGTCGTTCTTCTACGCGGAGGTTAAACGACTCAAAACGATCCTCAACGCCACCGAGGAGCGGACCATGCCTCCCGTGCTCTTTCTCATCGACGAGATCTTCAAAGGCACCAATAACCGCGAACGGCTCATCGGCAGCCAAGCCTATATTACGGCACTTTCCAAGGGGTATGGATTTGGCCTGGTGAGCACGCACGACTTGGAGTTGGCGGACCTAGAACAGGTCATCCCACGATTACGGAATGCCCATTTCCAAGAAACAGTGGCAGACGGTGCCCTCACATTCGATTACCAGCTGAGGCCGGGACCGTGCCCGACGACCAATGCGTTACGCATCATGGAATTGGAAGGGTTGCCTGTAACACGAGTAACCGGTGATGGCACTGCCTGAGCATGCCCCAAGGCTTCCGCTTCTCTTCATAATCCTGAACATGACGGAAACGATCGTGGCCGGCTGGTGACTCATGAGCCCTCCTCATGATCCCTCTCTGCATGAAAGCAGGAGGGATCATGAGGCGTGGACCCACGCATGAACTAAAATCGCGTATATCGCGCGGTATACGTGGCTGGTTCTGATTCGACACGGATAGAATGCGTGGCGGCTCCGTCGTCCGACCAGAATCTGAATCGTCGACCTGCCTGCCTCAGCGGGGCTGAAATCTCCCGTGATGCCCCAACCGGCGCGGTGACGGTAAACGGTGTGGTCCGCAGAATTCCATCGTAGATCAGTTTCAGCCCACCGGGCCTTGTCCTGAACGTCAACGTCACTGTGTTGGGAAGAAGGTTCACGCACGTCCTGTCGCTTAATCCGCCGTTGTCGATCACCGTCAGACAGAGTTCAATCCAGGTATTGTCTCCATGGTCGGTGACGACAAACGAGCCCGTGTTGCCGGTCCCATTGAAAAAATCAAAATGGACGTGTTCGTTGTGATGCAGCAAGACTTCCCAGGCAAGACTGGCTCCGCTGAGCTGCCCCTGATCAGGATCTGAACCTTGTCCTTGGAAGACAATCACATTGCCGATGTCATACTTCGTGCCGGCAGCCGGAGATACAATCGTAGCCGTCGGACGCCTATTGCCCACCGTGATGATGATCTGGTCCGTACTGGAGGCATTGCGCGCGTCCGTAACAGTCAGAACAACCGTGAATGCTCCGGCTGTTCCATAAATATGCGAGGGGTTTGCGAGCGACGAGGTGCTCCCATCGCCGAAATTCCAGAGATACGTGAGGCTATCGCCGTCCGGGTCTGAAGACCCACTGGACGTAAATGCAACGTTCAGGGGCGGCAGGCCGCTCATCGGCGTCGCCGTTGCCTTTGCGACCGGTGAAGCGTTGGTCGCGTTTAGATAGCGAATGCGCCGGACTTCACTCGTATTGGCACCGACATTATAGACGACATAGTAGAGATTGGTGTCCGGTCCGCTCAGCAATTGCACAGGACCGCCGTTTGACGATACATTAGAGGCGAAGTCGAACGACGTGCCTCGTCCATTCGCATCAATGGTCACATACTTGATCCAATCCCGATTATAGTCTTCATAGAAGAGCGCACCACGATATTGAAGTGGGTATGCAGATCCTCTGTAGAATGCACCCGCCTGAATCGATGCCCCAACACCGCTATGACTGTACGCATAGACCGGTTCAGTGACCGCGCTGCCATCATCCTGATATAGCTGGTGACAGCGTGCTCCAGTGGCGCCATTCGTCGCATAACCGGACTGTTGAGCATTGCCCGCGTTGCTTCCCTCATAACAGGGCCAGCCGAAGTTGCTCCCGCGTCCTGTATTGATTTCTTCCCAGGTGCCCCATCCGACATCGCCGATATACGGCTCCCCCGTCGTTGGATGGATGGTCATCCGAAACGGATTCCTCAGACCAAGGCTATAGACCTTGGAACGATTACTATTCGGATTCCCGTCGTAGAATGGATTGTCCGGGTACCCTTGCCCGGTCAAAGGGTTGATGCGTAAGACCTTGCCTGCGAGACTATTCACGGCAAGCGAACGGAGCGCCCGAACATCGGTGTAGTTGAAATGCGCACCATCTCCGTTACTCACGAACAGCGATCCGTCCAGTCCAAACATGAGCGTGCCGATGGTATGCGAGGGACTGTCGGCTGGAAGGCAATCCGGCACATATCCGGTAAATCCATTGATATTCTCACACGAGGCAGGACCGTCGTTACTCAATGAATTTCCGATGGTCGTGAGCAGGCTGTTCGTTCCAAGGAGAACCACGGCGCTGTTTGCTACTGCGGTATTGTAATTCGTCGCGGCATCCGCCTCCAGGCGAATCAACCGCGAGACTCGCGCGCCGCTCCCGTTATCGATCGCTCCCGGAGGGTCGTAGGTGTAGAGAAGATAGACATACGGCTGGGATGGGAAATCGGGATGGATGGCGAGCCCCAAAAGCCCGCGATCCCAGTAATTGTTGACCTCGGCTGAAATATTGGCGAAATCCGCAGCCAGCACTGCGCCATTATGAAAAACTCGCACACGCCCGTCCTTCTGTCCGATAAACATCCGCCCATCCGGGGCAAATGCGATTGTGGTAGGAGAGGCTAAATTGGGCACAACGGTTTCACTGACAAATCCAGGGGGCAAACTCACGGCAAGTGCTGGCTCTGCAAGGGCATGAAGCTCAAACACGATCATGCATACGGTCATCGCACGCATGAGACATCGGGACCACATCACATACCTCCTCCATTTAAGAGCGAACACCTTCACGGTCAAAAGTCAGCGATAACCCTCGTACACAGCAATACAGCTATCCTATAAATATAATTAATACGTCGATATAAAACATAGGTATGACATAGCTAGGGATTAGTGCTTGATTAATTTGTACCAGCATTTGCGCTACTCGCGCAACCGTTGTTTTCTGCCGCCAGTGAAACGTCTTTCTCACTCCTTCAGAAATGAGCGCCGGTTATACAGCGTAAAGCCATTGGCCGACGTACATGCCGCCTCGCGGCGTGACACAGACTTTGCTGCGATTGATACGCCGGTGGTGAAACTCCAAGCGATCTAACACCTCATCGATCAGGCGCCTCGACCGTTTTCCACGCTGGTTGATCGAACAGAGCGTTTTTTCTCCGACTTACCACTGCGCCATCACGCGCACATGTCTCCGTCCAAGACTGCGATGCTGAGTGGTTGCTGATATCCGACTCGAACCTTGGCCGGTTCACTGCACAAGGATTTCATCCGCAACCTATTCCATCGGCCTCATAAATCAGGCACAATGCCTCGAACGGATGAGTACCTCAGCTGAACCCAAACCCTGGTCTGTTTTGCACCGCCTCCGCGGCCTCCTGATTGCGCAATTCTGCGGAGCCTTCAACGACAATGCCTGGAAACTGATGGTGGCCTTGCTGGCCATCCGGCAAGCGACCGCAGGGATGGCTCCAGGGCCCGAGCTAGAAACCGTCGCTCAAACCCAAACCGCAACCGCCTTTGTCATCTTCACTCTGCCACTGATGCTCCTCTCGCTGATCGGCGGCACCTTGGCCGATCGAGTGAGTAAGCGGACCGTCATCATCACGATGAAAGCTGCCGAAGTTTTGCTGATGACAGCCGGGACCCTCGCGCTCTGGAGCAACCCTGCCGGTGGCACGCTCCCGCTCATTGTTCTCTGTGGGATGGGTATCCACAGCGCGCTCTTCAGCCCATCGAAATATGGAATTCTTCCGGAACTGATCCCACATGAGCGTCTGGCTGCCGGTAACGGTCTCCTTGAACTGTGGACCTTTGCTGCGATCTTGACGGGAACAGCCGCCGGAGGTCTCTTGTTACAGATGGCCGGATCCCACACATGGCTGGCTCCGCTCGTGCTAACGGGATTATCGGTCATCGGTCTCGTCACAGCCTTCTCCATCCCACGCGTGGGACCGGCCCGCAACGAGGGCGGTGTACGTTCCACGATCCGCGTGGCATGGACAGCGATTCGCGCCGAGCGCATGTTGCAAATGGCCATTCCCATGGAAGTCATTTTCTGGACGATCGCCAGTCTGTTTATGCAAAACGTGATCGTCTATGCCAAAGCCGTCCTGCAACTCTCCGACGCCATGTCCGCGCTCCCGCTCACACTCTTGTCGGTCGGCATTGGGATCGGCGCCGTCTTGGTGGGGAACATTTCACGCAACCGTGTGGAATATGGACTGATCCCCTTGGGCGCCATCGGCGTCTTCCTGGCACTGCTCCTTCTCGGTCTTATGGCTCCCCCACTCTCGGGAACATTTTTCCTCTTGGGCGGACTCGGCATCTCCAGCGCATTCATCTTTGTCTCGTTGAACGCCATCCTCCAATGGAAATCGCCACCCGATCGACGAGGAGCCGTGATCTCCATGTCCAACACCTGTGTCTTCACAGGTATCCTCTTGGGCTCATTGTCCGGTGGGTGGCTGGCCAACGCCGGACTCTCAACCACCAGCATCTTTCTCGCAACTGCCGGAATGACCTTGGCCGGCATGTTCTATGCTCTGTGGCTGCTACCCGATACCCTTCTTCGGCTCATCCTCGTGCTGGTCACAAACACCCTCTATCGCCTTCGGATCCTCGGAGACACGCACATACCGCCATCCGGAGGGGCTCTGCTGGTTCCCAACCAAGTCTCGTTTGTGGATGGGCTGCTCCTAATCGCCAGCCTCGATCGCCCCGTACGATTCGTGGTCGATGCCCGGTATGCCGAGCTGCCCATCTTCAAACCCTTCATGAAAGCGCTCGGCGTCATTCCAATCTCGCCGCACGGAGGCGTGCGAGTCATTCTCAATGCGCTCCGAGAAGCAGGTGCTGCCCTTGATCGCGGCGATCTCGTCTGCATCTTCCCCGAGGGACAAATTACCCGCACCGGCACGCTCCTGCCGTTCCGACGTGGGTTCGAACGGATCGTCAAGGGGCGAACGGTTCCGATCATCCCCGCGCACCTCGATCGTGTCTGGGGCAGCATCTTCAGCTTCAATCGCGGACGATTTCTCTGGAAAGTACCGG
Source organism: uncultured Nitrospira sp. (assembly GCA_964430555.1). Taxonomy (GTDB): domain Bacteria; phylum Nitrospirota; class Nitrospiria; order Nitrospirales; family Nitrospiraceae; genus Nitrospira_D. The sequence goes on along the minus strand of CAYSFU010000019.1, from coordinate 36,883 downwards.
AACAGCTCCCCTATCTCGTCACTGTCTCGTTCGGCGCTCCGCTACCGGCCAATACGTCCGTCCACGAGCTCCGAGCCACGATCCGTCAACTAGGAGAAGTCGCATGGCAGCTGCGGAAACCCCATCGCCGTCCGCTCCATCGTGAATTTGTCCGATCGATGCGTCGCCATCCGCTTCGCTTGGCCATGGCCGACCAGAATCGCCCGCAGGTCTCATCCTTACAAGCCTTGATCGGCTCCATTGTCCTGGCGCGAACCCTGCGTCCCTATTGGCACGACCAAGAGCGGGTCGGCGTGCTGCTCCCTCCCACCGTCGCCGGTGCCTTAGTGAATGTCGCAGCGCCCCTTTGCGGCAAGACCATCGTGAACCTGAACTACACAGTCGGAAAGTCCGGATTGGAAGCTGCGGTACAGCTCGCAGGACTTCGCACCATCGTGACAAGCCGTCTGTTCGTGGAGAAGGCCAAGCTCGACCTGCCGGAAGGCCCGTCGATCATCTGGTTGGAAGACTTAGCAAAAACGATCGGCACGAGCCATAAACTTCAGGCCGCCTTGTTGGCGCTCTTCGCTCCCTGCCGCATCATCGAACGGGCCTGCGGACAAACCACCCCGCTCACCCCGGACAGCCTGGCCACCATCATCTTTAGCAGTGGCAGCACCGGTGAACCCAAAGGCGTCATGCTTTCTCATTTCAGCGTCGACTCCAACTGCCAGGGCGCGACACAGATGCTCCACTTGTACCAGGATGAACGAGTCCTCGGCATCTTGCCCTTCTTTCATTCGTTCGGGTACATGGTGTTCTGGTTCGTGATGTCCAACAATGCGCCGATGATCTTTCATCCGTCGCCGCTTGATGTCACGGCTATCGGCGAACTGATCCGAACCTATCGCATCACCTTCCTCGTCGCCACGCCGACGTTCTTGCAGCTCTATTCCCGCCGTTGCACTCCGGAACAATTCAGTTCGGTCCGGGTGATCCTCACCGGCGCGGAAAAGCTTCCGGCCCGTCTCGCCCAAGCGGTCGAGGACACGTTCGGAATCGGACCGATCGAAGGGTACGGCGTCACCGAATGTGCCCCGGTGATTGCCGTCAATTGCCCGGACTTTCGCGCAGCCGGCTACTACCAACCGGCTTCACGCCGTGGAACCGTCGGTCAGCCTCTTCCTGGTGTGTCGGTCACAATCGTTGATCCTTACACCTACGCGCCTCTGCCTTCAGGCACCGCAGGCATGTTGCTGGTGAAAGGGCCGAACGTCATGAACGGGTATCTGGGCCGAGAAGACTTGACCGCTGACGTGATGCGGGATGGATGGTACATCACCGGGGACATTGCGACGTTGGATGACGATGGATTCCTGACCATCACCGATCGCCTGTCTCGCTTTTCTAAAATCGGCGGAGAGATGGTTCCCCACGGAAAGGTTGAAGAAGCCCTACAGCAGGCTTCCGGCGCCGAGATGCAAGTATTTGCCGTTACCGGTCTGCCGGACGAGAAAAAGGGAGAGCGCTTAGTCGTCCTGCATACCGTGGACGACACCACCATTCCCGATATTTTGGCAAAACTCTCTGCCATGGGCCTCCCAAATCTCTTCATCCCATCGCGGCATCACTTTGTGAAGGTGGAGGCCTTACCGGTCCTTGGAACCGGAAAGCTGGATCTCCGAGGAGTCAAACGACTTGCAGCAGAACGACTTCTGGAAAGATAAGCACCTTCAGCGTTAATGAGTCATGACACGCTTTTTCCGCCTTGTTGACCGGCAAGTCGAAGTCTGCGCAAGACTCAATCTCCGTTTCCGATCAATCGAAGAGTTATCAGCTGAGTCTACGACCACTTCGCTCACTGACCATTGATGGACCGTGACCAGACACTGAACGCCCTTCGCGAAAGGATTCTTGCGTTTGCGACATCACGTCTATCGAGAGATCATGCTGAAGACCTGACCCAAGACGTCTTGACTGTTCTGCACGGCAAGTATGCACACGTGACTGAACTGGTCGAACTCGTCCCACTGGCCTTTCAGATCTTGCGGTACAAAATGCTGGACGCCCATCGCAAGGCCTTGCGTCGTGGTGAGTATGGTCAGGAGTCGGTTGAGGATGTGCCGCTTGCCGATGCCGGAGACAATCCCATGGCTCAGCTCGATCAGAAACAGCGAGTTGAGCGACTCCTGACCGCTATCACGCAACTGGGTGAACGCTGCCGGAACTTGTTCACATGGAAGTTAGAGGGAAAGAGCTTTCCGGAGATCCAAAAATTGATGGGCCAAGCCTCCATCAATACGATTTACACCTGGGACTTGCGGTGCCGGAAACAACTCCTCAGCCTCATGGGAGGCACGTGGGAGTAGAAATGCGCTGAGCGTTGAGTTGTAGATATTGAGTGTATGCACGAATGAGTCATGAACTTGAAAAACTGCTGGGTGGGTTTGCTGCGGATACGTTGACTCCGGAAGAGAAGCAGCACCTTTTCCAGGCTGCGCTACGTAACCAAGCTCTCTTCACTATGCTGGCTGATGAACAGGCCCTCAAGGAATTGTTGGCCGACCCCATCATACGTCGCAGGCTGTTGCAGTCGTTGCAGGCAACCAATTCGACTGCCACTGATGCTCCCTCATCATGGTTGGACTGGATCGGCCACCCATACGGACTTGCCTGGGCCGGTGGACTCGCTGGCGCAGTCCTTGCCGTCGTTCTTGGAACAAGCCTGTACCAAGAGAGTCTTCGACAAGAAACCCACTCAACGCCCGGGGAAGAGGCGCCGGCCCCTGCCGCTTCAGAACCCGTTCCTGCTCCACCGCAAGCAGCCACTCCCCCCAAAAACGAGCCTCTGGGGATATCACCACACAAGCCCCATTCATCACCTCCCCCGCTGAGAGAGGCGTTCACCGACAAGATACCTTCTCAGGCTTCTCCCTCCGGGGCGACACAGGATGAGCGGCGAATCCACCGTTTCGAGCGTGATGCTCCAGCGCCGCGTGCGAAGGCAGGGCCGGCAAAAAAGCAGATTGACTCATCCGCCGAACTATCGACCACATCGATTGACGAATCCTCCCTGACCGCTCCCGCCTCACCTCTTCCAAGTCAATACACAGCAGACAGCACGATATCTTCCCAGGAACGGACTTCTCTGAGTGCCCGTTCACTCTTCTACGGGACAGGCCCACAGGACCAACATACGTCGATGGCACAGGATACTCGACGACGTGAGAAGACGATGGGTGAGCCTGGTCAGTCTCCAGATCGATCTGAAATCACAACCCACCCATTAGCGATGGCCAAGAGCAAACACACTTCATCTCTTCACCCAGTGGGTATCCGGTATCGTCTCACCCACAAAAACCAGGCAGCCCCCCTCCAGGAGGATGCTGCGGATACGTCCGCGCCTGAAGTGCCCCGAGAACTTACGGTTGAGTCCAATCAAGACGGCTTCCTGCAAGTATGGAAACACGTTGGTACCTCAGAGCCTCAACTCCTATTCCCAATCACAGACACAGAACAGTCCCGCGCCAAACTCTCAGCCCATACGGGCCTAACCATTTCCATACCATCGACACCTGGCTTACTCGTCCTTCGATTCTCTCGCACTGCCCCTGTCCCTTTGACGAGCTTCGATCAAACCCTGCTTGATGAGTCCTCTCAACATCATCTACGGGAATCAGTGATGACCGACGAAACCTCCCGTCTCTCGCCACCGACCCACTACATCGTCAACCAGGACCCCTCCCTGTCGGAAATCGTTGTGCTCGTTTCTCCCACGCAACCATGAGCCTGATCGAGTAAGTGGTGGTCCCCAAAATGAACGGGCCGCTCTCCCTGAAGGAGAGCGGCCCGTTTCATAGCCGAAGAATGATTCCCGTTGAGCTTAGGGACTGACCGAAATCCGGTCCTTGATCAGATCAAACGTTTCTTTAGGCACGACGTTTTTTGCGACCAACTCGCCTTTCACGCGGTAGGGGCGATTGCTCACGATGCGCTCGGCCTCATCTTGTTTCAGACCGAGGAACAGCACCATGTCGTTCGCCGATACTTTATTGATATTCATCGCCGCCGATGCGACCGCCGGAGGTGCCGAAGCGGCCCCAGAAGACAGCTGATTGGGGGTCAGCGTGGCAGCCGCCTGGCCGCTATGCGAGCGGTCTTTCAGCTCTTTTTGATATCGCGCCACCTGTGACTTCAGCGTATCGTTATGGCGCTTTACATCCTGATATTCCTGTTTCACATTCCGGTTCTGCGCCGAGAGCGCTTTTATCTTTTCCTCAAGTTCTTTCGTGCGTCCTTCGATCGCCCCTCGTTCCGTGTCGCGCCCATGCTCAACGCGTTGGAGTTCGTCACGAACCGCTTGCGCTTCACTACCGAACTTCACGTTCAGCTCTTTGAGTGTTCGAATCTGTTGCTCCATGGCGCTCTTCTGTTGTCGAGCCTTCTCCAGCTCCATCTTGGCATTATCCGCTTCGGTTAACGCCGCTTGGTACTTCTTATTGGATACGCATCCCGTGGCCAATACCGCTCCGACCAGCACGACTGCCGTCCACTCACGTCTCATGCGATCCTCCCTCCATCAAATCCTACCACGTGCCTTTGTATTGAACCCGTACCATGCATTGTGTGTATGCCAACATCCAGGCATTGTCAATATATTTACAGTTGTACCAACAGCTCCCACCCTTGGTCATGTCACACAGCATCCTTGACGCTTGACGGATCACCATGGCTCTGTGATGATCGCTCACATCTGATCAGAGCCAGCCAGGGAGGGTCACTCCTCTATGTCATTCAATCTTAGGTGGTGTACGCATGAACGAATGGGGCCCGGTTCTCGCCGTGATTCTTGGAGTCGTCGAAGGACTGACGGAGTTCTTGCCGGTCTCGTCCACAGGCCATCTGATCCTGGTCGGCCACGCATTAGGGTTCACCGGCGATGTGGCCGCCAATGCTGAAATCTCCATCCAATTGGGCGCCATTCTCGCGGTCATCGTCTATGAACGAGAGAAGATCGGTCGACTGTTGTCCGGTGCCTGCCGAGAACGTCACACGCTCTGGCCGTCTCTCGGCAATTCGCCCTCCACGACGTGGACGAGCCGTTTCAAGGCTTCCATGCAGACCCATCCGAATGCATGGTTCATCCTCGGGCTAGGGATCGCCTTTCTGCCGGCCGCCGTGCTCGGCCTGCTGGCGCATGGATGGATCCAATCCTATCTCTTCACGCCTCTGACGGTGGCGTCCACGTCGATCTTGGGTGGAATCATCATCCTCCTCGTGGAGGCACGGACACGCACTGCCTCGGCCAAGAGCCTCGAACAAGTCTCACCACGACACGCCTTTTGGATCGGACTGGCACAATGCGCCTCCCTGATTCCCGGCATGTCGCGCTCCGGCTCCACCATTATCGGCGGCCTGCTTGCAGGATTGGATCGAAAAGTGGCGACGGAATATTCGTTTTTTCTCGCGCTCCCGACGATCATCGCCGCCACGCTGTATGAAACGTGGAAGGCGCGCGGAGCGTTCAATGATCAAGACTTTCTGGCGCTTGCGCTCGGGATGCTGGTCTCCTTCCTAGTCGCCTGGGCGGTCATCGCCGTGTTTCTGACCTATGTCCAACGACACACCTTGCGCGTTTTTGCCTACTATCGTATTATTCTGGGACTTGTGGTCATATTGGTTGTTCGCTGAAAGGAGTTGGGCATGTCTTCGGATACGATTCACGTCTACGATACCTGGGTTCACGGCAAAAGCGGCCGCATCCACTTCGATGTCATGACGACGGATGAAGCCACGGCACTCAAACTCGCCAAGGAGTATCTGGTCAGCATCGGAGAACCCGATGCAACGATTACGACCAAGGAATGTCAGTTCTGTCACAGCGAACCGCTGTTCATGTTCTCAGCAGAACAACAGAAGCAAGCAAAGGAAACGGGCGGGTTTATCGTTCGAATGCCAGCATAGCCGTCATACTGAGTGCCGGGTGCCGCGTTCTGCATTGAACGCCATCTTCAGTGCTCACAACTGGGAACTCGGTCGTACCGTCAAGAGGCTGACGACGTCTCCGGGGCCTCGGGCGGTTCGATGCGTTTTTCAAACGAAAAGTGGATGATGAGCGCGATCACCCCGACGGTGATCGCGGAATCCGCGACGTTGAACGCTGGCCAGTGGTAGTGTTCAATGTAGACATCCAGAAAATCGATCACCTCGCCGTACCGAAGCCGATCGATCAAGTTCCCGACCGCCCCGCCAAGAATTGCAGCCACACTGACCCGCCCCATCCAATCCTCTTCAGGCATCCGTACCAGGATTGTCCCCAGTAGGCCAAGGGCAAAGATCGACGTCAGTCCAAAGAAGACCATACGGAACGCGTTACTGCTGCCGGCTAAGAGGCCAAAGGCCGCTCCGGGGTTCCGGATATAGGTCAGGCTGAAGAGATTGGGAATGACGGGAATCGACTCATGGAGCCGCATCATCTGCATGATCTGCTGCTTGGTCAGCTGATCAAGGAGAATGATGCCTCCGGTCACCGACGCCAGCGTCATATTGCGAACCATCGACAGGTTCAACGCACTGCCTCCACACACCGATCACAGAGGGTCGGATGGCTGGCATCCCTTCCGACCGCCTCTCGGTAATTCCAGCAACGCTCGCATTTGGGAGCAGTGGACCGTTCGACCGTAATGTGCAGATGCTCCGGCTGACCGTCCACGACTTTCTTCACCGTCACGTGCGACACAATAAAGAGTGCACTGAGATCCTCGGCATAGGAGGTCAGGACTTGATAGACAGCTGGCCCGGCCTCAATCTGCACATGCGCCTCGAGCGAGGAGCCGATCACCTTTTCCCGGCGACGTGCCTCCAGCTCTCCCTGAACACGTGATCGATAGGCCAATAGCTGCTCCCATCGTGCCGCCAACTGTTCATCCTGCCGACCAACGACACTCTCGGGAAAGGAAGCGAGGTGGACGCTCGCCGCCTCCTGACGCACGGCCTCCGGCAACATATGCCATATCTCCTCGGCCGTGAAACTCAAGATCGGCGCCATGAGTTTGGCCAACGCCACGGTGATGTCACAGAGGACGGTCTGGGAACCTCGACGCGCCGGAGAATCCGCACGAAATGTATAGAGCCGATCCTTCAAGATATCCAGATAGACGGCACTGAGATCGACCGAACAAAAATTGTTCACGGCATGGAAGATTGCGTGAAACTCAAAGTCGTCATACGCCTGTCGAACTTTCGTGATCAGCTCTCCGAGACGCATCAACGCCCAACGATCCAATTCAGGCAACTGCTCGTAGGGGACACGGTGAACGGCCGGATTGAAATCATACAAATTGCTCAACAAGAATCGGGACGTGTTGCGGATCTTCCGATAGGCCTCGATGAGATGATTGAGAATCTCCTGTGAGATGCGGAGGTCTTCGCGATAATCCTGTGCCGACACCCAGAGACGCAGAATTTCCGCACCCGACTGTTTCATGATATCCTGGGGCGCCACGACATTTCCCGCTGACTTGGACATCTTTTTCCCCTGCCCGTCCACCACGAAACCATGGGTCAAGACGGCTTTGTAGGGCGCTCGATGATCCGTGGTGACTCCGGCCAGCAAGGCACTATGGAACCAGCCCCGATGTTGATCGGACCCTTCCAGGTATAAATCTATCGGCCACCATTTCTTTGGCTTCGCCACCGCCGCATAACTCACCCCGGACTCGAACCACACATCGAGAATGTCTCGTTCCTTTTCAAACGTCACCCCTCCACATTTCGGACAGGTGATCTCAGCAGGCAGCAGCTCGGAAGCGGACCGTTCAAACCACACATCCGCTCCCTTCGACTCCGTCAAGGACGCAATATGCTCGATCACAACCGGATCGGCGAGAACATGCCGACAGCTTTGACAGGTAAACCCGGGGATCGGCACGCCCCACACACGCTGGCGTGAAAGACACCAATCCGGCCGATTCTCGATCATGCCGAAAATCCGATCACGCCCGTAGCTTGGAATCCACCGAACCTGTTCAATCTCCGCCAACGCTGCTTTTCGCAAGTCATTCATTTCCATGGATACAAACCACTGCTCAGTGGCGCGGAAGATCACGGGGCTCTTGCAACGCCAGCAATGAGGATACGAATGACTCAATGAACCGTGACCAAGCAGGCGTCCGTTCGCCTGAAGATAGTCCACAATCTTTGGATTGGCCTTGAAGACATGCTGCCCGACAAACTCCGCTACGACCGGTGTAAATCGCCCGCCGTTATCGACCGGCGCTAAAATTTCGAGCTTTTCTCCAGGTGAGGCCTTGGCATTGTGCTCAAGCACCAAAATATAGTCTTCCATGCCGTGGCCCGGCGCGATATGCACGCAGCCGGTCCCTTGATCGAGCGTGACGAAATCCCCAAGAAGGATCGGCGATAAACCGGTGGAAAGCGGCCGTTGCGTTTCTAACCCCTCGAAACCGTCGCCTCCTTTTTTGACCCCGACAACACGATAGTCCGTAATTCCACAGGCTTGTGCGACCGTCTCCAGCAGTTTCTCCGCGACAATCAGCAACTCATCGCCGACCTGCACAAAGGCATAGTCGAAATCGCGATGCAGACAGACGGCTTGATTGGCCGGCAATGTCCACGGCGTCGTCGTCCAGATGACCACCGAGACCAGTTTGACGCCTTCAGGAACGGCGACACCACGAAAGGTCTTTCTCAGCACATCGGGTGAGGTTACGACGGGAAATTTGACATAGATCGACGGCGAAACATGGTCATCATACTCAACTTCTGCTTCCGCCAGCGCAGTTTGATCTTGCGTGCACCAGAGAACGGGCTTGAGCCCCTTGTACACGTCGCCCTGCTCGACGAACTTCCCGAACTCTCGGATAATCGTTGCTTCGTACTCCGGCGTCATCGTCAGGTATGGATGGTCCCACTCTCCCAGAACACCGAGCCGCCGAAACTCCTCCCGCTGAAGATTGACATACTTCTCCGCATACGCGCGGCAGAGCTTGCGGATCGCCGACACATCCAAATCTTTTTTCTTCTCGCCCAACTCCTTCATAACTTGATGTTCGATCGGAAGACCGTGGCAGTCCCACCCCGGCACATACGGGGCATGGAACCCCGCCATCGTCTTTGACTTCACGATGATGTCCTTCAGCACCTTGTTCAAGGCATGTCCGATATGGATACGCCCGTTGGCATACGGAGGACCATCATGCAAAACATACAAAGGCCGCCCCTGCCCCACCGCTTGGATCTGGGCATAGAGCTTCTGCTGTTCCCACTGAGCCAACATCTGCGGCTCCCGTTGCGGCAAATTGGCCTTCATCGGGAAATCGGTTTTCGGAAGATTGAGCGTCGATTTGTAATCCATCGGAATGGGGTCCAACAATTCAGTAACTACCTATGTGAATTGAGGGACTATACCGGAAGAACGGGGGGGAGCACCAGCCCTAACTGACGGCCATCATGCGATCAAGCGCGACCTTCGCCCAACGTTTGTCGTCGTCGGGCACCACAATCCGGTTGACGACATGCCCGTCAACCAGGTTTTCCATCGCCCAGCAGAGATGTGCCGCATCGATTCGAAACATAGTCGCACACTGACAGACCGTGGAGGAAAGGAAGAATACCCTCTTGTCGCTCTGCTCATGCTTCAAACGATTGACGAGATTCAATTCAGTTCCGACCGCCCAGGTTGTCCCTGCCGGTGCCGCCGTGACGGTCCGAATAATGAACTCGGTCGACCCGATCAGATCGGCTTTGTTCACCACATTCTCATGGCATTCCGGATGTACGATGACGTGACCGTCCGGATACTGTTTGCGAAAATGATCTACATGCGCCGGTTGGAACATTTGGTGAACACTGCAATGGCCTTTCCAGAGAATCAACTTAGCTCGCTGAATAGCCGCTTTACTATTTCCCCCGTTGGGTTGATAGGGATCCCAGACAATCATCTGTTCACGAGGAATACCCATCTTGTTCGCTGTGTTCCGGCCCAAATGCTCATCGGGAAAGAACAAAATCTTTTCTCGCCTCGCCCAACACCACTCGATCACGGCTTTCGCATTGGATGATGTGCAGGTAATGCCTCCATGCTCGCCACAAAAGGCTTTGAGTACCGCCGCTGAATTCACATACACCGCCGGTATCACCGTCTCGTCCACGGGGACCACACGTCCCAATGCTTCCCAACATTGATCGACTTGCTCGATCGCGGCCATGTCGGCCATGGAACAGCCCGCCGCCATATCGGGCAAAATCACCGTCTGCTGGGAACGGCTGAGGATGTCGGCCGTCTCCGCCATGAAGTGCACACCACAAAAGACAATGTAGGGCCGTTCAGAACGTTCCGCGGCGAGCTTCGCCAGTAACAGCGAGTCTCCTCGAAAATCGGCATGTTGAATGACTTCATCCCGTTGATAGTTATGGCCAAGGATCATTACGCGCGTACCAAGAACTTGCTTGGCCAAGACCGTGCGGCGAAACAATTCGTCTGCCGACAAGGCTTGATACTCGGTAATCGGCTTTGGTTGCGTCGCAATGGCGGTCACAATACTCCTCCTCGGTCAGACACTAATTCTACGACAGGCCCCTGCTACAATCAACGAATCCCCCTTTGCGGAAAAGTCCTATCCCTCACGTCCCGAAAGGAGAAGATTCGGCATGGGCCTAATAGCCGATTGACTTCGATGGCTCGGAGTACTACGATCAGCTATTCATAGCTAGGGGAGCCTTGAGGCTGAGAGTCCGAGTGATCGGACGACCCTCACAACCTGACCTGGGTAATACCAGCGTAGGGAAGCCGATTCGAGCGGGCCTTGTGAGGAATCAGCCGCATTCTCCGATATCTGGGGAAGCGGCTTTTTTATTGTGGGTAACCGCTACCGGCCTTTGCCTCCACCTGAAGAACACTCAGCCAACAGATGAAAGGATCTCGCCATGAGCATCCAGACACATACACAAGAGACAGCGAATGGGAACGGCGCGGGAATCCCCTCGTCGCCCCTCTCTACCACGCCGTTTCCTGCGTCACAGAAAATTTATATCCCTGGTACTCAGCCAGGAGTTCGCGTGCCGATGCGAGAGATCAGCTTGACCTCCACGAAAGGAACAAATGGAGCCAGTTCCCCGAACGCGTCCGTCATCGTATACGACACCTCAGGCCCCTACACTGACCCCGCAGCAACGATTGATGTCCGCAAGGGCCTGACGCCATTGCGACGCCCCTGGGTGCTCGATCGGCACGACGTTGAAGAACTCGCATCGGTGACCTCGGCCTACGGCCGCCTGCGCGCGAACGACCCGAAGCTGGCCGAACTTCGGTTTCAGCATATCCGTAAACCGCTACGGGCATTGCCTGGGACAAACGTCACGCAGCTGCACTATGCGCGAAAAGGCATCATCACCCCAGAGATGGAATTCATCGCTATCCGTGAAAATCAAGTTCGTGAACGGTCCGCAAACTCCGGCCAACGGAATGGACACGCTGGTGGCGTCCGGCAACATCCAGGCTTCGCCTGGGGCGCCCATATTCCTCAGGTCATCACCCCGGAATTCGTCCGTGACGAGGTGGCGCGCGGTCGGGCCATCATCCCCTCGAACATCAATCATCCGGAAAGCGAACCGATGATCATCGGCCGCAACTTTCTCGTCAAGATCAATTCCAACATCGGCAATTCCGCCGTCGCCTCCTCGATCGAAGAAGAAGTCGAAAAAATGATCTGGTCCACTCGCTGGGGGGCCGATACGGTCATGGACTTGTCGACTGGGAAAAATATCCATGAAACCCGCGAATGGATCATTCGCAACTCCCCGGTCCCGATCGGCACAGTGCCGATCTATCAAGCCCTCGAGAAGGTCAACGGCAAGGCCGAAGATCTGACCTGGGAAGTTTTCCGCGATACGCTGATTGAACAAGCTGAGCAAGGGGTTGATTATTTCACGATTCACGCCGGCGTTCGCCTCGCCTATGTGCCGATGACCGCCACACGCATGACCGGAATTGTGTCGCGCGGCGGATCAATCCATGCGAAATGGTGTTTGGCTCATCATCAAGAAAACTTTGCCTACACGCATTTCGAAGAGATCTGCGAAATTATGAAGGCGTACGATGTCGCGTTCAGTCTGGGCGATGGGCTCCGACCAGGGTCAATCGCGGATGCCAACGACGACGCACAGTTTGCCGAACTTGAGACACTGGGTGAGCTGACGAAGATCGCTTGGCGGCATGATGTCCAGGTCATGATCGAAGGTCCCGGCCATGTTCCGATGCACATGATCCAGGCCAATATGGAGAAACAACTCGAGGCCTGCCAAGAAGCCCCTTTCTACACCCTCGGTCCCCTGACCACCGATATTGCGCCCGGCTATGATCACATTACCTCCGGCATCGGAGCCGCCATGATCGGGTGGTACGGGTGCGCCATGCTGTGCTACGTCACCCCCAAGGAACATCTAGGGTTGCCGTCACGAGAGGATGTCAAGACCGGCGTCATCACCTATAAAATTGCCGCCCATGCCGCCGACCTCGCCAAGGGCCATCCCGGAGCCCAGGCGCGCGATAATGCCCTGTCGAAGGCCCGATTCGAATTCCGCTGGGAAGACCAGTTTCATCTGTCGCTTGATCCAGAAACCGCGCAACAGTTTCACGACGAAACGCTTCCGGACAACGCCGCCAAGGTCTCGCACTTTTGCTCCATGTGCGGACCCCATTTCTGTTCCATGAAGATCACGCAGGACGTTCGTGATTACGCCGCGCAGCTCAAGGTAGATGAACACCGAGCGATTCAGATCGGCATGAAAGAAAAATCTGAAGAGTTCAAAAAAACCGGATCAGAAATCTACCGCTGACTCCGTTGAGCATTGTGAAAGGCGACGATCATGAACAAGCCACAGCCCGCCCCACTACGGGAGAACGATATTACCCGGCAGATTGCTCGGGAATACTATACAGCATTCGACCAGATGATCGAGAGCGACGTCATCATTGTGGGCGCAGGGCCGTCAGGACTGATTTGCGCGCACGATTTGGCGGCAAGAGGATTTCGGACACTCCTCATTGAGCAAAGTCTGGCGCTTGGAGGCGGATTCTGGTCCGGTGGGTACCTCATGAACAAGGCCACAATTTGTGAGCCCGCGAATGAAATCCTCGAAGAGATCGGTGTGCCCTGCAAGAAGATGAACGAGTGTGCGGGCATGTATATGGTCGACCCACCACACGCCACCGGGGCGCTCATCGCCGCCGCCTACAGGGCTGGAGCGAGGGTCATGAACTTGACGCGAGTGGTGGACTTGATTCTTCGACGGGATGCCTCGTTGGAAGGCGTTGTGGTGAATAACACGACCGCCGAGATGGCCGGGCATGGCATGATCCATGTCGACCCCATTGCTCTCGAGAGTAAGGTCGTTGTGGATGCCACCGGTCACGATGCCGTCCTGGTTGAGCTCCTGCACAAGCGAAATTTGTACAAAGCGATCCCCGGCAATGGGGCCATGTGGGTCTCGCGCTCCGAGGAAGAAGTGTTGGATCGAACCGGAGAGGTTTATCCGAATTGCTTTGTCATCGGCTTGGCTGTGGCAGCCGTCTATGGCACGCCACGAATGGGGCCAGCGTTTGGCTCGATGTTGCTGTCTGGGCGGTATGGAGCAGCGTTGATTGCAAAAAAGCTGAAGAACGAATAGTCTTTAGCTATCAGCTCCGCATAAGAACAAACTGCTGATGGCTTTCAGCGATCTCTTATGAATATTCAAGATTTTCTCGTCCAAGGTGAAGGACACGAAGAAGACAAACGCCAGGCATGGGAGCTATTTCAACAAGCCTGCGCACGGCAGATGAAGGGAGAGCTCGAAGAAGCAGTCAACCTGTACAAGCAGTCGATCGCGACTCACCCGACCGCCGAGGCCTACACGTTCTTGGGCTGGACCTATAGCTTCATGGGGCGGCTCGATGATGCCATTGAAGAGTGTCACAAGGCCATCGCGCAGGATCCAGAATTCGGCAACCCCTACAATGATATTGGTGCGTACCTGATCGAGAAGGGAGAATTCGACGAGGCGATTTCCTGGTTTCAGAAAGCGATGCAGGCCAAGCGCTACGAAAACCCTGCGTACCCTCACCTCAATCTTGGCCGCGTCTATGAGCGAAAAGGAAACTGGACGGAAGCCATCGATTCGTATAAGGCAGCGATCACTTTGGACCCCAATTATGCCCTGGCCAGAAAGGCACTTGGGCGATTGGTGAGTTCGTTGAACTGACGAAGTGTATTTGATTACTATCTTTTTTCCTCTTGCTTTCATTGAGGACTATTCCAGCACACGCACCGGATACGCCCTATGAGCTCAATAAGCCCCAAAACCATTCTTGTCGCCATGACGGATCTGTTTTTCTATACCAAAGTTCGCGACGCATTACGGCAACCGGACTATCAGCTTGAAAAATCTCGCGCGCAACAAGACGTTATCGCTAAAGCCCTTGCGGTGAGTCCCAGTGCCATCATCTTCGACATGAACGACTTGACTCTCGACGCCTTTCACGCGTTAGAGCAACTGAAAGCCGATCCACGGCTGAAGGATATTCCGATCGTAGCATTTGCAAATCACGAAGAGGTTGAGACCTGGAACCGGGCGAGGGCGCTCGGTGTAACGAAGGTCGTCTCCCGTAATGAATTTTCAGCTCGAACGAGAGCATTGGTCGAAGAAGTGATCAATAACCAGGTCTTCAAGTCATAAGGTCAGCAGGACTGTCGACTTGAAAACCGCTTGCGGCCTTTCTAATTGAAAGTGAACATGAAACACTCACGCCTCCATCAAGAACACGCTCAACTCGGCGCGATATTTGAGGAAATCACCGGCTGGGAGATGCCAGTGCGTTACGAAGATATCGCAGCAGAACATCGTGCCGTCCGCCAAGCCGTGGGGATAGCCGATCTCTCCCATCGCGGTAAACTCCGGGTCACGGGCGAGGATCGCGTGAAGTGGTTGCAAAGCATCATCAGCAACGACATTCTGCCCCTCCGACCTGGACAAGGCTGCTATTCCAGCTTGTTGACCCACAAAGGCAAGATGCTCACGTACTTTCGTCTCTACATGCAAAGCGATGCCGTCATGATAGAGGATGCCGGAGAAATCGGCCACATCACGTTCCAGACATTGCGCAAATTCCTGCTCTACGGCACCAAGGCCAAGATAGAGGACTGCACCGAGACCTGGGGACTTTTGTTGATCAGCGGACCAAAAGCCGCTCAAGTCATTCAATCCGCATTCGGCGTGGATGTCACAGACTTGAAGCCGGTCGATTTTGTGACGGCGCAGGTTGGTGGACATCATGCCTTGGTACTACGTACCGAGGAAACGGGAGAAGTGGATATCGAGATCTTCCTTCCAGCCGAAGGTCTTCTCACAGCCTGGACCAGTGCATTGCAGGTAGGCACCAAGTTTGGAATCAAAGCCATCGGAACCCAGACGCGAGAAGCCTTACGCATGGAAGCAGGTCTCCCGAAAGCCGGGCTTGATCTGAATGAGGAGATCGTCCCGCCTGAAGCCAACCTTGAAGGAAAAGCGTTTAGCCTCAATAAAGGGTGCTATCCGGGACAAGAAGTTGTCGCACGCATGGATACCTATGGCACTGTACGCCGAAAACTGGTTGGGTTGATTCTTGAAGATTCCGTCATTCCCCCTCATGGGTCCAAACTCTCGAGCGGCGACCGCGAAGTGGGCTGGATCAGCAGTGCCATCCGCTCCCCTCAACTTGACAAGGTCATTGCATTCGGATTTCCTCTGCGAGACTTCAGTACTGTAGGGACAGAACTAACCGTGGAATGTAGTGGTGCCAAGCATACGGCAACCGTCCATTCTCTTCCTTTTTACACCAGGCCGTAACGACATCTGCGATCAACACTCATGAACATCTATGCCCATTGATGAACAAAATGATAGCGTCCGCAGTACCCCATACCAAGCAGCTGGTGAGCTTGTCGGAATCACTCGCCTGGTCGACGAGTTTTACGTCAATATGGATACCTTGCCGGAGGCCAAAGTCATTCGAGACATGCACCCACCTGATCTCACAGAATCACGCAAGAAACTGACGTACTTCCTTTGTGGCTGGCTGGGTGGGCCAAAGCTCTTTCACCAACACTACGGGCCAATCAGCATTCCTGGCGCGCACAAACGGTTCCCTATTGGATACGAGGAACGCGATGCCTGGCTGTTATGCATGCAACGAGCCCTTGCCGTCCAACCTTATAGTGTTGAGTTCAAAGACTACCTCTTGGCTGCTCTCAGTATCCCCGCCGAACGCGTCCGGCAGGTGAACGCTGGAGAGATCTAACCCTCTGCTCTGCCTCTCCCCACCTGCAGGAGCTGATCAATTCCTCATCGTTTTACTCCATGTACATGTGGAGCCCCCTTTGCATCCTTCAAGATACAGAGTTTCAACGTCATGAGGTTTCCAGAAATCACCATTCCTCTTCAAAATCGGAGCGATGAACAATAAACTGCACATGACATTCTTCTTGCTGTTGGAATAACCCGGAGCTAGACCGGCATTTGCAAGGCAGGAATCCATTTGTACAACTCACTGACTACGGTGCACGTAATGAAGCCCAAAACTGGTCAGACCTACGAGAGAGGAATAGGCAGAAAAGAAACTGCGCGGTAAGGTTGTGTCAGGTTGGCAAAGGATGAGATGACTTTCCTCTTCAACAATTCAGACGATCATCCCCGGGCAGAATCAATCTCTATCGGATGCGAAGCCTGGATCGACGTGGGCCGGTTTTGTGCCACCGAAAAATCCATGTGCCGACCTGCGAGAACTTCCTCCAAGAGATCTCTGACGACGTCGTTTCCTGACATCTGCAGAAAGTTTCGGAAACGCCCGGGCAAAGACATCGACTAGCCACAACTGCACCTCCATTGTTCTCTCCACACCATCCAGACATTCCATGATGTGCGTTCGAAGTTGGAACTGCATCGCCCATTAACCTTGACTCATCTTATGACAGTAGTGGTGGTCTGTGTTGTCATGCGATGATCACGATGCGTGTCACGCCATCGCCCCAAACTCCGGTGTGTGTCAGTGCACGACCTAAAGCCACACAATCCGCGATAAATGTCGCCGCTATTGTTGATAGTGTTGGGCTTGCGTGAGAAAGAGGTTGGTGTACAGGCCTTGCTGCGTCATCAGCTCGTCGTGCGTCCCTTGTTCTACAATTTGTCCCTGATCTACAACAAAGATTCTGTCTGCCATCTTGACCGTGGACAGCCGATGACTGATCAAGATCGCCATCCGTCCCTGAGCAAGTTCATGGAACCGTTCGAATAATTCCGCTTCTGCCTTGGCATCCATCGCGCTGGTGGGCTCATCAAGAATAAGAATTTGGGAATCTCGAAGGATCGCCCTGGCGAGAGCTACTTTCTGCCATTCGCCGATGCTCAGTTCATGTCCACCATCAAAGAGTTTACCGAGTAATGATTCATACCCGTCCGGCAATCGCTCAATAGCCTCGTGAACTCCGGCTTGTTTCGCTGCCTGAACAATGGCAAATGGATCAACAGCAGACGCCCTGACTCCCAATGCGATATTGTCTTTCGCTGACAACTGGAACTTCACAAAGTCCTGGAAGATTCCACTGACTGCGCCACGCACATCGGCAAGAGGATAGTCACGAAGATCTTTTCCATCGACGATAATCCGCCCACCCGATGGGTCGTACAAACGACACAGGAGCTTCACCAATGTTGTCTTGCCAGCACCGTTTGCGCCGACAAAAGCGACATGCTCACCGGGTTTGATTGAAAAGGTGAAGTCTCGAATCGCTACGCGTTCTTCATGTGGATACTGGAACGACACGTGCTCAAACACCACTCCTTCGGCAATTGGGCGAGGAAACGCTTGTGGCCGTGCCGGAGTTCTCAATCGTGATTGCAGTCCCAAGAATTCATTTAACGTGGCAAGGAAAAGATTACTCTCGTACAAGCTCGATACACTCTGACCGAAGCCCTCCAGGAATCCTGACGCCCGCTGTACGGCCTGAAGACAAATGACGAGGTCACCTATAGTCAGTAGTCCATCAATGGTTCTGACAACCAACACGCAGCAGACCCCGAAGACCCCAGCGACACCGATAAGCTGTGCAAGAAACCCAGAAAACACCCATCGTCGCTCCAATGCAATACGTTCTCGACGCAATACCGATCGCGCGTCGTCAAACCACTGCCGCAACCGATGGCCGAGATCGAACAGCCGGACCTCCTTCGCCGCACTGGCTTGAGTCAGCAACATATGGACGTACCAGGCCTTTCGGTCAAGCGGCGCCCGCTCCCGTTCCCATGCATAGAGTTGATTGGACTGTTTCAGTTTAAAGATAAAATATGGAACGGCAGTCAGAACTAAGATCGGAATCACCGCCCAATGCATCCACCAGAGTAGGGCACCCATCGCAAGCAAGGAAATGGTGTTTTGCCCCATCTGGAGCAACGCATTGAGAATGGCGGTCGGTCGATAGGGCGCTTCTTGCTGTGCCAAATGTAGGGTGTCTTGATACCGTGCATTTTCATAATATTCAAGGTCAACTTCAACCGACTTAGCCTGGAGGACCGCGTACATATGATCGGTCACGACTTCGGATTGTATTTTTGAAACCAGCCCTGCGGCAGCGGTAAGAGCAGCACTGACTGCAGCCACACCGGCTATGCCGGCAAGGATCACAAGGATGTGGGTCAACGACGCATCATCCCAGGGTGTCTTCAGTCCTTCCGTCACAGCATCGATCAACAGCTTCGTCAAGTACAACGCCCCGAGTGGAAGAAGCCCCTGAATGACGCGTACGACAATACTTGTACCAGCCAAACTTGGACTACTCTGCCATACCAACGATAGAGCCTCTTGGACTGTGCGCAAGAAAGGTCCAATACGGTTCAGTATCGTGTTCATCATCAGTAACACTGCACTAGCAATTGGCTTTGGAATCCCATCGTCCGCAAGTTTGAAGACCATCCCTCAAATATTCGGAGTGTTTCACTGTGTCAGGAGGATAGGAAAAAGTGGTCGTGAAGTCTCGCCAGAGCGTACCCGGTTCATGAAATGCCTGAGTCTCAAGTGTCAGCCAGGCATGGCCTTCCAGGCCAGAGACATCTTTTCTGACTCCACAATGAAACCGCACCAGATATCCATGACGTCGAGCCAGCCGATACAGCGCCAATGATCGGGGGAAGCAATTCCCTTTCTGATTGTAAGGGAACAGCTGTAACCACCGATCTACATAGTACGCCAGCCTCTTCATCTCAGCTTCGTCTGAGTTCCCTGTCTTGGAGTCAGGACTCAATTGAGCAAGCACACCTGGTAGACTTGTCAGACGCAAAAGAAGTCGAACCCATAGCACCACCAGGCCGGTCCGGAGCACATTCCAATATTTGTCCACCTGTGCCATCATGACCATCTTCAGTGTAGCAGACCCTTGTCCCAAGCGATGAATACTGGCCACAGTCCGTTCACAAGTCGTCATTCTTCAAGGAGATTGAAAACCGTCAGAAGGCTTCTCAGCAGTCTCGGCTTCAGAAAGCTAAGCACTATGCGGCACCCACCGATTGATAGCCCCTCGGATTCCAGAAGACAGGAACCGTTTCATCGTTCGATGCACCGGTTGAATAAGACGAGCAAGACCAAACAAAGAGTTGCGCCAGCGAAACCATGTGGGCGGAGTCACGCTCACGGAGCTCTGAAGGCGACACAGCAGAAGACCAAAACGCCAACGTTCCCACCACGAATCTTTCAACGAAAAATAGAGTGCAGCTGACTGTTCTTCCCACACTCCTTCCCGACCATCTTTCAGCAACGTGGCTGGCATGCGCTGAGAAAGGACTTTTATCTCCACCTCCTTCTCAATCCGCGCCAAGACTTCATCAGGGAGAGGGGCATCCAGGAGTCGATTGGCCATCGACAGACCCATCATGACCAGCCGCTGACAGCCCCAGGCTGATGAGCTGGACATGACGGAGGTCCAATTCAGAATTGGATGGGTACGAAGGAGTTCGGCCACATCACAGACCCATTTCAGCTGTTCCCACGCATGTTTCGACCCATGCACACACAACACGATAAGTAAATCTTCCGGCGCCAATCCAGGAACCGTCCTGTTCTCAAAGGCTACGGAAACTCGTCGCGCCCAGAACTCTGGACGATCTAAGCGAAAGGCAAAGAGCTGGTGGGCCATCACCCACTGGAGATCGACACGACAAAGCGTACGTCTTTTTATAAACACCTGGTGCGGGCCATCATCATGATCATCACCCTGCTCGTCAACCATGTCTCTCCGCTCATAGCCAAGTGTTGCGAGAATCGCCTGCGCTTCTCCCACAGAGGATTCAGGAACAAGCAGGTCAATGTCGGTAAAGTCACGAAGACCAAGATCTCCATACGCCATCGTCGCGAGGGTAGCTCCTTTGATCGGGATAACTGGAACTCCCCGCAGGGCAAACTCGTCGCACAACTTGATAAGCTCCCGCGCCAACGATCGATTCAGCAAGCCCCCAACCTGCACTTTCTGTCGCAATCTGATTAGGACATCAGCGGGCACCAGGTCAGACGCAACTCTAGACAGACTTGCATGCAATAATGGCTCCACGCCGTGAAATTTCGCCATCTCAAGGAAGTTCGTCCAGTTCAATGGCTCCTGAAGTTTCTGGCGGATTCGCGCCACGAGATCTTCGGTCATCTCTGTGCGAGCACACCAGACAAGCAGTTCCGCATCCGCCTCCAACGGAATCTGTCGCGTACAGGAGTAGTCTGTCATCGCGTTCCCTCTTCAAGTAGTGGCGTGATGAGTTGAGGAAGCTCAAGAATGTCTCGGCCAAAATGGAGGCGATAACAATCGACCTGCTGAACAAGTTTTACTAAGACCTGAAATTCTCGTTTCGCAAGCTCTGAATCGTAGACCAATAAAGCTTGTGGAAGGAGCATCTCTAACGCGCGACTCTTGGGAAGTAATTCAAGATGGCTGTGAGGAGCATCAATGACATGAGGGAACAGCACGATCGCTGGGCTGCAACACTCCCCAATCGCAGTGGGATAGACGTCCTCCGCATAAAAGGCTCGCTTCGGAAATCGAGGCTGAAGCACCTCGGCAGGCGCAGTGCGCAGCTCAGGGAAAAACTCCACGGTTTGCTCGGTCACATTGATCTGTATTGGGAAAGGAAGCAGATCGATATGCGTCCCGGCATCTCGAAGCAAGGGATGATCATCAGAGAGATAGCGATAACCTGACCGAAGCAATGCAATGAACGATGTTGTCTTCCCACGCCCACTATTGCCGGGAATCAACACTCCTCTGCCATTCTTCTCCAGTGCCGTCGCGTGAATAGTGTAGAGCCCTCGGCGTCGCAAGAGTTCGATCAAGGCTATATGGAATAGATATTCGATCAAACTGTCCGGCATCATCTGAGGATTGATCAGATAGCCATCAGCTCTCCCCTGCATACTATCGATCACCAATACCCCAACATTGAAAAACTCGGCGATTAACCGCTCGCCATCAAGAATCACCTCGTACGGCAAATCAGTTTCCAGGCGATCTGCACCCGCTACTCTCATGCTGGCAGCCAATTGCCGTGCCGAAGATGAGAGGGTTACTGAAATATCAGCCCGATGTTCAACGGCATGGAAAGACAAGGTGAGCGGAATGGACGGACAAAGCGCCTCTTGCTGAAAATGTCTCAGAAATTTATTCACTGGGGCGGCAAGCCAGGGAGAGGCTGTGGCATATCGTATCTGCGTACCATACAGCGAGAACAGATACTCGGTCAGAGGCTGTTCAACCATATTCATCGTCATCTTTCCCTCATGTCGTTTTTTGCGACTTCTTCTGCCCAAGGCGGAGTCAAGGGTGGGCTGGCTGATCGATGAAACCAACCAGCCCATTGGACAATCTGGCGACCGTCACACCGAACCCCCTCTATCGAGGTCTATGACCGAACTGATTGTAATGGTAGGCCAGACGCCCTCCACCCATACTACCCCCTCCACTCGTACTGCCTCCTCCACCTCCCCCTCCATGGCCAGACTTCGTGGCGGTGATGTCTCGCAAGAGCTCGTGCTTCGTAAGCACTGGCTGCACATACATCTCTTTCATCATGCTGTTTCACCTCCTTTCCACTTACTCGACTAGGTTAAGAACTGGCTGGCCAATACTTTCGTACGGACCAGCCCGTTGACCAGACTAGCGACGGCCGCCTCTATGACCAAATCCATGACCATGACCAAATCCATGGCCGTGTCCGTGACCCCCGCCATGACCAGACCGCTTGGCCGTAATATCCCGCAAGAGTTCGTGCTTCGTAACCACTGGCTGCACATACGTCTCTTTCATCACGTTGTTCCCTCTCCTTTCCTTCCTCGTACTAGGCTAGGTTAAAAATTGACTGGCCTTAGGATTGGCCAGCCAAGACTGTTTATTCAGTTAACGGAAGATATCCGAGAAGCCCGATTTCCCGGGTACACCATCTCGACCACCATTACCCCACCCGTTATTGCCCTTCGGTCCGCCATGGCCAGACTTCTTAGCGGTAATATCTCGCAAGAGTTCATGTTTGGTAACCGATGGTTGCATATACATCTCTTTCATCATGTTGTTTCACCTCCTTTCTTGTTGAAGTAGCCCCTCCTGGGTCAGCTGATTGACCAGGCTGACGAGATCGTCGAGGGCTCGCTCGGGAGCGACCTCAAAACGGTCACTGAGGACCGTATGAATGTCGCGCATAGTCTGCGTGCCGGTACAGAGCTCCCAAATCAGACTCCCTAACCGGTTGAGGGTATAATATCGGCCGGTACTGAGATCCAGGAGCACTGTCTCCCCGTCCATATTACTGGCCTGCACATCAGGGTTTCCTCTGAGCACAATCTGGTCCAACGGTGCAGCATCAATGTGAGCAACCAGGGTATGAGCTGAATGGACCTGCGATGTGTCCGGCATGGTTGTTTCCTCCCTCAACGATGAAGTAGCTTGTTCGCTAGTCTCATCCACAAGCACTCTGATATGTGTAGCATGCGGAAACTACCGTGGTAGCTATGCTTTCGAGGGAGCAGATGTGAAAGAACGTAGGGTCAGGTTCCCTCTTCGCACAACCTGAGCCAATGATGCAGCGTCACGGTAGACCCTCATAGATATGCATACATAACATTCCGAATATGGACTGATAAGTATGCCTTTGAATATAAGAGTTATACGAAAGTAGGATAAGACCGTTTCAGGCTCTGCTGTCGGAGATCACAACAATGATGTGCTCACCGGAGCAGGAGAAGCCAGGTATCGGAGGTAGACACTCCTACGCCGACCTCACCGACATCTCAGAAAAGACGACACCACTGTGCTTCAAAGGATGATCTTCGGCTCGGAGAGAAAGAGAACGGAGCAGGTGAGGAGAGAACCATCAAAACGCTGACTATTCACTGCACCAACATCCAACCAACATGAGCTAAAAAATATCGCGCGACGATCTGCCATCAACCCAGACAGCAAAAACCAGAAAACGCTTCGGCACCCACGTTTGTATGACCTCTCTGGTACGAGGCCTTGAGTACCGGCCTAGCGCTCTGGATTTCTTGCCATCGTGACTACTGAGGCAAACTTCAGCAGACTAGCCCGCTCCTCGTCGTCCAACGCCAATAACAGATGTACTTCCTCACCATGCATCAGGCGAAGACTTAAGAATGGCTCTTCTCGACGTTTTTCCCGGTTGTCCCACATCGCATCGATCAACTGAACCTTATCCAATCGATCGACCGAAACCACATCGTATCGAAAGTAGGAGTCCCCGATCACGACGTCGAACACCACATGACCCGCCGTCAGCAATACCAGATTGAACCGCCCTTGGTCTTCATACCCCTCCGGCAAAAACTTGTTGACGTGGCAGAGCGCGATCTTGCGATCACCTAGCATATGATGAAATTTTTCTTTCAACGCCACATAGTCGATCTGTAAAGCCTTCTCATCCGGCCCCGTCGCTGCTACGGCCGCCGCCTCCGCTCTCGAGAAAATACCATCGGCGGACATCAATCCTGACATGGTCATCCTTTCTATCTCCTTGAAGAAAACATACTAAACGGTCTTGGAACCCGTACCGTACCCGGCACCAAGCCCGGATTGCAAGGGGCAAGGACCAGATCCCGACGCGTGCTAGTGAGCCACAATACGGTGAGACACTCGTTCCCTGCCCGTCTCATCCACCACGCGCACGTGGAAATCATACTTCGTGGCCCTGGCAAGGCCAAAATTATGGTACCCGGTCTCATAGAACAGCTCTGTGGGGTGAAGCATTATTTGAGTGGAGACGAATCTCCCCGGTGGCGCAGACAGCGGGCCTGCGATGAATTCATGAAAGTCAATGATCCCGTCTTGATTGGGATCATATGCGTTGGCTTGCACCCAGTGCACATCACCAGAGAGAAAGACCACATTTTTGACCTTGTGGCTGAGGATGGTATCAACAATCACCTGTCGCTCTCGCTCAAACCCTGTGCCATCTAGTCCACCTGCCCATCCATCATTTCCAGGAGCCACGCTATCACCGCCCTTTGGAATCGAAAGAGGAACGGGCGTCGCAATGACCTTCCATGTCGCGGTTGAAGTCTGAAGTCCCTCACACAACCAAGCCAATTGTTCTGCCCCCAGCATAGTCTTGAAAGCACCGTCCCGCTCCATATTGCGACTCCGATACTGCCGAACATCCAAGATGAATAGCTCAAGATCGGCACCGTACCGAACTGTCCGATAGAGGCGCTGCGGGTCTTCAAGAGAAGAAGCAATCGGCCAATATTCACGCAGCGCTTGCCGACCAGCAGACATCTGCTCATCATACGGGCCGGCAAAATTATTCCGGACCTCGTGATCGTCCCAGATCACATACACCGGCACATCTACCAGGAACCGTCGTAATGCATCGGCACCCCGTTGGTAACGATGACGCAATCGATAAGCATCTAACGTTGTGGCCTTGAAATCCGCACCTGGCTCGTTAGGAGGCGAAAGACAGAGATGGTCACTATAAATGGTATCGCCAAGGAATAGAAAGAAGTCCGGATTGTATCGATGGATCACGTCAAAGATCGGATAACCATCCACTCCTCGGCGACATTGGCCCCCACTCCCGAGATCTCCACTCCAGGCAAAACTCACAGCCGCAGAGGTCGCCACGTCCGGCAATGTGACGAACTCTCCCTCTGCCGTCGGCATCCCGACGAGCTGCCATTGGGATGATTCTGCAGGTCCAACCGCCACGTGATACCGATAATGCGTCGAGGGGGTCAGACCTTCAAGAAGAATGGTCAACGTGTAATCCGTCTCCGCACCTGTCTTGAAGAGTAGCGTCCGTGGTATCGGAGGCACGACCGTCGCTGATTCTATAGCCTGCTCCGACACCGACAACGGTGCCCATTCCACTCGTACCACAGCGGCTCCATCAGTACGCACCCATAACAAAGCTCGTTGCGAACTCACATCGCCGATTGCAATGCCCTGGGGAAGGAGTCTTGAGCCTGACACACCACTCCCTTCTGATGACCCTTGAGAACCAATACTCTGATCAGACCATGCAAGACAGCTACTCAAAACAGAGCAGATCGCAAAGGGTCCGACGAACCGCACCAATTGACGCATCAGACATCCTCTCCGCTAAGCATTTCGAAAGATCTTGTAACGGATCAGGCATTGGGCTTGAAATTCAGCAGACCGACCGGCATACTGATCAGACAGGAAGAGGTTTAGGTGCACGATACCCACTGTTGCGTGACAAACTGCCTTGCAACGCCCTACGCGCCGGCTGGCACGCGATCCGTCTGCAAAGACCATTTTCTTGGTTTTCTCACGTGGCGACGCCGCCGTGGACCACAAATGTTCTCGACCTATGCCGGTATGTCGATGACCGAGCGCGACACTATCACCGCCGAATGGGTGAAAACCATTCGGATCGACGAAGTCCCAATCCCCGCGCCGAAGCTATAGCGACAGAGACACACCATACGCTATCCCATCACCGGTGACCCATGGTGGTGAATCATCAGCCACTCATCACCGATCAATTCGTAAAGGTTGGTAGCAAGGATCTTAGCCTGTTGTGGCTCCTCTGATTGTTGAGTCACAAGATTTTCAACACAGATGACCCAGGCCATATCGCCTGCCACCTGAACCATGACATCGGTAAGGTCGAACTTCATCGAGAACGTGTTATTAAAGATCAGCACCCACGAGTCGCGGACGGCAGGCCACCCAGAACGAATGGTCCAACCTGGATGAATGCAAGTAACATACTCTTGATGCATCCACACCTCGTCCATCTTGACGATGTCAAGACTTTCAAATGCCTCATAGAATCTCTGATTGGTTTTTGTGACGGCTTCGATACGCTGTTTCAACACACGGCCCCCCTTCGTCAGCGAAGCCGTATCATACTGCAAGAGAATCAGGCGCTGCGAGCACATTTCTGAACAACGCTACTGAGTGATACTCCTACGCCGAGGCCAGCTTCCGGCAAGGCATGCGGCCATCAGCTGACTACGAGAGAGGGTATGAAGAAAGAGGCATGTCGCAAAATCTGAGCAATCATGATTTCAGGTGGGCGGCCAACCTCGGCAGCGACAATCCCACATCTTGTGCTCTCGTAGATGATACTGGGCGTACATTCATGTTGCAGTACGTCCGGAACGTCCTTCAAAAGACTGGAGCCGGAGGAGATCACTCCGTTCTTTCGAGACGATCCTCTCGCTGCTCATCTTCCGCAAAGCCGGTGGTTTTCTTAGCCTTGGTGTCGTCGAGCGCTCAGTCTGAGAAAGGGACGCATCAAGGCTATCGGAAAACCTCGGTAGATTTTTAAAAAGATCGTCAAGCGTGACCAACACGCCCCCGACGATTCGACGAAGCTCCCGTTCAGAATAGTGTAATGGAACCAGTCGCCGCCGCTGCCAGCCTCGAAGTAAGAAGGCCCTTCCTGGTTGCACATAGGGTTTCTCACAGGCCAATACAAACTCTCGTCCTTCATCGTCTTCAAGAATAAATCCTTTGACGTTCATGCATACTCCTTATCTTCTCTTAAAAGACACCGTCCCCAAACCTTCTCAACAAACAGTGTCTCCTCAATTACGTTGCAAGACCTACAGAAACAACCCGTCCTGCTCGATTCTTGACACGAACCGAGCCCACAACCTCTCCACAGCGAGCGCCACGACTCCCCATGGACAGAAGCCTACCCTCCACTCCACCCTTCATAGCATTCCGACATCATCACACCTCATTATTGTCGAATGAGCGCACCCCCTGTATGTCTTCGCTACGGGGAAAGAGCTTCAGGACAGTGGGAATCAGTTCTTCATACAATGCATCTTTTTTCAGCACCGCATCCGCCTTCAAATCGCCGTCATCCTCATACGTTTCACCTACGTGAAATAACGACATGAGGATGACGGTTGGACAATGATCACCCTTCTTGATACATGCCGTCGCTTCATACCCATTCATCACCGGGAGGCTCACATCCATGATCACGAGATCAGGACGAAACACCCTACATTGCTCGAGTGCGTCAACTCCCGAACCAGCCCTCCCCACAATTTCCAAATCTGGGAGCGTCCCTATCCACTTTTCCAACCGCCTAAGACACTCCAGGCTACCGTCGACAAGGACTGTCCGAATGGGCGAACGAGGCTTCATTGAGATCGTCACCGATTCTGTGCGTTCGATCTCCATACACATGGAGGTCTGGAGCATCACAGATATGGCAAGATCAGCCTATCAGGAAAACCCTGATGAGAAGGGATGGAGTGCCTGAAGCGCTACGACGAGGCTACTGAAAAACAGTAGCAATGGAGAGGAAGGAGAACGCTTAGGAATCAGCTTGAACCAACCCCACACGAATTGCCAGGCGAACGAGTCCCGGCACATCATGAATCTCAAGCCGCTCCATCAACTGTGCCCGGTGGGTTTCCACGGTTTTGACGCTAAGATTCAGACGTTGGGCAATATCTTTCGTCGTACAGCCTTCGGCGATCAGTTGCAAGATCTCGCGTTGACGCGCGCTGAGTCTGGCCAACGGACTGGACGACTCTCCAGATGTGTTCCGGTAAGCCTCCACCGCATATTTGGCAACGGCGGGGGTCAAATAGGTTTCACCACGACTGACCGTTCTGATGGCCAATTCCAATTCTGCCAGCTCAGCGCCTTTCAACAAGTACCCTGAGGCGCCGACCTGCAAGGCCTGGCGGAGATATTCTTCATTCGCGTACATCGATAAGAGGATCACACGCGGAGCCGACGCTTCCTTCATGATCCGGAATGTCGCATCGAGTCCGTTCAAGCCCGGCATGGCAATATCCATCAGGACCAAGTCCGGAGCATCGGTTTGTACAGCCTTCACGGCTTCCCACCCGTCCCCTACATCGGCAACCACTTCAATGCCATCGATTTTCTGCAAGAGCGCCCGCATCCCGGCCCTCACCAACGCATGATCTTCGACAATCATGACTCGAAGGTCGCTCATGACGCATGTATCTCCCTCTGCACACCAGGCGTCACCTGACCGTCGTCCGTAACTGGGAAGCGCAACTCAAGACTGGTCCCCCGACCTGGTTCCGACAGAATTGACAGGAGGCCGCCTGCCAACCGTACGCGCTCTTCCATCCCGAACAACCCCATACTCTCTCCATCTCGCGCACGTCGCCGCGCAGTCGTGACATCAAACCCGGCCCCGTCGTCACGAATTACCAAGATAACCTCCTGTGCCTGTCGATGCAACGTCAGTTCAAGAACCTTCGCGCTTGCATATTTTGCCATATTGGTGAGCGCCTCTTGCACGACACGAAAGCAGGCCACCTCGATTATGGCCGGGATTCGCCCGACAACCCCCTCGATATTGAGGCGAAGCGTCCAGCCGTTCCGCTGCGCCTGGCGATCGGCATACCATCGAAGCGCCGGCACCAAACCCAGGTCATCAAGAATGGACGGTCGCAGATCCAATGCCAGCGTCCGCACCTGAGTCAGAAGACGATCCACCAGCCCCAGGCTATCCGTGAGCCCCCCCCCAAACGATTGCCCATTCGCACCATGCTGAGTAGCTTGCAAATCGATCTTGAGCGCTGTGAGCAGCTGCCCGACTTCGTCGTGCAAATCCCGCGCAAGTCGGCTTCGCTCTTCTTCTTGGACTTGCATCAAGCGACGAGACAGATCCCGAAGAGAGCGGTTCGCCAGACTGAGTTCGGCGGTTCGTTCTTGGACCTTCATTTCCAACTCGCCAAGCGATTGGCGCAACAATGCTTGGGCTCGCTTTCGCTCGCTGATATCTCGAAGGATTTTTGACACGCCTAGAATCCGACCGGCCCCATCTTTGAGCGGAGACATGGTAATCGAGACATCGATACGGCGTCCGTCCTTGCTAAGCCTCACGGCATCGTAACTTTGGACGCTCCCCTCTCCGCTCAACACAGGATACAACCAGGATCCATCGGCATAATCCTCCGCTGGGAGAATTCTCGCAAGGGAATGCCCCACCATTTCATCCGCTGAATACCCGAAGATACGCTCAGCTCCGGTGTTCCACGACATGACAATTCCATCCAGTGTGAAACTCAAGATGGCATCATCACTGCCGTCGACGATAGCCCCGAGACGTCTTGTTGCGTCATCCAGTCTCGATTGCTTCACTTGGACAACGAAGGTTGCCATGATCCAGACATAAGCCGTACAGGCAACTCGGTTGAAGATAGCCACATCGGACTCAATCATCCCCGGCCTTGACAGCACAAACCCTATCGGAAGGAGAACCGTTGCAACAGCTGCCACCACATAGGGTGCCTTCGGCCATTCATCCCACAGGGTCAATAACACAGCGAACACATACCCCACCCAGACCGCCACACCCAACGGCGTCAGGGCATCAGCGATGCAGGTCAGAAGGATGACGAACTGAATCAACAGGCTCGGCATCGGCAGGCGACTACTCATGTCGTTCCTTGGGCAGTCGTGACAGCATACGACTTCATGTCCGTGTAGAAACACGTTCGAACAAAGACGATTCGAGTGGCCTCCTCGCAAATGCTAGTTGAAACAGCGATCAGGATCACGAACAAAATAGAGAGAATGCGGCGCCTACGTCCTATTTCTGGACTTCAGCGGTTTGGCGATTCACAACCCACACACCTGCCAAAATAAGACCCATGCCAACGATTTCAATTAGCCCGACGGCCTCTCCTAAGATCAGCGCAGACAGCCCGATCGCCGCGACTGGAGTGAGATTCCCTAACACCGAAGCCCGTGACGGACCGACACCTTTGACACCGAACAACCAGGCCTGTTGCGCGACCGCCGTGGCAAAGACCACAAGGTACCCAAGCGCCAGCCAATCGGAGGCTGTAACCGATCCAATCCCGGCAGTGATCATTTTTTGGTCTGTCCATAGCAACGGAATCTGAAGAACCGTAGCGACCATCAAGGTCGTCCAATTGACCGTCAAGGCCGACAGTCGTTCCATAATTGTGCGGCTACCGATGCTATAGAGCGCCCAACTCACGACACCAAGAAAGACCAGCAGACTGCCCAACAACGGCTGATCACCGGCCGTCTGAAAGCCCACCACGGAGACCATGCCAACCCCGGCGAACGACAACAATGCACCAGCCCAGACTGCGCGCAACGGTACATCTCTGATCAGCATGGCCGAGAGCACGGACGTCACCACCGGACTGGAGCCGATGATCACCCCACCGACCGCGCCACTCACATAGTTCAGGCCCATGAGGATGAGCAAATGGTTTCCCAACACCCCAAGGCCCAGCAAGCCAAGCAGCCGGGCATCGGCACCGCTCAACTTCACGGCACCACCTTCCTTCGACCACCAGGTCACCAGTAGGATTGCAAGCCCTCCGATATCACGAAGGACCGAGGCCTCGACTGCGGAAAACGACGTGAGCGCCATCTTCTGCGCAACAATCGACCCACCCCAAAGAACTGCGGCAAGGACAATCGACCCATAGGCCATGGTTGTGGATGGCTGAGACATGACCACTGGGATACCGTCGTTCCGAGGTCCCCGTCAAGCAGTATTCTGCCGACCGGTCATTGACTTGACCGCATGTACGTTTGTGAGTAGCCTGCGTCTAAAGAACATGACCGATCAACAGGGAGGTTGTTCATGGTCTGGACACAAGATCGACAGGGATGGGGCGCACTGCTTGTCAGCACATCGTTTCTCCTTGCAAGCTGTACAACGGCGCTCGTCCGAGATGACGTCCAGTATCCGAAAACTGAAGCACATTGCTCAGGCTCTCAGGGTGTCGACGATTCCTCCATTGCCGTACTCCCAGTCCCAGTGGTTGCCTTCGTCGTGCCTCATGCCAACCTTCATGACATCAAGGCTGACGATTATCTGAAGCGATGTGGAGATCCAACCAAGCTGATCAACCGGAAGGTCGTGGTGAACCGTACGGCTTGCATCCCGGCCGGGTTGACCCGTATCATCACTCTCGGCATCTGGCAATGGTGCCCAGCCAATATCTCGTGGGAAGCGGATGTGAAGCCCTGACTCACACCCGTCTCCTCCGTGCGGCTGATCAGCCGTCTGCCTGAGTTCCTCAGATGAGGACGGGCCGACGCAGTTCGACGGTTCTATCGAGACTGCACACGTGATCGTGCCACTGGATTCGACAGACCTGCGCTGAGCCTATCGAAGCACTCACCACGGCCATTGTGCACGATACGACGCGAGACCTCAGGGTGCGACGTCGAATGTAATCGAACTTCGGTGCTCAAGATTTTGGTATCATAACTTCGTGAGTTGTACGATGAATCGTCAGAATCGGCTCGGATCAATCGTTCTTGTCCTGGTTATCGTCCTCCTCGGGATTAGTTTGGCCTCGTGG
The DNA here is from genome assembly GCA_964430555.1 of uncultured Nitrospira sp. Lineage (GTDB taxonomy): Bacteria > Nitrospirota > Nitrospiria > Nitrospirales > Nitrospiraceae > Nitrospira_D. The sequence continues at coordinate 5,001 of CAYSFU010000019.1, read as the reverse complement.
AAATACGAGTCTCTCCAGGATGAGCATGCCGCCTCGGCGAACCAACCGGAACCAATGGAGTCGGTCACCGTCGCCCTCGCACACACCATCGATCATCGACCGATCACCACGTCGATCGGAACCGTTCTCGCACTCCGATCAATTTCACTGAAGAATGAACTGGCCGGCACGGTCCGCAACGTCCGCCTCATACCAGGACAAATCGTGGAAGCCGGAACCCTGTTGGTGGCGCTCGATGTCTCGGTCGAGGAAGCTGATCTGCGCGCACAGGAAGCTCAGGTGGCGCTCGCCAAAACGATTCTCAATCGACGGAACAGTCTGCGCCAAGAGCTTGCCACCACGCAGGAAGAAGTGGATCGAGCACACGCCGATTTGGATGTGGCCCAAGCCCAGATCGCCCGGACCAAAGCCATCATTGCCAAAAAGACGATCCGCGCCCCATTCCGAGCCAGAGTAGGCATTGCAGACGTCCACCCTGGTCAATATCTTGACGAGGGGACGCTCTTGACCACGTTACAAGGCGTGAGCGAAGCCGTACATGTGGATTTTGCTGTGCCGCAACAGATCGCGGGAAGTTTACCGGTCGGCGAAACCGTGGAAATCATGGCAGCCGGTCATGCCAAGCCCATGAGGGCCGCGATCATCGCCCTTGACGCTCGTGTGGATCCGACCACCCGAAATGCCATGGTACGAGCCAGGATCGAGGGAACAAACCAGATACCGGCTCCGGGAGCCTCCGTGCGAGTCCGAGTCCCGGTCGGTTCAATGCGCAAGGTCGTCGCCATTCCTGTGAGTGCCCTGCGCAAGGGCCCCGGAGGCGATCAGGTATTTGTTGTCGCACAGGATCAAGACGGCCAACAAAGGGTACGCGCGCGTCATGTCGAAAGTGGACCGATGGCCGGCGATGAGATCGTGATTCATGAAGGACTGACGGCAGGTGAACAGGTCGCCGCAGTCGGATCCTTTAAGCTCCGGGATGGCGCCCTTGTCATGATTGCAGATTCACCGGAAGATTCAGCAACAGGAACACCGCACTAAGTCCACGGATCGTGACCCCTCCGACCATGAAACACCCTGCGAGCCGTACATCGTTCACCGACATCTTCATCATCCATCCAGTCTTGGCCATCGTCGTCAACCTGGTGATCTTGCTCGCCGGGTGGAAAGCCCTGACCGCTCTCCCGGTCCAGCAATATCCCACAATCGAGAACTCGTTGGTGGTCATCACCACCATCTATTACGGAGCCAGCGCCGAAACCGTTCGTGGCTTTATCAGTACACCGATCGAGCGGGTCGTCTCAGCCATCAGCGGCGTCGATTATGTCGAATCGACCAGTCGCTCAGGGGTCAGTACCGTCACGATCCACTTGAAGCTGAATCACAGTAGTACGGCGGCATTGGCCGAAGTCACAGCGCGATTACAGCAGGTACGCGCGGAACTGCCGCCGGAAGCTGAACCGGCCACGATAGAAATCCAACGGGCGGATCGCCCCTATGCCTCCTTTTATCTCAGCTTCAGTTCATCCGAACGCACAGTTCCGGCCGTCACCGATTGGCTCCTTCGCACGTTGCAACCGCAGCTGGCCACGCTGCCCGGAGTCCAACGGGTGACGTTCGAGGGTGAACGGCAGATTGCCATGCGGATCTGGATCGATCCCGATCGCCTGGCCTCATTCAATCTCTCCCCCGGCGACGTTCAAGGGGCGCTCCGACGAAATAACTATCTCGCCGCCGTCGGCCGCACCAAGGGCAATCTGGTCCAGATCAATCTACTGGCCAACACGGACCTTCGCTCGACCGGCGAATTTGAGGAATTAATCATCGCCGATCGGGACGGTGCCATCGTACGGCTCAAGGATGTGGCGCGAGTCGAGCGCGAAGCGGAAGAGGCGACCATCATCGCTAAATACGATGAAACTGAAGGGGTCTATCTCGGCATCTGGGCGATACCCGGCGTCAACGAGATCGACGTCGGACACCGTCTGCGCGACGAAGTCGACCGAATTCGCCCGACGTTGCCGAGTGATATCGACATGAAACTCGTCTGGGACAGCACGATGTTTATTCGGAACGCCCTGACGGAAATCTCCAAGACCTTGTCCGAAACGATTCTGATCGTCGCGTTGGTGGTATTTCTCTTTATGGGATCGATCCGCACCGCCCTCGTCCCTCTCGTGGCCATACCGGTCTCGTTGATCGGAGCCGCACTCTTCTTGACTGCCTTCGGATTCAGTCTCAATCTTCTCACACTGCTCGCGATCGTCTTGTCGGTTGGGCTGGTCGTGGACGACGCCATCGTCGTCGTGGAAAACGTGGAACGGCACGTGCGTCTCGGCCAATCTCGCATTGAAGCTGCGCAAGCGGCCGCACGTGAACTGCTTGGTCCCATCGTGGCCATGACCATCACGCTCGCCACGGTCTACACCCCCATCGGCTTTCAGGGAGGACTCACCGGATCGTTGTTCCTTGAGTTCGCGATCACGTTGGCCGTCACGGTAGTATTGTCCGGAATCGTCGCCATCACTCTCTCACCGGTGATGAGTTCTCGATTCGTGCACCCCCAGGGCCGAGAAAGCCGGTTGACCATGTTCGTCAATCGACGGTTCGACGAGGTACGAAGACTCTATACCAAACTGCTCGATGGAGCGCTTACCATGAATTGGGGCATCGTAGCCTCTGCCATCTTCATCACGGTCGCGGCCTGGCCGCTGTATCATTTCTCACGCTTGGAGCTGGCCCCCGTCGAGGATCAGAGCCACATCAGCCTGTTCTTCGAAGCCTCACCGGACTCCACCGTGCATGCGACGAATCGTCAGCACTTCCAGATCGTCAAAGCGATTACCACTATTCCCGAAACAGACTATACCTGGTCACTCACAACCCCATGGGGCGGATTCGGCGGTGTGGTCGCGAAGGACTGGCACGATCGCGCACGTTCGACCGAAGCCATGTACGACGATGTGTATACCACCGTCTCACAAGTACCAGGGCTGCGTGTCTTCCCTCGGCTCGATCCGCCGCTCCCCACCCCAGGACAGTACGACGTTGAGTTGATCCTTGAGAGTGATGCACCGGCTGAGCAGTTACTCGAAACCGTCGGAGGCCTGTTGAGGGCGGGATGGCGAAGCGGAAAGTTTCTCTATGTCGACACCGATCTCAAGATCGACCTGCCGCAAGCGAGGGTCGTGCTGGATCGTGAGCGGCTTGCGGACTTGGGGTTCGATCTGGCCGGAGTCGGTCGTGAGTTGGGCACCATGCTCGGCGGGGCTTACGTCAACCGATTCAACTACTTCGACCGGAGCTACAAAGTCATTCCTCAACTGGGCGACAAAGATCGCGCCACGATCGATCCGCTGCTCGATTTGAAGATCAAAACACCGGGCGGCCAACTGGTGCCGGTCTCGACTTTTGCCCACATCGAAACAAGCACGGCCCCGCGTACCTTGAACCGATTCCAACAACGCAATGCCGTCCGCATCTTCGGTGGCCTCAAGCCGGGCGTCACCAAAGAAGAGGGGCTGCGGGTACTCGAAGCGGCGGCGATGGAGGTTGGCCCGCGGATTATCCTCGACTATGCTGGCGAGTCGCGCCAACTCCGTCAAGAAGGCTCAGCCCTCACTGTCACACTGGGTTTTGCCGTTGTTCTGATTTATTTGGTTCTGGCGGCCCAATTCAAAAGTTTCCGCGATCCGCTGATCGTGCTCCTCGGCTCAGTTCCACTCGCTATCTCCGGAGCGCTGGTCGTCAGCTTTCTCGACCTGACGACTATCAATATCTACTCTCAAGTCGGACTCATCACTTTGGTTGGACTCATCGCCAAAAATGGGATTCTGATCGTGGAATTTGCCAATCAGCTACAGGCTCAAGGACGCTCGAGACTCGCGGCAGTCCGTGAAGCCTCCTTGACCAGACTGCGACCCGTTCTCATGACCTCAGCCGCCACCATCTTCGGCCACTTCCCACTGGTACTGGCGACAGGGCCTGGGGCGGCAGCCCGTAACAGCATTGGCATGATGCTCGTTACCGGTATGACCGTCGGCACCCTCTTTACCCTCTTTGTCGTCCCGGTATTTTACTCACTGATCGCTGCACAACACCAAGCTGCGACAGCACCGGGTGACTCAACGAGTGGGCCTCTCATGGTGGCCGAAGCTGAAGCATAAGTCTGTCCGTCACTTAGCCCAACTTGTTCCAGCGACAGGTTCTCAGATCTCCCATGCACGAGAAGGAATCGTTGTCGATATCAGCTTTTAGGGAGACTATCTTATAAAGCCCACCCAGAAAGGAGAATCCCTTGGCGACAAAGAGGAAATCAAAACAACCCAAGAAGCGCCCTACGGCAGCCAGCATTGTCTGGTTTGAGGTTCCGGCAGATGATCTGAGTAGGGCCAGAAAGTTCTATCAAGCGATGTTCGGCTGGAAGTTTTCCGAACTACCCGCTGCGGTGAACGACTATTGGCACATCGATACCGGAGGCCCGGATGCGTCACCGGATGGTGGCATGATGCCGCGTATACACCCACAACAACCGATCACGAATTACGTCAGCGTCCCTTCCATCACCAAAGCCGCGACCAAAGTCAAGAAACTCGGTGGAACCGTGTGCAAACAAAAGACTGCAGTACCAGGGATGGGCTACTTCGCTATTTGCTTGGATACGGAAGGAAATACCTTTGCACTGTGGGAAATGAATGAACGGGCCAAGTAGCTGACAACCAGGCATTACTTCAGCAATACCCCTACCCTGAAGGCATGACTGAAATCTCGCTGCCTTGTCTATCGTGAAGAAAAATCGTGAATGTCTTACCGAGAACGGGGTGGCGTCCTGGTCTGGTACGCCACCCCCCTCGTCGCTCGGTCTAGGACCGACTTACAGCCAGGTCACCCGCTCGGCCGGCCGAATGTAGATCGGCTCTTCCACCTGAATTCGCGCCACCTCTTTCCCTGACTTATTGAAGCCCAGAACGGTGTCGTTATACATCTCAAACCGCTTGCCATGGA
>CAYSFU010000018.1:0-56847 GCA_964430555.1 uncultured Nitrospira sp. | reverse complement strand
CCGAGCAGCTTTCGGCGTTGGTTCATCTCTTCTTCTTCGGTATGCGAAGCAGCTCGTCGTTCCATGCCCATCCTCTCTAGTTAACCGTCGATGGTCGGTTAGGCTTCCGAATCTTAGATACCAAAGTCTAAAGAAATTACGTGAGTATATCAGAATCAATGGTTTCTTGTGAATCTCAAACAATATCTACTCCGGCAGGAACAAGACCCTTGAGAAGGGCTGCCACCAACCGGTATAACACCTCTAACCAACCGTGACATCTATTGCTGAGAGGAGCGTGCCCATGGAACATCGACCTGCCCCATCGACCGTCGCGGATGACCCGCAGGCTCGGGACCTGCTTCGACGTGCATTCGAGGCCACCGCACGCTGGTCCAAGGACTTCCAAGGATTTACCGCCGACCTCACCGTGAACGTAAGCGGCAAAGAAACCACCGGGTCGGTCATGGTGAAAAGTCCTCGTGAAGTGTCCGTCCAGCTCGGCAATGAGGATATTCAAAAGTGGGCGCAAGAACAGCTCGGAATGATCGCCGTCCATCGTGGTCCGCGAAGCTTCGACGAGTCTGACGGCAAATACTCACTGACCATGGAAGAGGATGGTCATCCCTTCGGAATCAAACTGACGATTCATGGGTCCAATTCCTATTATCGACTCAAGGACAACCGCATCACACAGATCAACCGCAAGATGGCCCATCCCGGCATGAATCCCTTCGCCTTTACCATCAACGTGGAGGAAAGTGCGGTCACGAAGGATCAGAAGAACCTCACGACCAAATACACCGTTTATTACTACTCGCCAACGGACGGGACGTTGAACAATGTGGAAAGTTTCACCGACACCCATATCCGTATCGGGGCCTGCGACTTGCCGGCTACCAGGCGAATCATCACGTATGAGGACAAACAGGTTATCGTGAAACATCTGAATTTCACGAACCACACCCTGCTCTAACAATGGACTTACGAAAAGAGTTCCCCCGCAGCATGAAAGTCAAGCTGGGGGGATATGCCCATCTCGCACGCATGATCGATAAATGCCGATCCGTCCTAGCCGGGACGGAAGGTGAGTATATCTATCCCTGCCCGATGGACGAACGGCTGCTGGAGTTCGCAGGAATCACCAGCGACGAGTTTACGGCTGCCGTGCGACCCACGAGGACCGATGAAGAGGTCTTGGCGTGGTTTCAGCTCCACGCGCACCCACATCAGTCGGCAGAATTAGAGAGCTGGAATCAACAGTTGCTGGCACGAGGACCGAGTTCTCCAGAAAGTGCGGTGAAGTTCAAGAAATATCTCGATGCCATCGATCCATCACGCACTGATCTGACTGCATGGTCGGACCTGCAAGATCTCGAAGAGGGACGCATCATTCCCAAACGATAACCAGTGATTCGGTCCACCTAAATCTCGTTAGAGTGTCCCTTCACGCACACTCGCTTTCCAGGTCCTATCCGAATTACTCACAGGATGTTCATCATCGCCTCGAGTCACGCACGCCCACCCCTGCGCGCCAAGACGCGCATGTCACCGATCAAGACTGCAGCGAGCGGAGAGGCGAGAACGAAGCTGAAAGACTATTGCAGCATCCTGTCAGTAACTCAGTGCCGGGTACTTACCAAGGTAGGTCGGGTGCTCAGCCTGAGCGACCAAAAACTGGGCGACATCGGCGCGAGAAATGGCGCCCACCTTCATGCCGTCCACAAGTGTATCGAGAACGCGATAGCGTCCGGTCATGTTGCCGTTGGTTAGTCGGCCTGGCCGCACAATCTCCCACCGAGGATACCCGGCGGCGATCAGCTGCTCCTGCACGCCCTTGTCGCGATAGACCTGCTTGAGGACCAACGTAAAAAGAACCTTCATGGGTAATGAATTGTAACTCCAGCTATCGCCGGCTCCAAACCCAGTGAGGACGACGAGCATCGGCGAGGAACCCATTTCTTTCAGCACGCGCAGTAACATACGAGAGGAGTCTGAGAACATCGTCGTCGGCAGAGGGCTGTTGGTGCCAAGCGTGACCAGAACGGCCTCGGCCTCCTCTACTGCGGTTCGCACCATGCTGGCCTCCGTTGCACTTCCCTGTACCCGTTTGAGCTTGTCCTGATCTGGGACCGGCACAACCCGACGCGAGAGGGTCACGACCTCATGGCCCGCCTGCAATGCGTGCCGCACACAATGCAGTCCTATCCCCGCCGATGCGCCAAGAACGGAAATTTTCATCGTTGTCACTCCCTCCTAGCCTCAACCGAGGTAGAAGCCCACAGGCACATCCTCACGATCGTGGACGACCATCATGTCACTATATTCCATAAACCGGACGGAATGCCAACCGGTATGCTCTGCTCCGACGACTTCTATTGCTTGGAACGAACAAGCACTGACGAGTGTTCGGAACGACTGCGCAAACCTCTCATCCTGGTCGCACCCGCGCAACTGGCGGGTGCAAGATGCGCTGCCATAGTCCAGTCGTGAGATTATTTCACCAACCCAAGCGCCTTCACTGCAGTGCGAGCAGCCGTTCGAGCTTTGATGGCAGGTCCCAGTAGCACACCGGGATCAGCATGAACCCCGATATCCGCAACACGCTTGCAATGGCGAACCACATCATTGAGAGCCGCAACCCCTGCCTCACGTCCCCGTTGAGAAGCAGGCAACTGCTTGGTGAGGAGGTCGGCCAATCGAGCAACTTCTCCACAATGATGCACGATCGCCTTGGCATCGCCCATGCCTCCATGGGCTACCATATCTTCGGCATTCAGTAGCAAAGCATCACGCTGTTCCAGGATCGTCTGATCTACATCACCAGCCCAAAGCAGCGACCGATCATCTCTCGGAATGAGCATCGCAACCATCATGACGCTCAGGATCGACACCATACTAAATTTTCCACATCGAGCGTCATGCATTCGTCGCATCAGTATTGTCCTTTCGGAGTGATGGCCGCTGACGTAAGAACCCGATAGAGCCGGTGAAATGCCTCCGTACTCAGAGTCGGGTCCTGAAGCTGTTCTAACGTTTCTTGCGTGATGGGATACTCGACTGTGTCATCATAATTGGACGACGCGATCGTGACGAAGCGAGGAGGGAACAATCGTTCAGGTAACAAGATACCGACACCAAGATTGTACTTCATGGCCAAACGAATGACCTCTCGGGCCTTATCGGCCGGCACTTCTCGACCCAGTCCGATATTCTGCGGAGGCTGTCCCATTCTCGCGAATTGAAAGTGGACATTCGTCAAACCCGCCTGGATAAACTCTTTTTTTATTTCAGCTTCTCGAGTCCGGTACTGATGGGCAAGCACCACCTCAACCCGGCTCACGGGTGCAACCGTGACCGCATCGGCAAAGACATTCATGACTGTCGACTCCCCAACCACCTGGATAAGTATGACGCTGATCAGAACATGCAACAAAGCCATGGGCTAGTCCTCTGCAAAAATGGTACGCGTTTGAAAGTCTTCATTTCAACTGAACGCTCTTAGAGATTTCTGAGAGAGGGAACACCGTATTCGGTCAAAACCTGTGAGATCGTGCGGCAGGAGCGGCGTACCCGCGATCAAGCGGGTACGCCACCGGACTTACCTACTTGACGTTCAGCGAAGCGGGAGAGGCTTTCGCTTTCCCGTTTTGCTTGGCCGTCTTGGATGGAGGTACCTGCGGCGTCAACGGCTTGATCCGCTGGTCATCGACGGGAAGGACTCGGAAGAGGCCCCATTGGCCAGCGTTGGCGTATGCCGGACGCTGATTCTTCCAGATGTAGTCACCAGCGATCCGATTAGGACCACCCGCGCCGCCGGTCAAGTGGGCATTGATGATCTCCGACCCACCAAATTCCATGGTGCTGACCTGATCGGCACCCTGCATGTATGGCTCATGCGGCCACTCATGCCCATCGATCGTGAACAGCTGCACCTGCTCGCTGAAGGCACCCAGAACGTGAACCGCCACTGGATCGCCGACATGCGCCTGGAGCAACGGAGTCGAGGGTGTCTCCCCGGCTTTCACGCAGGCAAAGACCTCAGGGATGTCACACCCCTTTTCCATCCGCCATGCAGTCGGTTCAGAGCGGTAATTGACCGCCGTAATACCGGCCACTTGTTGGATGTAAGGCATGAAGCTGACTCCGACGATGTTGTCTTCGTCCTGGAACAGTAAGGAAAAATCCCGGTAGTTCTTCCGATTCTCATTCCCTGCAATGGTCCGGTCAACCAGCACATCCGCGCGCCAATTGCTCTTCATCGTCACATCTTCACCGGTCACTGGATCCCGATACCGTGAACCCTTCGGGCCAACAATGATGGACCCGAATAGCCCGTTTCGCGGGTTTTCCACCACATTGCCCCAGTCTTGAATGAGTGCGGCCAACTCACCGTACTCCGGATGAGCATAATAGGTGTAGGTCTTGCTCTGACCCGGAGCGACCGTCTGGTCACCGGGATTGTTTCCGACATTGGCGCCAAACGAGTCCTTCGGGTCAAACGCCATCATATCGACGTGGAACCCGGCCCGCTCGTTGGCCATTTCGTTTTTCAGGTTGACCTTCACGCAATCACCGACGTTGACGTGCAGCGTCAGCGGGCTCGGCTTCAACTCGCCGGCCTTGACCCGACCACGATCCCCATCGAGGACATACATCTTACCCTGCTCATTGCCGAAGACCATCTTCCGCTCGAGATCGACTTCCATGACACCCGGTGCCCCATCGTGGTACCGGATCTGTTGATCGACCGCCGACACGTTGAACGTCTTCACCGGCGCATCAGCCGGGCACACGGACGGCGCAGACTTCTGGATCTGCTCACGCCCAGGCAACGGCTTCAAATCACCTTGCCGCTCATCAAACACACGGAAAATACCCCAGCTCCCTTCCGCAAAGTGCGACGCGCGACCACTATAATAGAGGTAATCACCCGCCTGCTTCTGCGGTCCGCCGGCCGCTGGAATGGCCGGATCGTACCGTTCACCAATCACGAGATGCACCGTGCTGCGAGGCATCGCGTCCTTGGCGTACCGCTCCATCGGGAACCAGTGCCCGGTGACGTGCCACGTATGCACTTCATTGGCCGAGCCAACCAGCGCCCGAACCAGAATCGGATCGCCGAGGTAAGCCCGCAACAACGGAGTACCCGGATCACCATGGATACCGGAGACGAAGAGCTTCGACGGATCCGGGTTGTTGGCGAGGCGCACACTGAGCGGCTCAACACGCATACTGTAGCCGCTGCCGGTCGTGGCTTCACCACCGTTCAAGAACCACATCGGAGACTTGTTGATCTTCTCCGGGAACTGGTGCGACGGGGGACCGTCCACCGTGACCGCGCCGACTCTCGCTTGAGGATTGTCGGTCGTGATCAGCTCTGCCGTTCTCGCATTGCTGTCCATGATATGCATCATGACTTCGCGGAAACTTCCACGGATATGGGCCGAGACCGGCTCCAACGTATGGATGTCCGCAATGGGGCCGCTCCGAATCTCTTTCCCGGTGACCGGGTCATGATACGTCGATCGTGGAGGCTCCGTGATGAAGGCTGAAAAGAGCCCATGGCCCCACGTATCGGTTCCAAAGACGTGATCATGCCAGTACACCGTCCCCAAGTCGGCATCGACATACCAGCGTTCACGGATAAACTCCACGCTGGCGATATCGTTCTTCTTATGCGCATGCTTCAAGGGAGCATCGAATGTGATGGTCTTGCCGTTGATGGCCTTGATTCGCGCCACCTCAAAGTACTTCGGATCATCCATGCCGACGCCCAGCTCCGTATTGACATGGAACTTTGACGTATCGGCGACGGTAAGCCTTCGTGAACCGGCCTTGGTATCTGCCGTCAACACCGTATTACCTGGCAACGGCATGCCCTTGTCCGGTTGCGGGTCCTTCAACATCGTAAAGGCCCTGAGGGACATGTCATACGAAAACCCGATGGTCGGACCATCGGACGCGCTCGTATCGAATTGGAAGAAGTGTGGGTGCAGGTTGATCTTGTTGGACCAGCCGGTCCGCGCATCGTCCGGAATTTCATTTTTGAAGATGACGTCGACACAATCGTACACGTTGCCACGAATGACCAACGGCACCTGCCGTTTTGGATTGCTTCGCACGTCCGCTTCTTCTTCGTGCAACACATAGAGCATGGCGATCGGATCGACGAGTGCCGCCGTCTTCGCCGTCGCCGGCTTCAGGGTCACCGGCAACGTAATTGAGTGGATCGTAAAGAATTTCCGAGGTGCATTCTCCGGACACAGGCTCCACGGACCTTGCGCACCAGGCTTCGGTGGCTCAGTATCTCTTGTCCCATCCTCACGAACACGGAACGGCTCCAACCACGGAGCTCCACCATGGTTCGGGGCAAAGGGCGGACGCTTCCCGAGGTGCGGACGCAACCAGGGGAATGCCAACTTCCCAGTCTGCGGGTCAAATGTAATCGGAGGCCGCTTTAACGGTGTCGGCGACACATAATCCGCCCACTTGTGGGGAGTTTCCGGCTCATTGAGAGCCAAGGCCCCGTCCCACTTCCAGTTCACCACTGTGGGATCATTTGCCTGAGCTTGCTTTACCTGATCTTCCGTCTTCCCGGGCAATCCCTGAGGCGGAAGCATGTATTCAACCCAATCCTTGATGGAGACCTTGACAGGATTGGCTTTCCAGTCCGTCTTATCTTTGGTAATTTCCCACTTCTTCCCGCCATACCAATCGACGGTCGTGCCGACCAGCTGATCTGAGCTGATGGCTGGTTTAATCTTCCCTTTTCGATCAGGCAGTTCCACCAGCGGTTTCATCACGTCGGTCTGAGACCCGGGAGCCTGCAACGTGTTGTACACGCGCCAGAACCCCCACATACCCGTCACATAGTGCTGTGGAATATGACAATGGAAGACAAATTCCCCTGCCAGCGCTTGCAACCCGCCGGATCCCCCCTCGATCACTTCATCATAGATCTCAGACGGCCCGATTGACTGTACATCCAACCGGTCGGATGTATCGTTGATCAACGGAAACTTCACCGGACCATTCCTCGACAATGTCGGATCCAGCTTGCTGGTTCCAGGTTGTCTCGCCCAACGAATCGACCCGCCGTGCAGGTGGTGCGAATGGACGATTTCCGAACCACCGATCATGCGGAAAGTCGCGGGATCACCCAAGTAGGAACGCGGAATCGTCGTCGCCGGGTCACCGAACGTATAGGACCCATACCCCTGCGACTCATCGGCAAACCCAACCAAGTGCTCCTGCATCTCCAATCGGGTTCCATGCGGTTCGCTCCGGTAGTTCAACAGCCGCGCCGCGGGCCGATAGGTATCGGTATGCGCATCACGCTGTGGGAGCATGTCCCCCTTGCGGTTCAAGAGGCGGAAGGTCTCATCGCCGGCCTCATGATAGAAAATCACGAATTCCCGAAAGTCCGCGCCTTTTTCTTTATCGATGATGGCTTCCCAGCCGCTCTTCATCTCCTCGCCGGTGAAGGGGCTCAAGAAGCGGGATCCACGTGGTTCAACTACGAGCGACCCCAACAAACCGAGAGAATACTGATCTCTCGACGCATGACTATGAAACGCATGCCCACCTTCTTGTGTCTCCGGGGCGATATACCATTCGAATTCACTGCTTTTCCCCGGTGCCACCAACGCCTCCGGATTATTGGCCGTCGCCGGCTTGCCGGTGCCGGCCACCAACAATTGCGAGCCATTGATGATCATATTCGTAGGCTCACCGTCGATCTGATTGCGGAGCGTGATTCGAAGACACTCACTTTGATTGGCACGAATGACTAACGGTTGAATCAAATCGCCCTGCAGGCCGTTCGACACCGCCCCGCCGGAGAATGTCTGATCCTCGCTCTCCCGCGCCGCTTTATTCTTCGCCTCTTCCTCACGCACTCCCGCAACATTCTCAGTCAGGGCATACATGAAGCCCGGATAAAAGTCTCCGAAGCGATTGACCGTGATTTCGACGTTCATCGCGGTCACATCATAAGCCCGAACCGGCGCATGAGCCGGACATCGTCCCCCCTGCGTGACCTTCACCTTGTCCATGTCATCCGCAACCAGGAGCACGCCCTGCTGCATCGCATGAGCACTGGCCCCTTGGAATGGTCCTTTTGTATGGACCTGTCTCTCGATCTGTTCGACGGCCTTGGACATCTTGTCCATCAACGCTGGACCAGCTTGCGCATGGACCGGCATTGCCGCATCCATAGTTGAATCCGGTGCCACGTGGGTATCGTGCAACATAATCGCTCGAGCCGATAACGCACCGGCCAACACCAAGCTGGCGGTGAGTCCCCCTATCACCAACCACGCGACCTTCCTTGATAACTCCATACGTTCAGCCTCCTCCATGGGAATAGTGGAACATGAAACGACCTTGTAGAGATCTCGCCCAATCTATACGGATAAAATAAAAGTCCAGCAGGAGCCGATCACAATCGGAGGCAGCGAGGGGAGGCCAATCCTCTCGTTCCCATCCCCTGCTGGACAACTCAATGGCTTTGAGAGACACCACTACGATCTCCTCAAAATCTTCCATACTGGAGCAAGTCCTGTTCCTGACTTGCACGCAGTATGTTTCAAGCTATTTTCAAGATATTTTGAGGCGATACGTCAGATGAGCCATCACAGAAATGGGACCGTTGCGCCCCATTTTGAGTGAGTGCGGATTGAGAGAGACCCCATGTAAGCCAGGAATGGCAATAATGCCAGGAATAAAAGCGAATGGGGCATGGGCGCCCCATCAAACGTCAAAAAACCGATCCTCGCCCGCATTACAAGGAGCCGCGCAGGCCATGTTTTTTTACCATGCGTTCGATGGTCTTCCGATCCACACCTGCTTCACGTGCGGCTCGTCCCATATGTCCGTCGTTCCGCTTGAGGAGATCGATTAGGAAACCTCGTTCGAAAGACTCCACCGCTTGCTGCTTGGCGAGCTTATACGAGCTTGATTCGGATTGCGACGATTCGCTCTCCGAAAGCGCTAGGAATCGTTCCGGCAGATGGGCGCTTGTGACGGTGGTCCCGTCGACCAATACGGCGGCTCGCTCCATCACATTTTGTAACTCCCGCACATTACCTGGCCATGCATATCGCATCAGCAGATCGGCTGCGGATGGATCAATCGTCGGAGCCTGCCCGCTATCGAGCCGAACTCTCTGGACGAACCGCGTGAGAAATTCATTGGCTAACAGAAGAATGTCTTCCCCGCGTACCCTGAGCGCCGGAAGGGTGAGGGGAATCACGTTCAGGCGGTAGTACAGATCCTCGCGGAAGCTCCCTCGACGACACAGTTCTTCGAGATCTTGATTGGACGCCGCAATCACACGAACATTCAACGGCATGAACCGTGTTCCACCGACCCGCCGCACATGTCGCTCTTGCAGCACGCGGAGCAACCGAGCCTGCAGATTTGCGGTCATTCCGCTGACCTCATCGAGAAAGATCGTGCCGCCGTTTGCCGCCTCAAAAAGACCAGCCTTGGCGGTGTGGGCACCGGTAAAAGCCCCTTTCTCATGACCGAAGAGTTCCGTTTCCAAAAGAGAGTCCTGAAAGGAGACACAGTCCACCGGAACAAACGGAAGATCGGCGCGAAAGCTTGCCTCGTGAATCATCCGAGCCACCATTTCTTTTCCTGTTCCGCTTTCCCCGTACACCAGCACGTTGGAATCAGTCGGCGCCACTCTGGCGACTAAGCTCAACACTTCTCTGATGGCACGGCTATTCCCGACAAGTCGAGCGCCCTCGCGCGACGAACGCGAGGAGATTCGTTCCTCTGGCGCCCCAACACGCGCATCAGTATCCAGCCCAGACGGGGCAGACTCAAACGCCCTCCGCGCGACTTGCACCAAGTCATCGCTGGTAAATGGTTTCGTGATGTAGTCGAAAGCACCGTGCCGCATGGCCGTCACGGCCGTATCCACGGTGGCATAGGCTGTCAACAATACCACAAGGACCGCCGGATCCATTCGTTTGGCCGCGGTCAGAACCTCGATACCATTCAGCTTGGGCATCCGCAGGTCCGTCAACACGAGGCCGGGCCGTTCCCGCTCAATCATATCGAGCGCGTCATTCGGATCCGAAGCTACCATGCAGTCATACGGCACTCGGCTGAGAATACGTCGACAATTTTCCAACGCCTCTCGCTCGTCATCTACGATGAGAACTTTTCCTGCGATTCCCATATTCCCTCTTCTTCAACCGACGCGTCACCCCAGACGGCCGGTAAGGCCACTGAGAAGAGTGCGCCGATCGCTCCGTTCTTCACCTCAATGTGACCTCGGTGATCCGCGACGATCCCATAGGTCAGAAATAACCCCAAGCCGGTTCCCTGCCCAGCCGGTTTGGTGCTGAAAAATGGGTCAAAGACTCGCCCAATGACCTCACTCGGAATACCGGGTCCGTTGTCGGACACGATCACTTCGACCCCAAGCCTTCCATCCATGTGCATGGGTCTTGTTCGGACCGTTACGATCCCTTCCCTTCCCAAGGGATTCACCGCATCGATCGCATTGTTGATCAAATTGAGGATGACCGTCTCCAATCGATCACGATCACCCATGACCGGAGGCAGTAATGGAGCAAGACTGGATTCAAACCCCACGGAAAGAGCCGAAACCCGTTCACCGGCGATGCCGATGCACGAACGCACAATACAATTCAGATCGATCGGCTTTAAGGTTGAGACCGATCCCCGGGAGAATGCTAGAATACTTTTGGTGACTCTGGAAATCCGCTCCGCCTGCCCCTTGACCGCAAACAGGTCCTGCCGTACCTCATCCGGAATCGGCGACCGGGCCGCATCTGCTTCCATGCATTCGATCCGATTCAAAATGATCCCCAGAGGATTATTCACCTCATGTGCGATCCCGCTGGCAACTTTCCCCAAGGTGGCCAGACGCTCCGCGAGTTCCAAGCTTCGTACGTGCCTGGTCACCTCTTGCGTCTTTTCCTCCACACGTCTGGCCAAATCCTTATTGAGCCCCTCGAGTTCGGCCCTCGAAGCCGCCAGCTTGTCGGCCATGCGATGGACTGCGGCAGCCAACTCTTCAAACTCGTCACCGGTCTGGACATTGAGCGGACGATCATACGTCCCTTGGCTGATCGCTTCGACACCGCTGTGGAGAATGTGTATCGGACGTGCAATGCGCGTCGCCACATACCGGCCGATCGCCCACAAGAGTCCCAGCATCACCAATCCGATCATGGCGAGATTCCGCATTTGATCTCGAATCGGCGCATAACTTTCCGCCGGCTGTTGACGCACAAAGACATGCCATGGATTCTCGGGCAACGCCAGTTTGGAAACCGGCGCGTACCCCACAACCGTATCCGTCGCGCCATGCCCGTCGTCTTCCGCGAGCCCCCAACCGGCCTCTGACGAGACAATCATCGCCATGAGCTGACTCGGAATCCGATGGGCTTGCCTCGGGAGGATCGGACAGACGAGCGGATTTCCGGTAGCGTCAAAGAGCATGGCGTGGCCTGTTTGCCCGATATGAATGTGTTTGATCATGGCGAGGAGCGTATCGAATCGATACGAGGCTTTGACGGCTCCGATGACAACACGCTGGCGCTCATCGAGAATCGGTACCGCAATATCAATCGTCTCCTCGGAAGACCGGAACGACCCCTCACTTTCCTGGATCAGGCCGGTAATATGCACTTGATCGCCGCTCCCCGTATGGACCGCTCTCCACCATGGTTCATCGCCAAAAAAATACTGATCCGGTTGAGAACTTGCCGCCACCAACGCCCCGTACTGATCCGTGATCAGCAGGCCGACGACCTTGTCCCCTCCGTGAACCTTTGTTTCAAGCAAAAACCGAGAAAGTTCGGTGTCGATAAGCAGGGCAGCGCCCTCCCCTCCTCGTTCCCACGCTTGCCGATGCTCCGCAATGAGGCGTTGGATCCTTTCGCGCTCGATGGGATAAGCCCGATTAGCTGTTTCGACCGGCTGCCGCACGCGCAGCGGTGCGGAGCCCAGTAACCTGACGCTCTGGACTTCGGCCTGAACCAGCATCGCAACTCGATCAGCGACCTGGACCGCGATCGCTTGTAGGTTGCCTCCGATCACATCTCGAAGAGACTGCATGCCCGAAACATAGGCCAGCGCGAGTCCGATCAGCAGCGGTACGCAGCCCACCAGTACAATGGCCCATACGATCCGCCCACGAATAGTCCGGATTCTCATCGATGCCTCGCGCGAGAATGCTGTATTTTACGCATCGCACGCAAGAAAACTCCAGGGGCAGGACAAGGCCCCCAGCACACCGACGGGCGCACCGAGGCCGTGGCGGTTCGTCACTTGATGCAGGAGAGAATCGGAAACACCCGCGTCTGCCGACCGTGACACGATGCGGAAGATCACTGGGTGCTGTGCATAGCCGATCAATTCAGTCGTCCGGGCACGGATGAACTGCCGTTACCCGCCGCCCAGCACCACATGAAACGTCAAGTCGACATCAACTCGGCGTACTTTGATGGACACATCTTGACCTGGGGTGGTGCGCTCGATCAGAAAATTCTTCAACTGGGCGGCATCGATCACCTCCGTGCCTTCAATGGCTAACAGCACATCGTGTCTCTGGAGACCCGCGGCTTTGGCCGGTTCGGTGACGTCCTTCACGGCCACACGCAGCTTCGTGCCATCCTTGACCGACGTCAGATGGAGACCCAGTTTGGAAAAAGCGAGCGGTTTTCCAGAGAGCGCTGCGTTGACGATACGTTCGGCGAGCACACCTGGGATCGCGAACGCCATGCGACTGCAATAGGTCTGGGTCTCTTCCTTATCGCTCTGAATCACCGCATGGATGATCCCCACGATCTCTCCTTGTCCGCTGAAGAGTCCTCCTCCTGAGTTGCCGCTGCAAGCTGAGAGGTCGGCTTGAATCAAGCGGGTATCAACGGTCTGAAGGAAGGTATTGGTATTCCCAAGCCGGCCAAACGCCATGGTCGGCCCCCACCCGAGTGGATAACCGACCGTAAAGACCTCCATACCTGGTGAAACGTCTCCGGTGACAAATGCTGTTCCAGCCTGTAACTTTGCACGATGCGGTTCGGCCACTCGATAGACCACGACATCCATAAATGCGCTGTCGCCGACGAGCTCGGCTGGAAGCTCGTGAAGATCATTCGTCAGGATACGAATTCGCTTCTGGATGATGGTGCCGGTCGTTGGGTCGTGCTTTTCCACAGCGTGCCTGGCCGTGACCAGGTATCCGTCTCGGAGGTGTACCCCCGTGCCTCGAACGGAAACCTTTCCGAACTTCTCCGGCACTCGTTGATCTTGTGTGTCGGCCAAAATACCCACCGTCACCTGTTTTGCACGTTGAAACACCTCCGGAGTGAGTGGTGTCATTTCAGCTCCGGCAGGGGCTGCGACGATCAGCACGAGCGCACACATACACAAGACAAAGACGCACAGGTAGCCCATCTTCAACGACTGATAGCGAATCATCTCATGCTCCTTCCATGAACAATCAACGGGTTCTTTCAACACATTCGGTCAACCTCTACTGGTTCGCAGCAGGCACTCATCCTACCCAAGCGTTTCATGGCATCTCAAGACAGCGAGGCAAGAGGCACATCATTCCTACACGACCGATCCTCCTCGCACCAATGCACGATGAAGACCGCAGCATCGTCCCGGTCAACCCGGGTGCAGGTCTGTCGGCCTCTGTGGTAATCTGACAGTCGTTGGACAAGGCTGAGCCCCTGTCAGCCGTCGACCTCACACCTGTCGTGCAGCGCCCTCCGGCCCCACGATGAGCCCCTCTGGAGACGATCGCATGCTGGATTCTTGTCCATGGCCCGCAACTGTTCTTTCCTTCCTCGTCATCATCTGTGGAACCCCTGCACTCACGGAAGCTGGGGCAAAACCGTCACCGGAATTGGCGTCCCATTTAACGGCTATCGCGGAACTGGCCCGACCATCCCCGATGGTCTCCGTCCCAGCCAGCACATTTCAATACGGTAGCAAGAGCATCCCCACCGCGCCCTATGGAAACTGGACTCCTTTCGATGATACGGAGCTTCCCCAACATCACGTCTGGCTGGATGCCTACGAGATCGACCGAGATGAAGTCAGTCTCGGGGAGTACCTCGTTTTCTTGCAGCAACGGCACCAGCATCCCTCGGATGAATTGCAGAAACTCCTCTGGCATGTCATCACGATCCATTTCATCCCGGACGAAAACCTGACACGATGGCCTGCGCTCTACGTGACATGGGCTGAAGCCCATGCATTCTGCACAGCAAGACAGGCACGACTGCCGACGGAAGCCGAATGGGAAAAAGCAGCGAGAGGATCAGAAGGCAACCTGTTTCCTTGGGGTGAGACTGCCCCAAGCGCCTCACTCGCGATGTTCGGACAACATCATGTGCATGAGATCCCCATTCTCGCCGCCGTCGACGCCCTTGATCAAGGCCAGAGTCCCTATGGCCTACACCATATGGCCGGAAACGTCGCTGAATGGGTGCACGATTGGTTTGGCCCTGACTACTACGCCTATATGCCGGAACGCAATCCGCCGGGACCCGTCACAGGACGATACAAGGGCGTTCGAGGCGGCTCGTGGAAAAGCGCTCGTATCATGCTCAGAACCGCAACAAGAGGCGGCGCATCTCCCCAGCAACGTTCCGCGACGATCGGGTTTCGATGCGCACGCTCATCAAGCACGAATGTCCCATAATCGACATTCGTGCGCTACTCGGCACCTGATCGGTTACCGATCAGGAAAGAACAAGAAACATGGAGTCCATTCGATGAAACGACTTGGCTGGCATCAAATTCGGCAGACCCTCATGATTGCGTGCGGCATTCTTCTCCCAATCCTTCCAGCCCAAGCCTTGGAATTTACGGCCGATCAGATCACGAAAATCAATGGACGATCGCAAAAATCCAATATCTATTACCGCGACAATATGTGGCGTATTGAACACCATACGATGGGACCGGTCAATATCAGTATCGTGCGCAAAGATAAACAGGTTGTGTGGCTGTTGCTCTCAAGAATGAAACGTTTCAAGACCATTCCGTACAACACCGAGCAGGATCTCAGAGTGACAGAAACCTTGCCTGGTGAAGTCTCGCGGGAGGAGATCGGCCAGGAAGTTCGAGAAGGACATCCGACGATCCTATACGAAGTGACGACAAGGCAAGGCGAGCAGGTTGATGCCTATTATCAATGGATCGCGACGGATATTCACTTCCCCATGAAGTTGGCCAAGAAAGACGGAAGTTGGATCATGGAATACCAGCACGTCAAGATGCGCTCCGTACTCGATTCACTGTTCAATCTTCCCCTTAACTTTCAACCATTGGAAGATTTCAATAAACCAGAGACACAGGAGCCGCCGGCACCCGGCATGTAAGGGATCAACCCAAACTGATCGTGCGTTGATCAGTGTAGGCCAACATCGGCCGCACAGCGAAAGCCGGTGGACTCATTGCGCATCGTCGGATCACTGTCGACGCGGGTAAAGATGCGGACCGTCGGCGTTTCGCTCTGCCAACCTGCTCCACGAATCACTTTCTTGGTGCCTTCCTGGGGGCCTGTCGGATTCTTGGACGGACTCTTCTCATAGTACCGCGCATCATACCAGTCGTTCACCCATTCCCACACATTCCCGACCACGTCATACACCCCATAAGGACTCTTCCCCGCTTCATAACTTCCAACGGGCATGAGTGTTTTCTCGCCGACCCATCGCTGGTTGTAGTTCAGATGCTTTGCGGTCGGCTCGACATTTCCCCATGGGAATCGGCGATCGGATGTCCCTTTTGCCGCCTTTTCCCACTCTGCTTCCGAGGGAAGCCGTTTACCGGCCCATGTACAGTAGGCATCCGCATCAAACCAATCGACGTTGATCACAGGACGCTCGGCAACTGACTCGGTGACGGTGTCGCCTTGCCAAAGATTTCTCGTCGGATGTGTCGGATTCTGCGGAATACGATGGCCGGTACTTTTGACAAATTCGAGATAGCGACCATTCGTCACTTCAAATTGGTCGATCAAAAACGAATCCACGAATACCTCATGACGTGGATACTCGTCTCGCCCTCCATCACGATCCCCTGGTGGAACCCCCATGGGAAATGAACCTGATGGGACTTCGATCATCGGCGCACGATCCTTTCCTTTCGGCGGTGCGTTGACAACCTGCAACGACTGCGCCTCAGCCAAGAGAAGACATGTGCCGAACAGAATACTGAACGTTGCCGTACCAATCCACACTCGAATAGCCATCAGACATGACTCCTTACTCTTTGCGTCAGCCATCCGATCATCGTCTCATAGCATCACGGACGACCGTCATGCGGATGGAGCTGAGCCGAATGTCACACATGTTACGGAAACCTCTCGCTCGCGACAGAACCGATCATGGGTGAGACCAATGCCCGTCGACACTACTCCTTGATCGGCATCATGCGGAGCAGCTCCCCTCCCGCAGTCGCGCGAACCGCGTCATCTTCATCATGGAGCCCCTGCTTCAGAATCGGAAATGCCTCGACGCCATCCAGCTTCGCCATCGCTTTAATCGCTGCAATCCTGACACGAGGCATCGTATCTGCGAACAACGATCTCACCACTGAATGCGCTGCTGCTCGATTCTCCTTGGAGGCTCTGGCGAGAGCTCGCGCGAGAGCCGTCCGGACGGCCGGCTCCTTCATGTTGGCCAGAGCCGAGACTGGGCCTGATACTTCGTCAAACCGTTCACCCTGCTCCAGCAATCCTCCGACCAGAAATGCCCGGACAGACGCATCAGGGTCTTCCGCGATCGCCGTTCTCAACGGAGGCCGCGCATCCACACCATGGAGCTGCCCGAGACTCACGGCAGCGGCCACGCGAACAGGAGGGAGCGGATCCCTCAGTAGCTTACTCAAGACCGTGAGCACCTCCGGCTTAGCCACATGACCAAGCCCCATGGCAGCCACACCGCGAACCGATGGTTGCTTGTGCTGACTGGCTTCGATCAGAATCGGCAACACCTGCGCTCCTCGCAAATCGACCAACGCGCGAATCGCCGCACCTCGTTCATCGGGGTTCGGCGCGTTCCCTGAGCGTTCCAACAACGCGCAGCCTTGCTTGCGTCCGACGCGACACATGGCTTCGGCCGCCGCCACGCGCACCCGCACCTCAGGATCTTGCAACAACGGTTCAACGAGCCCGATGATTGAGGCATCTCCGGTTTTTCCAAGTCCCTTGAGGACCGCCTCTTTGACTAACGCGGCTTGATCATCCAAGGCCTTCCGAAAACGAGCCGACCGGCGCCCACCATCCAATTTCGCCAATCCTTCAGCTGCCAATGCACGAACAAGCCCAGACCCGTCGTTGAGCCCATCTTGCAAAAAGGGAACCGCCTCGGGACTCTGCCACTCCTTCAGCGCCGTATAGGCGACACCGCGCATCTGCTCCCGCATATCTTGAGTGAGCACGACCACGAAGGCCAGCGCGACCTCTTGGAGTATCGCTTGATCGTCATGCTGTAACGATTGCGCAAGATCGTCATAATCCGACAAGGCATCCTTCAGCTTCCCCAGCCTCAACAATGTACGAATTTTAAGTCGTCGCGTATCAGGCGCACCGACGGTATTCGAGTCCAGCTTGGCCAACTCCTCCAAGACCTTCTGATATTCTTTCTGATCGTAGAGCGTGTGAATTCCCTGAAGACCGGACGTTGTTCCTGCCAGCACCCTGCCGTCAAGAGAGGAGAGCAGCCAGATCAGGGCGAACACGCCGATCGCACACCATCGACTCGTCAAGAGCTTCATCCCTTACTCCTCGCGTCTCTCACCGGCAGCCTCCCGCCGTTTCCGGTACCCCGGTGGCTCTACAAAATACCGAGCAGGCCGATCACAGTCACCACAACGAGAACCAGGAGCATCCCTTGACAGGCTCTCCTCGTTGTCCACCTCCGCATCAATTGTTACCGTTGAGTTTCAACCACCGGTTGGATATCAATGGGATACCCCAAAGACTCAAGGCCAAATCGAGGATTGTCCATGACTTTATGAGCAGTCCGATTCCCCTTCGGAGCCGGCAACGAGATCCGTTCGATCAATTTCCCGTCAGCCTGTACCTCCACCAGCTTCGTCGTGCCAGGGCCTGTCTGTGGATGCCACACCACCATCTGGTACGTGCCAGCCGGAATACCATCGATCATGAATTTCCCTTCAGCATCAGTCAAGGCGTAGTAGGGATTATTCACCGCCATCGCCCAGCTCTCCATGTACGCGTGGAAGCCACACTGCATATAGAACGTCCGACGACCTTTGTTGAGATACACCGGTCCGACCAATGACTTGCCCGGCGCATGATTATGCATGGCATGGAGATCGCCCCGCCGATGCTGGTGATTCATGATCAGTGGGGTGTTGAATAAGACGCGGTTGCCTGCCTCCGTCGACGTTTCATACCCCTGAATATCATGCATGACCGGATCCATATTGACGACTTCCACCGCATGCCCATTTCGAACGACCGTCATAAACGGCGCAAACTTACAATCTCGGGCTTCGATCAACGGTACAGAGAGATCAAAGGGCTTGCCTGATTCGACTCCTTCCAGCAAGACAATCGCATCCTTCAACCCTCGTTGAGCATCGACGACAAAATCATACAACAAGCGCCACCCACGTCCATTTGAAATCCGGCCACAGTAGACAGGATCAGGAAACGTGATGAGATTGAATCCCTTCGGCTCCGGAAGATCGCCGCTCAAGGTCACGATGCCTTCAATCGTCCCGCCATGCTGGACATCAACGACCTCATAGGCCAACGCAGCCATCGGCAGCAGCAGAGCGATGCCGACGACGATTCCAATGCGACAGGTGTGTAATAAACCGTTCACGGACGAACCATGCTTTCCGTACTCACCATGGCACCGCCTATTGACTGGGGGCTTTGCGATTAGCCGTGCCCTGTAAATCCATTTCCAACAACACAGGGCCATCCGTTTGCTTGGGCTCAATCCGACGCGGCATTTGGTCGACCATGAGTTTCGTTAACGGAACTGCCGCGATCGTCGTGGCCTTGCTGAACGGATTCGAATACAGAACAATCCGTACGCTCTTCAGCCGTTCGCTCGGCTTGATCTGAGTCACGACCTCATTCCCCACAAACCCAACCAAGAGCCCGCTCCCATCGCCGAGTTTATGAATCTCGTAGGATCCGGACGACGTGGACGCCCGTTCCAACAGCAAATCCGGGCTCTGTGTCACCAATGCCAACCCAAGCTGCTTTGAGGCAATGAACCCATAGCTCCCCGTGGGTGCGAGCGAAAACCGAACGGCCCCGCTTTCCAACTCCGCCACACCATTCTTTGTTCTCATCTGGCGTCTCAATTCCGACTCGGTGCCGGCTGCCTCGATGACCACTGCCGCAGGGGCAGCCTTCTGTATAGGCAGCACTTCGGTCTTTCCTCCAGGCGCTGCGTCACTCAGCTGCGGAAAGCTCGATAGAACGAGAACAGCAAGCACGAACGCCGCAAGCCGAAGATCGGGGAACCCGGCACGAGTCATGTCGGACGCAAGCCCAGTGACAAACATATACGCTCCTCGTCTAATCAGCTCATTGAATCAGCGCGTGCTCCTGTTGCACGGTACCATGGGTCAGTGCGCTGCCTCCAGATGTGATGTTGCATGTTGGGCGTGAGAAGTCTTCATCACTGAGTGATCCTCGGTCACCGACTTCGCACAACGGAATCCCAACCAATTAATTTTGGTGTTCGGATCGGTCCCGTTCCTCATAGCCACCCTCATCGTGGTGGTACTATCCATCCAGCCACCGCCACGAAAGGCCTTTTGGGTTCCGGTTTCCGGCCCCCGAGGATTTCGATCAGGCGCCGTTTTGTAGTAATCCCGGCTATACCAATCGGAGACCCACTCGGCCACATTCCCCATCGTTTGATAGAGGCCATAGGGGCTCACGGAGTTTTCATATTTGTCCACGTCGATGATCGGCGGGTACATCAACAACCGTTCGGGCCGATCCCGCACGGGTCCCGAAAGCCCCGTCCTGCCGAAATTCGCTCGGCTCAGGCCTGCAGATTGGTTTCCCCAGGGGTTCGTTCGTCCATCGTTGCCCCGTGCCGCCTTCTCCCATTCCGCCTCGGTCGGCAACCGTCGGTTCACCCATTTGCAATAGGCGTCAGCGTCCTGCCACGCCACGCGCATGACCGGATGATGCGCCATGGCTTCTTGGAAATTCCCACCATCGTAACGCCAATCCAACAGAGGGTTACGCCCCGTCGCGAGAATGAATTTCAGGTACTCAAGATTTGTGACTTCGTATTTATCGATTTCAAAGGCATCGAGATAGACCCGCCGTTGTGGAATCTCGCCTCGATAGGCCAATCGATCCGTTTTCTTGTCGCTACCCATCAAGAACTCTCCCGCGGGCACCAAGATCAATTCCCCTTTCGGCTTCCAGTTGGCCACACGTTCTGTAGCCATTTTTTTCCCGGCTTCCGTCCATTCCACCGTAATGTCTTGTGTATCCAGCCCCCATGCAACGGGAGCCATCGCCGTGATGGTACTGAGCATGAGGATGGTCCAACCAGCTCCGCGCCATGTTTTTCTCTGTACGTCTCTCATAGTGAGACCTCCTTTCCTTTTACGAGTCGACACCCACCACCTCAGCAATCTTCACTTTGAAAACCGCATCACTGTCGGTACGGTCGCATCTCGGCCGAGATTCGATGCTTCAGCTTTCCCATCATCTCCTGACTTCGCACAGCGGAACCCCGTCAAATAACTCTCTCGATCAGGTGAACCGCCGTTGCGACCGGCGGAGCGGGCAACTTCCGGATCTTCATTCCACGACCCTCCACGAAACACCTTGAACTCTCCGCTTGTTGGCCCTGACGGATTCTTGTTATGCCCCTGCCGATAGTACTCAGGATCGAACCAATCCGAAACCCATTCGCTGACATTACCCGCCATCTGATAGACTCCGTACGGGCTCGCGCCTTTGTCATAGCGATTGATATTGGCGAGCGGAGGGTACTTGAACCCTCGTTTCGACCCGGGATGGGCGATATTGCTTTTGATCCAACCAGCCGGTTCATTCCCCCAAGGAAAAATCCGGCCATCTACCCCACGTGCCGCTTTCTCCCATTCGGCTTCGGTAGGAAGCCGTTTGCCGGCCCACCGACAAAAGGCGTCGGCTTCATACCAGCTCACGTTAATCACGGGATGGATCGCCGCTTTTTCCGGAAATGGATTCCCTCGCCAGAACTTCGGCCAATCCGCTCCTGTCCCGAGCACGAATCTGAGATACTCAACATTTGACACCTCGAACCGGTCGATCATGAACCCATCGAGATAGACCTGGTGCTGCGGTTGTTCCTGAGGACCGGCAGCACGATCTTTTCGAGGGTCACTCCCCATGAGAAACGATCCTGCCGGAACCGGCACCATTCCTCCGGGCACCTCCATCGCGCCCAATCGTTCCGCTTCATCACGTGGGGCCCACAGCGACGGTTGCTTGGAACTTTCGTGATCAGCCATAGCCGAAACCGCACTGAGCCACAACAGACTACACAAGGCAAGCATCCATGCGTATCGTATCAGGCCACCGTGTGATGTCCCTGGTTCCTCACTCTGCATCGATCCGACCTTCCCTCACCGTTTCTGCTTTTGAATCATCGGATCAATTTCTTTCTGGGCTTCGTCCGTCACATTATAACGAACATAATCGTGCTCCAACACCTCGTTGGCGTACAGGCGACCGGTCGGAGCTTGAACCGCAATGGTTGCCTCCACGTTTTCTTTCGGCTTCACCGTGACGGTCTGCTCATTCACAGTCCGAACATAGGGATGCCAGACAACCAACTTGTACGTCCCAGGTGGCACATCGGTAATCACGAACCGCCCCTGTTCATCCGTCTTCGCGAAGTAGGGATTCGAGACCGCCACGCCCCAACTCTCCATATAAGCATGAAACCCGCACTGCATGACAAAGATCCGCCGACCTTTGGTGAGGTTCACCAACTGTTTCGTCGGAGCACCGGCCATATGCTTGTGATACATCGCGGCATCACTGCGATCCTTGAAGTTACGGGGATGCTCTGGATTCATCGGCAGCGGCACATTGAACAATACCCGTGCTCCTAGATGTGACGTTTCATAGGCCTGAATATCGTGCATGACGGGATCCATGTTGGTGACTGTCACCGATTGGTCATCACGCACCACCATTGTGAATGGAAGAAAGAGGCAGTCTTTCGCCTCAATCTGAGGAGTGCTCTCTTCTTCGAAGGGTTTTCCTTTCTCGACCCCTTCAAGATACACCACCACATCTCGAAACTCTCCGGCTGTCCCCACATTGAACGGCTGCAAGATCCGCCACCCTTGTCCATCGGAAATACGACCACAGTAAAAGGGATCGGGTAACGTCGTGAGATTATACCCCTTCGGCTTCGGAACCTGCCCCTCAAGCTGGACAGAGCCATGAATAGTGCCGCCATTTGACACCGCCGACACCTCATACGCCGAAGCGTGACCGCTCATAGCCAGTATTGCAGACCCGATGATCCATCGACTGATTGCCATAAGGTTCATAACTACTCCTTATTCAACTCGACCACTCTCTTGTTTTCCGCACATGATAGAGGCACTGCCGTCAAAAACGCACGTGGGGGAGCCGCATGAAACAGGCGACTCCCCCACAGATACGATGCTATCTCGATTCCGCTATTTCATCGCGGTCGGAATAGCCTGAGGCTGCGGTGCCACTTCAGCCCGTTTGGCCCCAGCACCAGCTGCGCCGAGCGGCTGAATCCGCGTATCACCTGCAGGCAATACCCGGAGATACCCCCACTGCCCTGACTGCGTGTAGGGCAGCCGCTGATTCGACCACACGAAGTCACCGACTTGACGATACGGACCACCCGCACCGCCACGAAGGAAGACATCGAGGGTTTCAGAGCCGGCATACTCCACCACACTGATCATGTCAGCGCCCGGCATATACGGCTCGATCGGCCATTCATGACCTTCGATACCAAACATCCCGTTTTGCTCACTATTGGCGCCGATCACGTGAACCCTGACCGCGTCGCCCGCGTGCGCCTCGATCAACGGCGTCGCAGGATCTTCCGGTTTGTCCACCACACAAGGCTGGAAGATCTTTCCAAGCGAACACCCTTGATCTTCACGGAACTTGTACGGTTCGGCGCGGTAGTTCACCGACGTCAACCCTGCCACGTTCTGCACATACGGCATGAACGAAGTTCCGATGATGTTGTCCTCATCTTGGAAGAAGAGGGCCACGTCTCGGTAGTTCCGTTTCCCGACATTCTCCGGCAGCGTCGTATCCACGATCACGTCCGCCCGCCAAGAATTTTTCTCTGATACATCTGCACCGCTCACAGGGTCACGGTACTGAGACCCGCGCGGGCCGATGATCATCGCGCCATACAACCCGTTCCGTGGATTCACCACGATGTTGCCACCGTCCCACACCAAGGAGGTTGTCTCCTTATTGGACGGATGGGCATAGTAGGTGTACTGACGCTTCTCGCCGGGACCGATGGTCTGATCGCCGCCGTTGTTGCCGACGTTCAGCCCCTGACTATCTTTCGGATCAAAGGCCAGACCAGGCGCAAAGAACGACGCCCGACTTGCCTTCATCTTATTGGTCAAATTCACCTTAATACAGTCACCCAAGTTCGCACGAAGCGTCAACGGATGCGGCGTCGCACCGCTGGACACCGTCGTCGCTTCGCCTTCCAGCGCGAAGATCTTGCCTTCCGGCATGGTCATCTCGATCTTCCGCTCGAAGTCCACTTCAATCGTATCCGGCGCCTTCGGATTGAGCTTCATCGGGCGATCCAACGCCACTACGCTGAAGTTCTTCACCGGGGCATCAGCCGGACACACCGAACTCGGCGTGGCAGGGATACCTTGAGGATTGGTTCCCTTCGGCAGAGGCATCAGGTCGGGCACCTGTTTGTCCAGTACCCGCAAGATCCCCCATCCACCTTCCGCGAAGTGTGAGCTTCGTCCGTTGAAGTGAATGTAGTCCCCAGGCATACCCTGGAAACCACCGGCCTTTGTGACCAAATCGTACCGCTCGGCGATCCCGATATGAATCGAGTTCTTCCGATTGGCATCCGCCGCATACCGCTCCGTGAGGAAGGTATGGCCGGAAATGGTCCAGACATGGGATTCATTCATAAGCTGGTGCAACAGTCGAACCACCAACGTGTCACCAGTGTACGCACGAATCAACGGCGTACCAGGATCTCCATGGATCGCGCTGCTGAACAGCTTTGACGTATCCGGATTATTTGACAAGCGTTGCGCAAACGGAGCCGCGCGGAAATTGAAGCCGCTGCCGGTCGTATGCGTGCCGCCGTTGATGTACTTATTCGGAGCATTCAGGATCTTCTCCGGCATCTGGAACGACACGGTTTTCCCGGCTTCCAACGCCACTTCAATCGGTTGGCCAGGAGGATTGCCCGCTTCAATAACGTTGACCGTGTGCGGCACCGTGTCATGGATCGATACCATCAATTCACGGAAACTGCCGCTGACGCCGGCTCCGATCGGTTCATTACTATGGATATCCGCGATCGGACCACTGTAGACCAACTTGCCGTTCTTCGGATCATGATACGTGGAGCCGTACGGT
This sequence comes from uncultured Nitrospira sp., assembly GCA_964430555.1. Taxonomy (GTDB): domain Bacteria; phylum Nitrospirota; class Nitrospiria; order Nitrospirales; family Nitrospiraceae; genus Nitrospira_D. The sequence continues at coordinate 32,216 of CAYSFU010000018.1, read as the reverse complement.
TCCACGATCGTCACGCCGAACCCGCCATGCGGCCAGGTCGTCGCACCAAAGGCGTGGTCATGCCAGAACACCGTTCCCATGTCCACATCCACCCACCACCGATAGCGGACAAACTCCGGCGACACCAGATCGCCCGCTGGGTGATTGTGCTTCAGCGGCTTAAAGAAGGTAACCTGATTGCCCTTGATCTCCTTGATCCGGACAACTTCCTGACAGCTCTTGTCCCGTGGCAACGAGGCTGTCCGATCATTCCCCTTTTCCAAACAATCCATGCCTACCATAACCTCGGTATTGACATGGAACGGGGTGGCGCCTGGAGCCATCTTGATCTTGAATGACTTCGCTCCCGCCTTCACCGCGCCCTCAAGCTTTGCAACCATCGGCGCCGGCAATCCATGCTTCGTCTTCTTTCCCCACATGGTGAACGGCCGGACCGACATCTCATACTCAAACCCTGAAATCACACCATCAGAGTTCCCTGTGTCGAACTGGAAGAAATGCGGGTGGATATTGATCTTAGACGACTGGAAGTTCGTGTAGTCGTCGTCATCCCACTCGCTCGTCAGAAGCACGTCCACGCAGTCATACACATTGGCACGAATGACTGCAGGGAGCTTCATATCGTCGTTCGCTCTGGTCAAACGCTCTTCTTCATGAAGCACATAGATCAAGCCGTCCTTGTCGACCATGGCCGGCTCTTTCCCCTGCTTTTTAGCCAGGGTGATCGGCATACGAACGAAGTGAATGTTGTAGTGTTTACGATTCGCGTTATCCGGACAGAGACTCCACCGTCCCTGTTCTCCCGGCATTGCCGGTTCGGACGTCCGCTCACCATTTTCGTCTTGGTGAATCGGTTCTAACCAAGGCGCGCCACTGTGGTTGGCTGAAAACGGAACACGCTTTCCAAAGTGCGGTTTGAACAACGGCCACGCCATCTTGCCTGTTGTCGGGTCGAACAGAATGGCAGGCCTGGTGCTGTCGTCCCACTTGGCCGCCCACGTATACTTCGGATTCTGCGCGGTACTTTCACGCTCGCCGCGCGCGATGTTTCCATCCCACTTCCAATCCCATACCGTCGAGTCGTAAGCAAGGATCTGCCCCTTCTCATTGTCGGTATGCCCTGGCTTCCCTTGGGCTGGGACGAACATCTCGACCCAATCCTTGATGTTCACCACCACCGGATTGGACTTCCAATTAGTCTTCTGACCCTTGTCAACGATCTTGAAGGTCTTCCCGAACCAATCGACCGTGGTCCCGATCAACTTGTCCGAAGAAACACCAAGCTTCATCCGACCCTGACGATCCGGCAATTCCCGGAGGTCAGGCATGCTGTCCGTATGAGCCGCACCCATTTGAAGGGTGTTGTAGAACCGTCCATAGCCCCACATCCCTGCCACATAATGGTGCGCGACATGGCAGTGATACAGGAATTCACCGGCCAGATGCTGACAACCACCGCCACCGCATTCAGGTTCAAGGTCCAATGCTTCAGACGGACCGACCACTTCCACGTCCACACGATCGGACTTGGTTCGCACGACCGGATACTTTACTGGTCCATCCGCACCCATGGCCCAAAGATCGGTGGACTCGGTGCGCGGGCTCCGCTGCCATCGAATTGTTCCGCTATGGGGATGGTGTGAGTGGAACACTTCGGATCCACCATGAACGATCCGCCACTTCACCGGATCACCCAAGTAACCACGAGCAATCGTGGTCGGTGTATCACCGAACGTATAGGAGCTATATCCCATCGATTCATCTTCAAACCCGAAGTACTCGTGCTGAAGATGCATCTGATCGATCCCGAACGGCTCACTGCGATAGTTAATCGCACGACCACCCGGACGATAGGCATCGGTCAGTGGGTCACGCTGAGGCAAGAAGTCACCCTTCCTGTTCAACGGACGGAACGCTTCATCTCCGACCTCATGATAGAACAGCACAAACTCACGGAAATCAGGTCCTGACCCGTTATCAATATTCACCTGCCACCCACTCTTCACTTCAGGAGCAGGCCCTCCGCTTCCCAAGGCATCGACGTACTTCGAACCCTTCGGCTCAACCACGAACGCCCCGAAGAGTCCCAGCACTGTCAACTCGCGGTCATGACTGAACGAGTGGAACTGACGCACACCTTCCTGCATCTGCGGATGAATATACCACTCAAACTCTTGCGTCTTGCCTGGTGCCACGATCGATTCGGGATTCGTGGTCGTCGCCGGCTTGCCGGACGAGGCCACGACCATGCTGGACGCCTGAATGAAGAGACTGCCGTCCTCGCCTTCCATTTGATTGCGCAGTGTCATCTTCACGCAATCGCCTGGATTTGCACGCATCACGAGCGGCTGAATCACATCCCCCTGCAATCCGGTGGTGACGGCACCCGGATCATATCCGTCCTTCTCACGAGCATCTTTGTTTTTCGTTTCTTCTGCACGCGCCTTTGGAAGATCTTCCGTCAACACGTACATATAACCGGGATAAAAATCGAGCCAGCGGTTCAACGTGATCTCAATGTTGACCATCGACACATCGAACTGCTTCACCGGCACGCCAGCAGGACACTTCCCTCCCGAGTTCAAGACCGGTTCACCTTTTCCGGAATCCGTCATGAGGAGGAAGCTGCTTCCATCCTGCCCCATATACTGGTGCATCATCGACATCCCGTTGAATCCGCCGGAAGTATGCTGGGCCTTCGCATCCTGCTGAGCCTGCGCTTCCAACTTTTCCATCAACCGGTGATGTTGCATCTCCATCTTTTGCGAACTGTCCGCGTGCCCCTCGATGGCATTCTCAACTACCGTCTGTCCCTTCAGCTGCTGAGCCCAGCCCGGCATCGCCACCGGAGTCGCATGTCCACCATGCTGACGATCACCCGATTCCGCCGCAACCATCATAGGTGCGAAAAGCAGACTGCCAGTCAACAGCACGGACTGCATCATCCGTGCGATACTGGATCTCCTCCGCCTCCTAAAAATACTAGAAGGACAATCCTGCATAAGTGGCCTCCCCTCGCTTAAATCTGCCTCGAATGTAGACAGATAGTTAAACAAACTCACACGAACTGACCTGACAACACTGTCATAGCTTTAGTGATTCGAAATCACACAGCGCCATAATGTGGTACTTATCAAACTAATGTGGCACATATTGGTTCTCTGAAATAAAAATGTCAAGAGTTTACCAGTGGAACCAACAATTTTTTCTCCTACTATCAGGGATCAAGAGTGCAGCGATGAGCAGAAGACATATCGACAGACGATGCGGAGCCACCCTCCTACATTTATTCCGTCCTCCTTCCTAAGCGGTTCATACAGGAAGAGCTGATGAAGGGCTCCTTCTTGCGAAGGACTTTGGGTCATTCGGAGGCCGGTCCAAAATCACCCACACCCCTCACCAGCAATGACGCACCAACGCAAGCACTGTGCCATTTCAAAACATCTCAAGTCATCAACAGAACTTTTCCTGTTCTCACGGGACGTTAGAAAACATCTCTCTCGCAACGAGCAACCACGTCATTGTATGACGCACGCTATTCGAATTTGAAAATATACGATGCCTTCTTTCATCTAGCCTTTGAAATCAGATAGTTATTACCGTCCAATTCCATGGACAGTGTTGCTCGCTAAATTGGGGCAGGATGGGACAATTGAGATGTCACCTCTCACTCACTTGAGTCTGCGATGGCATCTGGCAACCACTCACGCAAACGATGCGTATTCCGCCAGAGGAGGAGCGAACAATACGCTGTTCCGCGACGGTGGATCGACGAATCCCACGGATGATGAAGGAGATCGCAACTCATGTTGAGCACACCGGTACCTTTCAACACAGACTCCCAACAAACATGAATCATGCATGTCATACCAAGGGAGAGATCAGGTAGACTGCACAGCACTGAAAGCTATGAGACCTCTTCTTGGTTCTTTCCGCGTCTATCCGATTATTGCACTCTTCGTGATCCTGTTGAACCCGACGCCCGACAGCGCACAGGAGATTCCACAGATTACGCGTGTTGCTGCGTTCGCCCACACCTCGCGCATGATACTGATCCCCGAGGGGGTGTTCCTCATGGGAACTGCCAGGATATCTCAACCCTCTTTCAGCCTTGCGTCGCCCTATGATGACACAGAACAACCACAGCGCCATGTGTGGTTGAGTCGATTTGAAATTGACCGAGATGAAGTGAGTCTCGGAGAATATGTCCATTGGCTTCAACAGCAACAGCGCCCTGTTCCTCATGAAGTCCGTAAGTTGATCGACCATGTAACCAGCGTGCACGCCGTGCCGCTCGAGACCGTGGCTCATTGGCCCGCGCTGTACGTAACCTGGAATGAGGCCTCAGCCTTTTGTAGTACGCAGGGCAAACGTCTCCCAACCGAAGCTGAGTGGGAAAAGGCTGCGCGGGGAGAGAAGGGCAATCTCTTTCCATGGGGACAGGCGCCTCCGGCGACAGGGGTGGCGATGTTCGGGCAGTATCACGTTCATGAAATTCCCATCGTGGCATTGGTCGAAAGCGGAGAGGAAGGCAAAAGCCCCTATGGACTGCATCATATGGCCGGGAATGCCGCCGAATGGGTCAACGACTGGTTTGGAATCGATTACTATGCAACGATGCCCGACCGCAATCCGCGTGGCGCGCGCCAAAGCCGTTATAAAGTGGTGCGAGGCGGGTCGTGGAAAAGTGCACCCGCATTGCTCAGGACCGCGACCAGGAGCGGCGCATCACCGGGACAGCGTGCCGCCACGGTCGGGTTTCGTTGTGCGCGGTCAATCCAGTAGTGGAGGAACACACTGCCTTATGAAGAACCTCATGATCCAGGCTTCTCTTCTGTTGATTCTGATGACGGTGGGAGTTGGCCCACACGTTCAGCCCTCGTTCGGTGCCGTGATCGACACGACTGATGGAGTCGGGTGGAAGCTCTACACCAATGCCCGATTCGGCTTTTCCATTCGCTATCCCAATGACTGGCGTCTCGGCAATCCCATGCCGGATGGGGTCGGCATTATCCTGTACCCTCCGGTCGAACACAGCCTTGTCGCAATGTCGGGCCATATGAATGTCGTCAGCGGCGGCAGCCAAGATGGGAGGCAGACGCTCGAAGAGTTTTCCTCGGCTCACCGCCGTATCATCACAGACCTCTACGGCAAGAAACACATCTCCATCCGATGGCAGCCGGATCAGGAGAGAGCGCTCGCAGGATTTCCGGGGAAAGAACTCATCTTCGCTTATACTGATGGCCAGCAAGGTGAGATCATTGAACACCACATCTTTTCACTGGGTCGGAACGAGGGGCGAGGCGTGCGCGTCAAAGTTCCCCGTTCAGCGGAACATCACGTGATGCCGACGGTACGAAAAATGTTGGACGCCTACCAGCCTGGGCGAGATCAAAATGCCGTGAGTCCGTTGAAACCGACTACGGACCTCCCCATCCCGACACCGCAGTGAGGAGGAGATCCGTCATCGTCGCTTATTTCGCATCGAAGGTGAACTCGAGCGAGATCGTCTCGTTCGGTTTCACTGTAAGGTCCCGTTCTTGACTTCCCAAAATCGGATGCCAAGCCTTGACGCGATAGGTCCCTGGCGGAAGATCTCCGATCGCGAACGCCCCAGTGGGGCCCGTCACCGCATAGTAGGGATTGTCGATCGCATACCCCCAATTTTGCATATAGGGGTGCATCCCGCATTGCATGGTGAAGACTTTCCGCCCCTTGACCAGCTGCACCATATCGGTCGTTCCGCTCACGTGCAGCGCCGGTCGATGGAGAACGATATCCACCCCGGATTGACCATACGCATAGCCTTGGAGGTCATGTGAGACCGGATCTCGATTGAACACTGTGACACGGCGCTTGTCGCTGACGACGGTGACAAACGGCATGAACTGACAGAGACTCGCCTCCACCTCAGCATCAGTGACCGTGAAGGGCTTACCTTTCTCAATGCCTTCCACAAGCACCACGACATCCTTGAGGCCGCCATCCTGTCCAACGTTGACTTCCTTCAAGAGACGATGCCCCTTGCCGTCGGAGAGCGTCGCACAATACTCTCGGTCATAATAGCGACGCAACTCAAATGTCTTGGGCTCCGGCACGGTTCCCACGAAGCTGATCTTTCCCTGTACTGTTGCCCCATTGATCACGGTCTCCGACTCATACGACCAAGCATCCGAATTGACACCGCCCGCGATAGACATATACACACAGGTCGCGAGGCAGAGCCTCGCTATCATGACGACTCGTTTCATCGCACTCCCTCCTGCATCACTGATTGTTCGATTTTGGGTGCCTGTTCGCGGGTTGATTGGCTAAATCCAGCCTCCGTGGCAGCTCAAACAGGAACGGAGACTGCTCCGTGAAGACCACTCGGCGAAACTCCTCCGACCATTCCCCCTGCTTGCTCATGGTCTTCATGGGAAACCGCTGAAGCTTGGTCACCCACCGATAGTATTGCCTACTTTCCCCATTTTCTGCAACGGTGACCTCGAATAGCTCCGTCTGGTATCCGTTCAGTATGTCGTCTCCCACCAGCTCGCGCGAGATTTCGCCCGGCATCTTCTCGCTTACGTCCAACCGGTGATCACCGGCAATCGGCTCTTCCGCATAGAGTCGCTGCTTGGAGAAAATCAGCCAGGCCGTGCCACGATCCGCGCGAACGATCATGACGCTGGCCCCACGCTGAGGTATGGAAAACTCGAATCGCCATCGATCGTCTTTCGCATTGACATGCGCAATCACCACGGACTTCCCGTTCTTGATGATCCGATCAGCTGAAAAATCAAGTGCCTCTGCCGAACGCGGCAAACTACCAAGAACAATCGCCAGCAGCCACGTGACAAACAGACCGACGAGCGGACGCCCACCATACAGTTTCATAGAATCTTTCTACCGTATGGTTCGCCCGGGGTTCAAGATAGGTTGCGAGCACAATATGAACGGGGGAACCCGGCTCGTACGAACCAGATTCCCCCGTTTCTTCGATCTCCAGGCTGGACTACTTGGCCTTCGCCTTCACAGACACCGGGAGGGATTTCGCTGAGGATTTTCCCTCGGCATGTTGTGTGGCCGTGGCTTTGCCGCTCAGCGGAAGGATTGTCCGGTTGTCACGATCCAAGACCTTCAGCATGCCCCAGTGTCCGGCATCAAGATAGCCCGGACGTTGGTTGAGCCAGAGATAATCACCAGAAATCCCGTTCGGTCCGCCGGCTCCGCCGTGCAACCAGGCATTGATGACTTCGGACCCGCCGAACTCCATGGTGCTCACGAGGTCCGCCCCGCTCATGTACGGCTCGTGTTTCCACTCATGGCCTGCAACGCTGAACAGCTGGACCTGTTCACTGAACGCACCCAGCACATGAATGACGACCTGATCACCGACATGCGCCGAGATCGTCGGTGTCACCGGGCTGTCTCCTGCTTTCACGCAGGCAAACACTTCGCTGTACGCACAGCCTTTTTCGGCCCGATAGTCTGTCGGCTCGGATCGATAGTTCACTGCGGTCACACCGGCCACCTTTTGGATGTACGGCATGAAGCTGGTCCCGATGATATTGTCCTCGTCCTGAAACAGGAGCGCAAACGAGCGGTAGTTCTGTCGCTTTTCGTGTCCCGGTACAGTCCGATCGACGATCACATCCGCCCTCCAGGAGCTCTTCTGGCTCAGATCCTCACCGGTCACCGGATCGCGATACTGCGATCCCTTCGGCCCGATGATGACGGCTCCGAAGAGTCCGTTCCGCGGATTCTCGATCACGTTCCCCCAATCCTGAATCAAGGCCGAGTTCTCTCCGAACTCCGGATGGGCGTAGAACGTATACGTCTTACTCTGGCCCGGCGCAATCGTCTGATCACCGGGATTATTGCCCGCATTGATGCCCATGGACTCCTTCGGATCATACGCGAGATTATCCAGGTGGAATCCGGCTCGCTCCTTGGCCATCTCGTTTTTCAGATTAACCTTGAGGCAGTCACCGACGTTGACGTGCAACGTCAACGGGCTCGGCTCAAGGCTACCCGACGCGACTTTCGTCTTCTCGCCTTCGAGCACGTACATCTTGCCCGTCTCATTGCCCAGAACCATTTTGCGCTCCAGATCGACTTCCATCGTCCCAGGCGTCCCCTTATTGTAGCGGATCGCTTTGTCGATGGCCGAGACGTTGAAGCTCTTCACCGGAGCGTCAGCCGGGCAGACCGACTTGGCTGCTTGTGGAATCTCATGCCGTCCCGGTAGCGGTTTGAGTGTCGCATCCGCCTTTTCCAGAACTCGAAAGATTCCCCAACTGCCTTCGGCAAAGTGCGATGCCCGTCCGCTGTAGTACAGGTAATCGCCCCCCATCTGCTGCGGCCCGCCGGCGGCCGGAATGGCCGCATCGTACCGTTCTCCGATCACTACGTGCAGCGAGCTGCGTGGGATGGAGTTTTTGCTATACCGCTCCATCGGGAACCAATGGCCGTTGACATGCCAGGAGTGCACTTCGTTGGCCGACGTTTCAAGCAGCCTGACCACTACCGGGTCACCCAGATAGGCCCGCAACATCGGCGTTTCCGGGTCGCCGTGGATCCGGCTGCTGAACAACTGCGATGGGTCAGGATTGTTTGCCAGACGAACCGAGAAAGGCTCGACCCGCATGTTGTACCCGCCGCCTGTTGTCGCCTCGCCACCGTTCAAAAACGTCATCGGCGAGAGGTTCAACCTGGCTGGATAGACCGCCGAAGGCGTCCCATCCACGGAAATCGCGCCGACCCGTGCCTGCGGATTATCGGTCGTGATCAATTCCGCAGCCCTTGGATTGGAATCCATGACATGTGTCACGATCTCACGAAACGACCCCTTGATATGCGCGGACACCGGTTCGGTGGTGTGAATGTCCGCAACGGGGCCGCTCCTGATTTCCTTCCCCGTGACCGGATCATGATAGGTCGATCGCGGCGGCTCCGTGATGAACGAAGCATACTGCCCGTGCCCCCACGAATCGAGTCCATACACATGATCATGCCAGAACGTGGTGCCGAAGTCGGCGTCCACATACCAACGCTCGCGGATCCATTCGACCGAGACAATCTCACCCTTCTTATGGGCACGTTGCAACGGCCGCTCGAAGGTGATCGTCTTGCCGTCGATCTTGCTGATACGGGCCGACTCAAATCCATTCACTTCATCCATGCCCACGCCCAGCTCCGTCTTGACGTGGAACGTTGACGCATCCTTGACCTTGATGCTGATCGCCCCTTTGGCGGCATCCGCCTCGATCGTGGTGTTCATCGGGACCGGCATGCCCTTGCCCGGGTGCTCGTTCTTCAAAATCGTGAACGGCCGAAGCGACATCTCATACGAGAAGCCGATGATAGGACCATCGGAGGCTTGTGTATCGAACTGGAACATGTGCGGGTGCAGATTCGTCTTGCTGGAGAACCCTTGCCGCGCATCATCCTTCAGCTCGCTCTTATAGACGACGTCGATACAGTCCTGCACATTTCCGCGAATGACCAACGGAAACTGCTTCGCCCGATTCTTTCGGACTTCGGCTTCCTCTTCATGCAACACATAGAGCAAACCGTCCGGATCGACAATCGCCGGCGTCTTGGCCGTCGCGGCCTTCAAGGTAATCGGCAAGGTAATCGCATGGATGTTGAACTTCTTGACCGGTGCGCCTTCCGGGCAAAGACTCCAGGGTCCCTGCTCTCCCGGCCTCGGCGGCTCGGTCGAGTTGCTGCCGTCATCGCGCCGGTGGATCGGCTCCAACCAGGGTGCACCGCTGTGGCTCGGCGCAAACGGCACGCGACGGCCCAGATGCGGCCGCAGCCACGGCCACGACAGTTTTCCACTCCGCGGGTCGAAGAGAATCTCCTGCCGCTTGCCCGGCGTCGCCGACTTATAGTTCACCCATTCGTACGAGGTTTCCGGTTCCGTGAGAGCCGTGGATCCATTCCAAGCCCAATCGTTGACCGTCGAGTCATAGGCCAGAGTCTGCTCCTTTTCGGTCATCTTGTGGCCCGGTTTGCCTTGCGGCGGCACCTGCATCTCGACCCAGTCCTTGATGGACACCTTGACCGGATTGGCTTTCCAATCACTCTTGTCCTTGGTGATCTCGAATTTCTTTCCGCCATACCAATCGACCGTCGTGCCCACGAGCTTATCGCTCGCGATGCCGGTCCTCATACGGCCGGCGCGGTCCGGCAACTCGACCAGCGGTTTCATCACATCGGTCTGGAACCCCGGCGCTTGCAAGGTGTTGTACACACGCCAGAACCCCCACATACCCGTGACGTAGTGTTGCGGAATGTGGCAGTGGAACACGAATTCTCCGGCTAATGCCTGCAATCCTCCTGAACCGCCCTCGATCACCTGATCATAAATCTCCGTCGGCCCGATGGACTGCACGTCGAGACGATCAGAGGTGTCGCTGATGAGCGGGAACTTCACCGGACCATTACTGGAGGCTGCGAAGTCCAACTGACTGTTCCCCGGCTGTCTCGCCCACCGGATGGATCCGCCGTGCAGATGGTGAGAGTGGACGATCTCTGAGCCGCCCGCCATCCTGAACTTGGCCGGATCGCCAAGATAGGAGCGGGGGATCGTGGTGGCCGGGTCACCGAACGTATACGATCCATAGGCCATGGACTCATCACCATAGAACCCCATGTGGGCCTGGAGCTCGATGCGGGTGCCGTGCGGCTCACTGCGATAGTTCAACAGCCGCGCTCCGGGACGATACGAATCGGTGTGCGGGTCACGCTGCGGCAGCATTTCTCCTTTTTTATTGAGAAGACGAAACGCCTCATCGCCGGCCTCGTGATAGAAGATGGCAAATTCGCGAAAATCCGCGCCGTTCGGATCTTCGATCATCGCTTCCCACCCGCTTGCCATCGGCTTCCCATCGAAGGGGCTGAGATAACGAGACCCGCGCGGCTCCACGACCAGCATGCCGATCAAGCCTTGATTGAACTGTTCGCGCGAAGCATGGGACCTGAAAAACCTGGCCCCCTCCTGCATGTCCGGCCTGATGTACCATTCGAAGCTTTGCTGCTTGCCCGAGGCCACCGTCGTATCCGGGTTCGACGGGGTTGCCGGCTTGCCGGTGGACGACACGATCATCGAAGAGCCATTGATGACGAGATTGGTGGATTCGTCGGCGATGTCGTTGTGCAACACGAGTTTGAGACAATCGCCCTGGTTGGCTCGGATGACAAGCGGCTGAATCACATCGCCCTGCAACCCGTTCGAGACCGCACCCGGATCGTTCTCCTTGTCGCGTGCTGCTTTGTTCGCGGCTTCCTCCGCGCGGGCCTTCTCAAGATCCTCTCTCAGGACATACATGTAGCCGGGGAAGTAGTCGAGAAACCGGCTCAGCGTAATTTCCATATTGATCGCCGAGACATGATAGTCCTTGACCGGCGCATGTGCCGGACACCGCTGTCCGTCGGTGACCGCAACTTTGTCCGGATCATCTGCCACCAGCAATACCCCCTGTTGCATCATGTGGCTGCCGGCGCCTGTGCTGTACCCTCCCTTCTTTCCGATGAATTCCTGCTGCCGCTTGACCTCGTCCATCATGCGGTCGTGTAGGATCGCTCCTCCTTCACGATAGATCACCTTTTTCGAAGACGCCTGTCCAGGATTACCCTGGTGATCATGCGGTTCGACAGCCCACGCCATCGGTGCGATCGCGAACCCACTCAACAAACAGACCACGCCGAGGAGTTGCCGCATGACGCGAGCGTTCCTCAGCCTCCCACTCTGTTGGAAAGAGCCAGACCTCATCACTCGGCCTCCTTTTCTCGTGAAATAGCACTGTCACAAAACCCCTTACGCCTCTCACTCGTTTGATCCCGCATCTGCTCATCAAACCGGCCCATAGAACTACGAGTCACTCTCTCCTCTCATCATCCCCGGTTGACGAACTGCTGGTGATGGATTCCTCCTTGAGAAGAAATCGATCAGGGGACGACAAAACCATTAGGCCCTCATCCGATGAAATTCCGATACCGCAAGGGCCATGCCTTGCCACAGGAAAATGCACGAAAATCAGAAATGTATCGATGTGAGAAGGACTTATTCGAACTGCAGCTGTAGACTGTGTCGCAAACGCCTCAACTATCCGATCTTATGAATGGGGCGTGAATTCCGAGATTAACTTTGATAGATCGAACGAAATCATGGTCTTGCACTGTCCAATTATTTGGACCTCAGCATTCTGAGAGTTGGGGCGTGATGGGGCATCTTGCAGCACGAAACTATAATGGCAGCATGCCGCTGGAGGACGATTCGACAGCCTGTCAGAAAAACGCTAGGCTGGCATAGGTCACGGTGGAGTTGTATTGATCCGTAATGCCTCGATCGTAGCGGAGAACCTGGCCCTTTTCAGCTTCGACCACGCGTAACAAACTGTAGATTGGCGAGAACCCTGAGATGCGGCGCTGATCCTGCTCTCGTTGGATGTACGCAGCAAACTCCTCCGACTTCAGCTCTTCCACGTGCTTCAGCATTTCCAAGTCCCGCTGCATCGAACGGTGGAACGAAAAATCGGTGGGTGGCGCATTGTCGCCATAGCGCAGGCCGAGATGAGCCAATTCCCCTGCCGCAATCACACACACCGTCTTTCCTGAGTCTGTGATGGCATCTCGAAGTGCCGTGAGAAATCGCTCGATTGAATTCTCCACCGTCACATCGTTCAGGCTGGATGCCGAAAATGAGGAGAGGATCGGCACAATCGTGAAAGGCTTGCCGACGCTCGTCTGGAGAAACGGCAGCTGAAATTCAATCGCATGCTCAGACTGATGCGCCATCTCTGCCTCAACGCACTCCGGAACGAGAGTCTTGAGGCGCGTCACGATCGCTTGATCCGTCGGAATCAGGCCAAGTGGCGTCTCAAAATCTTTGTCCGTCACGGCAAAGAGATTTTCCATGCCTGCATGAGCCGTCCCAATAATCACATAGACGTCCGGCTGTTGAGCTTCTTGTAACTCCTTGTATGCCCAGGCATAGACCGGCCCTGCTTGTTTCACGTCATACGTCGGCGTCACCAGGCCTTTGATCAACTTGCCGCGGCTCTCCGACGGTTTGAAATCCGGTCCCTCGCTCGACGCAAAGAAGCCATCGATCTGCTTCTTGAGTTGTTTCCCGTCGGCTTCGTAACTCCGTCCCGCAAAGACCGCCGACCGAAACGGCCGTTGTCGATACTCGATCCAAGCCTGTTGCCGAGCCGTCTCAGTCCTCGGACTTTCCAGGAAGAGTTTTTGGTCCAAGTCTGCGACCAGCTGCTCGACTTTGCTCGGAAGCAGAAACTCGCCGAACCGTTTCAAGTACAACGCCCCAATATCCTGGATGGAATGGTTGCCGTCAAAATGCTGCACAATAAAAAAGAAGTTGAGCGGAAGAACCAATTTTTCGGTGCTCAGGCCGCTCGGGTCCCACAGCACAACCAGTTGATCCTCACCTCGTTTGATGGGTGAGAATTGTAGATTGCGGAGAACCGGATACTGAGTGGAATCTTGTGCGACACCCGACGTCATGGTGGTCCCATTGTAGGGGACGGACGGGAGCAGCTGCAACCGGTCTAGAAGGCTAAGACTCGGAGTGAAGTTCTTATCATGCGGTCATGTTGAAGAGGCAAACACCATGGCCTACTCCGATTCAGCCTTGACCTTCTTGGGAAGGCTCCGGTCTTGTACAACGGCTGATGAACACAAGCGCCCCGATTGTCACAAGCGCCAACCAGATAGTGGGGCGCCCATAAGAGGCATCGGAAAATTCGATGAGATCGCTCAGTCGACCGATCAAGAGCGACATCCGAGCCATTACCGTGTACCCAAACCCCGCACCGAAAGAGATCATCAGGAACAGGATGCCGGTTCGCGCCACCGCTTTTCCCACGCCACGATGCTCGATCGAAAAAAAGAAGTAGAACAGAACCGAACTGACCCCCAGCAAGATAATAATGGCATTGAGGTGGCTGGCCGGATTGAGCAGGTTCATTGAAAAGGTGAATCCGTCCGGTCCCACCATCGACACGAGCGGGCGCACGGTATCTTCGATCTGCTTCAAGATGAACGAGGAGATCGTTCTCGGAATCGCCAACCCTGATCCCATTCCCACGATGAAGGCAAACGCATAACGGGACATCCAGGCCGCCTTCGGCACATAGCGCGTCAGCATGAGCATCCCGATCGCCACGGGGATGAGAAGCGCGAACTCTCCGTTCTCAACGATCGGCTTGATGATGAGATGCAAGATCACGGTGTCGTAGGTCTTCACGATCGTGTATCCGAGCGAGACACCAACGTAGAGATGTTCGGCAAATTTAAAGAGCGGCGTATCTTGATAGAGGAAGGAGAAGATGAGGAGCGTCAACCCTGTTGCAACCCACGCTCCGATGATTGCCGCGTCCATTCAGATCCCCTCTCTCCTACCCGAGATGCCCCTGGGCCCGTGCGGCTCGCCGCTGTGAAAAATAGACCAGATTGCACAGGATCACGAGGACGATGATCGCCACATGCGTCGCCGACTGCGCATCCATACCGGCCACGGCCTTGCCTTTTTGCCCGATCAAGCTCTCATATTCCGCCGCACCGCGAAGACCGCCGATCAGGCCATTGATTTGTCCGCTCCGCAGCAATGGGTACAGTCCCGGCGCCATGACACCCGTACAGCCGCCTCCCATTTCAAACTTGTACTTATCCTTCCCGAACACGTACCACTCTTCAACCCCTGGTCGTCCTGCGCCAAGACTGACCATATATGTCACATCTTTCAAATTGCGCACACCCTCTAAAACGAGCAAGCTTTTTGTGGACTTTCCACTATAGTCACTGGGGAAGGTCGAATAGAGATCTTGCCCCATATTGATGATCACCGCTTGCCCACCGGGACTCCATCCGAGAAAGACGTAGTCCTTCCCGTATTCCTTTCCCATCTCGTTCGCCACCTGCATCACGAGCTGGTCAGCCATCCCGGTGCCGGATACCCATAGCGTCATCGTCATGACGCGAAGATTTTTCCTGAACGCGTGCCGAAGCAGGGATATCGCTTGCGGATACAGCTCGGGTTTGGAGGCCGGATCGAAATCGATCGAAAGCAGGAACACCGATCCTTCCGGTAACGACTCGATGTGATCGTAGACACCACGCACTTCCGAAGAAATCTTGATCGGCAATCCGACCGGATACAGTAACGGCAGAAGCGTGCAGAGACCGATCATCAAGAAGATCATCCGCCGATCGATCTTGAGCATTCTTTCCGAGAGCGACATACCAGTAACCCACTCGTCCCGCTGACAACTGTCAGCGATCAGCAACCAATCAGGCCCCACCCTTCCCATACTGAAAGCAAAGGGCTGGGCACCGACAACCTTCCCTTACTCTTTTCCCCCACCCAGATAGGACCGTTCCACGCCGAAGATGATCTTGAACGACAAGGCGATGGCCCCAAGGCTGACGCCGATCAGAATGGCTCGACGTACGGAAGAGTTCAGCACGTTTAAAATCCACGACGACACGTCGCCGCTCAGAGGAATCAAATACTCACCCAGCGGCACTCGTCCCATCATCACAATCACGGCTGCCACCAAGAGCACCGCCGCTTCGCGACTTCTCGCCCTAAATGAACGATAGGCAGCCGACGCGATAAAGAACGCCAGGATGGCGAACATCGTACCTTGCAGCGGCACCATCATGAAGTTATAGACCCAGCCAAACGCCGTCATCGCGCCCTCAACACTCTCTTTGCCGTTGGCCCACAGTCCGACCGCGATCGTGCCGAGCATGCCGACATAGAGGACGAGGCTATAGCCCCAACCTGCTTCTTGGCGCTTGATCTTGACCGCATGTTGGTGAAACAGACTCGTAACGCCCAGGATCAACGCAAACCCGCCGACGATTTGCATCCACTTCGTCGCAGACGTGAGCATCTGCTCTGAAGCCGGATGCGGCACGTAGTATTGAGCCGTAAACAGCAACCCGGTGACGAGCGTGATCAACAGAGGAAGTTGTCGACGTAGAAAAATCATTTGAGATCCCTCAAAAGATCAAGAAAGAACTGCGGCCATTGTGCGCCGGTGACCACTCCGATTGTCGCCAACACGGTTCCAACGGACAACGCCGCCAAAATCACGGCCTTCCCGATGTCTTGCCCGCGCAGCGTTCCGATCTGGACCGACTCCTTGGAGAGATAGGCGCTGGCGGCATAGAGTTCTTCCCCGATCAAGGTGTAGTCGCAGGTCGTCACGAAAAAGGGCAACTGGTGGTCCGCGTCAGTGCCCGCGATTTGAATCGCGCCGGTACTGGCTCCGGTCTCCGTCAAGAGCAACGATTCGGCAAAATAATGTCCCATGAAAAAATTTGCCGCCGGCTTTTTGCGCAACATGATCCCGTCGACCGCCGCCGTATAGCTGAACTGGTCCGAGGTGATGAAAAAGTTCGCATCTTCCTTGAACAGATCAGGCTTCCCTGCTTCCAAGTAGGCCTGCTTCGTAATCTCTTGGCACACCGCCATCGTAATCGGCTCGCGATGAGGCACCATCAGCTCCGTTTCATAGAGCGCCGCCCGCTTCGCCACCTTCCCAAGAATGACCGCTGCGGCGATCGTCGATGGATCATGCAGGTCATGGGCCCCGGTGAGATAGAGAATCGGCTTGCCCAGCTCCGTGGCACGACCAATGGCTTCATCCACGGCATCCAAGCCTGGAATCCGGCGGAGAAAGATCTCATGTCGCTTGGCGTAACTGATCGCGTAGAAGACCAGTCCACCGAACGAAAGTCCGATGATCAGATTATTGAGCTGGCTCCAATTGAACCAGTTGGCCGCCGGCGTCGCGACCTGAACCGTGCTGAAGAGGCGCTGATCACCCTGAACGGCAGCCACGGCCACGGCATAGAGCTGATCATCCTTGATCTCCAGGCCTTTCCCACTCTTCACGATGACCTGATGCCACGTTTTCTCCGCCGTCCTCGTCCACCAGGCGGTTTTTACGTCTTTGACGTACTTGGAATTGGATGGAAATTCTGAGACGACCGACAATTTCTGAGGGTCTGGAGTGGACGCATCACCGACCAACACCTGATACCGGATGTCCGGCCCATCCCATGGCATCGGCGCCCACTGAACGGTAAGGCTTTCTCCTCCGTCGTTCGGCGTATCGAACACCCGCACATCCTGTGGCGCAGTCACCGATGCCTGGGCCAGCCTGTCTGACGGTACGAGGCTCACGACACAAACGATCATCAAGACCGAGAACAGGGTCGAGCTAATGCCTAGGTTCTTCAACTTTCCCCTCACAACCCTTCTCCTCTCACCCAGCTCACGCCCCTTCAATCACTTCGATATTGGTCCGTGGAACCACGACGGTTTTCCCGTCGGCAAATGTGACCTCCAAGACACGCACCTCACTCTCCGTGGAGATCGTCGTCAGCTCGGATGGGAGCGCCGACACTGCGCCGATTCGCCCAAACATCGGATCACGGATGATCCTAACGGGATCACCAAGGCTGATCCCTTCCCGTTGCGATTGGCTCGCTGTCTTCGCCTCCTCTTTCCCCTGTGAGACGATAATCTCCGGGCGAATGACGCCAGCCCTGATCTGCGTGGCCCCGGAGATCGACGCTTTCCGCCCGGCATGGGCTGTGAGGAGCTTGAATGTTTTTGCGGCCATCGGAATGGCCCCAAACCCCTCAGTCAAAATCAATGTAAACCCCACCTGTTCGGTTCCCGTAATGGCCACGCCCAAGTCATAACCCAGCAAGGCACGGAGATCTTCATCATGAATTCCACCGACCACCACACCAGCCACGCCGACCGCTTTGGCCTGCTTCATCGTCTCGGCGGAAAGAAACGAGCCTCCGACCACCACCTTGCCCTTCATGGCAGCCGTGAGGCGATTCGGTGTCAATGGCTCGTCCGGAGCGTCCACCGCCATTACGATGTCGCCGGACGCTTCTCCTCCAATGCCGAAAATGCCCTGAATCAAGCTGCATGTCGTCTCAACCACAATGCCCTGTTGCGGAATCATGTCGATGCTTGTGCCATCCACGTAGGCCAGCAACTCCAGCACCTTGGGCGGCTCACGCAACAGGACTTGGCCCGTGACGAGCGAGACTGACTCGATCGTGCCGGAGACCGGCGAGCGAATTTCCGTCTTGAACCATTTAATGAGCGGCTTGTTCTCTGCCAGAATCTCGTCCTTCGTGACCGTGTCGCCTTCTCGTTTCGTCAGATATCCTTGCATCTCGCCTGGAGTCACACCGAGCTGATTCGCGAGATTGATTGGGAAGACTTTTCCGGGCAACTCGGCTCTCGCCACCACCTGATCGGACCGGACCCGATCACCGACGGCAACCAAGACCTTTCCCGGAAGGGGCAACATGCGACGACGATGGATCACTGTGCGATCCGTCACCGTGAGACCTGGAGTATAGGAATGAGCCATTTAATGAACGTCCTGAGTGCTGAGCACTGAGGATTGAGATACTGATGACGTCCGAAACTCTGCGTCAGTCCTTATTGCTTGTACTCGATCCGGGATAGAGTCCAACGGCATTGAACCATTTCGTAAGGGCCGCTACACGAGCCTGCTGCTCAGCAGGAAGTTTCAGCGGCCGTCCCCGGCCATCGAGCAAGAGTCCCACGACACCACCATGCACTTCATGAGTCACCGCTACCCCTGCGCCGGCCCCCATACTGACGCCTTTGGCAGGCTGAACTTTGATCGTGGCCTTCTGCTCAGACTCCAGTGGAAATACCTTCAGCTCGCCGAACTTCACTTGTTCCTTGGTGAGCGTCCCGTCAGGCCACGTCACGTCAACGTCGGCACAGACCTCGCCATCTTTCCCCTGCCCGATCGGCGCCACGCACGTTCCAAGATAGACCATACAATCCCGCACAAACACATCGGTCGCGGCTTTCTCATTGATTGTCGAAAGGACGCCAAGATGCGGCATCATGAAGATGCTGTCGACCGATAACCTCGTGCAACCCATCGGTTCGTACGCGTCGACCATCATCAACATGGATTGAATCCGGCGCGGCGCATGGGACAAGATGCCGCCGCTTCCGACGATCAAATCCAGCTTCAGCATGTCGATCAACGATTTGCCGGAGGTTTGCTGCTCAAACACATCGGAAATCGTTCGCTCCTGCTGCACACCCTTCAATCCCGTCGCCAGAGACTTGTGATGGATCAAGGCCAGACGCAAGGCTTCACGCGCAATCGCCTGTTCAATTTGCAACTCGTCAAGCGTTTGCGGAATGGTCGTCGGGCGGATCATCTTGTTCTTGATGCGGTTCCGCAATGTCTGTTCATCGATCGTGAACGGCACCCACCGCATGATATTGGCCAGCCCCGCTTCCGCCAGGACGTTCGACACGCTGTACGACATCCCGAGATTGGCGCTGACCGTCCGATTGAACAGCCCGTCGAACACGGAGAAGACATCGGTCGTGGCGCCGCCGATATCAACACCGATGAGATTGAGATGTTCGCGCTTGGCAATGGTTTCCATAATGAGCCCGACTGCCGCAGGAGTCGGCATGATGGGCGCACCCGCCATCTCTATCAGCTTCTTATACCCAGGTGCCTGCTGCATGACATGTTCGAGAAACAGATCATGGATCTTGTTGCGCGCCGGTGCGAGATTTTCTCGCTCGAGCACTGGCCGAATATTGTCCGTCACGACGAGCGCGGATTTCGCTTCGAGGATCTTTCTGACTTGCGGTTGCGCTTCTTTGTTGCCGGCATAGATCAGCGGCAACTTGTACGTCACGCCAAATCTCGGCCGCGGTTCCGCTGCGGCCACATACTCGGCCATCTCTACCACATGACTCACTGCCCCTCCGTCCGTTCCGCCGGCCATCAGGATCATGTCCGGTCTCATCGAACGGATCCGTTCGATCTTTTCATGCGGCAATCGGCCATCATTCGCCGCTAATACGTCGATGACGATCGCCCCGGCCCCCAGCGCCGCCCGTTGCGCGCTTTCACCCGTCATGTTCTGCACGACACCGGTCACCATCATCTGCAGGCCGCCACCGGCGCTGCTGGTCGAGACGTAGATATCGACACCCGTCTTGCCGTCGCGACAAGGCGTGATGATCTGATCGCCATCCAAAATCTTGCGACCCGACAGTTCCTCTATTTCCGCGATGGCGTTCAACACACCCCGCGTCACATCTTCGAACGGCGCCTCGACGGTCGTGGGGGCTTCACCCCGATAGGTCTGCCGATAGGTGTCTCCAACTTTCTCGATGAGAATGGCTTTGCTGGTAGTACTGCCGCAATCAGTTGCAACTATCACATTGAGTGGATGATCGATCGTAGGCGGGATCACTATCGTAGAAGTCATCGAGCCGTGGCTCCCTGTGGAGCAGATTTGGCTTCAATGATGGCAATCAGACGAGTCACCGTGTCGCGGCGTTCGAGTAACCGAGCGACCCGTTCAACTTCTTTGGTGTTAAAGGCACAATCAAGAATGGGAGTCAGGAAATGAAGCGCCTGGCTTCCTAGAAAGTTCATCGGCCCCATGGATTCCAAGAACATCGTCGCCGGCGCCGCCATCCGACGCTTTACGATCACCTCGGCGATCCGCTCCAGCAATTGGACATCTTCTATGGCAAGCGGCTGATTCTCAGGCTCAACGGCAAACGCATGCCGCAACCCGGCTCGAAGTTTAGCCAGCTTTTCCACGACATTTTCATTGAAGCGTGATTGCATAAGTGCAGGTCGGATAAGGCAAACCACGAACGGGTCGCATTATATGAAGAGGCTAGAAGAGAGTCAATTCGGTGACGTTTCCTTCTCAGATTTTTTGCAAGCTCGTTGCTGTTATGCAACCATGGCACTACCTGGAGCATAGTGGCTGTCATGACCTGGCGCGATCGCATTGTAGTAGACCCTGCCGTCTGCCATGGTAAGCCTTGCATCAAAGGAACGCGGTGATGGTATCGGTTGTTCTGGATAATATTGCTGCAGGAGAACCTGCCGATCAAATTGCAACCGCCTACCACCTAGCAAAAGAAGACGTTCAAGCCGCGTTGCAATATGCCGCAGAACTGACACGTGAACGGATTGTCCACCTAGGATCCGGTGCAGCGTAGTGCGCTTCAAACTCGGCGAGCATCTCCCGCCAGACGCTTCTACCCTCCTCAACAATAGTGGGCATGATACATTGACCATCTGGGATCAAGAGCTTCAAGACCGTCCGGATGCCCAGATTGCCGCAGTTTGCCAAGAAGACAGGCTCATCGTCATGCGCCTCAGTAGCCAAAGCCGAATGCATGTCTTGCGTGTCTTGCAGGGGTTATTGCCTATCCTAAAGCGTGAAAGGATCGAGGGCCGCTTATGGATTGCTGGCGATAGTGCGGTACGGATTCATGGGGAGGAAGATAATGCTTCGTAGGATGGATGGTGGGAAAGGAGGCACCATGAACAGGATCCCTTGTGTGATCAAGGCCGAATATTGAGATGGATACCGAATTCATGTGACCTTCGATGACAATTTTGAGAACATTATCGACTTCCGACGCTACCTGAAGGGGCCGGTTTTTGAGCCGTTGAAAGACCTGAAGTACTTTCAGCAATTCTTTCGAGACGGCTGGACAGTCGCCTGGCCGAATGGTGCGGACATCGCCCCTGAGGAACTGTATGAGAGTGCCGATATCGGTACAGAACGTGGAGCGGCCTAAACAGAGAATCTCCACCGTTCAAATTTCTCGCCGCTGAAGGCTCCGTCGACTATCGCAAGACGGACATCAGCTCCACCACCGTCAGAACCTTTCCCGTCAAGGGTCCGCCTTGATCTATCCATTCGGCACCAAACGATTGTCTCCCTTCATTCTCGGTGGAGCCGGCTGGTACTTTACCAATGTTGAAGGGCCTCACGGCTTCGACAAGACGCAACATCGGTTCGGCGCACACGTGGGAGCAGGCCTGCAGCTCTTTTTGAGCAACCATCTCTCCCTCGATAGCACCTATCATCATATCTGACTTGAGAAAATCGAATCAAAGGATGCGTCGCTGCATGATAAACAATTCCAGGATAATGGCCACATGGTGACCTTTGGGCTGAACTTGCACTTCTAGCCCTCACCCGGGTAAACACGTTCGGCTCAGTGGGATAGAGCGCTCACTGTAGCCAACAAGCGGCAGTTGGTTTAAACTCATTCGCGTGAGTAGGGCTGCAGGTCGAGTCTGAGCCAAAGATTGGTAAGCAGAGTACAAGGGCCTGGATTGGCGCATGACGTTTGAGTGGGATCTGCACAAAGCCGAGAGCAATCTTCGCAAGCACGGAGTCTCGTTCGACGAAGCAGGTTCGGTCTTTCTGGATCGTCTAGCCCTTTCCGGCCCCGATCCAGATCACTCTGTCAGCGAGCTGCGGTATATTACCTTCGGAATGTCCCGCTTGGGTCGACCACTGGTTGTTTCACATACATATCGAGCCGATGTCATTCGAATCATCAGTGCCCGTCGCATGACACGCAGTGAAAGGAAACTATATGAAGAAGGGTAAAGACGACATGCGTTCCGAGTACAAACGGTCTGACTTTGCAAGGCTGGAAAGAGGAAAATTTTATCCTGCAGTGGCCGCAGGAACTTCTGTCGTCCTGCTGGAACCAGCTATCGCCAAGGCCTTCCCTACCTCAAAGGCCGTTAATGAAGCACTGGCCAGCTTGCTCATACTGACTGAGCAAACAACACGCATAACCCGGCGTTCAACTCGGTCACGCAGAAAGACGGCACGCACGACGTAACGCTGGGTTAGCTCTTCTCTTAGGAATAGCACCCGCGTGAGAACAGCAGGGTTTATCATTGGATGCGCATTCGAGCACGCATGAGCCAACTGTGAACAGCTCCTCACCCAGCTCGACTACTCCGCACTGGACTTCCCAGGCTTTCACGCCCACCCTAAGGTGTCCGTGAAAGCCTGGGAAATCCAAAACGCATTCGCCACAGCTAAACCCTAACCCTTCTTCTGCCCTATCTTACTTTCCGTCCCGTCTCGCAGGCGCTCGATGTTCCCCTTGTGCTTGACCGCGATCAACCCACTCACGGCGAAAGAGAAGAACATGAACGCGATTGATGGATGGATCAGCGCAGCGATAATGGGAAAGAGCCCAAAGGCCGTCAGTGCCCCGCCCGAAGAGTAGCGCCAGATCGCGACGGCTGCAATCCAGGCCAGCAGCAACAAGAGCCCGATCAACGGCGACACACCCAGGACCGAGCCGAGCGCCGTGGCGACGCCCTTTCCCCCTTTGAATCCCAGAAACGGTGAGAACAAATGTCCAAGGAAGGGAGCCAGCGCGACAACCAGAATCGCCCATTCGTCCTGCAGCAGATACATCGCGGCAAACCCCATCACCCAGCCCTTGCCCATATCACCGATCAGCGTGAGGATGCCGGCCGGTTTGCCGGAGACACGCAGCACATTGGTAAACCCGACGTTCTTACTGCCGACCGTACGCGGATCAGAAAGACCCATGGCCTTGGAGATGACCACGCCAAACGGCACCCCGCCCAACAGATATCCGACGATCACAAGCCCTATAAGGAGCCCCTGTTGTTCCATAACTATTCACCTGCTCGCTCGCTTCCAATCATCATAAAAACTTCTCCGGATGAGCGAAGAACTCCAGCATCACACGATTGAGATTCGGCCAATCACGATGGCCGCCGGATCCTTCGCAATAGATCGTCGCGCCGCCCGCGGCACAGCCTTGATATGCGCGACATCCACCTTCCAGATTTTTGGTCTTGGTCACATCACAGCCATTACACTTCCCCCACCAGGCTGCGGTCTGCGCGCCCCAACCGGGGAACAGCGCATCGTTCTTGCCGTGCATGATCATGACCGAAATGGGATCGGGACATTGAAACTCTTCAAGATCCTTTCCTGTCCATCCCGCTGCGCTCGGCGCAATGGCCGTTGGGATTTTTTTCGTCTTGTCGAGCACCGCCAGCGCCAATGAGGCCGTGCCGCCGTCCGAGTGCCCGGTTGCAAAGATTTGCTTCTCGTCGACACACCATTCCTTTGCAACCAGCTCAGGAATCTTTCCAAGCTGTTCAACCGTCGAAATATTCAACTGCCGATGATCCGTATAGACCACCAGAAACCCTGCTCCGGTCGCTGTCGTTGTGAGGCCGGTACGCCGTTCCGACGCCCAGCGACTCATCCCCGCCGGAGCATAGACCATCAATACAGGATGAGCAAACGTGGACTCGTAGTTCGAAGGCGTGCGGACCATATACTTGATACCGTCCGCCGAGACTCGCCCATTCGTTGCACCGGCAACGCCTGGACGTAAACCGGCAGGACAATGCCCGGTCGTTGTGGGATAGGCGAACGCTTCGAGCTGGGGAGGCGTCGTGTTCTCGCTGCAGGCGGTCACCAGAAGGAAGAGACTGACACAGGCCATGACCTGTGGTTGAAACCGCGATTGAAGGCCAACGAGGCGTTTCACACCCATCTCACATCTGCTCGAGTAACCAGGAAGGCCGAGAAGAATAGATAGTGGCGTCCAATCCAACGTGCTACAGGATGTTCACACTAGACAGCTCACGAAGCCGCAACGAATGAAAGGCCGAGGCATACCCGCTGGGGTATGTTGAGGGTCTGAACGATGCGGGAACAAAGCTGGGGGCTAAGTTTCAACATCCTGATTAGAGCCCTTTGGCGACCACCTGCTTCCAAAAACTCCACACATACTGACCACCGGAGATGTACCCGAGCACCAAGGACAAATACAAGGTGCCCGTGCCGGCTAAGTGCATATTGCCGAGTTCCGCAAGCCCTGTTCCTTCCAGGATTAGCAGGATGATCGCGATGACCTGGAGCGCCATTTTATATTTGCCGGTCGTTTCTGCCGGGATGATCATCCCTTCTCCCGCGGCAATCGCCCGAATCCCCGTGACCGCCACTTCTCGGCCAATGATCAACAACACGACCAATGCACTGACGCGGTCCACATTCATCAATAAAATAAGCGCTGATAAGACCAAGAGCTTGTCCGCGATGGGATCGAGCAATTTGCCGAGCTTGGTCACCTGGCCGGTTCGCCGAGCAATATAGCCGTCCAGCATATCCGTCACTGAGGCAATCGTGAACACGAGCGCCGCTGCAAGCGACTGATCCGGCGTAGGATTCACAAAGAGAATGATGAAGACCGGAATCAGCAGAATACGAGCGAGTGTGAGGGAATTCGGCAGATTGAGCGACTCGGCTCCACCGATGTCACGCCATATTGCCAGCACACGATTCATGGTCCGGATCTTCCCCTCACAAGCTACTAACCCTTGTTCGCCTCAACTGCGCCAGCAGGATGATCGAAAAAAACCGTCCGTCAAGTCCGCAGCGAGCGGAGACGATTTCACCATCCTGCTAGACAATCCCGTTCTTGAGCAGATCATGTAAATGCACGACACCTTGAATGGTGCGGCCGTCTTCCGTCACTACTAAGGTCGTGATGGAAAATCGCTCCATCATCTCCACGGCCTTTGCCGCCAATTCGTCAGGCCCAATAGATTTTGGATTGGGTGTGGCTAATTCTCCGGCCGTCATATGCACCAAATCTGTTCCACGCTGAATATACCGTCGCACGTCACCGTCGGTAATGACGCCGAGCAACGCGCCGTCATGATCGACAACCGTCGTCATCCCGAGCTTTTTCGCCGTCATTTCCAGCATGGCCGCCATGCCCCCAACGGTGCCTTGCACGACCGGGATTTCCGGATCAGCATGCATGAGATCCTTCACCTTCACCAGCAACCGTCGCCCCAGGCTGCCTCCCGGATGAAACCGGGCAAAGTCTTCCGCTTTGAATTCTCGTTTCTGCAACAACGCCACCGCCAGGGCATCCCCCAGCGCCAGCGTCGCCGTCGTACTCGCGGTCGGGGCCAATCCCATCGGACAAGCCTCTTCTGTGACCGACACATCCAGCGCGACATCGGAGTTTTTCGAGAGCGTCGAGCTCATACGCCCTGTCATCGAGATGACCGGAATCCCCTGGCGCTTGACAAATGGAAGCAACTGCAACAATTCTTGGGTTTCTCCGCTATTGGAGATCGCGACCAAGACATCCCGACGAGCCAACATGCCGAGATCTCCGTGCACCCCCTCCGCCGGATGCAAAAAGAACGAGGAGGTTCCCGTGCTCGCCAAGGTGGCGGCAATCTTTTGCCCGATCAACCCCGATTTTCCCATCCCTGAAACCACGACCTTCCCCTTGCATCGAACGAGCATCTCCACAGCCTTGACGAATCGTTCATCAAGACGGCCGATCAAAGCGTCAACCGCCCGAGCTTCAATCTCGAGTACACGCCGCCCTTCGAGAAGACTCGCTTCCATTTTGGCGGCTTTTGATTCTCGACCAGATGCTCTTACCGTCATAGATCCGTCCTACCGCTGTCTCCCCTTCGGTCTCACACGACTGCGTGTGTTTTTCGAGCTGTACGACGTTGCGTGGAACAATATCAGCTTCGTGGTTTTGCTGCGTCGCATATCCGCATGATCCGTTCCAACAACGTGCTCAACTGAGATAACGGAACCATATTCGGCCCATCGGACAATGCGTCGTCAGGATTCGGGTGGACTTCCATGAAGAACCCGTCGACCCCTGCCCCGGCAGCGGCGCAGGCCAATGGCTCGACAAACTCTCGCTGGCCGCTGGACTTCGTCCCACCGCCACCAGGCAACTGCACGCTGTGCGTCGCATCGAAGACCACAGGATACCCGAAGTTCCTCATGATAGGGAAGGACCGCATATCCACGACAAGATTGTTGTAGCCAAAGGACGATCCTCGTTCGGTCAGCACGATCCGCTGACTCCCGCACTCCTCAATTTTCTTCACCGCGTTCCCCATTTCGGCCGGCGAGAGAAATTGTCCTTTTTTCACGTTGACGACTTTCCCTGTCTTGGCTGCCGCAATCAACAGATCCGTCTGCCGGCAGAGAAATGCGGGAATCTGCAGGATATCCACGACCTTTCCGGCTTCCGTCGCCTGTTCCTCCGTATGCACGTCGGTCAACACGGGCAGCCCCAGTGTTTCCTTCACGTGCTTCAACACCGCCAGTCCCTTTTCTAAGCCGGGACCTCGGAATGAATGGATGGAGGTTCGATTGGCCTTATCAAATGACGACTTGAAGACGTAGGGAATCCCCAAGGCCTTCGTCAGCTCGGCAACTCGTCCCGCCGTATCCATGACAAGCTGCTCGCTCTCGATCACGCAGGGCCCGGCAATCAAAAACGGCCGCTGCCCTTGTCCAACTTTGAAGGAACCGATGTCGACAAGATGTGCCATAGTTACATCCAGCAGATAACTGAAAAACGATTCCGTACGGCCTTAGCTACAGAGTAAGTACACGTCTCAAACTGAATCCTAACAGGATGGTCAAAAAGGCTGTCCAGCGCGGCCGCAGCAAGGGAAAAGGCGAGGCATACCCTGAGCGGTATGTTGAACCTCTGAGCGACGCGAGAACAAAGCTGGCGGAATTTTTCAACATCCTGCTAGTGACCCAGTTTTTTGCGCAACGCTGCTCCCACAAATCCGCTGAATAACGGATGCGGACGGTGCGGGCGAGAACCATACTCCGGGTGGAATTGAGTCCCCAAGAACCAGGGATGATCCTTCAATTCGAGGATTTCAACTAATCGTCCGTCCGGCGAGAGACCGCTCAAGACCAGCCCCTTGGCCTCCAATCGCTCGCGATAGGCGTTGTTGAACTCGTAGCGATGGCGATGGCGTTCTCGAACCTCGTTCACGCCGTACATTTTCTGAGCCAACGTCCCCTCTCCTAACTTGCAGAGATAGGATCCGAGTCGCATCGTTCCGCCTTTGTCACTGATGCCCTGCTGATCCGGCATGAGATGAATCACGGGATGGGGCGACTGTTCATCAAACTCCACGCTGTTGGCTCCTGGCAGTCCCGCGACATTGCGCGCAAATTCAATCGCGGCACATTGCATGCCTAAACACAGGCCAAGGAACGGCACCTGACGTTCCCGAGCATACCGGATCGTAGTCACTTTCCCCTCAATCCCTCTTGTCCCAAATCCACCGGGGATCAAAATCCCATCCGCTTCTCGCAAAATTCGTTCTGTCCCTTGCCGTTCGATATCTTCGGACTCGATCCAGTGGATATGGACCTTCGTTTCATGGTCGATTCCGCCGTGAATCAACGCTTCGCCCAAGCTCTTGTAACACTCCTTCAGTCCCACATACTTTCCGACCAATGCAATGGAGATTTCATGTTTGGGACGCTTGATCTTCTGCACCATCGCATCCCACTCGCGAAGATTGGGCTGACCGGTCTCGAGGTGCAACTGACGGACGATCAATTCGTCCAACCCTTCTTTTCGGAAGACGATCGGCACTTCGTAGATCGTCTCGACGTCTTTGGCGGTAATCACCGCATCCTTGTCCACATTGCAGAACATCGCGATCTTGCCCTTGAGCTCCGGAGGAATATACCGATCGGTCCGACACAAGAGGATATTGGGTTGAATCCCGATTTCGCGAAGCTTGTTGACCGAATGTTGTGTCGGCTTGGTCTTCAGTTCACCGGCCGTGCCGATGTAGGGAACCAAGGTCAGGTGAACGTACAGCACGTTGTCGCGCCCAACGTCGTACGGCATCTGTCGGATGGCTTCGAGAAACGGGAGGCTCTCAATGTCTCCGACCGTCCCGCCGATTTCGATGATGGCGACATCCACGCCCTTGGAGATCCGCATGATCGCCTGTTTGATCTCATCCGTCACATGCGGCACCACCTGCACCGTCCCGCCAAGATAAGCCCCTCGCCGTTCCTTGGTGATGACCGCATGATAGATCCGACCCGTCGTGTAGTTACTTTCCTTTGTCAACGAGAGCGAGGTAAATCGCTCATAGTGCCCGAGGTCGAGATCGGTTTCGGCGCCGTCGTCCGTGACGAAGACTTCGCCGTGCTGGTAGGGATTCATCGTCCCAGGATCGACATTGATGTAGGGATCCAACTTGAGAAACGTGATCTTCAAACCGCGGCTTTCGAGGAGATTTCCAATAGAAGCCGATGCCAGTCCCTTTCCAAGCGATGAGACCACTCCGCCGGTCACAAAGATAAATTTATTCATGGCTCCCCTCTCTCCTGGATGACAGACCGATCCATCCCCCGGCTGCGCACCTCATACTTTAAAAATCACCCCACGGCCCTTCAGCTCACGTTTCACCGCCTCATACCGCTGAAGTCGTTCCGCAACGTCAGGAACGTCCTCCGGACGATCCACCCGCAGCGAGGCACGCTTGGTTTCCCACACACGGATGCGAATGCCATGCTCGAGCGCACGAAGCTGTTCAAGCTTTTCAGCATCCTCCATCCGACTGGTCGGGAAAGAGGCGATTCGAAGCAATGTTTCTTTCGTATAGATGTACAGCCCGAGATGAATATAGTGGAGCCCGCCGACGACGTGCGGCTGAGCCTGGTCGCGAACGAACGGGATCGGAGCGCGTGAAAAATAGAGCGCATCTCCATTGGCATCAGTCACGACCTTCACTACGGCAGGATTGAGGAGATCCTCCGTCGAATCGATCACCCGCTTGAGCGTTCCCATCCCCACGCCGCTTCCCAAAAACGGTTCGATGAGATCGGTCAACAACTCCGGCGCCAAGGGAATCTCGTCCCCCTGCAAATCCACGAAATATCCCCCGGAAAACATCCGAGCCACAGCCGCCACCCGGTCCGTTCCTGTCCGGTAATCGCCGGCAACGACGATGACGCGGCCTCCGAACCGTTCGACCGCCTGCTTGATGCGCTCATCATCCGTTGCGACGAGCACCTCCGATACCGCACGGCAAGCCGTCGCCTGCTCGTACACATGTTGAATCATCGGCTTGCCGTTCAGCTCGACAAGCGGCTTCCCGGGAAAACGGGATGAGCCGTATCGGGCCGGAATCACCACGGTCACCGTTCGCGACGGTTTAGTCATCATCTCCAAAGGCCTCAGACAACTGTGTCGGCGACACCGTTGCGGTTCCCACCATTCCGACCACGATCCCGGCCGCATAATTGGCCATCATCGCCCCGGTCTTGATGTCAGCCCCCGCCGCAAGAGCCAGCGCCAGCGTCCCGATGACCGTATCCCCCGCTCCAGTGACATCATAGACTTGCCGCGCCTTCGTCGGAAGATGCCATGACCGACCGTCTCCTTCGTAGAGACTCATGCCCTTCTCACCACGCGTGATCAGAACGGACTGACACCCAAGCCTCTGGCGAATCATGGCTCCGGCTTCGTTGATGGTTTGATGGTCATCCCCGTGCATCCCTGCGGCTTGGGTCGCTTCAAGATGATTCGGTGTAATGACCGTCACGCCCTTATAGAAGTTAAAATGTTCAACCTTCGGGTCGACGATGACCGGAACCCGGCGCAACGCCGCCAGACGAGTGATCTCCGCCATCAAGGTCGCGGAGACGACCCCCTTGGCATAGTCCGATATGACGATACAGGACAGCTCTCGGAGTTTTGACTCAACATACCGGACGATCTTCCGTCGAAGCGACGACTTCAACTCACGTCGGCCTTCGATGTCATACCGAACAATCTGCTGGTTGTGGGCGATGACGCGGCTCTTCCTGGTCGTCGGTCGCTCACGATCGGTCACGACGCCACCCAGGCCGGCCCTGGTGTTCCCGAGTTCCTTCAGCAATCGCTTCCCGCTCTCGTCCGCTCCGATCACCCCGCAGAGATAGGCCTTTCCGCCGAGCGACAGAATATTGCTGAAGACGTTGGCCGCCCCGCCTAATCGGATCGACTCCGATTCGACATGAACGACCGGGACCGGCGCCTCGG
This sequence comes from uncultured Nitrospira sp., assembly GCA_964430555.1. GTDB lineage: Bacteria > Nitrospirota > Nitrospiria > Nitrospirales > Nitrospiraceae > Nitrospira_D. Next base: position 1,414 of record CAYSFU010000018.1, on the reverse strand, counting down.
GAGAAATCCGGCTCACCCGCCCCATCACATAATGATCAAGGATCAAGTCGCCGATGACAAGGACGGAGGTTCGTGGAAATCGTTGCAGATACTCGCGGAATACCGTAGATGAGGGGGATTCGCTCCTTCCCCGTGATGCCTTCTCGGGAAGAACGATACCACCGCTTTTTTTTACTGAATGGCTTTGGCGAATCGTTCCCACCGAACCCACTCCGTCCAATTTCCCTGTCCATTCCAGGACCAATAGATACGGAACGCTTTGCCTCGGATCTTCTCCTCACGGACGTACCCCCAAAACCGACTGTCCAGGCTTTGGTCACGATTGTCGCCCATGACAAAATAGGAATCTTCAGGAACCGTCACTGGGCCGAAATTATCGCGAGGGTTGACCGTCCCGTCGATGATGCCGGGATCAATGCGTTGGGTAAAGGCTTTGTCATCAAGCGGCTGACCATTTACCAGGACCACCTTGTTCCGTAGCTGAACCGTGTCTCCGGGCAATCCCACAATGCGCTTGATAAAATCCTTCTCTTCATCCTCGGGAAACCGAAAGACGATGATATCGCCACGCTGCGGCTTGCCGAACGTGACGACGGTGGTGGACGTATAGCAATTGACCGGAGGAAAGCTCCATTGCAGCTTGCAGTCCATCGGCCACTGCAGGCCATAGGACAGCTTGCTCACCAAAATATGATCTCCGATCAGTAAGGTCGGTATCATGGATCCTGACGGAATCTTGAAGGCCTGCACGACAAAGACGCGAATGGCGAACGCCAACAACATCGCGACGATGATCGCTTCGGCGTACTCTCGAACGATGGACTTGCGTCCAGACTGGTCGGCGTTGTCGGCGAGCTTGGGGCTCGTCAGCGAAGCCGGTTCACCGGACCGTGACCCACCGGATAACTTGTCTACATTGCGCTGATTCGAATCGGGGCTCATTCTTCTCCGACCTTGAGAATCGCCAGAAAGGCTTCCTGCGGAACCTCGACACTGCCGACCGCCTTCATGCGCTTCTTCCCTTCTTTCTGCTTCTCGAGTAATTTCCGTTTCCGAGTGATGTCTCCACCATAACATTTTGCAAGGACATTCTTCTTCATCGCCCCGATCGTTTCCCGGGCGACGATCTTGCTCCCGATGGCCGCCTGAATCGCGATCTCATACATCTGCCGAGGAATCAATTCCTTCATTTTCTCAGCAAGCTGACGCCCACGGTGCACCGAACGATCTTTATGCGTAATGAAGGACAAGGCATCGACCGCCTCGCCGTTCAGCAAGATATCCAGTCGCACCAGATCGGATTCGCGATAGCCGAGCAACTCGTAGTCCAGCGACGCATAACCCTGTGTGCGCGACTTGAGTTTATCGTAAAAATCAAGAATGACCTCATTGAGCGGCAATTCATAACTGATCA
>CAYSFU010000017.1:0-57449 GCA_964430555.1 uncultured Nitrospira sp. | reverse complement strand
AGAGAGAGCCTGTCCATTTACGTGGATCACGGCTCCCTTGCTTTCGTTCCCAGGCGCGAAGACATGCTTTGGCGATAAATGAATTTAATGGCGCTGGGTTGTAGAGGAGCTTGCGGATGCTGGTCGGCGTCAACATCAAGGGGTTATAGCCTGCTGATAGATACCCCTCTTCCAAGAGTCGTTGTTCGAGGTCGGTATTCGGCTGGATGCCTAAGAAGAACATCAAGGGGAAGACTCGTTCTTCACCTAAGATCGATGCCACCACTTTGTACGACGCGACACTTTGGAGCAGGGTTTCCTCTGTTTCCTTTGGGCTATTCAATGAATAGTTGAGGATCACCTTGCCCTTGAAGCCGGCCTCCGCCAGGTATCGACACCCGTCATAGAGTCGCTCCAGCTTGAACCCCATGTGGAGATTGTTCAGGACTTCCTGTGAGCCGGAGGTGATGGCGACTTCTAGGTCACCGACTCCTGAGCGAACCATCAGTTTAGCGAAGTCGGGCGTGATCAATGAGGTGCGGATGTAGCCGGACCACTCGATCTCCAGCTTCTCGCTGATGATGCGTTCCATGATTTCCGTACATTGCGGATAGGCTTCCTTGCCCGTAATGAATTGAGCATCGGTAAACCAAAAGCGACGGGCTCCCCACTGATGATAATGCTGGGAGATATCGTTCACGACCATTGCCGGTGGCCGGTACCGCACGCGCTTGCCCTCGATGTAGGGATACAGGCAGAAGGCACAATCATAAGGGCAGCCGCGTTTCGACTGAACCCCAATCGATTCGCCCTGATACTCCCGCCACTGGGGGAAAATAGAAGTCAGATAGGGCAGATCGACGGCCGGAGCATCAAGCAGCGGAGGCGAACCATGGTTGCCTTTTCGGATCCGTCCGCCTTCTTTGACGATATAGCGTTCGTCATCGATCGAGCGCCCTTCCAGGAGTTTAAGGATGGCATCCTCCCCTTCGCCCAGGATGCCGATCGTGCCTTCCGGAAGCTTTTCGATGAGTTGATCCGCAAACGCGGTGAATGCCCCTCCTCCAATCATGATCTGAGTCTTGGGGAATTCTTTGCGCACCAGCGTCGGATAGGACAGGATCGTGTAGATATGATTGTAGTAGCGATAAAGTTGTTTCACCCCTGCAACCGAGGCGGCGATACGTTTAAGCGGATTGCTCGCAAAATAAAAATTGAAGGCGTGTTCCAGCGAGGAATCCCCTTCATGTGGCGAGAAAATCTGGATATCGCGCCATGAAAAGCAGACCAAATCCGGTTTGAATTCTGTCGCGGCATCGCGGATGGCTTGACTGCGCTGGCTGATCGGAAACAGCGACAAATCGAGGATGCGCTGACGAACATCCGGTTTCCGTCGATGGATAAAGTCCGCCAAGTAGGTGATTCCGACCGGATAGACCTTTTTGCAGGGAAGGAAGATATAGAGAATGGAGTTCACAGCGTCAGACTACTTTGTGGCGATATGGATGGCGACGATGCCACCACTGAGGTTCTTATACGAGACCTGACGAAATCCGGCATCGCGTAGGATCTGACACAACCGCTCTTGGTCGGGAAACGTCCGGATGGATGCCGGAAGGTATTCGTAGACACCGGTATGGTCACGGGCGACGATCGTGCCGATAAAGGGCAATAATTTGAATGAATACCAATCATACAGAGTTCTCAACCAACCGAAAATCGGACGGGAGAACTCCAGGCACACAAAGCGGCCACCGGGCTTCATGACTCGGCGAATTTCCCGTACGGCCTGCGGTAGATCGCCGACGTTTCTCATGCAGAATCCGGTGGTGACCGCATCGAAGGTATTGTCGGCGAATCCGAGATGCTCCGCGCTGGCCTGCAGGCAGGTGATTTTCTCGCTCAGGCCTTTGATGCCGATTTTCTTGAGACCTTCAGCCAGCATGGCATGGTTCAGATCTGAGGCGATCACGCGGCCCTTCGGGCCCATTCGAGATTCGATCAAAAGTGCGAGGTCGGCTGTGCCTGATCCGACATCAAGGGCGGTGCCTCGGCCGACCGGAGTAATGAAGGAGGCGGTAATTTTCTTCCAGTAGTAATGGAGGCCGAAGCTCAAGAGCGTGTTGTTCAGGTCGTAGGCCCCGGCAATCGAGGTGAACATCCGCTGGACGGCGTCCTCTCGGGCCTGGCCTGACCAGGTTGACACTACCTTCGCCGGAGGTTGCGGATCATGAGTCATAGAATGATGCTCGGCTCCCACCATGACACGGTGGTAGCACCCGGTTTTAAGGTTTGTCAAGGTGAGATGGCAGCAGGGGTGACCGAAACATATGGTCTTACTGCCTCAATCGTAGCGGTTCCCGATGGCCCTTGGGGTATCAGGAGAAGTTGTGCAAGCAGAGCAGGTCTTACGCAGCTTTCGGACTATCGCGCGCCGGGGGGTCGACCCTTTCCACTGGCCCACTTCAAGACTGTCAAGCCAGTCGAGCAATTTGGTGACCATATCGCCCTGAAAGACCGATCCGTGTTGTGGGCAAATCATCTTAGGCTTCAGCGTACGAATCCGTTGAGTCCAGCTCCGTAAGGCCGTGGTTGAAGGCATCCACCTGAGATGGAATCCTCTCATATATTGGATGTGTTGATCGAAGTCCGTTACGATCAAGCCGGCTTCATGACTGGGAACCAAGGCGGAGCCGATGTCGCCGGAAAACAAGATGCCGGCGATCGGGTCGTAGAGCGAGAAATTTCCTGAGGAATGACAGTAATGGGCGGGGACGGCTTCGACTTCTCCGCCGAGGTCACCGATCTTGATACGCATACCATCGTCGGGAATTGCATTGAGTTCAATGGCGGTCCCGGTGCTGAAATGACTGATGAATTCGGTCCACAGCCACGAACAATAGGTCTTGATGTCCGGATTGAGATCGAGCCACATGGCAAGCGACGACGAAATATCCGGATCTTGATGGCTGGCAAAGATGATGCGGATATCCCGGACACGCACATACTTGGCCAGTTCGGCAAGGACTTGGGGGAATATTTGGATGCCTCCGGGGTCCAGCAACATGGCTTGGCCTCGACTGATGATGACGTACTCGTTCGTATCGATGACGTGAGCGTCTTTGTGAGGATCACGGCCGATCACGATCCATTGGTGACCGTTTTCATTGAAGAGTGTCTTGCTTTGCATCACTATTCCCTTTCAGGAGCAATCCCACCAAGCTCTGACCATTGTCGATCGAGCTCTTCATGGCATGTGTTTTGGCATCCAGTTCGTCCACCACATGTCCGATCTCTGCGGCGAGCGTCTTGAAGCTTGTGCCGGACTCTCCCAGCGCGGCGGCTTCGGAAGCGATGCAAAAGGCCATATAGCGGACGGTGAGGCCGATCATTTTCAGACCGTGCAACGCACGGTGTGTCTCACTGAGGCAGCGTAAGGCGTCGCTCAATCGTGCATGCAATTCGGTCAAGTTGGCCCGGCAGATTGCCGTGATGGAATTTCGGTTGTCCCGTTCCAGGGGGTTCCCCAGCTGGAACGAGGGGTCCGTCATCAACCGGGTGATGTCTTCTGGAGTTGTGAAATGCAGAGGAGCAGGCAGATGCCCGTCCATCGGGCAAGACGACTGGTGGCTCTGGGACATGGCCACCAGCACACTGCCGATCAGCTGATAGTATCGCCACACAATACTCGAGCTCTGAGCGGTGAGTCGCGCCAGTTCAGTACAGAGCCGTTCGATGGCTTCCACCTCAGGTTTAATCTCTCTCGGCGTGTGATTGAGAATCTCAACGAGCGCCAAGATGGGGCGGCCTTTGCCGCCTTCAACCTTCGCGGCTTGGACGACGCCATTAATGGCGAGGGTCTGCATGGATGACGACAGCAGCTGGAGCGAGCGGCCGGTGTTCATGATCTCGACGCAGATTCCAAACAGCTGATTGATATTCCGTTTGAAGAGGCCTAACGCGTCAAGCATGGTGCCCAAGTATGTGGGGGAGCATGAACCGGCCTTTATGTATCGGTGAATACATAAAAAACTGTAGGGTGTTATGCTCCCATGGTCGGGCGACGTGTCATCGAACAAAGCAGAGGTGCTATAATCCAGACCTGTATGGGCCACTCCATCATCATCAAAGGCGCACGGGAGCACAATCTCAAGAACATCGATGTCGAGATTCCGCGTGACAAGCTGGTGGTGATCACCGGCTTGAGCGGATCCGGCAAGTCGTCGCTTGCCTTCGATACGATATATGCCGAAGGGCAGCGGCGATACGTCGAATCGCTCTCGGCCTATGCGCGGCAATTCCTCGAGCAGATGGGCAAACCGGATGTCGATTCGATCGAGGGCTTGTCACCCGCGATTTCCATCGAGCAGAAGAGCACCAGTCACAATCCTCGTTCGACCGTCGGCACGGTGACAGAAATCTACGATTATCTCCGACTGTTGTTTGCCCGTGTGGGGCGGCCGTACTGTTTTCAATGTGGGGAAGAGATTACGGCGCAGACCGTGCAGCAAATGGTCGATGCCATTGCCGCGCAACCGGAAGGCCTGAAGTTCCAGATTCTGGCGCCGATCGTGCGTGGGCGGAAGGGAGAGTATCGGAAAGAGCTGCTGGAGATGCGCAAAGCCGGGTATGTGCGCGCCAGGATCGATGAGAAGATTATCGATCTCGGTGAGGACATCTCGCTCGATAAGCAGAAGAAACACACGATTGAAATCATCGTCGATCGGTTAGTGATGAAAGCGGGCGATGCGTTGATGCGTCGATTGGCGGATTCCGTTGAAACATCGGTCAAACTGACCGGTGGGCTCGTCGGTGTGTTGATGGAGGATGGCCACACAAGGCTCTACAGCGACCGGCTTGCCTGCATCAAGTGCGGGGTGAGTTATCCGGAGGTCACGCCACGGGTCTTTTCCTTCAATAGTCCGCATGGCGCATGCCCGGCCTGTGATGGTATCGGCTATGCCGTCTCCCCGGGCAACGAAGAGGAGGAGGACTTCACGCTGCTCGAACCTTGTGAGGCTTGCCATGGGGCAAGGCTCAGACCGGAAAGTTTGTCTATCAAGCTTGCCAAGAAATCGATTGCCGAGGTGACCAGACTTTCCGTGCGCGCGGCGGCGGATTTCTTTCTATCACTTAAGTTTACCGATCGTGAGTTGGTGATCGCGCATCGGATTTTGAAAGAGATTCGTGAGCGGCTGGGATTCCTCGTCAATGTGGGATTGGACTACCTGACGCTCGATCGGGCAGCGGCAACCTTGTCTGGCGGTGAAGGACAGCGTATCCGATTGGCGACACAAATCGGCTCAGGTTTGGTCGGGGTACTATACATCTTGGACGAACCCTCCATCGGACTCCATCAACGGGACAATCGTCGGTTGCTGCAGACCTTGTTGCGATTACGCGACCTCGGCAACACTGTCGTGGTGGTGGAGCATGATGCTGAGACCATGCAGGCGGCGGATCATGTCCTCGACATGGGGCCTGGGGCTGGCTCCCAGGGTGGATACGTGATCGCGCAGGGAACGCCTCAGCAGATTATGAGTGATCCCAATTCAGTGACGGGTCAATATTTACGCGGCACGCAGATCGTATCGGTGCCGCCGCGACAGCGAAAACCGAGGGGAATGCTGTCCGTGGTTGGAGCACAGAAGCACAATCTCAAAAACGTGACGGCAAAAATCCCCCTTGGGCTATTGACCTGTGTGACGGGCGTGTCCGGATCGGGCAAGAGCACGCTGGTGCTGGAAGTGCTGTTACACTCGCTGTCGCAACTGCTCTACCACAAAAAACCGAAGATCGATGGATGCAAGGAGCTGAAAGGTGTCGATGCGCTCGATAAGGTCATCGATATCGATCAATCACCGATCGGCCGAACGCCTCGATCCAATCCCGCGACCTATACGGGTTTGTTCGGCTATATTCGCGATCTCTATTCCAATCTGTCGGAATCCCGCGTCCGCGGGTATAAACCGGGACGATACAGTTTCAATGTAAAAGGCGGGCGCTGCGAGGCTTGCCAGGGAGATGGCCTCATCAAGATCGAAATGCATTTCTTGCCCGATGTCTATGTCACCTGCGAGGTCTGCAAAGGACAACGGTACAACCGCGAGACGCTCGAGATCTTGCATAAGGGTAAGAGTATTGCCGATGTCTTGAACATGACTGTGGACGATGCACTGGGATTCTTCGAGCATATTCCGCTGATCAAAACGAAGCTTCAGACTCTGCACGATGTCGGTCTGCACTATGTAAAGCTGGGGCAGTCGGCGACGACCCTGTCAGGCGGCGAAGCGCAGCGGGTGAAATTGTCTCGGGAGCTTTCGAAACGTGCCACCGGTCGCACGATGTACATCCTCGATGAGCCGACGACCGGCCTGCATTTCGCCGACGTGCAGCGATTGCTTGATGTGCTGGATCGATTGGTCGAAGCGGGCAATACCGTGCTCGTTATCGAACACAATCTGGACGTGATCAAAAATGCCGATTGGATCATCGACCTCGGACCGGAAGGTGGAGACCGAGGCGGTGAAATCGTGGCCGAAGGGCCGCCGAAAGAGATTGCCAAAGCGAAGCGGTCGTATACGGGGCAGGTGTTGAAAGAAGCGGGGTTGTAGAGCGGGCCGGCTGGTTATCCTTCGTGGTTGTGCAACGCGCACACACGTTCTCGATGAGATGATGGAAGCGGGCGGTGCTCGTTGCAGGCGCGCAGTGCAGGATAATCCAATCAGCCATGCTCCATGGGATAAGGAGAGGGAGAGGTCGATCTTGGCTCATGTGATTCTGAGGTGTGCTGAAACATCGCGTGGCGTTGCCCGCGAGACCTTCATCAACCACACCGCTTTTTGATTGAGACTCACCAGCATTTTTTCCTTCACAATGAAATGGTAGCGCTCCTCAGTATTTGAGCGATTGCTTCCCTGCCACACTGATTCACGTAACAATATGTCAACAGTGTTTACAAACAAGAGGGAGGAGTGTGCCCGATGCAGACTGTCGCGTTACTGACGATCTCGAACATCTTTATGACCTTTGCCTGGTACGGGCATCTGAAGTTCAAGGATTATCCCCTGTTCACGGTGATTCTGGCGAGTTGGGGGATTGCCTTCGTCGAGTATTGTTTTCAAGTGCCGGCTAATCGGATCGGCCATGGGCAGTTCAGTGCGGCGCAGCTGAAGACGATACAAGAAGTAATTACCCTCGTTGTATTTTCGATTTTCTCGGTCGTGTATCTGAAGGAAGCGCTCAAGTGGAATTATATCGTGGGGTTCGCACTGATCGTCGTCGCGGTGTTTGTCATCTTCAAGGAATGGTGAAGAGCGTACTGCCGTAGGCTCAGGAGCAAGTATGCCTCGTGCACAAACGCGTTACTTCTTCCGGTAAACTGCGCCCGCCACTCTCGCTTGCAGCACATCCGACAGACCACTACAATACCGCGAGCGTCATCCCGACCGTTGAGTGAAAGGGGATATTGGGTATGCCGAAAGCGAAGAAGACCGATTCGAGTGCACAGGCTGAGCGTGAGACAAAGAAATCCACACCGTCATCCACGTCTGTTCCATCCACTACGGAAGATTTTGAAAAGCTTGGCGTATTTTATCTCGGTCGTCCCTATGACCTTGCCGCCAAACAAGCGAAGCCGGGCTGGCTCCTCTACGATTCCAAAGATCTTGTGACGCATGCGGTCTGTGTCGGGATGACCGGCAGCGGCAAGACGGGGCTCTGTCTCTCGTTATTGGAAGAAGCGGCGATCGACAATATTCCCGCCATTATTATCGATCCGAAGGGCGATCTGGGCAATCTGATGCTGACGTTTCCGTCCCTGCAAGGGAAAGACTTTCAGCCTTGGGTCAATGAGGATGACGCGCGTAAGAAAGGCTTGTCCGCTGAAGATTATGCAAAGGCACAGGCTGAGTTGTGGACAAAAGGTTTAACGGGATGGCAACAAGACGGCGCCCGCATTCAGCGATTCCGAGACGCGGTGGACATTGCCATTTACACGCCGGGGAGCAGTGCCGGATTGCCGGTGTCCATCCTCAAATCATTTTCTGCACCGGCTGCCGATGTGCTCAACGACCCAGAGTTGCTGCGCGAGCGTGTCGGCACCACCGTGACGAGTTTGCTGGGACTGCTTGGCATCGAGGCTGATCCGATCCAGAGCCGCGAGCATATTCTGCTCTCGACGATCCTCGATCAGACCTGGAGGAACGGACAAGATCTCGATCTGGCAGCGCTGATCCAGGCCATTCAATCTCCGCCGGTCACGAAGATCGGCGTGATGGATGTCGACTCCTTCTTCCCGTCAAAAGATCGGTTTGCGCTCGCAATGAAATTAAATAACCTGCTTGCCGCGCCGGGGTTTCAAGCCTGGTTGGAAGGGGAAGCACTCGACATTCAATCACTCCTCTATACCTCGAGCGGCAAGCCACGTCTGGCGATTTTCTCGATCGCACATTTGAACGATGCCGAGCGGATGTTCTTCGTCACGTTGCTCTTGAGTCAAATGGTCGGATGGATGCGAGGGCAATCGGGCACGACCAGTCTGCGCGCACTTCTGTACATGGATGAAATCTTCGGGTATTTCCCGCCGGTCTCCAATCCGCCGTCGAAGCTGCCTTTGATGACGTTGCTCAAGCAGGCGCGCGCATTCGGACTCGGTGTGGTGCTGGCGACGCAAAATCCGGTGGATCTCGATTACAAAGGCCTGGCCAACACCGGCACCTGGTTTATTGGACGACTCCAGACGGAACGGGATAAGGCCCGCGTGCTGGAAGGGCTGGAAGGGGCCTCAACCAGTTCTGGAAAGAAGTTCGACCGAGGCCGTATGGAGCAGACGTTGGCCGGCCTTGGCAATCGGATCTTCTTGATGAATAATGTGCATGAGGATGAGCCGGTTGTGTTTGAGACGCGGTGGTGCCTTTCCTATTTGCGTGGGCCACTCACCAGGACTCAAATCAAGACCTTGATGGATCCATTGCGGACTTCCCATGCTTCAGCCGAGACTAGTGCGCCTGCTATCAAGTCCACCGCGAAGACGGTCGAAGGGGGAGCGAGGCCCATGCTGCCTCCTGACGTTCCTCAGCAGTTTGTCCCGCTCCGTGGAACCAAGCCGGGTGGCAGTGAGCTCGTCTATGTTCCGATGCTCTTGGGTTCATCCCAGATCCGATTCTCTGACTCAAAGAGCGGGATCGACAGCGTTCAGGATCTCGTGGTGTTAGCTCCGATTGCAGAGGGTCCTGTCGCAGTCGACTGGGACAAGGCTGTGAGTGCGGATCTCGTCGTCTCAGATCTCGAGCAGGTCCCGGCAGGCAACGCGCAGTTTCTTTCGCTTCCGGCAAGCACGGGCAAGGCTAAGAGCTATGTCGACTGGAGCAAAGATTTCAACGGATGGCTGTTCAGGACACAACACGTCGAGCTGTTCAGGAGTCCCAGCACCAAGGAAACGTCTAAACCCGATGAATCCGAGCGGGACTTTCGAGTACGGCTGCAACAGTCCGGACGAGAGTCACGGGATAAGGGGGCCGAGTCACTTCGCCAAAAATATGCCTCAAAGATTGCAGCGTTGCGAGAACGCGTCAGGCGCGCGGAACTTGCGAAGGAAAAACAGCAGGCCGAATCGCGATCCAGTCAAGTCCAGGCGGCGATCTCCGTCGGCGCTTCGATTCTCGGCGCGTTCATGGGCCGCAAGACGATCAGTTCCGCGAATATCGGTCGAGCCACAACGGCGATCCGCAGTGCCGGCCGTGTCATGAAAGAATCGAAGGATGTCGGGGCGGCTGAAGAAAATGTTGCAGCTCTGCAGCAGCAATTGGTCGACCTCGAAGCGCAGTTCAAATCGGAGAGCGACGCACTGGCCGCAGCGACTGATCCGTTGAGCGAAAAACTCGACACCGTGTCCATCAGGCCCACAAAAGCCAACATTGCCGTCAAGCTGGTCGCCCTTGCCTGGACACCTCATTGGCGCAATGCCGATGGAGTTCTTACGGCAGCCTGGTCATAAGCATTCTTGTGCGGGACGCAACTGCTCCGATCTCCATTGCTGTCCGCTCATTCTTCCGTCCCCTCTAACTCCTTAAGTTTTCGACAAGAGAACCGATATTTTCACCGAGTGGGCGGCGCCTGACCAGCAGGCGTGTTCATCAGTGTCTATTATCGGTGATGGGGCGTACCGAGGGAGAACTGACGCGGTTCTAGAAAATACCTGAGTCTGTCCATGGCATCCATCCTCGTTATTGATGATGACGAGAGTCTTCAAGATGCGCTGGGGCGGAGCATGACCAATAAACACGCGCTTGTTTGCTGCGGGAGATCAGCATAATGGAACAGGAAACAGATCGCTTCGGAGTATTTTTGAAGCACATCTTATCTTCACGGCCTCAGGAAGGCTGGCAGGAGAACCCGTTGCTGCGAGGGGGGCGTGTCATCGGCATCATATGGGTGTTATTTGCGTGCGTTGCTGTCGGGCTCCTTTGGCACCTGGATACACTGGGGGGAAATCTGGCACAAACCCTTGTTGTTCAGGGGGCGAGCGGTCATGCCACTATGATGGAGGAAGTGCGGAAATATTATTCGTCGAATGTCGTCGCACGTGTGGCGGGGAAAGAGATCGACGTCACGCACGATTACGCGACGAAGATGCACGCAATTCCCTTACCGGCGACGATGAGTATCGAAGTCGGCAAACGTCTCCGCGACGAGATGCCGGGTGCAGAGGTGCGATTATATAGCGATTACACCTTCCCTTGGCGGAAGGACGGCGGTCCTCGCGACGCATTTGAGCGAGAGGCACTGGCTTGGCTACGAGATCATCCGGACAAGCCCTATTATAGAATTGAGGGTGTCGCAGGCAATCGGTATGTACGTTATGCCAAGGCTGATGTCATGACGGCAGATTGTGTGGCCTGTCACAACAGTCATCCTGAAAGTCCCAAACATGATTGGCGGGAGGGGGATGTGCGGGGAGTCTTGGAGGTCGTGCGACCTATTTCCGGAAGTGCGATGCTCATCCAGGATGAACTGCAAGGCATGTTTGGGCTCTTTGCCGGCGCCTGTCTCTTAGGGTTGGGAGGTATGGGTTTGGCCATGCATAGGATCCGGCACGCCGCAGTCTCGCTACAGGGACTCATTCATATGCGGACCGCCCAACTCGAGGCGGCAAAAGAGCAGGCTGAGCACACCGCAAAAGCAAAGGCGAAAATTTTATGCACCGTGCAGGCATTCTTCATCGGTCTGGATCAACAGGGAATCGTCACGGAATGGACGCTGGTTGCCGAACGACTCTTTGGGATTTCCTTGGTCGATGCGATTGGTCGCTCCTTCATTGCCTTGCCCATCCAGTGGAACTGGGACAAGATTCAAGAGGCCTCAGAACGTTCTCGAACGTCACTGAGACAAGTCGTTGTGGACAGGCTGGAACTTGTGACGGAGGAGGGGCACGTTCTCTTTTTGCGGTTGACGTTTACGGCAGCAGTTGAAGACCAAGAGGTCAGCGTCACGGTGATGGGAGAAGATGTGACCGATCGGTTGCGCATGGAACGTGAGCTCGCTTCTGCGCAGAAATTGGAGTCGATCGGACACCTGGCGGCGGGCATTGCGCACGAGATCAATACTCCCATTCAATTCGTGGGCGACAACATCCATTTTTTAAATACTTCGTTTTCCGACATCAACCGTGTGCTTGAGGCGCATCGTCAGGTTCTCTCGGCAACCAAAAATGATCGTTGTCCGAAAGAATTGATCGATGCCTGTGAGTCGATTACCGATGCGGCGGATTTGGACTACTTGATGACTGAAATCCCAAAGGCGCTCGAACAGTCCGACGAGGGGATCCACCGTGTGGCCAAGATCGTCCGGGCGATGAAAGAGTTCGCTCACCCCGGGGGAGAAGAGAAATCAGGAGTAGATCTGAACAAAGCCATCGAAAGCACGGTGACAGTCGCACGCAATGAATGGAAGTATGTCGCTGACTTGACGACTGACCTGGCTTCCGATCTTCCTCCGGTACCGTGCTTGCTCGGAGAATTCAACCAAGTGGTGCTCAATATGATCGTCAACGCCGCCCATGCAATCGGCGACGTCGTCAAGAATACCGGGCACAAGGGACTCATTTCCATCACCTCTCGCCGGACAGGCGAATGGGTAGAGATTCAACTGACGGATACCGGTACCGGCATCCCAGAGGCAATTCGAGACAAAATCTTCGATCCCTTCTTTACCACGAAGGGAGTCGGCAAAGGGACGGGACAGGGACTTGCGATTGCCCGTTCCGTCATCGTGGATAAACACCGCGGTACGCTCACCGTCGAGAGTCAATTGGGCAAAGGGACTACGTTCGTCATTCGCCTCCCGCTCTCGGACGCAACCGAAGTCAGTCGACTGGAGAAGGCGGCATGAACCTCTGCGCATCATCCCTAGTCGATGCTCACGTTGAGCAAAATGCTGCGGGTGTTCTGATCCATTCATGCGCGGATGTTGTCGATGGCAGAGCACTGTTGACGTGATGTTCGGCGAACATTCGCCAAAGTGGTCACTCCTTGCAGGAAAATGGATTGGTAATGAGACAGATTCTGTTTGTGGATGATGAACCCATACTCTTGGATGGACTGAAGCGCACGCTTCGTCCAATGAGACATGAATGGATCATGACGTTTGTGGGAAGCGGAGGGGAGGCGCTGAAGGTGCTAGAGCAAGCTCCCTTCGATGTGGTGGTCTCGGATATGCGTATGCCGAGCATGGATGGCGCTCAACTCATGAATGAGGTACAGCGCCGTTACCCGTATGTGGTGCGAATCATTCTATCCGGCTACTCCGATCAGAAGTTGATCATGCAGTCGATCAACGCCACGCATCAGTTTCTGGCAAAACCCTGTGAGCCGGAACAACTCAAGGCTATGATCCAGCGTGCCTGTGCCTTGCGCGATGTGCTGAGCAACGAGACGCTTCGAGTCATGGTGACGGGCATGCGCACCCTTCCTGCTCTTCCGATGCTTCTGCTGGAAGTCAAACAAGAAACGGAATCAACAACGGCTTCGCTCACGACCATCGGGAAAATCATTGAGAAAGACATGGGTATGACCGCGAAAATTCTCCAGCTGGCCAACTCGGCGTTCTTCGGTGGGTGGGGTCCCGTCACGACCGTGGAACGGGCCGTGCAATTTCTTGGTTTGGAGACTATTCAGACCCTCATTCTCATCACGCATGTCTTTTCACAACTTTCGGCAGAGCATCTTGCGACGTTTCCGATCGAGCATTTATGGAAAGAGAGTTTGGAAACCGGCGCACTCGCTCGCGAGATTGCCAGGGGAGAAGGGTGCACCGCACTTGAAACCGAGCAAGCGTATACGGCAGGTCTGCTTCATGATGTGGGAGTACTCTTGCTGATGGTCAACGTCACAGAGCGGTATGGTGCGATACTTCGTGAGATTGCTCACGAGAAACAACGTATGATTTGGGAGGCGGAACAAGCAGTGTTCGGAGTGACTCATGCGGACATCGGCGCGTATCTGCTGGGGTTGTGGGGCGTGAGCGATCCGATCGTCGAAGCCGTGGCCTATCATCATCGACCAGGAGATTATTTCAGAAAGAGTTTCAGCCCAGTGACGGCAGTACATGTGGCGAATGTGTTGCAGCAGGCGTACGCTCAGCCGATGACCGAGAATGTATTGGCTCGGCTTGATACGGCATATCTCGATACACTCACACTGACCGATCGGGTGCCTCGTTGGCAGGCGCTGTTCGAGTCGATGAAGAAGGAGCAAGCGAATGGCTGATGCGATTCTCTGTGTCGACGACGACGTCAACATTTTAGACGGGTATAAGCGTCATCTTCGCAAAGAGTTCAAGCTGGAGGTCGCCGTCGGGCCGGAGCAAGGTCTTCAGATGGTGACGGAGCGGGGGCCCTTTGCCGTCGTGGTGTCCGATCTCCAGATGCCAGGCATGAACGGAATTCAATTTCTGACTAAGGTGCGGGAAGAAGCCCCGGATACTGTTCGCATGTTGTTGACGGGCAACGCAGATCTTCAGACGTCGATTGACGCGATCAATCAGGGACAGATTTTCCGATTCTTGACCAAACCCTGTACCCCCGAGGCCTTAGCGAATACACTGAGAGCAGGCCTCGCACAGCATCGCTTGATCACGGCGGAGCGCGAACTCTTGGAACACACGCTCAGCGGAAGCATCAGAGTACTGTGCGAGGTACTGGCGTTGGTCAACCCGGAAGCATTCGGACGATCATCACGCATTTCCCGGTACGTCGAAGCGATCGCGGCCAATCTCCATGTCAGCGAAATGTGGGCGATCAAAACCGCCGCCATGTTGTCTCAGATCGGCTGCGTGATCTTGCCGGAGGTGGTGCTCGGTAAAGTGTATCGAGGCGAAGCCTTGACGTCGGAAGAGTCTCAACTCTTCAATCAACATCCGTTTGTGGCCTTCGATCTGATCGTCAAAATTCCGCGGATGGCGCGTGTGGCGGAAATCATCAAGTATCAGGATAAGTACTATGATGGAAGCGGCGTGTCGTCGGATCATCGGAAAGGCAACGAGATTCCAATGGAGGCTAGAATACTGAAAGTAGCGTTGGACTTCGATGCCCTGGAATCTTCTGGTAAAACAAAGGCAGAGGCGTTCGATCGACTTACACAACGAAAAGACTGTTATGATTTGGATGTGATCGCTGCATTAAAAGCGGTGGTCATCGGTACGGTTACGCATGAGACGCAGACGGCCATGATCACTGACCTTCGTGCAGGCATGATTTTGGCCGAAGACATCATGTCAAGCACCGACGTGCTTCTGGCTTCAAAGGGACAGGAAGTCACGCAATCCTTGATCTTGCGATTCGAAAATTTCAGTAGGACCGGAGGCATTCGACAGCCATTTACGGTGTTGATTTCGGCAGACTTTCATGCTCATGCGATTGATCCGGCCAAATGGCGAAAGGCGGCATAGAGCCGCAAGTTGAGAATGAAGAGACCATGCGAACTCGTCTTATCGGTCAAGCTAATAATTAGTTTATATACTTAATCTGTGGCATTGCGCCTGAAGCCTCAGTCATCTATAGGGTAACACGATCTCTTGTTCTCTTTCAGCTTGCCGTTCCGTGAATGAGCCGGCAGAAAGGCCCTTTCGTGATGACGCAGCGGGTCTATAAGGCGACTGACTTCCCACTCTAGTGACCTCAAGTTTTCTCATTAAGTAACCGAGATAATATCGGGCCGATTTCAGGGCGTGACCGATCGTCTGACTGACCGGCCTCGTCGTCGGCCGTGCCGTATGAAGACCGGTATGCCATTTTGGAGAGTGGTGTGCGTGCACGTCGGGAGCCGCGATTGAATCAGGAGATCTCTGAATGGAACTTCATGTGTTTCAATATGATCAAAAGCAACAATGGTCGGTGCCATTTCTGCCGCCGATTGATTCTCAGCGGACGCTCCTCTTGCTGTTCGGCTCTTCGCGTTTTGTGGATTCGGTTGATCCGGTCCGTGAATTGATCGACGAATATCCTCAGTCGGCAGTTATCGGGTGTTCCACTGCGGGAGAGATTCTCGGTGCACAGATCTTTGATGAAAGTCTCAGTGTGGCGATTGTGCGGTTTGACCATACCAACCTCAAAATGGCCTCTGCTCCAGCGGGTTCGCCGGATGACTCATTCAAAGCCGGCCAGGACATCGCGCAGCAGCTCCACGATTCAAGCTTGAAAAGCATTCTGGTTCTGTCCGACGGTCTCCGCGTGAATGGAAGCGAGCTGGTGCGAGGCCTTAACTCCCATGTGTCTTCATCGGTCGTCGTCACGGGAGGTTTGGCCGGAGATGGAGATCGGTTTCGTCAGACATGGGTATTGCAGGACCGGAGACCTCAACCAGGTTTTGTCACGGCGGTGGGTTTCTATGGAAATCATATTCGAGTCGGTCACGGGTCCAAGGGAGGCTGGGATCTGTTCGGACCTGAACGATGTGTTACGAAGGCGAAAGGAAATGTGCTGTTTGAACTCGATGGTCGCCCTGCTCTCCAGTTATATAAGAAATATCTCGGGGACCGAGCGGCCGGTTTACCCGCCACTGGGTTGTTATTCCCCCTTGCATTACGCGCCGACCAATCAGACTCCAAGAGTCTGGTCAGGACGATTCTTGCTGTGAACGAAGGAGATCAATCGTTGACCTTCGCGGGCGATATTCCGGAAGGATCATTTGCACAGCTGATGAAGGCCAATTTTGACCGATTGGTTCAAGGAGCGTCAGAAGCGGCGACAACCACCAAGCTCTCTACCGATGATGACTCCTGCACGCTCGCCATTGCGATCAGCTGTGTCGGACGTCGGCTTGTCTTGGGAGGGCGGACCGAAGAAGAGACGGAGGCCACACTGGAAGTCCTTCCCAAGGGAACTCAGCAGATCGGATTTTATTCCTACGGAGAAATTTCTCCTTATGCCGCAGGGACTTGTGATTTGCATAACCAGACGATGACATTGACGACACTCAGCGAAGCGGCGTGATCCTCCATGCATCCCCTGTTAACACGACAACTAAAACGGCTGGGTCTTGATGAAGCACATCCACCCGCCCCGGTAGTGTGGGGCGACCTATTGAAGAGGATCGACCAGAGTTACGTCGAAGCCGAGCGAGGCCATGCGTTGCTGGAGCGGTCGCTGGCGCTTTCCTCGGCAGAAATGCAGGAGCTCTATGCGCAGCTCAAGCAGAGCAGCGAAACCCAACTTGAGCAAGAACAGAACACGCTCCGGACGGTATTGCATTCACTTGGAGATGGGCTGTGCGTCGTGGACGCCGAGTGGAGGATTCAGATGGTCAATCCTCAAGCGGAACTCTTGTTTGAAGAGACGGGTCATGCGCTCATGGGTCGTCCAGTGTATCAGCTGATTTCGCCTGGCCCAGAAGAATATCGATCGGAATGTCTCATTACCGACGCGACATTTCCGTCGCTTGCGTCCGGTGAACGGTATCGCACGGATGACGGTGTGTTGCTGGCCAGAAACGGCGAACTGCTTCCTATTGCCCTGGTTGTGACACCTATGTTGTCGGCAGGGAAGGCAATTGGTGCGGTGTTGGTGCTCAGAGACATCTCTCATCAGAAACAGGTTGAACGGGAGCGTCAACAGACTGAGGACCTGCTCCGGCGCATTAAGACCGGCTTGTCTGAATTGGCAGAAAGCCCGGAAATCTATAACGGGAACCTCGACCAGGCCTTTCACGCGATCACTCGAGTGGCGGCCGTCTTTCTGTGTGTCGAGCGGGTCAGTATTTGGTTTTTCACACAGAATCATTCTGCAATTCAATGTGCCAAGCTCTATCAATTTACCGCGCAAGAGTATTCGCAAGGCCTTGTCCTGGCTGCAGCGGCATATCCGCGATATTTCAGAGAGCTGGAGACAGAACAACCCGTGGTCGCAGATGACGCGCAGCACGATCCACGGACGGCAGAGTTTACCGCGCACTACTTAGCTCCTCTGGGGATTACATCCATGCTCGATGTGCCGATCCGTTCCGGAGGTCAGATGGTGGGGGTGATCTGCCATGAGCATATCGGTCCTCCACGGCATTGGACATTGGAGGAGCAGCACTTTGCCGTATCCGTTGCGAACACCATGACGTTGGCCATTGAGGCGGCTGATCGAAAAAAAGTAGAGCAAGCTTTGAGGACGAGCGAAGGACGTCTGACGATGACGGTCCAAAGCACGAACATTGGGATTTGGGACTGGGATCTGGCGACCAATAACGTATACCTCTCCACCGAATGGAAACGACAACTCGGCTATGACGATCACGAGCTGGCCAGTTCATTTGAGGAATGGAAAAGCCGCCTACATCCCGACGATCGTGACCAGACGTGGAGTGCCATGGAGAGCCACCTGCTCGCTCAGACCGCTCAGTTCGAACTGGAACATCGTCTTCGTCATAAGGATGGACTCTACCGATGGATTCTTACTCGTGGAACCGCCATCAAAAATGTCGACGAACTCTCGACCCGGATGGTCGGTATTAACATCGATGTGACGGATCGCAAATTGGTTGAGGAGGCACATCGACAAGCTAAGGATGCTGCGGAAGCGGCGAGCCTGGCAAAAAGCCAATTCCTCGCCAACATGAGTCACGAGATCAGGACGCCCATGAACGGCGTGCTGGGGTTGGCCGAATTGTTGCTGCGCTCTCCTCTCAATGAAAAAGAGCGTCAATTGACTCAATCGATTCATCGATCGGGATCCGTACTTCTTGCGATCATCAACGACATTCTCGATTTCTCAAAAATCGAGGCGGGGAAATTACAGTTAGAGGCAATCCCCTTTGAGGTTCGACGGACCTTTGAGGAAGCCATTGCAGTTTCAGCCACGGCTGCAGAGCAGAAACGGTTGAGCGTGTCCTGTCACATCGACTCTCGCATTCCCTCTTCCTTGATCGGGGATCCGACACGACTGAGGCAGATCATCGTTAATCTGGTCAGTAACGCGATCAAATTCACTGAGCAGGGTAAGATTACGATCCGTGCTGCGCTGCAGGGGACACGAGAGGGACAGTATGGATTGTCCGTCAGTGTGGCCGACACAGGGATTGGAATTCCCCTTGATGCTCAGGCACACATTTTCGAGGCGTTCTCCCAAGCCGATGGGTCTACAACCAGAAAGTACGGCGGAACAGGATTAGGGCTTGCGATTGTCAGGCAACTGGTGACCCTCATGGGTGGGACGATCGAGCTGCAGAGTCGTCCAACGGAAGGGACCTGCTTTCAATTCACGGTGTATTGTAAACCGCTTGATATGCTGACACAGAGGCCGACGGACTTGCTCGGCAAGTCAGCGGAAGGTTGTGACATGGTTCGTTCTCAGTCTTCTGTGAAGAGAGATGTCGTTCGTATTCTCCTGGTGGAAGACAACCCTGTGAATCGCGAAGTAGCGTGCGGCATGTTGGAAGTGTTCAATTGCCGGATCGACACGGCAGAGAATGGGAGAGAAGCTGTCGATGCGATAGCCAAAACGGACTATACACTCGTCTTTATGGACTGCCAGATGCCGGAGATGGACGGATTGACGGCGACCAAATTGATCAGAGCTCGTGAAGCAGAACGTACCGAGCAGCGTGGAGATTCTGGAGGAGGGGCGACGACACGACTGCCGATCGTGGCGT
This sequence comes from uncultured Nitrospira sp., assembly GCA_964430555.1. GTDB lineage: Bacteria > Nitrospirota > Nitrospiria > Nitrospirales > Nitrospiraceae > Nitrospira_D. The sequence goes on along the minus strand of CAYSFU010000017.1, from coordinate 38,340 downwards.
TGACGGCGCATGCGATGCAAGGTGACAGAGAGCAGTGTCTCTCCGCCGGCATGGACGACTACCTGACCAAACCCTTTACTCTCGCTCAGCTTGAACACATGCTTTCTCGGTGGCTTCCCAATTGGCCTAACGGTGAGGTCAATCAACAGACGTTTTCATACGGTTCTACCGCGAAAAACACGATGAGGGGTTTGCAAGACGATCCGCATCCCGTCTCTGCTCAGGTCGAGCAACCCGCTGGACCGATCATCGATCAAACGGCATTAGCAGGGATTCGTGCGCTTCAACGTGTAGGGCATCCCGATATTGTCGTACGTGTCGTGATGTCGTATCTCGAAACATCGCCGGACATTGTCGATCGAATACGCTCAGCCGCACAGTCACACAATGCTCAGGACTTGCGCGCCGCCGCGCATCGCCTTAAGTCGAGCAGCGCTCAGCTTGGCGTCATGGTGGTTTCCGCTGATTGCCGGGAATTGGAATTCATGGGAGAGCGCCAAGATTTAACGCATGTTGCCGAGGTGGTCGGTCGGCTGGAGCGGCACTATGCGGAGGCCTGTGTCGCGCTTCGAAGCGAAGTGACCAAGGGAGGAATTGCGGCATGACCGCCGAAGGACGCCCGACAGTCCTGATCATCGACGATGATACTATCGCCCGTATGCTCGCGCGGGAGGCACTGGAACAGTCCGGGTGGTCGGTGAAAGAGGCCGAAAACGGGCGTCTTGGGGTCGAGGCATTTGTCCGTCATGTTCCAGATCTGGTGCTTTTGGATATTCTGATGCCAGAGATGGATGGGTTCGCTGTTTGTGCGGAAGTGCGGCGGCTGCCAAAAGGAATGCATACGCCCGTGCTCATCATGACCGGACTGGAGGACTATTCATCGATTACACAGGCCTACGATGTCGGGGCCACCGATTTTATCGTAAAGCCCATCAATGGGCTCTTGCTCAGCCACCGGGTGCGCTACATGTTGCGGGCGGGTCAAGCTATGCGTGAACTGCGTGACAGCCAAGAGACGCTGGTGAAGGCTCGTGACGCTGCGCTGGAAGGTGCGCGATTGAAATCCGAGTTCTTGGCTACCATCAGTCATGAGATTCGGACACCGATGAACGGTATCATCGGGATGGATGATTTGCTGCTCGACACAGACCTGACGTCCGAACAACGCGACTGTGCGGAAACGATCAAAAACTCCGCAAGGGCATTGCTGGACATCATCAACGATATTCTGGACTTTTCCAAGCTGGAGTCCGGACGCGTGACACTGAGTCAAGAAGAGTTCGAGATCCACGAGGTCGTGCGGGATCACCTGGCGCCCTTTCAAGGGCGAGCAGAGGAGAAACACGTTCTGCTTCGACATGACATCACGTCAACGGTTCCGGCAAGACTCTGGGGTGATCGGGTGCGTCTTGCGCGCCTGCTGTCCGTACTCCTCACGAATGCGCTCAAGTTCACTGAGCGGGGTGAGATCTCCCTACAGGTAGGCCTCATGCCACGGATGACCGGAGATAAAGAGCCTCGATCCTCGCAAGGAGTCTGTTGGATACGATTTGCCGTCGCTGATACGGGAATCGGTATTGATAAGGCCGATGCCGAGCGATTATTTCTGCCTTTCGTCCAGGCAGATGGATCCAATCGAAGAAAGTATGGGGGGATGGGATTGGGATTGGCCCTTGCCAAACAGCTTGTCGAATTGATGGGTGGAACAATTGAATTCGAAAGTCAACTCGGCAGAGGAAGCCGGTTTTGGTTCGACCTCCCCTTTACCTCGGCAGGCCCGAATGCGCTGCAGGTCGCGATGCAGCGGAACGCCCTCCTGTATGTGAAGGAAGCGGTCAGTCAGGCGATTGTCAGAAGGACCTTGGAAAAGCTTGGTTACCAGGTCCGTAGCGTTCTGAGCGCAGGAGATCTGGCTCGGATTGGCCCTGAACTCTCGCCCTGCTTATTCGTGACGGAGTGCGGCCTATTGACCTCTGAGACAGAACGGATTCAGGTGCAATGCTTGAAAGAACAGTTTCCTCATCTCCGAATTGTTGGCGTGGCTCACGATATGCTCTGCAGTGAAATCCGACCCGAACTTCCTTTCGTGGTTGATGGCTATCTCAAAAAACCGCTTACGGTTGAAGCCATCAAGGCCGCAGCGGGAACCGAGGCGGCTTAGCACTATGTCCCAAGCCCATTGTGAACATCAGCGGGCTCGTCGGTCGGTGTATCGTTCAGTGCAATGATCGACAAGGGATTGTTTTGCTGAACATGCTTGGATCAAGCATGCCGAGACCCACCCATCGAGTGGCTCCGTGGCCTGTCGAATCGTCGCCAACCAATGGGTGGTACTCTTGGCTGCTTGTGTGGGAAATCTCGGCTCAATGTTTCTTGTCCTTCTGCATAATTTTGTCTGTCCAGGCCAGTAAGATTGCGGAAGCAAGAAATGTCATGTGAATAAAAATCTTCCACTTCAGGTGTTCTGGGTCCTCATTGGCGACATCCACAAACCCTTTCAGTAAATGAATGCTGGAGATGCCGATCAAGGATGCCGCCAATTTGATCTTGATAGTGCCGGGATCCACATGCGTCAGCCAATCAGGACGATCCGGATGGTGTTCAAGATCCAGCTTGCTCACAAACGTGGCGTATCCTCCGATCACGACCATAGTCAGAAGATTAGCGACCATGGTGACATCGATCAAGCCTAAGACGCCGAGCATGAAAGCCGTTTCTTCCATCTTGTCGATGTGGATCACCATGTGCCAGAGTTCGACCAGAAACTTATACGCATAAAGCAATTCTGCCACGATCAATCCGGCATAGAGGGGTGCTTGAATCCATCGACTGGCAAAGACCACCGATTCGAAGGCGGCCTCAAGTCGATTGCTGGCGGCATGGGTAGACTTCGACAAACGATGGGTTTCCCGAGTGTCGGGTAAACCAGAGTCGGACATTACGCGCTCCTTTCAAAAATGAAAACAGGGGTGGTGTGCTCTCTCGATGGTTGTCCGTATCCTAGTCAGAGGATAACGTACTGTCAATTCATGCGAATGTCGAAGAGGCTAGGTGGCGGGAAGGGTGTTGACTGGCGCTGAACGTGGAGAGGAGACTGCCGGATTCGTCATGCGCGGTAACTGCTTGATCACATGCTCGGCTCGTGTGCATGCCAGTTTGATCTGTTCAGCGCAATATTGTGACGGATCTTCCGCGGACAGCCGTGCGAGGAGGATATCGGCAAATCCGTTGATGGAGGTCAGGCAGTTATTCAAGTCGTGTGCAATTTTCGTGAGCGGGGCGTTCGAGGTCGGGTTCGCTCCGTCCGAAGGTGCTGGTGGGGTATCCGTCAGAGGGCGTGTGGCTCTGATCAAGGCACTGGTGATCGATAGACGGAGGGTTTCAGCTGAGGGCGGAATGAGGGGTAACACTTCATGGGCTCCCGCGCGGATAGCGTCGGACAGCAGAGTGATGTCGGTGGTTCGGTGGAAGCCGATGATCGCACTTGAGTCGGCTGCCTGACGCACCTGTGTCACTGCCTCCCGTCCGGAATGGTTCGACAGTGATAGGTTCATAAGAATCAATGGCACGTGATGGGTCCGGAGGTAAGTGAGCCCCTCGTGGAGAGAGGACGCAACATCGAGAGTGATCGACGCATGGTAGGCAACGGCCATCAGCTCGCGGAATGTCTTGGCAAGGTCAGGATCAGGCTCGATCAGAAGAGCCGCGCTTGATGCTGGTGTGGACATGTTCACGATAGCAATATTCCGTTGCGCGGTGATTAGGGTGCGATCGATCTTACTCACACCTTCGCTCTAGACCGGAGTCACTCTGTTTCTTATCGGAACAAGGTGGCGAGTTCTTTACAGCGGGGAGTTTCACAAGAAAAGAATTGGTCTTCAGGATGTGTGTCACGGTGCTCAGGGGTAGATTGGGCTCACGAGGCTTTGAAGCTACCGGCATAGAAGGCCGCGATTTGCGATCGGCGACCGATACTGAGTTTGGAATAGATGTTGGCGAGGTAGTTCTTGACCGTTTTTTCGCTGAGTCGCAAAAATTGGGCGATCTCTTTATTGGTGAGGCCTTTGGCAACTAAAGGAAGGAGACGCTGTTCTTGGGGTGAGAGGAGGGGACGTTTGGATTGTCCCGGCTCCGTGGAGACCTGCTTCAGCCAGTTCAAGGTGTGTTGGGGCAAGCGAGAGTCCATGAGCGTCTGCCCGGCGGCTACGGTTCGAATGGCACGCACAAGCGTCTGAGAAGCGATGTCCTTGAGAAGATATCCATGAGCACCGGAGAGAACGGCCTCAAGCACGGTGTGGTCATCGGCGAAACTTGTGAGGAACAAGACCCGGGTAGTTGGACAACGGGCAAGGATCTCACGGGCCGCATCCACCCCGCTCCCATCGGGTAATCGAATATCAAGCAAGACGAGATCCGGTTTCAGGCGAAAGCAAAGCTTCTTGGCCTCTGCCATTCGCTTTCCCTGCCCAATGACCTTGAGTCCTGGTGTCAGGTTGAGAACCGCACAGAGACCGATTCGCACGACTTCATGGTCATCGATGATTACAAGTCGAATCGCTGGTGCTTTATTCATACAGCGCGTCCTTTTTCAATGGGATGTCGACCGTGATCGTGGTGCCGCGTCCGGGTACGCTGTCGAGAGCAAAGGAAGCCGTCATGTGCTGTGCGCGAGCGGCCATATTCGCAAGTCCCCGTCCGGTGCGGCGCTTGCGCGAAGGCAAAAAACCGATGCCATTGTCTCCGATGAGTAGTTGGATCGAATTGTGAACGAGGCTCAGATGCAGCCAGCGACGAGAAGCGTGAGCATGGCGCAGGCTGTTGCTTAGGGCCTCACGCGCAATATTCAACAGTTGTTCCCCGATTTGAGGAGTGATGAAGGAAAGCACGGGACTCTCAATGTCAAGATCCGTGGGGACACACTCGGTATCTGCCGTGGAGTCAATAAGTTCCTGAAGTGATTGTCCGAAGTCCATCTGAACGGGAGTTCGTTCTGTGAGTAGGGCAATAAATCGTCGAACATCGAGCATGAGAGAGTTCAGTTGGCGAATGGCATGGGAAATATGGGTTTTTGACCGACGGGGTGATTGGCCCATTGTAAGCTTGCTTGCCTCAAGTTGCATGCCGACTGCGTACAGGGCTTGCAGGAGGTTATCATGCAGGTCTCGACTGAGCTGTTCTCGTTCTTTCAGTGCCAGCTTACGCTCAGTAATATCTTGGACCGCAGCAAGAAGCAATGGGCCTTGCCGATCAGGCAGGTCGATCTTGGTGGTTTTGACCAGAACCCAAATAATTTCCCCTGATTTTCGGATATACCGCTTCTCATAGGTGTAGCCGGATCTGACTCCGCGATAGAATTCTTCGGTCAATCGAATATTGGTGGAGAGATCTTCCGGGTGGGTGTACAACGCGTAGGTGCTTCCGATGATTTCGTGAACTTCGTATCCGGTCAATTGGCAAAAGGCGAGGTTCGCGGTGATTGTGCGCCAGTTTTCATCGAGAATGCAGAGCCCAACAGGAGCTTCGGCGACGAAGCGCTGGAGCCTCAGTTCGCTCTCTCGTAATGCCTGCTCGGCACGCTTGTGCTGGGTGATATCCCGGAAACTCCAGACTCGGCCGACGATCTCGTTGTCCAGGATCTGCGGTCGAGAATACCGTTCAAATACTCGCCCGTCCTTGAACGCGACTATGTCAAAACTTTCTCTTTCTGGATGAGCATACAGCTTACGGACTTTGTTCAGGAATACGTCGGGTTCCTGAAGTTGGTCCATCACGAAGGTCAACAGTGCGTCGTCGTCTCCGCTGTCTGCGAGCGCCTGAGGGATGTTCCAAAGGTGCAGGAAGCGCTGATTGAGACTGGTGACGGTTCCTTGGCGGTCAACGGTCAGTAGACCGTCCGCGATGGAGTCGATGGCGGCCTGAAGCAGCGAGTAGGAACGTTTACGATCGTCGGCCTGTTGAATGACGGCGATCAAATAGGCCGGATCGCCTGACGCGGGGTGGACAAGTGAGACATTCATATCACCCCAAACCCAGGCACCATCACTGCGCCTATATCGTTTCTCCATTGAGATCGACGGACGTCTTCCCGCGAATACTTCGTTGAGGTAGGTGAGATTGGCATCGAGGTCATCCGGATGGATGAGGTCTTGAAGCGTTCGTTGGAGTATCCTGTCCGAGGTATACCCCAGAATTTCGCATAGTCGTGTGTTCACACGAAGGAACTGTCCGTTTAATCCAACTTGAGCAATTCCCACTCCGGCATGTTCATAGAGTGCTCTCCCGCGCGCCTCACTCTCCCGGATTTGTTCTTCGATCGCATGGTGTTCGGTAATGTCACGCACGATACACCCAACAGTCGCGGGCCCTGGTCCGCTGCTTGGAATGAGCGAGAGAATTCCTGAAAAGTAGCGTGTCTCCTTCTCCAGCATGACAGTGTAGTCGACGGTTGAGGTTTCGCCCGTGGCGATGACGCGACGAATCGCATCGAGGTACTGGGCGCCTTCTTTCTGTCCGAAGATATCGGTTACCTGCTTGCCGACGAGGTCCTGTTTTGGACGGAGCAGTTTGTTGTCATTGCGAGTCCAGACATTAAGATATCGCCCATCTTCATCAAATTCAAAGGCGAGGTCATCCAGCGCATTTAAAAACGAGCGCAGGCGAGCCTCGCCTCTCAGTGTGGCTTCTTCAGCTCGTCGGAGGTCGGACTGATCGACATAGAGACCGACCGCCAGAGATAGCTGGTCGAACTCATCATAGACAAACACGGGCCAGAGGAGAAGGTTCAGTATCGTTCCATCTTTGCGTTGGCGAAGCAGTTCTATCGGGCCGGTCACCTTTCCGCGTGTTCCTGCTTGCCAGAGGGCATTCGCCGCATCTTGCTCTTCAGGCGGGATATATGGAAGTTCATGTCCGAGCACTTCCTCTTTCGACCATCCGAACAGACGGGTCGCGGCATGGTTCCAGCTGACCACGCGCCCCTCGCAATCAAGACTGACAATCGGGAGCGCGGATTCTTCGACGAGAGTCGTGAGGAGGCGAGACGTTTCCTGGAGCTGCTTTTCCGTGCGCTTGCGATCCGTGATATCCTCACAGGTCACAAAGATAAGAATCTGGTCTGTGTGATCGTGTATTGCCCGAGCATGTTCTTTGACCCACAGTCGAGTTCCGTCTCGTCTGGTTTGTTGAGCCTCCCACTGAAAGACCGTATAGGGGTGAGCGGCGCACGCGGCGAACTGTTGCAACACCGTGTGGTGCTCTCTGGCATCAAACACCTTCACGATGGATTGACCGACGAGGTCTTCCACACGGTATCCAAGTTGATCGGCCCCGAAACGATTGACGGACACGACGGTCCCATCAGGCAACAGCGTGAAATACATGAATGGGTTGTGTTCGTAGAACAGTTGGTAGTGCCGTTCACTTGACTTGAGTGCAGATTCAATCTGTTGTTTCTGTTCAATTTGGCTCTTGAGGTTTCGGACAGTTTGTTCCAGCCCCGCCGTCCGTTCTCGAATGCGCGCTTCCAGAGTCGCTTGAATGGCTTGCTGGGCGAGTTCGAATTCTTTACGGGCAGTGATGTCTTCAACCGTGCCCACTATGTCAGGCATTGCTTCGTTCTCGCTGCGCATGGCGTGACCATTGCAAGCTACCCACCGAGTCATCCCAGAGGGAGTGATGATGCGAAGTTCTACCTCGTAGGGAGAAAGGGTTTCAGCGGCCGTTGCAATGGTGGTACTAAAGCGACGGCGATCATCAGGATGTATGAGAGCGAAGAACTCTTCATATGAGCTATCGCCTGTGCCTGGAAGAAGGTCGAGGATCTGTTCAGTTTTCAATGACCATCTCACCAGACTGGTCTTCCTATTCCACTCCCATGTCCCCGCGTGGGCAGCCCCAAGCGTCGTGGCCTGGGTTGAAGAACAGCCTTGTTTTGCGTGAGCGAGCGCCTGCTGTAGCTCAAAAACCTGATGACGCAGGCGGACAAGCTCGTTGCTCGTTGCGTTGTCGGTTGCCAGAGGTGAGTCCATGAACAGAAATCTCTGTGTGGCTCAGACGAAGCCAAAATTGCGGCATCGTCGCGAGCAATGATCTGAGAAAATGGAGGATAGTATAGGGCTCGGGAGTCTGACAAAACTAGAGGGGGGTGAGGGCAGAACTGTCAACGATGAGACGTGCACGAGAGAGCTGTGGTGGTTACAGGAGCGTCAGAGTTTCTGGATTTGCGCAACACCGGACGTATGGGACTCTTTCATGAACCAGGCTACTGCTTCGGTACGTCGCTTCACATGGAGCTTGTCAAAAATATTGGCCAGGTAGTTTTTGACGGTCTTGTCGCTCAAGCGCAATTGGACGGCAATTTCCTTGTTGGTTTTGCCTTCTGCCAGGAGCGGTAAGATCAACCGTTCTTGCGGAGAGAGCCGAGAGACTCCTTGTGAAGGAACTCCCAAGTGTGAGCTGGTCCGAATCCAATGCAGGGCTTGCTGTGTCACTCGAGGGTCAAGATAGCCCTGGCCCGAGGCGACCGTGCGGATGGCTCGAATGAGGTCGTCCATGCGAACGTCTTTGAGTACATAGCCATGGGCGCCGTTCTGAACGGCAGCCATGACGGTTGCATCTTCCGCGTAGCTTGTCAGGATAAGAATCCGCAGCTTGGGCGAAACACCCAGCAAACGACGGATGGCTTCGGTGACCGTGGCGTCGGGAAGTTTGACGTCAAGCAGGACCATCTGAGGGGTTAGTCGCTCGACGAGGCTCACACCGCTGGCGACGGTGGCAGCCTCGCCCACGATGGCCAGATCCGCTTCGAGATGAAGCAGGGCACGTAGCCCCCGGCGGACCATTTCATGATCGTCGATGAGTATGATGCTGGTTTGTGGTTGTTTCATATGGATGTCAGTACGGGTTCCAACGAAAACTCCACAATAATTTGTGTGCCTTCTCCCGTTTTGGCCAGGACGCGAAAGGCTCCACCGAGTCGCTTGGCCCGGGCTTCCATATTGGCAAGCCCATATCCTCGTGGTCGCCCTCCGGTCGGCGAAAATCCAATACCATCGTCACTGATGCTTATCCGAATTCTCGTATCTCGCATCCGTATGGAGACGACAGCCTGAGTTGCGCTGGCGTGGCGAGTACAGTTGCTGAGAGCTTCCCGTACGATATTTAGGATTTCCCGTTCTTCCTCGTGTGTCAACACCTCAATGGCGCTGCGCTGAAGATCCAACTTCACGTCCAATCGCCCTGCTTGCGTGTAGGTCGTACGCAAGGTATTCAACTCAGATGAGAGGTCAAACTCCTGCACCGTGCCGGATTCTAATTCGCGGATCATTCCCCGCACCTCTTGGATCAGCTGATTGATCTGTGAAATGGTCTTCATATCTAATGATATTGCTTCCTTACTATGACTGATTCTCGATGAAGTTTCAATGCCGATCCCGATGGCGTACAAGGATTGCAGCACCGAGTCGTGCAAGTCTCGTCCGAGACGTGAGCGATCTTCCAAGAGCTGATGGAGACGACGCTCTCTTGCCTTGAACACAGTCGTCAATTCTCCTGCGCAAGGTTCCAGTTCATTCATGCCGAAGGATCTGCGAGACGGTCGAACCGATGGAGTCTGTGAGACCGCCGTGGTCGTCAAGAGGCCCCCTTTCAACAGCTGAAGCTGAGTTCTGAGTTCGGCCACAATAATCCCTCCTTCTGGTTTATCACTGACCGCATCTCGTTGCCCCATCCCTTCCACAGCATACGAATATGAAGGTTTACACCTTCAGGTACAGGAAAACACCTGGCGTGTCCGCCAGGTGACGTCTGGTACCAGAGATGAAACCATCCGCCTCCTTCAATGGGCAATCAGCCCTACTTTCTGCAGCAAACAGACTCATCCAAACAGGAGGTGGCCATGGCGGTTCTAGCTGATCAATCAGTACACAACATTGTATTCACAGAGGATGATTTTTTTGTAAAGACTATTGAGACGGAGGACGAGATGGTCATGGCATATCAATTACGACATCGTGTCTTTGCCGAACGGCTGAAGTGGGTGGCTGAAACGGAGGATGGTAAAGAAATGGATATGTATGACCTATGGGGGATCACAGTTGGGGTGTTCGGCCATGATGGGGTGTTGCTTGGAATGGCGCGTCTATTGCCTGCCTCGGGGGAATTCATGTTGGGGAATGAATTTGGGGCACTGTTGCCGGTAAATTATCGTATCAGAAAAGAGCACGACACCGCTGAGATCACCAGGCTTGCCGTGAATCCTGACATTGAAAACCCACAGCTCTCAAGTCGGGTGCTGTTAGGGATATTGAAAGGGATCTATCAGTGGGCGGTTGCAAACGAGATTCGGTATTATTACCTCGAAGTTGAACATCGATTCATGAGAGCTCTTCGCATGCTGGGTTTCCCGTGCGAGCCGATAGGCCCTGTCGTGAAGCTCCCACCTGCGGGCGCGGAAGCTGTCGCAGCACTGTACGATATGGCTCGTTTTGATGATGAGAACAGCAGAAAGCGTCCTGACTTTCTCGAATGGATTTCGACGATTCGGATTCAAAATGGAGAAGTGCTGTCAGGACGGACCTCATCGTATCTGAAAGGCGCGAAGAATTCAGTCATGGCCTAGTGTGCAAGCACAAATCGAGAAGGTGTCTCCTCTGGAGACACCTTCCTTACACCACATTGGGTAAGCCATGTTCGATAGCAGTGGCAACGGCCTGTGACCGTGATGTGACGTCCAGTTTGGAAAAAATGCTTTCCACGTGGAATCGGATTGTGCGTTCGGTCACTCCCATGATTTGGGCGATTTCCCAATTGGTCTTCCCATTCTTGACCCAGTTGAGGATCGTTAACTCGCGCATGGTTAGCTTTTTGACACAACGATCCATGGACTTCGCCTTTACGGGGGCTGTACGCAGGAGCGCCATATGAACGTAATATCCAAAATACTCGATAAGCGGGACGTATCGAGTCGCGTCTACGCTATTCGCTGAGGCAAAAGAGCAGAAGGTCGCCACTCTGCATGAAGGGTCTGCGGATCCGGTAGTGATCCCATCACCCAGCCCGAACTCTTTGGCGGTTGCCATGAATTCCTGTTGCTTTGGAGAAGTCGCCTCCCGGTAGGTTGTTCCCCAGTGTTGTGTGCCGGGCTTATTGAGGGCGGCTTGGAAGACCGGATCGACTTCAAAATAACCATTTTGCCAGTAGAGCTTAATCCATTCTTCCGGATAACTGACATTCACCACATTGGTAAACCCATCAAAAGTTCCAGTTGAGGTGAGGCGAGCGAGGCCACCAATCACTCGTGAAAAAGAAAAGAGATTCTGAAACCGAACGAGGGCATCTTTTACCTCAGCGGTGGTACTCGATTCAGTCATATGATGAAGCGCTTCGATAAAGGAGGCACATTCTGATTTCGAAAGTTGTTCGAAAAGCCGGTGAGGAAAGGGGCGCTTCTTCTCGCTCTGTCCCATGGAGGCCTCCGCAACGAGATAATCTAAAATGGCATGGTATTATATGAAATCGAAAAGAGTTTGAATAGAGTCTCCTACATAGGGCCATAAGGTCCTATTCTTCAAAAGGTAAATCAGCTAATGAACCCATTGTTAGAGAAGCGATCACAGGCCAAGAAGAATCGTGGCGATCCATGTGTAGGTCCGTTTCATCACGGTATCCATTTTCTGCCAAATTGGGAGCAGGACTGATTGCTGGCAGTGTGCTTTTTTTGTGCTCAGTTCCCACGTTTGCACAGGCACTGCGATTTCAACCACAGGGGGCTGCAGCCGCTGGTCAAGGGAACGCCTTCGCGGCTCAAGCCGATGATGCTTCGGCCATCCATCATAATCCCGCGGGTCTGACGCAAGTTCGAGGTATTCAGGCGGTCTTTGGTATTGCCTTAATGGGCGGTTCCATCAAGACCAGGAGTGTCACCGGTCTTGATACACGCGGAGATTTTGGAGGAAGCGTCAGTTTCCCTCCTCCGGGACATACCTATCTCAGTGCGAATCTTGGAGCGATGGGAGCTTCGAGATTCTCTGCTCTCACAATAGGGGTCGGACTGACCTCGCCCTTTGGCTTGAGGATCAGATATCCACTGGACGGTCCCTTCAAGACAGCCATGACTTCGGCGGAGTTACCCCTGATCGGGATCAAGCCGACGATTGCCTACAAGATAAGCGAAGCTCTCTCCATCGGTGTGAGCGCCGATATTTACACGTTTGCGAGCTTTCTGGGCGAAGGCCATGTCGAACAGAAGCAAATCAGTGCGGGGGGGCTCGGTATTCCAGCTGGAGCAGAAATTGAAATGAGCGGTTCCGGTACCGGCGCAGGACTGACAGCCAGTCTCCTATATACGCCGTATAGAAATGAGGCAGGGAAGCCGGTCGTCTCCATCGGGCTGGTCTACCGCAGTCAGACGGTGCTCCCCTTGAATGGCGCAGTGCTCGTCAATGGAATGAAAGTTGCCGATGCGTCCACAGACCTGGTGCTGCCGCAGATGATGAAGGGAGCCATTGCGGTCTGGCCAGTACGGACCAGCGAGCGGGAATGGAAGGTTGAATTCGATGCCGAGTATGTCGGATGGAGTTCAAATAGAAATCTCGATGTCCGATTGTCGAATGGAGCAACCATTCCTCAACCGCAACAGTGGAAAAATGTTCCGGTCATTGCAGTTGGAACTGAGTACAAGTGGCTGAACCCACGGGGGCTGCCGCATTGGGAGGTCGCTGCGCGAGCTGGGTATGCCTATACGGGAGATCCTGTGCCTGATCGGACGTTTAATCCGGGGATTCTTTCCTTGCCGGCGCACACTCTCTCGCTGGGGGTGGGTGTTTTTTGTAAGGGAGCCGGGCGGCTTCTGGGATTGATCCCTTGCAGCGGAGACTCGGCTTTCTGGCCAAAAGGGATCGGGGTCGATCTGGCATATCAGGAATGGTTTTATGAATCTCGCACGATCGCCGGCAACCTGAATCCGACCGTGGACGGGACATACCACGCATTTATACATCTGGGTACATTCAGTTTTCGGTATCTCTTTTAGCAAACAGTTCAGATCGGATTGCGATCAATGGCCAAGCGCTTTGCGGAGATTCAAGACAGTTTCCGTAGTCAAGCCGGCCTCCTGCAGCGTCTCATCGCTGGCTGAGGCCAGTTGGTCGAGACTGCCGAATTGCTTCAAGAGTCGATTGCGTCGGATCTCGCCGATCCCGATGATCTGATCGAGTTTAGAGCTCACCAGTGTCTTGCCGCGCAGCTTCCGATGGAATGTGATCGCGAAGCGATGAGCTTCATCGCGGATGCGTTGGAGGAGGTGAGTGGAGGGGGATTGGGGTTTGAGCGCAATGGGGTTTTTTCTCCCGGCCAGAAACACACGCTCCTCTTTGTCGCCGCGGGCCTTGGCCAATCCGAGGATGGGCAAGCTCTGGTGCCCGACCGCTTTGAGCCCCTCAAGTGCGGCAGCCAATTGCCCTAACCCGCCGTCGATAAGAATCAGATCCGGTCGGGCCAGGTTCTCTTCTCTTCCATACCGGCGAGTGACCACTTCTTTCATACTGGCGAAATCATTGGCGCCCACGACGGTGTGAATTTTGAACCGCCGATAGTCGGTCTTTTTCATCTGCCCGTCCTCCCAGACGACCATCGAGGCAACCGATTGGTTGCCCATCGTATTCGAAATATCGAACCCTTCAATCCGGCGTGGGGCGGCATCCAGCCGCAGGAGCCGTTTTAGTTCCTCGCCGGCTTGCTGGTCACGTTCTTCGTCACGTAGGTGATCGGCAACAGCTGCAGCTGCATTCTCCTCGGCTAAGAGGACGAGTTGATGTTTGGTGCCTCGCTCTGGCGAGCAGACACGAACCGCTTCGCCGCGCTTTTCGGAAAGCCATTGTTGAATCAACGATGTGTCTTGGAGGTCGGTCGGGATAAGCAGTTCTCTCGGAGGTTGCCCATCCTTATTATAGAACTGTTCGATGGCCGAGCGAACGAGTTCCTCGTCTGATGCATCAGCTGACTGCGGCCAGAAGAAATCTTTCCGTCCGATCAGCAAGCCGCCGCGCACGAACAAAATCTGGAGATCGACGGCTGCGCCTTGTCTGGATAAGCCGATCACATCTTGATCAGCGGCTGAGGTCTGCGTGATCCGCTGCTTCTCCAGCATCCGTTCGATCTTAAAGAGACGATCCCGTAACCGTGCGGCTTCTTCGAACTCTTCTCGGTCTGATGCCGTCTCCATGCGTGTCCGAAGATCATCCAGCAATTCGTGGTCTCGGCCTTCCAGGAACTGACGGACCTGTTTGACGATTTGATGATATTCGGCTTTCGATTGGTTCCCGGTACAAGGCGCCATGCATCGCTTGATTTCAAACTCGATACAAGCACGGTCGGCAGTGCCATTGATGTCGATCGTGCACGTGGCGAGTGGAAAGACATGCTTGATGACTTTCAAGGTCTCTCGAAGGGCGTTCGCCGGTGTGTACGGTCCGTAGTAGAGCGCACCGTCTTTCTGGACTCGGCGTACGATCGACAGTCGAGGGAAATCGTCTTTGATCGGCAGCCGCACATAGGGATACTGCTTGTCGTCCCGCAACACGACGTTGAAGCGAGGTTTGTGGCGCTTGACGAGATTGCTCTCGAGAATCAGGGCTTCGAGCTCTGATCGGGTCACCATTGTTTCCAGATCAGCCACCTGATTGACGAGCAGATTAGTTTTGGGGCTGTGGTCGGCACTCTTCTGGAAATACGATCGGACACGGTCGGCGAGTACTGCGGCTTTCCCGATGTAAATGATGTCTCGGTGCTCGTTCTTGAATAGGTAGACGCCGGGACGCTCCGGAAGATGAGCGAGTTTAGATTGTAAATCCGATGGAGTAGCCATCAGTCATCACCCTTTTGGCAAGAGAAACAATAGGATGATCCTAGGCACTGTACGGCGCCAAGGGGGAGTGAGCGATCCGGAGACAGCACATCTGGCTGATGGCTGACCATTGTTCGTTGAGCGCATACTACTTCAGCGAGCGGACAAATGATGGACTTAAGGTGCCACGGGCCACTTCGGCAACGGGGCCCTTCATGGTGAGGCTGAAGTCTGATGCCACTTCGATCGTGAGCATTCCTCCTGGCATCTTCACGGTCACGGGGCTTTTCACCAATCCGAGACGTACGGCGGCACTCGCTGCGGCACAGGATGATGAACCGGAGGCCTGCGTCTCTCCGGCGCCACGTTCCCAAATCAGAATGAAGATTTCTTTGGGGCCTGTGGGGACAGCGAGTTGCACGTTGGTCCGCTTTGGGAAGAGCGGATGGGTTTCCAGAGCAGGCCCAAGCTGCAACAGGTCTGCACGAGACCACGAATTGCCCGTCGCCTTGAAGACGACACAATGGGGATTTCCGACACTCACGCCGGTAAAAGTCAGGGATGTCCCTGCTGCGGCTATCGGCTGTTGAATCAATTCGGGGACATCGAATGAGCAGGGGAGGGCGCTCGGCTTGAAGGTGGCGACTCCCATCTCAACCGTCGCAGCACCGGCGTCGCCATGGCGATCGACATGCAGCGTGATCGTGACGACGCCTCCTTTTGTGTCGACGGTGAAATGTTTCTTTTTGGTCTTCCCAGTTGCATGGAGGTAGCGTGCGAAAATCCGAAGCCCGTTCCCCGACTTTTCTGCTTCGCTGCCGTCTGGATTGAAGATGCGGAGGCCAAAGTCGGCCTTCTTTGAGGGAACCAAGACCAAGATTCCATCACTGCCCAATCCCCAGTTGCGGTCACAGATCGTTTTGATGGTTTTTGGCGTCAATCTGAACGTCAACTCTTTAGGGTCCATCACGACATAATCGTTGCCCAATCCATGCCCGCGGAAAAACCCGTTCTTCATCTGTTGCTCCTTGCGAAAAAGATCGTGGATCGTCAACCGTCATTCGTCGAACACGAGGAGAAGGTACTGCGGATGCTGACTCATCGTCAACGGCAAGACGATGTTCGAGCTGACGCTGAGAGAGTGGGAGGCTTGGGTGAACGTTGACAACAAACGGAGGTCAGACGATCCGCACTCCGGCGGGTCGTTCGATCAGCTCGATCTCGTAGCCGTCCGGCGCATCGATGAAAATAAACCGGCTCCCAGAGGATGATTGTGTCGGCCCGTCAGTGATCCGGACTCCCTGCGCCGTGAGTGAGGCGATCGTTTCATCAAGACTCTCAACTTGAAAAGCCAGGTGGACCAAATCTTCCTGCACGTTCACCGGTCCGCTCGGAGGGAAACTCGTCAGCTCAATCAGCTCGTCGCTGTTGGGGACTTTTAGGAACGCGAGTTGCGATCCGCGAGGAGAGGTCTTGCGCTCAATGACTTCAAGGCCGAGCACAGAGGTGTAAAACTGAATGGTTTCATCCAAATTGCTGACACGCATTCGAGTGTGAAGGAGTTTTTTGACTTTCATGAGCGGAGTTTACAACCGATAGTCTTAGCAAATGACAAAACTCAGATCAAAACAACATCTCTCTTTGAACTACGCATCATACACCATTCAGTTTTTTCTGGCTGGTCCAGCCGTCTTGCGGAGGAGGATCTCGGCGCGTCCGGGGATCAAAAAGTTCGGCATGGGGCCGATTTCTTGGTAGCCGTGCCTCTTGTAAAAGGCTCGCGCCTGTTCGTTGAAATCGGAGACACAGGCAAACAGATTCGTGGTTCTCTGGAAAACAAGGGTCTCGATGTGTTGCAACAGCTGACTGCCGACTCCCTTCTGCCGAGCCCATACGGCGACCCCCAGGAGCTCCAGATAGTCACCCAGGAGAAATTTCTGTTTCACGATTGCGAGGCCTGCCACGTGTCCGTCACGTTCGGCAATATAGCAATCCCGCCCTTGCGGCAAAGGACAGAAAATGTGGCTCCAATCATCCGCTCCATAGCCAAGCGTGTTCCAGGGTTCAGAGTCACTCAACAATTGAATGACCGATTTCCGATCATCCGGTATCATGGCCCTGATAGCCGAGGTTGTCATGGAGTCGGGGACTTACAGTCCAATAGCTCGCTCACGGTCATCGGGCGAAGATGCTTAGCCGGGAGGATCTCCTGTGTGAGATGCTCGATGACCTGTCGAGTCTGTTTCCCCTTTCCATTGGCATGAAACACGATGATACTCCCTGGTGTTGCGCGCTTGGCAACTCGGGACAGAATATGCTCCGCAGAAAGGGTGGGATCAGGATCCCCCGACTCGATGTTCCATTGGATGAATCGCAGGCCAAGCTGTTTGACTACGGCGACCGTCACCTCATTGTATTCGCCATACGGTGGGCGAAAGAGTGTGGCGTCGTGGCCATAGTATGCTTGTAGATATTGGACAGGGGTGAGGATTTCCGTACGTTGTTCGGCGGCATCGTGCATGGGAAGGTGAGCGTGCACCTCACCGTGAGTGCCAATTTCAAAAAATCCGAGACCCAGGAGATGTTCCACTTGCGCGTCATGTTTGGCCATCCATTTACCGGACATGAAGAAGGTGGCCGGGATGCGATGGGTAATCAGATAGTCCATTAAGGGCTGGTCATAGCCGGATCCTTTGCGCACGGGACAGAGGTCAAATGTCAGGGCCACGCCCGGACAAGTTGATGAACCAACGGTAATGACTTGGGCAAAGCTGAAAGGCACAGGCATCAACTCAAGAGCCATGAGGAAGAGCAGGCACCGCAGTACACGTGGAGACACTCGTCGTTTCATCAATGCTAGTATACATGAACGGACGGAGAAGATTGACCCTTTCCCCATTCCGCTGTTACGGTGTGCGGTATGCCGAAACGGTCGTGGGAAATCGGGCGCGCCTTGGGCATTCCCATTCGAATTCATGCGTCCTGGTTTGTGGTGTTTTTCCTCGCTACGTGGACGCTCTCAACGGACTATTTGCCGGACAGTCTACCGGGACTCACTCCTGCACGCTATTGGATGATGGGAGCCGTCGCAGCGGCATTACTCTTTTTGTCCGTTCTTCTGCATGAATTGGGTCATTCCTACGTGGCATTGCGCTACCGCATTCCGATTGAGCAGATCACGTTGTTTCTCTTTGGCGGAGTCGCGCATATGCGTCAGGAAGCCCCATCACCCAAAGCCGAGTTTCTCATTGCAATCGCAGGGCCGATTGTCAGTTTTGTGATCAGCGGAAGTTGTCTGGCCATCGTCGCCCTGACAGAGGCGATTCAACAGGAACAGGCATTTCGCGGGGTGGTCATGCTCAGCCTCTTGTTGGGAATGGGGAATCTCCAGCTCGGAGTGTTCAATCTGATTCCGGGTTTTCCGCTGGACGGAGGGCGGATCCTGCGAGCCGGCTTGTGGGCTTGGGGGAAAGATTACTATCGCGCGACTCAACAAGCTGCCGTGGCCGGCTTTGGGTTTGGCGTGATCTTCGTGCTGTGGGGGTTGTTGCGAATCAGCCAAGCGGCAACCGGTGAGCTGGATGCGTCGATGGTCTGGACGGGAGGATGGTTGGCACTGATTGGAATCTTTCTCTCCGTCGCGGCGCTCGCGAGCCGACGGCAAGCGGCGTTGAAGCACTCCATCTCGACAATCAAGATTCGAGACATGATGGTGACGACGGTGGTGTCGATTCCAGCTCACACCACGCTGGATGAGGCCGTGAATCGGTATTTCCAAGCGTATGGGTACGGGGGATTTCCTGTCGTGGAGGATCGCCGTCTGATCGGACTCGTGACCGTACCCGACATTCAGGCTGTACCGACGTCTACCTGGTCGTGGCGTCGCGTCGATCAGGTCATGCGTCCCTTTTCAGATTCGATGATCATTTCTCCGGATGTTTCCGCGATTCAAGCGATGGGGCGCATGGCACGTGAGGGATGGGATCAACTCATCGTTGTGCAGGATGGAGAAATTGTCGGGCTCGTGACACAGTCTGCCCTTGTGCATTTTCTGCAGCTTCGTAGCCGCCCCATCCATTGAGTCTCGCCACCTACGAGAAAAGTACTGTCGCAACTTTCCTGCTAACGGCCATCGATGGGCGTTGGAGGCGATGGCCAGGAGATCTGTCTGAGGTTGTGTGCGATGATGCCACCGAAGAGGAAGAGCCCGGCAGAATAATAAACCCAGAGCAACAAGAGTACGATTTCCAGCAATGATCCATAAAGCCGCGCGTAGACCGTTGCGAAATCCCCGTAATTGACGAATAGCAGTTTGGCTGCGACCCACAGCAGACCGAACATTAAGGCTCCGGCCATGGCGTCTCGCCATCGTGGACGACGACGAGGCACAAGGCGATAGAGCAGACTGACGGTCAAGAATGCAAGCGCAAAGGGGAGCGTATAGGTCAGATGAAAGTCGTGTGCGGCTAAAGCGACAAGGTCCAATCCCCAGAGCCGAGGGGCATAGGCGGTCAAGAAGGTAATGGCTTGCGTGGCCACGTAAGACGTGAATAGCAACAGGCCGGTGGATCCCAACAACGCGATGGAAATTGCCGTGGATATCAATGGATGGCGTTCTTGAGTGCTCTGGAACACGACATTAAGCGCATAGTCCAGCTCATAGAATACAAGCCCGCCGAACCAGAAGAACGAGAAAAGCACAATCCACCGAACACTCTCCAACGAACTGATCCGATGGAGTTCTTGCGCCAGCCGTTCGCCCAATGAAGGTAGAAATCCTTTGAGGAAGCTAAGCATGAACTGCTCGCCAATCACATTTTGGCTCACCAGGAAACCGATTCCGTATAAAAGGAGAAAGACAAGAGGAAACAATGAGAGCAGCGAGAAAAATGCCAACGCCGCAGCGAGGCTGGGGCATCCATGGCGTAAAAACGATGTGACAGCCTCACTCAGGAAGCGAATAGCATTCATCTGGTCTTGCTCGCAAATGGTCGGAATGCGGATGGCCTTACTTCAGAGGCAGCACGGCTTGCAGGGCAAGATTGACGAGTGGGTTGGGATAGATTCCGAAGATCACCACTCCAGCGACCGCGCAGGCCAACACAATGGAAAGGGTCGGAGACATCACCAACCGAGGGACAGGGCCCGTTCCCTCAAGAGGCTCTCGCATATACATGACCATGACGATCCGAAGGTAGTAATAGGCTGAGATGGCTGCAAAAATGAGAGCAATGGCGGCCAGCCAGGTCATGCCGGCTTCAACGGCTGATCTGAAGACGTAGAGCTTGCCGATAAAGCCCGCAGTCGGGGGAATGCCAGCCAGAGAAACCATGAAGATGAGCATCAGCAGTGCTGCGAGGGGATGGCGCTTTGCGAGGCCGGTGAAATCCTCAATCTCTTCACCTTCAATCGTGCCTTTTCGCAGCATCGCGACAATGGCGAATGCCCCGAATGTCATGAATGTGTACAGGGCGATATAGAGCAAAACGCTGGCAATGCCGGACGAGTGCTCAATACGTCCAGCGGCGACCACACCGACGAGGGCATAGCCGGCGTGTGCAATGCTTGAATAGGCGAGCATCCGCTTGATGTTTGTCTGGACCAACGCGACGATGTTGCCCACGATGAGGGTGGCAAGACAGAGAAGGAGAAAAATGGCCGACCAATCGGCCTTGACTCCGCCTAACCCTTCCACAAACACGCGAAGGAATGCGCCGAAGCTGGCGGCTTTGGATGCCACTGCCATGAATGCTGTGACGGACGTCGGGGCGCCGTGATAGACGTCCGGCGTCCACATATGAAACGGAACCACGGACAATTTGAATCCAAACCCCACCGCTAACAGGATGGTTGAAAATAACAGCAAAGGATCGGTAAACCCCTGGCTCGCAATGGCCACGGCAATGGCCGGCAGTTTCGTGCTGCCGGTCGCTCCGTAGAGCAGGGAGATGCCATAGAGAAGGATGCCGGAGGAAAATGCACCCAGGACGAAGTATTTTGCTGAGGCTTCGAGGGAGCGGGGCTCCTTCCGCTTGAGACCTGCCAGGACGTACAGAGAGAGGGACATCAATTCCGTGCCCAGATAGATCGTCAATAAGTCGGCTGCGGAGACCATGACCATCATCCCGGATAACGAGAGCAAGATGAATCCATAGTACTCTCCGAAATACAGCTGTTCCTCCTTTAAATAGGAGTAGGACAGCAGAATCGTGAGCCCCGTCACGAAGTACAACAGCAGCTTCCAGAAGACTCCATAGGCGTCGATGACGACAAGGCCGCTAAAGATTGACGCATGCATCCCCATTTGGGAGGCTGTCAATCCCATACATATGGCGAGTGTCCCCAGGCTGACCCACACCAAGCTATCCTTTTCGGATGGGCGAAGCACGGGGTCAAGCACGAATACGGCACAGGCGGCAGCGATGACCAGCAATTCTGGCAGGACGAGGAAGATGTCTGCGGCAGAAAAATTCATGGCCGGTCCTCCTGCTGCGCCGTGAATGATAGGCTGCTGCCGGTAGGCTTGGCGGTCGGAGAATGGACCACGTTGGCCGTCGATATGAAGTCGTTCTTCGGTGAGGACAGTAGCTCGCTCAGAACAGACCGAGTGGACGTCTGTTGCTGTGAGATGGGAACAACGCGAGCGATGACCTGTTCGACACTCGCATGCATCCGGCTGAGGAGAGGGTTGGGAAAGAGGCCGATCACGAAGATCAGGATCGCCAGCGGGAGCAGCGTCACCAGTTCGCGCTGGTTGAGATCCGAAAGTTTGTGGAGCATGTGAGGAGCCGGCGTGCCAAATGCGACACGTTGAACCATCCACAATAAATATGCAGCGGCCAGGATAATGCCCAATGAGGCGAACGCCGTTGCTATCTTACTCCAGAGAAACGTGCCGACGAGGATCATGAATTCTCCGACGAAACTGTTGGTCCCCGGAAGCCCCAATGATGAGAGCGCAAAAATAACCAAAAAGATCGCGTATCGAGGCATCGGCTTGGTCAACCCGATGTTATCGGAAATCTGCCGACTATGGGTACGCTCGTAGATCATCCCGACGCAGAGAAAGAGTCCGCCGGTCGTGATGCCGTGATTGACCATCTGAATGACGGCACCTTCGATACCTTGGATGTTGAACATGAACAGGCCGAGAGTGACGAATCCCATGTGGCTGACGCTCGAATAGGCAATCAGCTTTTTCAGATCAGTTTGAGCCAACGCCATATAGGCTCCGTAGATGATCGCAATAATCGACAGGACAGCCATCAGGGGGGTGAAGAGCCGGGAGGCGTCCGGCAGCATCGGCAGGCTAAACCGTACAAAGCCGTAGGTGCCCATCTTGAGCATCACGCTGGCGAGAATCACACTGCCGGCCGTGGGGGCCTCCACGTGCGCATCGGGCAGCCAGGTATGGAATGGGAACATCGGGACTTTCACGGCAAATGCAGCAAAGAAAGCGAAGAACAGCCATGTTTGGAGAGAGAGCGCGTAGGTCTGCCGACTTAGCTCAAGAATGTCGAACGTATGGCCGCCCTGGAAATACAACACCAAGATTGCGACCAACAGCAGGACGCTTCCGGCAAATGTGTAGAGAAAAAACTTGATTGCGGCATACAGGCGATTGGGGCCTCCCCACACTCCGATCAGGAGATACATGGGAATCAGCATCGCTTCCCAAAACACGTAGAACAACACGAAGTCGAGTGCCGCGAACACCCCGATCATGGCGCTTTCCATGATCAGCAGCACGGCCATAAAACTCCGGAGTCGTGTTTCAATGGCGTTCCATGAAATCAGGACGCAGAGCGGCATGAGAATCGTCGTCATGAGGACCAGAGGGAGGCTGATTCCATCCAGGCCGAGCCGGTAGTTGATCGATAGTGAAGGAATCCATGCCGCTGATTCGAGGAATTGCATTTCACCGGACGTGGCGTCGAATAACCACCAGAGCGGAAGCGAGATCAGCAGATCGGCAATGGTGATGGCGAGCGCGGTAAGCCGGACCGAAGCATCTTTGACGATAAAGACCGCCACCGCTCCCAGCAGGGGCATGACGATCAACATGGTCAACCAAGGAAAGGCGGTCATCGAGGTCTCAATCCATCACATGTCGTAGACAACGCTGCTGACATCCATCGTGCGTGTCTCACTGTTTCAGAACAACAGATAGGCGGTG
The DNA here is from genome assembly GCA_964430555.1 of uncultured Nitrospira sp. Classification (GTDB taxonomy): domain Bacteria; phylum Nitrospirota; class Nitrospiria; order Nitrospirales; family Nitrospiraceae; genus Nitrospira_D. The sequence continues at coordinate 15,322 of CAYSFU010000017.1, read as the reverse complement.
ATAATCACAATGCCCATCGCCATTGCCAATGCATAATGTTGGGTTTGTCCGCTTTGAATCAATCTCAAGATCCATCCTCCCCACCTGATCGTTTGCCCAACACCGTTGACTGCGCCGTCGATGACGGCGACATCGACTTGTTTCCAGAGCGCCGAAGCGATGAGATATGTCGGTCGTACGAACAGGCGATCGTAGGCTTCATCGATGTACCACTTGTTCAACGAACCTTGGTACAGACTGCTCCACTGTCGGGCCAAGCGTTCAGGGAGATCCGGTTTGAGCACGTAGGCGTAGTAGGCTGCGGCAATACCGATCAATCCAAGGACGGTGGCTGTAATCATGATGATGACGCCGGCTTCCGCATGGTGCGCGACCGGGGCTTGCCCAGTGGCGAAGACCGGTTCAAGAAATGAGGGGATGCCAAGGTATCCCGTGACGATGCTGAAAAATGCCAAAATCAGGAGCGGAGTTGTCATCGTCTTCGAGGGTTCGTGGATATGGCCTGCGTGCTGGGGGTCGACATGGGACTCGCCCCAGAAGGTCACAAACACCAGCCTGAAGCTGTAGAACGCCGTCAGAAGAGCGGTCAGCAGGCCGGCAACGGCCAGGATCCGACCAAGATCGCTTGCAGCCCAGGCCGCGACCAAGATCTCGTCTTTGCTGAAGAAACCGGCTGTAAGAGGGAATCCTGCGAGCGCCAAGGACCCGATCACAAACGTCCAGTAGGTCGTCGGTAGCTTATTCTTCAGCCCACCCATATGACGGATGTCTTGCTCGTGGTGGAGCGCGATAATGACTGACCCGCAGCCGAGGAACAACAATGCCTTAAACGCTCCGTGCGTGAGGAGGTGATACATACCGGAGGCGTAGGCCCCGAGTCCGCAAGCCATGACCATATACCCAAGCTGGCTGACCGTCGAGTAGGCAACGACACGCTTGATATCTGTTTGTGTCACAGCGATGGTCGCACCGAGGAGCATGGTAACACCCCCGGTGACCGCGACGACGCTCATGGCCGTCGGAGACAGATTATAGATCGGTGCGAGACGAGCAACCATGAACACACCGGCGGTGACCATGGTCGCAGCATGAATGAGTGCGGAGATGGGGGTCGGGCCTTCCATGGCATCCGGCAGCCAGACATGGAGGGGGACTTGGGCCGATTTCCCCACCGCTCCGGCGAACAGCAAGAGCGCGATCAATGTGAACAGAGACACCTCCCAGGTGCCTCCGAAAGGGCCAAGGAGGTTCAGCGTCAGACCGCTCGCCTCGTGAAGAGCCGGAAAGATCTCCAGGTAGTTCAGCGAACCAAATTGATACCAGACGAGGAGCAGGCCGAGCAGGAATCCAAAGTCTCCGACACGATTCACAAGAAACGCTTTTGTCGCCGCCGCGCAAGCCGATGCACGTTCGTACCAATGCCCGATCAAAAGGTAGGAACACAGGCCGACGGCCTCCCAGAATACAAACAACTGGAGGAGATTGTCCGCCAGCACCAACATGAGCATGGAGAAGGTAAATAGTGCGATATAGCTGAAGAAACGGGCATAGCCAGGGTCACCGTGCATGTAGCCGATCGTATAGACGTGCACCAGCGAGCTAACCCCTGTGACCAGGAGCAACATGACGGCGGTCAGTCTGTCGATGTAGAGGCCGATATGGATATCCAGGTGGCCCGAGGTCAGCCAGGTATAGATGGGGACGGAAATGACCGACCCGGCCGCCACTTGAATAAAGGCGGACAGTGCCAGGACCAAAGATCCCAGCACGGCCGGAACCGCAACCACATGAGCATTCTCCTTGAACCGTGATCCGGCGAGCCCGAGGACGAGGAACGCGGCGAGCGGGAGAAATGGAATGAGCGCGTAGAGCATCAGCGTCCGTTCCTCGTTGTTCGTCGTGCGTGAAGCGTGACGAGAATGAACAGCCGTACCGTTATAGGGTGCTCTGCCAGAGATGCGTCACGTGTCACGAAGCACGGCTCCTTTTACCATTTCAACAGATTGAATTCTTCAATATTGATCGTCGACCGCGAACGGTGTAGCGCGATGATGATCGCAAGCCCCACGGCCACTTCCGCGGCAGCGACGGTCAGGGCAAAGAACACGAACACTTGCCCCCCCAGATCTCGAAAGTAGTCGGAAAATGCCACGAAATTAATATTCGTCGCATTCAGCATCAACTCAACGGAGAGAAGAATCGCGATGATGTTGCGACGGATGAGTACGCCGACGATTCCTGTCAGGAACACGATCCCGCTCAAAATAAGATAGTAGGAGATGGGGATGGTCATTCGGCTACCTTCGTGTGGGCCATGGGGCGAGGGCTCTCCTGTTCGCCGATCTCTCGCTTCGCGAGGACGATGGCGCCGATCATGGCGACCAGGAGCACCAAGGAGGCGACTTCGAACGGGAAGAGATAGGTTGAAAACAGCGTTTGCCCGATGGCCAGCGTATTATCCGGGGCGATCATCTCCTGTGACGGAGCGAGAACCGCGTGAGTCCCGTCCGGCCGTGTACCTCCGTTCCCGGAAAGAAGGATCATGGCTTCGATCAGGAGAGGAGTGCACACGAACCCTGCAAGTCGCCATTGACTGTGGTAGCGATCGTCTTGTTTGACGTTCAAGATCATGACGACGAACAAATACAACACCAGAATGGCTCCGGCATAGACGATAATTTGCACGGCGGCCAGGAATTCGGCATGAAGCGTGACGAACAACCCTGCGACGTGGAAAAACATTACGAGGAGGGACAGCGCGCTATAGACGGGATTTTTCAACGCGACGACGAGAATGGACGTCGCGATAATCATCCCGGCAAAATATCCGAAAAAGAGCTGTGACATCTGGCGGTTCCTGTGCTCGACGGCGATTGGACCGGACTAGCGTACGGATGCTGCCGTCATTGGCCTGTCGATGCGTAATCCATTGATTCAGTTCGGCTTCGGTGGCACGTGGTTGAATGCGACGTTAAAGAACGCCACGTTGGGATGCTGAAGTTCCAAGCGTTTCTCGCGGACTGGAAACGAACGATCTCCAATGGCGAGCAACTGCTGCTTGTTCAGGTGGAGCTGGCGCTTATCATATACCGCCCATTCAAATTCTCGTGTCATCCCCAGTGCATCGACGGGACAGGCCTCCACGCACATCCCGCAGAACAAGCACCGGGTCATGTCCATGTAATACTCTTTCGAAAAACGTTTGGTTGGTTCACCCGGCACTTCCGCACTGACCACCCGGATGACACGGGACGGACAAGCCGCCTCACAGAGGTCGCATCCGACACATTTCTCCGTTCCGTCGTCGTAGCGGAGTAGGGCGAGCATGCCTCGATAGTTATCGGGCAGCGTGCGTTTCTCATGGGGATATTGCACCGTGACCGGACGGTAATTGAGGAGGTGCGAAAGGGTGGCCTTCATGCCGACGAGAATTTCGTAAAACGTAATCGTCTTGAACCACTCGGACAGGCTCAGGCGTTTGGTCGTGGGCGTGGATTTCATATGGTTCCGTATGCTAGCCGATCCGTTGATAGATGAATACGGCGATTGCCGTCACTACGATGTTGGCCAACGCAATGGGCAGCATCACCTTCCAGCCGAATCGCATCAGCTGGTCGTAACGCAGTCGCGGCAAAGTCGCTCTGAGCCAGAAAAACAGGAACAACAGGGAGTAGGTTTTCACCGCAAACCACATGGTGCTCTCGATCCATGACCAGGATGATAAACCGACAAGTTCCATCAGGGTTCCCGGGTAGGGCCCGTGCCAGCCGCCGAGGAACAGCGCGGAAGCCACACAGGACACGAGCACCATATTGGCGTATTCGGCGAGGAAGAAGAACGCGAATCGCAGACCACTATATTCGGTAAAAAACCCCGCCACAAGCTCGCTTTCTGCCTCAGGTAAGTCGAATGGGACCCGGTTGGTTTCAGCGACGACCGAAATCACGTAAACCACGAATGCAAAGATTTGCGGGGCCGGCAGGGCGAAGATGTACCAATCCCAAAACCAGCCGGCTTGGGCATCAGTAATTTTCACAAGGCTGAGCGAACCGGACAAAATCAAGACGCCGACGATCGCCAGTCCCACATTGAGTTCGTAGCTGATCACCTGTGCGGCCGATCGAAGGCCTCCCAATAAGGAGTATTTGCTGTTGGAGGCCCATCCTCCAAGGATGATGCCGTAGGCTGCGAGCGAGGCGAAGGCGAGGATGTAGAGGATACCGATGTTGATATCGCTGATGACGAACGGTTTTACGGTAATGCCATCGACCTCAAACGTCCAGTTAGGGCCCCAGGGAATCACGGCGAACCCGATAAACGTCGGAATTAGGCAGAGGATCGGCGCCATGGTAAAGATGAGTTTGTTGGCGCCGGCGGGAACGATATCTTCCTTGAAGAAGAGCTTGATGGCATCCGCAAACGGCTGAAGAATACCGTAAGGGCCGACTTCCATCGGGCCCATACGATCCTGCATCCACCCTAAGACTTTTCGTTCCGCCAACGTGAGGATGAGCACCGTAATGACCACGATGCACATGACCGCACCGATTTGAGTCAGTGAAATCGCAAGACGTAATCCGAATTCAGTCACCATGAGACTCCTCGATTCGCATAGTCGCCGCGCTCAACTGATCCTCAGGCCACTCGCATCATGGACACGGTTGCGGTCCGGAGGGATGGCGCATGAGTGATGGGGTCAATCGCGCAGTCAAATAACCGGACGGCAGTTTGGCCGAAGTGGTCCGGGAACCAGGCCGTTCCCTGTGGGACCCGCTCCACAAGCGTCACTTCGGTGGTCATTTCTCCGGATGTACTGGAGAGGCGAACTCGGTCGCCGTCCACTAAGGCAAAACGGGCCGCATCAACCGGATTGATTCGCAGCCGTCCTCTGTCTTCTATTTGCAACAAGCCCTTGGAACGTGTCGAAAATTTCCCTGAATGAAACAGGCTCTGTACCAAGTCGAGTCGCACCGTTCCATCCGGGTGAGACTTTGGTCCCACGAATCGATATCGTGCTGCCATATCGCGCTGATAGCCATCGGTGAGATAGCGTGCAATGGTCGCAGAATCGACTTTCTGAGGCAGCGGAGTCGGCCCTAATGATCCATAACCCGGGATAAAACTTCGAATCTCCTTAAGTATTTCCTTGCTCTCGGCGTATTCCATCGGTGAGCCTAATAAAATGGACAATGCCGAAAAGACTTCCCAGTCCGGCCGACTTTCTCCAAGAGGGTCAATCGAAGGGCGAACGGTCTGGACATACCCTTCAGTATTCGTAAACGTCCCGCTTTTCTCTATGGATGATGCGGCCGGCAACACCACGTGGGCGAGCGCTGCGGTTTCAGTCAAAAAAAGCTCCTGACAGACCAACAGGTCGAGCTTGCACAAGGCTTCCTCGGCGCGCAGCGATGCGGGCAGGCTCCCGATCGGATTTTCTCCGACAATAAACATGGCCTTCAGCGATCCCGTGTTGGCGAGGTCCAGCATTTCGACGAGGGATGCTCCGATGCCGGCGGGAACGTCCGCGTTCCACTGCTTCACGAACCGATCGTGGTCGGGATGGTTGGTGACGGAGCAGACGCCCGGAAGAAATTCTGCCATGGCACCCATCTCCACCGCACCTTGGTCGTTATTCTCTTCCGCAAGCGGCGCGAATCCACAGCCCGGTTGATCCAGCTTGCCGGTGAGCAGAAGCAAGTCGAGCAGATTTAAGGCTCCGCTGTAGCCGTGTTCGCTGCGCAGAAGTAGTTGCCCTGCGAGCACGATTACTCGCCGTCCGGATGCGAGAACCTTGGCCGCCTGCACGAAGGCCTCGGGTTCCATTCCTGTCGTCGCCCGAAGATTCTGCCAGGAGATTCCCTGCAACGCATTCGTGACCGCATCGACATAGGCGGGGTATTGTTGTGCCAGGGCCGGCTGGATCAGGTTCTGTTCGACGATGGCCTTCAGCAAACCAAGGACACTTGTGGGTAGATCGCTCGGCACGGTGCGAAAATGATGGTTCGAGAGGGTCGCGATGTTGCTGATCGTCCCAATCACCGGTTCTAGGGATTCAATCGTGATCAAGGTTGCTCGGCGCTTCTTGACCGCCTCTTTGACCTTGAGTCCAGTGATCGGGTTGGTTTCGGTTATGTTGGTTCCAACGAGGAGCAAGACGTCGGCATCCAGAATGTCATCGAAGGTCACGGTCCACCGATGGGTGCCTTGGACGAGCCGCATGGCATGGAGGCCGTTCACGTGGCCATAGCGGGCGCTGCTGTCGATGTGATTGGTGCCGACGGCTACGCGCATGAATTTTTGGAAGAGGTAGAGCTCTTCATTGGTACACCGGCCTGAGATCAATCCACCGAAGCTCGTCCCCCCATGCGCAGTCTTGATCGCGCTCATGCGATCGGCAACATATTCTAAAGTCTCTTCCCATGTGGCCTGGACTAATGTGCCGTTGCGACGAATGAGTGGGTGAGTCAGACGATCTGCATGACTCGGCGTATGGAAGCCGAAAAATCCGCGCGCACACAAGTCTCCATTGTTACGCCCGGCTCCATAGGCGGAGTTGACCTCGATCAATTCCTTTCCCTTCGTCTGCACGGTCATTCGGCATCCGTCTCCGCAGTATCCGCAGATGGTGTCGACTCGTTTCAGCATCCACGGCCGATATTCATACATAGAAAGACGGCTGGTAATGGCGCCGACCGGGCAGATCTGCACGCAGCCTCCGCAGAACTCACAGTCCAAGGGGTGTGCGCCGAAGTGCTTGATTTCTGTCATGGTGCCGCGCCCAACTGGCGCCAACGCCTTGACGTCCATCACTTCATCACAGTAGCGGACACAGCGGAGGCATTGTACGCAGCGATTCATCTGTGTCTCGATCAGTGGACTGAAATACTCCTTCTGAAACACGCGCTTGGTTTCAATGAATCGGCTGGTGGCCGTGTACTGGTGTGAAAAGTCTTGAAGGTCGCACTTTCCGCCTTGATCGCAGACCGGGCAATCGAGTGGATGATTGGCAAGGATAAATTCGAGCACCGATCGATGGGCGTCGTTGACCACGGTCGTGGCGGTGCGCACGCTCATGCCCTCGTCAACCGGGGTACTGCAGGCGGTTTGAAGCTTCGGCATCTTTTCAACTTCGACCAGGCACATACGGCAGTTGGCGTCCGGTTTGAGCTTGGGATGGTAGCAGAAGTGCGGAATCATAACGCCGACACGCCGTGCAGCTTCGATCACCAAGGTGCCTTTCGGGACCTTGACGGTCATTCCATCGATCGTCATGCGAACCATCGGGGCTGTTGTGTCAGGCATAAATCAACGCAATCAACTGCTGAGCGCACAGAGCTGCTCAGTGCCGTATCATCGGCTCCGGTCTGATCAAATTGGCGGCGTCTGCTTCGTGGATGAGATCCACATACTCCTGCCGCCAATGTTTCAGGGTGCTCTGAATCGGAGCCACTTCCGCATCACCGAACGCGCAGACCGTTCGGCCTGCGATGTTTTTGCATAGATCCAGCAAGGTTTCAAGGTCTTGCATCTGGCCACGTTTCGCCAAAATCCTGCGCAACGTCTGGACCAACCACGAGCTGCCTTCTCGACAAGGGCTGCACTTCCCGCAAGACTCATGGTAGAAGAATTCCATCAATCGGAGCGCAGCCCAGACCATGCTGGTGCCTTCTTCCATGACGGTGACGCCACCGGATCCGAGCATTGATCCTGCCGTTGCCACGTGCTCGAAATCCAGCTTCACGTCGAGATGCGACGGTGTCAGAAATGGGGCTGAGGCTCCACCGGGAATGAAGGCTTTCATCGGTTTATCCGATCGCATTCCGCCCGCATGTTCGTATACCAATTCCCGAACAGTCACGCCCATCGGCACTTCATAGTTCCCCGGCCGCTTGACATGTCCACTCACACAAAACACTCTGGTCCCGGTGCTCTTCGGCGGAGACCCGATGGCCGCAAACCATTCTGGCCCGCGGTTCATGATATGCGGGAGGTTCGCCAACGTTTCAACGTTATTGACCACCGTCGGTTTATTGTAGAGCCCATGTGTGGCCGGAAACGGCGGTTTAATGCGCGGGAGTCCGCGTTTGCCCTCGAGAGATTCCAGTAACGCCGTTTCTTCGCCGCAAATATAGGCACCGGCGCCTCGATGCACCCACACGTCGACAGGGATGCCCGTCCCGAGAACGTTCTTCCCGATGTAGCCGGCTGCTCGCGCATCATGAATAGCCTGCTCCAAAATCCTCGACCCTAGGACCATTTCTCCACGAATATAGATGTAGGCCGTTTCCGCACCAATGGCATAGCAGGCCAACACAATGCCTTCCAAGACTTGGTGAGGATCGCGCTCCATCAACTGTCGGTCTTTGAACGTGCCGGGCTCGCTCTCATCGGCGTTGCAGCACAGGTAGCGGGGACCTTGATAATCTTTCGGTAAAAATCCCCACTTCATCCCGGTCGGGAAGCCGGCACCACCGCGTCCGCGAAGGCCGGATTTCCGCACCATGGTGGTCACCTCCGCCGGCGCGATTTTGCCCAGCGTTTTGCGGACCGCTTGATAGCCTCCTGCTTTTTCATAGTCCTGCAACGATCCGGTATAGCCGGGTTGCATCATGTTCTTCAATAAGATCAGTTCGTGTTGCGGCATCTTAATCCCACACGTGAGGAGTGAAGGGCACGGGGTAAGGGGGTGCTGCAAAGACCTCACGGCCGATGGCGATCCCCTTACTCTTCACGTTCACCCCTTGCCGTTCGCTGGTTCCGGCCACATAAATGGGCCACTCTTCAATGCGCTGGTTCCTGTCGACTGCAAGTCAGCCAAAATTTGGTCGAGCTTGTTCTCGGTCAGGCGTTCATAGTAGTCCTCATTGATCTGCATCATAGGACCGGTTCCACAGGCCGCCAGACATTCCACGGCGCTGAGGGTAAAAAGACCATCGGTCGTCGACTCTCCAGGGGCGATCCCCAGTTTCTGTTTGATCCATTCAATGACGGTGTCTGAGCCGATCAGTGCACACATGAGCGACTTACAGACTTGAATGTGGAACTTGCCCACCGGCTTCAGGTTGAACATCGTATAAAACGTGACGGTCTCGTAGACCTGCGGCGTTGTCAGTCTGAGCAGTTGCGCAATTTCTTGCATGACCGATTCGCTCACGTACCCCTGATCGCGTTGGGCGACATAGAGCAGCGGGATCAACGCCGAGCGCTTGACCGGGTAGCGCGATAAAATCTCGGCTATTTCGTCCTTATACTTGTCTAAAAACGTCATGTGGTCGCAACCTTTGTCTTGCCTGCTCTTCGTCGTATCGGCCGTGCATCAGTCATCGATCGCACTCTCCCATGACCACATCGTACGTTCCAAAAATCGTGATGATGTCGGAAATCAAATAGCCTCGTGCCATATGATCGAATGCGCCCATGTGAATAAAGGAAGGCGACCGAATCTTCAAGCGATAGGGGCGAGGGCTTCCATCACTGATGATGAAGAAGCCGAGTTCCCCTTTGGGGGCTTCAGTCGGACAATAGGTTTCGCCTTTCGGTGGCTTGAACCCTTGCGTGAAGATGATGAAATGGTGAATCAAGCTCTCCATATCCCGCATCACCAACTGCTTCGGCGGCGGAATGTATTGCGGCATCTCGGCGATGATTGATCCGGACGGCATCTGGTCGAGACATTGGGAAATGATCCGCGCGCTCTGGCGCATTTCTTCGACGCGTATCCAATATCGATCATACGTATCGCCGTTTTTCCCGACCGGCACTTCCCAGTCCACTTTGTGGTAGACCCCGTAAGGCTCGAGCTTACGAACGTCATATGCCACGCCGGACCCTCGCAGAGCCGGACCGGTCATGCCGAAATTGATGGCATCTTTCCCGGAGATCACCGCGACATGTTTGGTTCGTGCCAGCCAAATTCGGTTGCCGGCGAGGAGCGAATCGTATTCATTGACCTTCTCCGGGAACGTCTCCAAGAAGGCTCTCAGGCGCGTCACCAATTCCGGGGTGAAGTCGCTGTCAACTCCGCCGATTCGATAGTAATTCAGGGTCAGTCTGGCTCCGCAGAGTCGCTCGAACATATCGAGCAAAATTTCGCGCTCGCGGAACGTCCAAAAGAACACCGTCATCGCTCCGATATCCAAGGCTTGGGCGCCCAACCAAAAGAGATGTCCGAGAATGCGCTGCATCTCCGCAACGATGGTGCGGATGTATTCGGCACGCTCGGGGACGGTGATTCCGAGGAGTTTCTCGACGGTTCGAACATAGGCGTAGTTGTTCGCCATCGCACAGACATAGTCCAGCCGGTCGGTGTGCGGAATAATCTGCATGTAGGCCAGACCTTCGGCCAGCTTTTCGACTCCCCGATGAAGATAGCCAAGATCCGGTGTGGCCTTGACGATCCGTTCACCATCCAGTTCGAGAACAACCCGCACCACACCATGGGTACTTGGATGTTGTGGCCCCATATTCAGCAACAGTTCCTCCCGTCGATTGGACGGTGAGGCATTGGGATTTGCCAAGAACAGCTTCTTTTCGGCTTCGGGTACCTCGCTCTCGATCTGTTCCACCGGAGGCTCGTCGAGCCGAGGGATAAAGTCGAACTGACTACGCCAGCCACGGCCCTCAGTGGGGAAATCTTTTCGCAATGGATAGCCTTCGGCGTAGTCTTCCGGAAGGAGAATGCGGCGCAGATCCGGATGTCCGACAAATCGGATCCCCATCATGTCGTACACTTCACGTTCCAGGAAGTCCGCGCCACGCCAGATGCTCGTGATCGAATCGAGCGAGGGATTCTCTTCCGTGACCCTCGTCTTGAGGCGGATCCGCCTTCCGTGGGGGAGCGAGAGTAACTGATAGATGACCTCGAATCGCTGTTGGTCGGACGGATAGTCGGCCGAGCAGATATCCGTGATGTGATCGAAGGAGGCTTCCGGTGCATCGTGAAGGAACCGCATGACCTCCAAGATTCGAGGGGCTGCGACATGCACGGTCGTTTCCGCATGCGCCGTATCGACGTCAACCGAGAACACGGCTTCCGGAAATTTACTCAGCAGCGTTTCGATGAGAGATTGCATGAGTCCATCACACGTCGGTCGTCATCCGTTACGACATCGTCCCCTCTCGTGTTCCGTCCGACGTGTGACGGCAGAGGAGTCCCCTCGTTACTTCACGAATACCCTTTCACGCTGGATCTTTTCCTGTAACTTCAACAGCCCGTCCAGCAAGGCCTCTGGTCTCGGCGGGCATCCAGGTACGTACACATCAACCGGTACGATCTGGTCCACGCCCTGCACGACTGCGTAGCTGTTGTAGTGATTACCGGAGGTCGCACAGGAACCCATGCACATCACATAGCGCGGTTCCGGCATTTGATCGTAGATCCTGCGAATCACCGGCGCCATCTTGCGCGAGACCGTTCCCGCAACGATCATCAGATCCGATTGTCTGGGGGATGCCCGAAAGACGCCGGCACCGAAGCGGTCCAGGTCGTAACGAGAAGAGACGCTGGCGATCATCTCAATGGCGCAGCAGGCCAGTCCGAACGTCATGGGCCAGAGCGCGGACTTCCTCGCCCAATTGACGACCGCATCCAAGTTGGTCGTGACAATGTTGGCATCAAACTGACGTTCAAGTAGGCTCATCGTGTTGGTCCTTCACCTCGGCATATCCGAAAGTCTCTGTCCCCCATGACATGATGGCGTGCAGACTTACTGACTGTACCGACAACTGTTTAATCCCACTCCAACGCACCTTTTTTCCACGCGTACCAAAATCCCACGACTAAGATGGCGATGAAAATGATCATTTCGACTAACCCCACCAGGCCGAGACTGCTGAAGGCAACGGCCCAGGGAAACATGAAAACGATTTCGATATCAAAAATGACGAACAGCATCGCAATGACGTAATACCGCATCGGGAACTGTACGCGGGCATCCTGAAAGAGCGGACTGCCGCTTTCGTACGGCGCTAACTTGGCTCGATAGGGCTGGTTGGGGCGCACAAACCTTCCAAGAAAGAGGGTCAAGGTCCCAAGGATGATCCCCACGGCAATAAAAATGAGGATGGGCAAATAGTTTTCAGGAACGGGAGTCTGGTTCATATGGGTATCGTGAAGTGAGATACGTGAATGCTGAACATCCAAACCATCATGGCTTCATTTCCGTCACGCGGCAGATGGTGCAGTCAGTGCCGAACGAAAGAACGGTTTGTACTGCAAGCCATCAAGTGCAGGATTCGGCACGGCCTTATGCTGAACGAGCACTTTGAATGTCGTACCCATCCCGTTCGGCCTCAACAACTGAATCGCTGCGGTGAACTCCGGGCTTTCCTGGTCCAACCCTGCGAGCATCTGCTCAATGCCGAGCCCCATGAGAAAACTCATCTGGTTGGTGAAACCTGTCGTCTGAAGCCCCTGGGCTTCACCGGCAATCGCCAGACTCGAAAAATCAACATGAGCGGTCAGGTCCTGTTCACCGACGTGTAAGAACGGATCCTCATGAGCCGTATGTTGTCGATAACAGATGAATGTGCCTCGTTTTCTGTCGGCGCAGTACAGGTCCTGTGCGGTATGGCCGTAGTCGATGGTCAGCACAAAGCCGCGATGGAGACGTTGCGCGACCTGAGCCATCCACTCTAGGGCATGGAGATTAACCTCCGTGCGATATCCTTCCGTCCAATCTGAACCGACCTGGCGAAGATGGGATCGGAGCCGATCCGATGACAACGGCTTCAGACACTCAACGAACCGCCCATCCCGATAGTCGACCCAGAGTTCCTCAACCCCATGTGCTGTTACCTGGATGCGGTGAACCGGAAATGAGTCCACGAGTTCGTTGCTGAGGAACAGGCCGGTCAGGCTCTGCGAGGGGAGATGGGCAAGATCGTCGACCCAGGTGATGAGCTCGGGTCGGTCAAGCCAGGGAGCCAGATTGAGACGTTGTGTCTCACGCATGGCAGGGCTTCGTTCAATCAAAATATAACGAAGGCGTTGGAACCATGCGCGATGGTCGCGCTGAGCAATCGACAGGATATGGCGCGCCAACAGTCCCTTGCCCGGCCCCATCTCCATAATGGTGAATGGACTGGGTTGCCCAAGCAATCGGTCCATTTGTTCGGCTTGTTTGGCCAGCGCTTGTCCGAGAATCGGATGGACATCCGAGCTTGTGTAGAAATCGCCCTTCCTGCCGATGCGTTCTGTCGCTGGTTTTGACAAGCGCATGTAGTAACCGAACTGCGGGTGGTAGAGGGCTAATTCCATAAATCGCACGAACGGAATTGGACCGGAGGCGGTCACCTCCGAGGCAATGGCCGCAACGAGTTCTGGATTCCCACCACTCACGAAGCGTTCCATATAATCTGCAGTTACTTATTAGGGAAAATGACACCCCTAGAGCATGGGCCATATGTACCCATCCTCCTGGTATCGAAAGGTGCATAGGGTAGCGTCTTGAACTGCGTTAAGTCAAGGTGGAATAAGGAGAAACATAGCGAGGATCCTCACGTGCGCTCCTTCCCACGCAGCCATTCGACCATTCTCATCTCACGGACTGTTTGGCGCTGAAACGTGTCCTGCCCGATGTACTGAGGGACGGGACTTTGACCATCGGTACTGCTCGCGTACAGGGGGCCACAATCATTCGCCAGAATGGTTCCGAATGGCTGTGTCGGTCACGAGCATATGTGGGAATTCCGGCATGAAGATAGGGGAGGGAGGCGCTGGTTGGTGCCAAATCGGCGACGAATTGCTTGCCGCTTCAGCTTGAAGCGTCGAGCCGCAGGCGTGCCTGTTATTACGGCAGGTCGATCTGAATGATCTTTCTGACTCCTTTTTCCCCTTCACTCGGTAGTGGAGTCGGAAAAGTCCATGGGAGATGGAGAACGAAGTCAGTGCGATTGCTGTCTTCCTCTACGTTCCGTGGCACTTCTTGTACTTCTTTCCGCTGCCGCAGGGACAGGGATCGTTGCGGCCGACCTTGTTCTCGGCTCGTTGGGCCGGAGCAGTTGCTGCGACCGGGGCATCGCCACGGTTCAAGGTCAGCGTGGGTTGTGGGCGTTGGGGAATCGATTCAGGTGGAGTCGCCGCTTGCTCGCCTTCATGACGGACGGCCTGCACATGAAACAGCCGTTCGAGTGTGTCGGACTTGACCCGTTCCATCATACCGGCAAACAGATCAAACCCTTCGCGTTTATATTCGATCAATGGGTCTTTCTGACCGTAGCCTCGCAGTCCGATGCCGTCCCGCAGGTGGTCCATCGCCAACAAATGGTCCTTCCAATGGTGGTCGATGACCTGGAGCATGAAGGTCTTTTCCAGAAACCGCATCAACTCCGGTCCCAGTTCCGTTTCCTTTTTCGTATAGGCGTCTCGCACCTGGGTGGCGAGATCGTCAAGCAAGGCGTCGCGTCCCACATCGCGCAGCGAGTCCCCTCCATCGTGCTTGCCCTGGGTGATGTCGAGACCGAATTGAGCATGCATAACATCGGTCAGCCCTTTGACGTCCCAATCTTCAGGGTATTGATCAGGGGGGCAATACACAGTGAGCGATGACTCCACCGAACCACTCATCATGTTGTGAAGATCGGTGGTCAAGTTTTCTCCGCTTAAGACCGCTCGACGGTGACGGTAGATGACCTCACGTTGCTTGTTCATGACATCGTCGTATTCAAGCAACTGTTTCCGGATTTCAAAGTTATGGGCTTCGACTTTCTTTTGTGCGTTCGCAATCGCCCTGGTTACCATGCCATGTTCGATCGGGACGCCTTCCTCCATGCCGAGTTTGAGCATCAACTGAGATACTCGTTCGGACGCGAAGATCCGCATCAAATCGTCTTCCAATGAGAGATAGAATCGTGAGGTGCCGGGATCGCCCTGGCGACCAGCGCGTCCGCGAAGCTGGTTGTCGATGCGACGGCTCTCATGGCGTTCCGTCCCGAGAATATGCAGTCCTCCCGCCCCGATGACTTCCTGTTTATTCTTCTCGCAGTCGGATCGAATATCTTCATAGACCTCAAGCCTTCGGCTCTCGGACAGGTTCTCCTCGCGATACAAGACCTGCTTGTACATGAAGTCCGGATTACCGCCCAATAAGATGTCGGTTCCTCGGCCTGCCATGTTGGTAGCGATTGTGACGGCTCCCTTGCGCCCGGCCTGTGCGACGATTTCGGCTTCCCGTTCGTGCTGCTTGGCGTTGAGGACGTTGTGTTTCACGCCGTTGCGATTCAGGTGTCCGGCAAGCTTCTCAGATTTTTCGATCGAGATGGTGCCGACCAGCACCGGTTGTCCGCGTTCATGGCATTCTTTGATCTCTTCGACGATCGCCAA
>CAYSFU010000016.1:0-58226 GCA_964430555.1 uncultured Nitrospira sp. | reverse complement strand
GAGTGACTATCAGAGAAGGCCCACAATGTCGATGTTGCCTTGTCCGGGAATCTTGTCGGAAGTCAGACCTAAGCCGCTGCATCGATCGCGTCTTCGGCCCGCTCCTTCCCCGTTCCTCGTGCTCAAGACAATGTCATTATCCTAAAGGAGGAACCCCAATGGGTTCGAAGATCTATGTCGGTGGGTTGCCCTACTCGGCGACCGAGCAACAATTGAGTGACTTATTCGCGGCGCATGGTGCAGTGGCTTCTGCGCGTATCATCACGGATAAGTTCACCGGGCAATCCCGAGGATTCGGCTTCGTGGAAATGTCGTCTGATGCCGAAGCTCAAGCTGCCATTACGGCACTCAATGGGTCAGAAATGGGTGGCCGGACTCTTACAGTCAATGAAGCACGTCCCCAGGAACCACGAACCGGTGGTGGTGGAGGGCGTGGTGGATTTGGTGGAGGCGGTGGTCGCAGCGGAGGCGGTGGAAAGCGCGATCGCTGGTAAGTAATCGGTTCCAGACATTGGACGGAGGGGCTGCCATCATGCGTGTGGCAGCCCCTCTTTTTTTATCAGCGCAGGCGATAGTGCGTGTTGTAGCGCGAGGTTTTGATATCGATCAGGGTGTGTGTGATCATGAATACCATGCCACCAGCAATCACGTCGGACGACCTCGCCACATTCTCATTTCAGAAGACCCCGGTGTTGGTGGTTGAGAATTTTTGGTCTGCCGACGAGCGACGATTCTTTCGCGACCGGATGAATCAGACGGCATGGAAAAGCCTTTCGGATCTTCCTTCCGTCCGAGAAGACTTTCCGCAGTCGGGAAACTGGGCAAAGGCAGAGATCGGTCCTCCGGAAGGGCAGCGGTTCTTGTCGCGCATTCAGTTTCCATTCATCCAAGACTATATCGAGTCCTTTCCCAATATCGTCGGGCGGCATTTGGGATTTAACTACTATTCGTATGCTGCAGGCGATTGCCTTCTCACTCATGATGACACGGAGCAGGGGCGGCCTATCGCTGGTCGTCGGACGTTGCAACGCCGTATCGCTGTGGTCACGTATCTTCATGAGGAATGGCAGCCGGATTGGGGAGGAGAATTGATTATCTACGCTACACGAGCAGGCACACAGACCGCTCAGCCTGATCTGTTCCCGACACATTGTATCGAGCCGCGTCCGGGATCATTAGTCATGTTTACGGTGCCTCGGTTTCATCGAGTGTGTCGAGTCGATGCCACAGCGGGTCAGCATCGGCGAGTATCGATTGCCGGATGGTTCATGACGGAGCATGCGTAACGGCGGGCTCAATGCAAGTGATGGGTATTGGAACAGTGGTGCGATATGTCAGCCAAACCACTCGGCGTCATCATTCGCGGCACGGGCAGGCTTTTCGACTCCAAGCGGCATGGCCGGCTGCGCGAGTACGTTTCTCACCAGGGCGATCAGGCGGTCGCAATCGAACGGTTTGGCCAGAAACGGGAGTGTCCCCCGTTTGATCCCGTGGCTCACGAGATCCTTGTCGGGATTGCCCGACATGAGAATGATGCGAAGCTCACTCCGGAGCATGGTTGCTCGCACAGCCAGTTCATGGCCATTGACGTGTGGGAATTGGTTGGAGGTTGAGGCGAGTTGAAATCCAGGGGGTGGTAACACAAGGTCTGTCAGCAACAGATCGATCGATCCTTTGTGCTGCGTACAGATCTTGAGGGCCTCCGAGCTACTGTCAGCCTCAAGCACTGTGTACCCGACTGTTTCCAGTAACGTCTTGCAGAGCTTGAGGATGGACTGCTCGTCGTCGACGACTAAGATCGTCGGCGAGTTTCCAGAGCCTTTCACATTCGGCAGACTTTCCATGTGTGTGTTCTCCTGCCTCATCATAGTTCTGAACGGTAGATATGGCGAGAAAAACCTTCATTTTGAGTGGAAGGCCTGGAGGTCTTGAATTCAACAGTCTGTCGTGTGAGGCGGCAGATGTCTGGAAGGAGCCTGCACTCGTTGGGCACGGTTGCAAGGTGAGGATCAGTTCCGTTTGCCGAGCGCGAATCGAGGAGGGAGTGGGGAATTGCGCAATGTTGTCTATGACCGTGTCTTCAACTGATCCAACCGAGTGCGATCTAAGGCTACGAAGATTGATTTCTCTTGCGTGACGATCACAGCACCAGGAGCCTGGCCCTTTGCTTTCTTGACCCACTTGCGGCGTGTATAGATGACATCTCCTTTGCCGCTTTTCTTCATGTCACTGTAGAGCAGGGCCAGCGTGGCTGCGTCGAGAAGCGTTTCCGGTGTGGGATCTACCCCCTTTCCCAGCCGAACCACGACGTGCGATCCTGGCGTTCCCCGAGCATGGAGCCAAAGGTCGTCGCTCTTGGCCAAACCGAATGTGAGCTCATCGTTTTCGCGCGCATTGCGCCCAACGAAGATCGGTAGCCCATCAGCCGAGATAAATCGACGGAATGGACCTCGTTGTCGATCAACGGTATGCACCCTCGTGTTGGTGACGACACTCGAACGAGAAGACGGCGCTGCAGGCGGGGTCCAACTTCCTTGCTCAATGTCGTGAAGCTCCTGGCGTAGCCGTGCGAGACCGAGCTCAGTTCGTTCGATACGTGGTTTGAGTTCTCGCTCAGCGGCAAGATATTTGCGATGTTTACGAAAGTAATCGTCCATATTGCCCTGGGGCGATTTCATTGGATTGAGGGGAATGACGATGGCGGGGAGCGTGTCGTCGAAATAATCGGTCACCTCAATGTGATCGGTTCCCTTGATGATCATCCCAAGATTGGCCTTGAGCAATTCGCCATACCGCGCATAGGCGTGGTAGACGGCTGCTTTCGCGAGATCATTCCGCCAGGCTTCAATTAAACGCTGTTCTTTTTTAAGTGTCTTCTTGAGAACGCGTAGACGCTCGTCTTTGATCCGATCAATGGCTCGTATGGATTCTTGCTCACGGTAATGCGTATCGATGGCCTCGGATATGGGGTGGGTACCTCCGAGACGACCTGCGAAGCGGCTGGGAGTTTGTTTCTGGGTGGCGTCGTCCTGTGGTGGTAGCGCATAGGCTTGCCCGGTATTCGTATATTGCCGCATGCAATCCCGCAGGATTCGGTGTTCAGTGTCGAGGACTAGAATATTGGCTTTCGGTCCGGTCAATTCACAGACGATCGTATGAGGGCCGTCTTTTCCGGTGAGTTGCAGTTTGACGATGCGATCATTCTCGATTTGATGGATCTCGTCTAATCTGGCCCCTTGGAAGCGGGCTCGGAGGAACTGACAGAATAGGGGAGGTATCGGAGGATTCAGGTGTGAGCAGGTCGTCAGGTGGAGTCGTGCGCTGTTCGGCTCGCATGAGATCAGCAGCCGATGGGTTTCACCCGGTACACGAATATCCAACACAATGGTGCGGGGTTGTGGCTGATGAATTTTTTGAATCCAGCCGCCACGTAAGGTCGAAGCAATCTCCGCAAGAACCAGTGCCAGATCGGTTCGATTCAATATCATACGAGCCTTCCCCCTGTCGCTCAGCAGAGCATATTGTCTGTCCATGTTCTACCACGCTGCGTAGTAGGCTCTATGTTAGAGCGTGATGGGGAAGAATATCCAGGTATCGTGATGGTGTACGGATTGTTGTACCGGCGGACCACTCCGGCTTCGTGCTTGCGCCGCCTTTTCCACTGCGCTAGAGTCCTGCCACCAGGGAGGGTACTGGTCTCACTATGTCTCTACATGATCTGCAGGCTCTCGTGAAACTCCAGACGGAATTTCGTCGCTCGATGCGTCGGCTTTATGGTGATCTGTGTCGAGAACTCCATGCCGATCACGGTGATCTGACCAGAGCATTACGGCTTCCAACGAGTTTTTTTGACAGCCTCCACGGAGCGTTCCCACGGGAGTCGTACTCCAGCTGGAAGCTTGTCGGTTGGATCGAGACGCTGAATGATCTCGTATATTTCCTCGATGTGTGTCGACAATTGAACAGAGAACAGGATCAGTCGGAGTTTGCGGCTCAGTTGTTCGATGAGTGTCAGGAACAGTTTTTCGAACATGGATACGTTGACGACATATTCCCAAGCGGACGCCCGCAAGCCCGTGGCCTGGAGAAACGGTTGTCGGCGCTGTGCCGGCGATTGGCGGGGGAACTGACACAGGAGTCTCTCTGGTTTGATCCTGGGTTGTCGATCACATGGGTGCGACGACAGAAGGTGAGGCGATGGGATGTGCCGGGAAAATTAACAGATAATTTTGAGAAGGCTGAACGTCCCGGAACCATCTCCACTGGGTTGGCTGGAGCCTGGTGTCAGGCGCCAAAGGATGTGCGCCAGGGCTTGGCTCAGTCCTCGGGGGCTGTGGTCTTTCGAGTGGAATCCGGCGGCATCACCATGGCTGTCGGCAAGATGGTTTCACCGATCTGGTCTGGCCGTGAAAAGTCTGGGCAATGGCAGTGGGCGTATTGCCATCCCGTGATCGCTATCCAGGGGGAGCATGAGTCCGTCATGGTTGGTCCAACCGTGCTCTATGGGAAGGACCGCCAGCCGAGAAGGGTTTTGCCCACGGATCGGCGACAGGCCGGACGCATCACGCATGCTTGGGAGACGATCCGGCGCGCATGGCCGGAAGGTCATGCTGTCCTGGCGCTGTTGACCACTTACATCGTTCCATTGAAGGCCAGCGGTGTGGTCAGTTTCAGCTATCGACATCGGCCAGGATTGTCCTTCATCAATTGTTTCGATCGTGGCGACCTCGACCTGATCGACGACCTGATTCATGAGAACAGTCATCACCATTTGAATCTTCTCTTGCGAAAACAGATTCTGTATCGAGGTGATCACAATCAGCAGATTTTTTACTCGCCATGGCGACGCAGCCTCCGTCCCTTACGCGGTATTCTTCACGCGACGTTTACGTTTACCATGGGCGCACTGTTATTCCAGCGGCTTTCCGTGTGGGGAGCGGGGAGTGACGGGTTGAGGAAATGGACGCAGGCCGGTCTTTCCCCGCGAGATTTGCAACGAGCTCGCTTCCGCTGTTTGGAAGAAGTCGAGTCCATTCGTTATTCTCTGCTCGATCTGCAGTATGCCGATGAACACTTGGGGTGGCTCACCCGTGCAGGCCGAACACTCGTGCAGGAATTGGCCGAGGTCATCGTTCATGTAGGGCGAACCAGTAAGCGGTTTCAGTCTGACGTGGAACGGTCTTCATTCGGCCCTGCCCTGCGACGCCATATCAGAGAGCTTCAGCGTGCTCGCCATACCCATGGACCGATTCGTCCGCATGACGCCGGATCGTAGAAGGTTCTCTATTGCTTGACGAGCAGTCCAATCGGAGTAGACTCGGTCGCAAGAGGTGAGACCTATGCGCGATCGTGAGATACGACACTATGGCAGCGTTGCACACGTGGCTCTACTCGGATGCTTTTGGAGCATGGCATTCGCCGTTGAGATGCCTGCGGCAGATGCGGCGACAATCGAGAACGCCAAGGCGATTAAGATTGAAAAATTACTGACGCTGATTCGAGTCTCGGAACTCGAGTCGGAATACGAGACCCTCACGCAAAAATATGCCAGCGAGTACGAACAACAAATCAGAAAGTCCATCGCAGCCAGTTATCCCAATGTGCCTGGCGACACAAAACAGGAAATCGAACGGCTTCTCAATGCCTTTCTGAAAGACATTCGGCAGTCAATGGGAAGGGTGGAGACCCTCCATGATCACCTCAAACAGGCATATTCGAGAAATTTTGGTGAAGAGGAACTGGATCGCCTGATTGCACACTACTCGTCTCCCGTTGGTGAAAAAGATGCCGGGATGAAGAAGAGTGCGGCAATTGAGTACAACACGATGTGGACCGCGCAGTTCATGAATCAGTACAAGGCTCGAGTTGAAAAACTGTTGCAGGTCGTTGCCCTGGTCGCACGAGGCAAAGGAAAGCAAGGGGCATAACGGATAAGGTTTACCTCGTGCCTGTCACTCGGTTTCAGGGTTGCTATCCGATCCTCACCCATCGGTACGGTAAATGGCTTACGCCACGCGGACGATGCAAGTCGTCTTCAGAGGTAGTCTGTTTGTATAGGTTGGTGTTCAACCTACCAGGCTGTTGACAATGTTCGTCAGAGAGTACGATTCGCCTCTTCGCTCGCTGCGGTCTTGCTGAACAGCCTGCGGGTATGCTCATGGCATCCGTGAACTCACACACCACACTATTTCCAAGGTCGTCACCGGGTGCGTCAACACGCAGCTAGGAGGAAGTGAGGAATGCATCCAGGTAAGTATCTGAACATGAGCAGAGGCTTGATGGCAGGGATGGTCTTTATGGTTATTGCAGGTAGGGCTGACTTGGGACAGACGCACTCTCCGTTCGAAAGTCCTTCGCACGCGTTGTCTTCGTGGGATCAAACATTGCCCAGTGAAGGTCGGTTCGTCGTGTTGGAAAATTTCAATAGTGAGGCGGTGCTGGATCAGAATACCGGGCTCGTTTGGGAACGGTGGCCTGCAACAGTGCGTGCTGATTGGAAGGCCGCCAAGTCGTCTTGTCTGAATAAGGTGATCGGGGGCCAGAGAGGATGGAGGTTGCCGGCGATTGTGGAACTGACCAGCTTGCTCGATCCTTCGATACAAACACCCGGTCCCATGCTTCCGTCCGGCCATCCGTTTCTGAATAATCCGTCCGGATTCTATTGGTCGGCTTCTACAGATGGTGAAGCCTCAAAGGCTTGGCATCTCCACTTGAGCGATGGCCATGTTCATATGACCAGTAAAGCCTCTGCTTTCAAAGTCTGGTGTGTGCGGGGAGGGAGTGCCGCCGATCGGTAGTGAGACGTGCTGTTTGGTGGTGATGTACGATGCAGCAGGTAGGCCTATAACGACCTAACCGTATACACTCTGATTCGGTTTCCTCCTCCTTCATATCCCTCAACGTCAGTCAGTCTCAGCGAAACCTATTGTCCAGTGAGTCAAACCATTGTTTAGGTGAGAGACGGGCCATCAAAAGATCTTGGGAAAGTCCGCTAAGCCTGTAGAGCGGTTGGGCGATCGGCGAATTTTGGGTTTGATTGGCGTGTCACTGTACCCAGTTTTCAAATACTGTACGTGAAAGATTTCCAGCTGCTAGATCCAGCATGACTTGTGCTTGTTTATCGACTATCGTATCAAGTTCATATTCGTTGAGGATTCGGCTTCTTCTATTACTGTAACCCGCATCAATTTTGTCAGACTATGGACCAGCGAAGCCAAAAAACGCAGAGGGTCGTAGTGAGTGAATAGACCTTGAGCTGTGCATCCTTTACGTGTTGTGAAGTCACGTGCTGGTTGTGACAGAAGGGTTTGGAACGCCTGGAAGACCTGGGCTTCCTTATTTTGACTCGGTTGGCAAAGTCACGATTGGATATGGTTTTAATTTGGAGGATGGCAATGAGGCCCGTTTAGTATTGGCACAGCTAAGCATGCTGGCTGGGAAAAGCGATAGCCAAGTACTTCAGATTGAAAGTGATTTGAGTACAGCAATCAATTTGGGACGTAGTGGCCCGCTAGCCTTAGAAGCAAGTCTCCATGCCTTTGCCCAGAGCCACGGGGTGGCAAAATTCAAGTTAACTGATGATCCACAGGGGTAAGGGAAGGCAATCTTTGACCAGATTCTAGTCGGCGTATCAAACGGTAGCATCACGAGGCTTTCAGGAAGTCAGATTGGAGTAGAGGAAAAAGAGACTCGGTTGAATAACAAACTGAACCTTCAGAATCCGGCTGACATGGACACGAAGGAATGTTGTTCTGATGTCATTCTTCTATAACGCCGAGTCATTGGTCGGATCGGGTAGTAAGTTGGCAACTGCGGTGATCAATGACGACTGGGCTGAGGCCTGGTATCAGATTCGATGTGGCTCAAATGCTGATGGTCAACACCCCTCTCGCCGCATTGATGAGTCTAAACTCTTCGGCCTCTGAAAGCCTGGTCGGTGCGAATAGGGATGTCATTACCGATTCCATCGTCGGGAGCGACAACGCCCTTATCTTTATCAACACGAGGGCGTGTTCTTCGGTTGCAGGTCAGCTGCGCTTTAATACGGCAACCACAATACTGCAAGGCGACATCGACGGCAACGGTATGGCGGATCTTGAGATCCAGCTGAACGGGGTCGCCGCCAGCAATTTCATCCTCTAGCAGGCTACGGAAAGAATCTATGAGGTGTGTAACGGCTTAGAGAGGCTGAATTGAGTGTTTCCGCAGACTGCGGTGTGGGAAGCTCAGAGTTCGGTTATCAGTCCATCAGATAGGGGCCTCACCATCGGGCACAGAGATGAGGTCTTATCGACGAAGCTCATGCCAGTGCGTTGCATCACCTGCGTGGGTCGACCTTTTCTGTAACTGCACGCGGACTTACACACGACCGTATGGGATTTGAAGGGGATGAGGATTTTGAGGTTGCGGGGGGGAAGAACATTTTCAAGCGCCGCTACGGTTCTACCGTCACCTCCACAAACGCTGGTAAACTATCCGCTCCTTTCTTATCCGTCACGCGCAGTTTGAAGCGATAGGTTCGAGGTTCCGAGACGGTTGGTGCAAGGAACGAGGCCTCGGAGTTATTGGCATCAAGTAGAGAGACTTTGTTGCCGCGCACTTGGCTCCAGTGATAATACAGCGCTTCGCCTTCCGGGTCGCGGCTGTTGAGGCCTGTTAATTTCACCCGAGAGCCTGCCTTGACGACTTTGCTCGTTCCAGCATCGGCAGCCGGCGGTTCATTGGGTTCATCATTCACGTTGACGTCGACATCGAGTGAGGCTTGTTTGCCACGATTAGCGACGGTGATGGTGGCTTTCCCATTACCGACGATCTGAAGGAGGCCATCACGGAGGACTCTGATAACCGTACTATTGGATGATGAATAGCTGGTTCCACTGGCTAGGGTGCTGATGCGCCGGGTGATTCCATCTGCAAAGTCGCCGACGATAGGAAGCTCAAATATTTTTCCCATTGAATCCACATGGCCGAAGGCCGAGGATTGCCCCGCTCGTCCCAGTTGTAACGGCTTTTCCGTTTCAAAACCGATTGCGGTGAGGGCAGCAGGGGGAGCGACCTGTACGAGCACTTCATCGAACACGGATCTGGTTCCCAATCGTCCACGGGAAATCTCAGCCACTGCCAAGAGACGCATCGGTCCGATGGTGTGGTGTGGAACGTTGAGTGGACCGCCGAAGGCGGGCTCCTGGTCGATGGATCCCACCATGGCGACTGGAGCCACGATGGATCCTGTGGCGCTTGAGTCGTCCTGTTCGACCAAGACCTCATCATGCTCCCCGTACCAATAGTACCGGACCTTGACGATGCCGGAGTCTCCTCCAAGATCAACTCGAGCGGTAATGGTACTTCCTGCCGTTACTGTCGCGCCTTCCGGAGGAGCCACGAGTCTCAGTGCATGGGCTTGATACGGTACACAGAGGAAGGCAGTCACTAGGCAAAGACCAGTGAGAAATGGAGCATGCCGACGAATGACGGTCGAGAAGTGACGATTCACGGTCACCTGGTGAGGTGATAGGGGACGTCGATGAGAATCACGCGCTCTTTGAACAGCAGTGAGGCTTTGAGCATGAGCGCCCGTTGATTATGGAGGATGTTCTGCCACCATCGCGCAGGGAGGATCTCCGGGATCACGACGGTCACCCAGGTATCCTGATCTTTCTCGATGACTTCCTCGACGTAATCCAGCAACGATCCCAGAACCGAACGATAAGGCGACGACAGCGCGATCAAGTTCACACCGCCGCCCCATTGAGCCCACTGGATTTTGACCTTGGCGCTTTCTTCCGGATCGACATCAACGAACACGGCACGAATTTCTCCGGGACGGCTCCGTGCATAGTCCAGTGCGCGCACCACGGCACGATTCATCCCGCTGACAGGAATAATGACGACATTGCGTCGAGGCAATGGA
Source organism: uncultured Nitrospira sp. (assembly GCA_964430555.1). GTDB lineage: Bacteria > Nitrospirota > Nitrospiria > Nitrospirales > Nitrospiraceae > Nitrospira_D. The sequence goes on along the minus strand of CAYSFU010000016.1, from coordinate 48,316 downwards.
GGTCGTTCCCCTCGGCGACCCAGCGCGACCTGCTCACTGACGGCCTTATAGTGCGAACGAATGCCCTGGAACATCAGAAGCAGGATGATCACCAATACGAAGACGATCCAGGCGCCCTGCATGAACTTCGTGCTGGCAATGATGATGGTCGCGATGCCGGTGGTGACGGCGCCGACCCCATTCACGATGAGTTTGGTCTGCCAATGCGGACCTTTTTTGATCAGCCAGCGTTTCACCATGCCGGCCTGAGAGAGTGTGAATGACGCGAACACGCCGATGGCATACAACGGGATCAGCGCGTGGGTGTCTCCCTGGAATACGACAAGCAGGAGGCAGGCCAAGAACCCAAGAATGATGATGCCGTTGGAAAAGACCAGCCGATCTCCGAACGTCGCCATTTGATGAGGCATGAATCCGTCTCGTGCAAGGATCGACGCCAAGTGGGGGAATCCCGCGAAAGCGCTGTTGGCCGCCAGCACCAACAAGGCCATGGTGCCGATCTGCACGGCATAATAGATGGCGCCCGTGCCGAACGTCAGACGAGCCAGTTGTGACACCACGGTTTCATCTACTTTGGCGAGAATACCGTGATGATAGGCCAGCCAACTGATGCCCATGAAGAGCGACGCTAGGATCGTGGACATCCAGACCATGGTGATGGCAGCGTTCTGTGGCTCCGGTGGACGAAAGGCCTTGACTCCGTTTGAGATCACTTCCATTCCGGTCACCGCTGAGCATCCTGCCGCAAAGGCGCGGAGGATGAGGAACAGAGTCAAGGTTTCTGTTTCGTCAGGATTTGGGGGCAAGAGTGCGACGCCGGTATTTGAAAGAGACCGAATAGCTCCCGCGAGGACCAGAAGGCTAAGGGCTCCTATCGCAAAATAGGTTGGAATGGCAAAAAACTTACCGGACTCGCGAACGCCACGGAGGTTCATCATGATCATGAACAGAATGGCGACCAAGCCAAGGGCTTCGCGATGGACGAATAAACTTGGGATGGCGGATGTGAGCGCCGCAATGCCGGCGGCCACGCTGACCGCCACGGTCAAGACATAGTCGATCATCAGTGCCGCCGCGGCTACGAGAGCCGGCAGGTCGCCCAGGTTCGTCCGCGCGACGATATAGGCCCCGCCTCCTTCCGGATACTCGTGGATGATCTGTCGATAGGAGATCGTCAGCACCAACACCAGAAACAGGATCGCGAAGCTGACGGGAATGGACCAGGCGATCGCGGCAGGACCGGCGAGAATTAAGACCAGGAGGATTTCTTCCGTCCCATAGGCGACGGACGAAATGGCATTCGACGAGAAGATGGCCAGCGCGATCGTTTTAGAGAGTCGTTCGTGCCTTGCTTGAGCGGTCTTAAGGGGGTCTCCGACGAGCCAGCGTTTCAGAAACATACCAAGATTATCGCATACTCCTCCAACTCGAGTGAATGGGAAGATGGTCTTGGTATCGGGCAAAAGGCCTATGGGAGACGACCACAGTCCCAGGTGCACTGTGCCCTATGACAAACACTGTATGAGTTGACGTACAAAGATCGATAGGATATGGTAGTGGTACGTTTTTCTTGTGCTGGTCCGGCAAGAGAAATGCTTCAAACCATAACGGACTTCGCGATCGCATCGCGACCAGGTCCAGTTTGGAGCGGCACCCGCCCGGTTGTTTCTCCCCTCGGTTCTCTGATCCCGTCATAATGCGATCAAACTGAAAGGATAGTTTAAGTGGATACGTCTGCTTCCGGCAATTTTCATACCCTCGGTTTGTCCGAGGCTCTTTTACACGACCTGGCGGCTGCCGGGTTTGCGTCACCGACTCCGATTCAAGAACAAGCCATTCCTCCTGCTCTGGCTGGACGGGATGTGATCGGATGTGCCCAGACCGGCACGGGAAAAACGGCAGCGTTTGTGATTCCGATGATCGAACGACTGTCCACTGTATCGAAAGGGCAGCCGAAAGCGTTGATCCTCGCGCCGACGCGTGAACTCGCGTTACAGACTCTGACCACGATTGAGAAACTTGGGCGGAGTCGGCGTATCTCCGCGACTGTCATCGTGGGAGGCGCAGACATGCAAGCCCAAGTACGAGGCTTGCGACAACGACCGGACATCCTGGTGGCGACGCCGGGTCGGCTCCTTGATCATATGTGGAACGGCACGATTTTATTGTCGTCCATCAAGATGTTGGTGTTGGATGAGGCAGACCGGATGTTGGATATGGGCTTTGCGCCGCAAATCAATCAGATCCTCGACGCATTGCCCGAGGAGCGACAGACGTTGCTCTTTTCGGCCACGCTGCCGGCGGATCTCGCCCGGTTGGTTCAAGCCAGCGTCAATAACCCTGTCCGCGTGATGGTTGCTCCATCAGCGACGACTGCGGATGGAGTCACGCAATCGGTGCATCATACATCGCATGCCGACAAGTCCGATCTCCTCCTGTCGCTGTTGAGGGCCGATGCGGATACCGCACTCGTTTTCACCAGAACGAAGCACCGTGCCGATCGAGTTGGACGCATGCTGGATCGCGCGGGGCATCGAGTGGCGGTGTTGCACGGAGACCGGAGTTTGTCACAGAGACGCGCTGCGCTGGAAGGTTTTCGACGAGGAGCCTTCCGGGTGTTGGTGGCGACGGATATTGCGGCTCGTGGAATTGACGTTGCCAACATCGGTCATGTGATCAATTTCGACTTGCCGAATGTTCCGGAAGACTATGTGCACCGGATCGGCCGTACGGCTCGAATGAAAACGACCGGTCGTGCCACCAGTTTTGTGACCAGCGAGGATGCGCAACAACTTCGTGCGATCGAGCGTCTGTTGGGACAAACCGTTCCGGTCGTCCCGGGAGGTGAAGCTCCAGCACATGCGATTCCGCGCGAGCCTCAGGCCGTCCATCGGCATGGGCGTTCCGCTGGGGGTGAGGAAAGACCTGAGCAACCGCGTTCCTTCCGCAGACGGAGAAGACCTCACTCCAGACCTTCGACGCATGGGACAACGACGGCACCACGTCCGTAAAGTTGAAAAATAGTTCGCAGAATCCACCTCGTGCGATAGAGTATTTCTCACGAGGTGGATGATGCAAACGATTCAACTTGCGAGTGAGATACGAAGCAAGCCTCGACGGTACCCTCGAGTGCGGATTCTTACACCCTTCAGTTGTTCCCTCTCTTCCATAGGCACGGGTTGGTGGTTTCGAAAGTCCGTGCATGATGTCGGCCTGGTTCATGATCTGTCGACCGGCGGGGTTTGTCTGAGCACCGATGCCCCAATCGAGCCAGGCGATCAGGTCTCTCTGACGCTTCGATTAACCAGGAGCGCTCCTCCGGCAGAAGTTGCGGTGGCCACCGTGTGCTGGAGGAATCATCAATTCCATGGGCTTGCATTTAGGAGGGTGTCCGAATCGGTGTCACGGCAGTTGGCCGCGTACATGCATGCCACAGGAGAGGAGTAAATGATCATGGATGATTCAGATTTCAATTCACACGGTAGCGGGAGTGCGCCTCAGTTGCGCCGATATCCTCGTATTCGCGTGTCGGCTCCATTTCCCTGTTCGTTTGCGCGTGTGGGGCGTTTGAGAAAGGAAATGGCCGAACAAGGGGTAGGGATCGTCTATGATGTGTCGGAAAAAGGAGCGCGGGTCATGACGGAAGCGGTCATTACGCCCGGCGATCGCATTGCCATACAGTTACGATTGCCGAATCAGCCGGCATCGATGGTCATCGAAACCGCGACCGTGCGATGGGGCAAGGAACAGATTTATGGAGTAGAGTTTGAGAGGGTGTCTCCTCATGACAATCGACACCTTCAGGCCTTCATGACCCATCAGTCGAAGCCTGGGGCCAGATTGACCGCCTGATTCTTTTCCCTCCGAGTGTGATGAGTGCACGCGTTGACCGTGGAAGGCGGTCAACGTCCGGTGCCATCTGCCAGCGAGACAAACTGTTTGCGAAATCCCACAACTTTCACCAGATAATCGCGTGTCTCTTGATAGGGGAGATTGGTGCGCAACCGGTCATAAACGGCCGGAGGTTCGAGGCCGTTAATTTGATTGATGGCGGAAGTGGAGTTGGCTCCAAACGCCTTGAAAACATTTCCCGTTCCGGTGTTATACGCTGAGATGACACAATATTCTCGTGACACCTCGTTGTCGACCTGCTCGAGCAGATTGTACGACAGAACGTTGAGGTAGGCGCTGCCCAGCTCGATGTTATTCTCCGGGTCGAACAAATACTCGCGCGATGGAATCGTATCTTTCCCCTTTGCTTTTCGATACGCATCCCGGCCTCCGCTGGTTGGAACCAGCTGCATCAGGCCGAACGCAGGCGCGGCGCTCACCGCAAAAGGATTGAAATTGCTTTCCGTTCGTATGACGGCAAAAATGAGGCTTGGGCTGATTTTGAATTGCTCCGCGTATCTGGTCACCGTGGCTCGATATTTATCCGCTTGTTTGTTTGAGAAATTTGCCACCATCTTGATTTCGGCAATCAGCGCTTGTTTTGTGACACCGTTCTGGTCTACAGACCTTCCCTTGGCGCTCTCGAGACTGGAAATCGCAAAGGCTTCCGCCTGAGCTGGGGTGCGGATCGGCTGTCCCTCTTTATCCAACACCAGCCCAAGTAAATAAGGAGCATGGTCACTGGTCAGGGTGACTGGCTTGTCGGAAAATAGATCGACGGAGCGCGGATCGTCTGGTGTGAGCAAGGTTGTGACGATCGCGTTCTTCAAGCTCTCCTTCGGAGACTTGTCGTCCAGCGTTTCTACCACGATTGTTCCGTTGTCGAAATCCACAATGGTCCGGCTCATATAGTTTTGGGTATATTTGACGTACTTCTTCTGTTCAGGAACCTTGACTTCTTTCTCACCCCAGGTCTGTCGGACCTTGCCTGTCAGGGCAGTCATGATTGTGTTGAAATCACGCTGAATCGTCCGCACATCTCTGATGACGGCTTCGGGGTCGCGTTGGTAGGCATCGACACGCTCTTTAAGAATCTGCTTGGGGTCTTTACCCGTGGCAACGTCGAGGACGGTCCGTCCGGTACGACTGCCTAGTACTCGTTCAGTGTTGGTCAGCACCCGATCCGCAGATTCGCATCCGCCGAGCAACATGAGCGAGGCCAGAAGGAGCCGAGATGTTCGCATGGTATGAGGGACCTCCGTATGAAAAGGTCTATTTTATAAGGTTGTGAACAAAAACTGAAAGGGTTGGGATCCGCGATGAACCAATGGGTTGCTCGATCGGCTATTTGATCGCGACGGCTTTCACTTCTTTGTATGTGGTGAGGCCTTGCAAGACTTTTTGGATTCCGTCCTGGACGAGCGTCGTCATCCCATCCTCGAGCGCGGCCTTCAACATGTCTTCGGTCCGCGACTTTTGTTGCACCATGCGTTTCATTCGGTCTGTACCGAGGAGCAGTTCGTGTAGTGCGACGCGTCCTTTGAAACCGGATCGATTACACGTTTCACAACCCTTTCCTCGCGCCAGCCTGAAGGTCGTATCTTGCTTGATGCCGAGTTGATCCCAATAGTCCGGCCCGTACCCCTGTCGGAGTTCTTCGTACTCTTCTTTCGTTCCGACATACTGTTCCTTGCAGTCCTTGCAGATTCGGCGAGCCAATCGCTGTGCCAACACGCCCAACATGGCGTCGGCAAAGCTGAACGGGTCACAGCCCATATCGAGCAAGCGGGTGACGGTTTCCACGGCACTGTTGGTATGCAAGGTGCTCAAGACAAGATGGCCGGTGAGGGAGGCTTCGATACCGGTGTCGGCTGTTTCTTTATCCCGCATTTCTCCCACCATGATGACGTCGGGGTCGGCACGGAGAAATGCCCGCATGGCGTTTGCAAACGTGAAGCCGATCTTCGGCTGGACCTGCACCTGACGCAGGCCATATTGAGTAATTTCTACAGGGTCTTCCGCCGTCCATATTTTGATGTCCGGGGTGTTGATGTTTCCCAGGACTGAGTGCAATGTGGTTGTTTTCCCGGAGCCGGTCGGACCGACGCATAAAATGATGCCGTAGGGTTTCTCAGAAATTTCTTTCAGGACTTGGAGATTGCGATCTGAGAACCCCATCTTGTCGAGTGGGAGTGGTTCGCTTGCCGCAAGAATACGCATGACCACATCTTCGTTATATCCGGCAGTGGGCAGTGTGGCGACGCGGAGTTCAATGTCTTTTGTCTCAGAAAGCTTAAATTTTATCTTTCCGTCTTGAGGTTTGCGGCGCTCAGCGATGTCCAGGCTGGCCATGATTTTGAGCCGGGAGACGATGGCTCGTCGGTAACTCTGCGGAATCTTCATGTATTCGAAACAGTCGCCGTCGACGCGGAATCTGACCAGGGTCTCGCGTTTCTCTCCATACGGTTCGATGTGAATATCAGAAGCCGTTTGGCGGTACGCATCAGCAATGATCTGATTGGCCAGCCTGACGATGGCGCTGTCATTTTCGTCCAGACCTCCGGCGCCGGCGGATTCCTCCATGGCCTCAGCTTGGGCCTCGGTGACCAGTTCGCCGAGAATGTCGGATACATTTTCATCCAGTTTCCTCCCCCCACTGTCACTTGGCCCGGTTGCCGAGGTCAGAAACTGCGCGATATCACGGCGAAGGCTGACAGCGAAGCGAATGTTGAGGCCTGGGAAGGTGCGTTTGATATCTTGGACGCGGTCCAGATCTCCTGGATCATCCGTCAGGATCTCAATGGCGCTGCGGTCACGCTTCAGCGGCATCCAGTGGTTCTTTTTGAGATAGTCGACATTGAGGTTCTTCAATAGTTCGGCATCGACGATCGTTCGCTCGCTGTACTCAATGTAGGGGCATTTGTAGAACTGGGCGAGGGATTTGCCGAGGTCGAGTTTCGGGACTTTGTGCTTTTCGAGCAAGATGCTTTCCAGATCGTTCATGCCTTTGCGGGAATCGGCGATCGCCTGATCCAACTCGTTCTGTGTGATACGGTTGTTGCCGACCAACAGATCAAACTTCGAGGGATTTTTTTTGGATGTTTTCTTGAGGTTGAAAAAGGCGATGCCCAAGGCCTTGGCGATTGCGTCGACGGCTTCTTCGTCTTTTCGTGTAAAACGACTCCCACTCTTCTTGTTGAGCAGTTGGAGGACGCCCATGAGATACTTATTGTCTGCAACAACCGGGTACGTGAGGACTTGCTTGGTCTTGAAACCGGTGCGTTTGTCGCAGGATGTATCGTGGAGCAATGCCGGGTGGATTGCGCGCAGTTCGGCAAGATTGTACGCATCGGCAATATTGACGGGACGAAGGTACTTCGCGCAGAAACCGGCCAAGCTCTGCTCGGTAATGGGAATGCGTACCTCTTCGGCCCCGTCAATATGAGGCACTTTTGAGAAGATTTCTTTTTTTTCCGAATCGAAGGCGAAGAGGGTCAGGTCCTGAGCGTCGAAGACACTGAGAATGTCTTTGTGAAGATCAAGGAGGATATGGTCGAGATGACCGGCTGCGTGAATTTGTGCCGTGATGCGCTTCAGATGCTCCGCCTGATCGACCTTGTGTTGGAGGTCCTGGACATTCTGTGTCATTGCGGTAATGTGCATCCGGCTGGGTTGAGTGCGGGCCGGACGTACAGATGTCGGGCTCCGCCTTGGATGAAGTGGTGCCTAGTCATGATGTGATCACAGGGTCGGCTGTCACACGCCGCCGAAAAAGTCCACCAACCTGGTTCTCATGTCGCTCGGAGACTCAATGTACGGAATAGTGCGAAAGCGCGGTCTGCCTGTGTTTCAATCACATGCGAGCGCTTCAACCACGACTCGGTAGATACCTCCTCGCTTCTTTACCTACTGCTGTCTGTGCAGACTCAGTCTAAATGAACAAGACGAGAAGACAAGAAAAAGGCGATTTCTGTCAGTACGAGGCGATTAGTGTCCATGCTGTAAGGGCAGGAGTGGGGAACGGTTTATGCTACGGTGGGATTGATTTCGAGGGAAAGCGTCTTGAGATGGCCGATGAGCTCACTCGGCGCGATGCGAGACTTGGCTCCACTTCTTCGTATCTTCATTTCAACGATGCCATCGGCAAGTCCTTTGTCGCCGATGATAAGTTGGAACGGCGCTCCGATTAAATCGGCATCGTTGAATTTGACGCCGGCTCGATCGGCACGATCGTCCCACAAGACGTCGAATCCGGTGGCCAGCAGGTCGGCATAGAGGTGAGAGGCGACGTCCATCGTTTTTTCCGATTGGCTGAGAGTCAAGAGATGCACATGGACCGGTGCAATGGGATAAGGCCAGATGATGCCTTTCTCATCGTGGTTCTGCTCGATCGCTGCGGCGGCGGTTCGCCCGACACCGATGCCGTAGCACCCCATGATGGCCAGACGCTCCTTTCCCTGGTCGTCCAGGATGGTGGCGGTCATCTTCCGGCTGTACTTTGTGCCGAGCAAAAAGACCTGTCCGACCTCGATCCCTTTTGCGAGCGTCAAGACACCGGTTCCTCGCGGAGAAGGATCTCCGGCTTGTGCATTGCGAAGGTCGGCAAATTGTTCAACGGTAAAGTCTCGATCGAGATTGGCGTCCTGATAGTGGGTATCGGCTTTGTTAGCTCCGATGACGACGTTTCTCATTCCCTTGATGGCGTGATCGGCTAAGACGCGGACTTGTTGCAGCCCGACCGGTCCCGCAAATCCTGGTGGCGCTCCTGTCACACGTTGGACCGTTTCCGGATCGGCCAGCATCACATCGGTGACTTGGAGAAGTCGTGCCAATTTGACTTCGTTTACCTCGTGATCTCCTCGGATCAACACGGCAACGGTGTCGGTGCCAGCCTGATATAAAAGAGTTTTGATCAGTTGACGAGGGGCTATCTTGAGAAAGGCTGTAACCTCGTCTACTGTCCGGTGCTGCGGTGTGGCAATGGGCGTCATGGGACGAAGGAGAGATGTGTCGATATCGGAAGGAGGCAGTACCTCCGCTCGCTCAAGATTGGCGGCGTATGAGCCCTGGTTGCTGTATGCCACCATGGCTTCTCCGGTCTCTGCCAACACCATGAACTCGTGTGAAATATCTCCACCGATAAGCCCTGTGTCGGCTTCGACCGCCCGGAAGGTCAGTCCGCATCGCGTGAAGATTCGGGTGTAGGCGTCGTACATGTTTTGATAGCTGGCCTTGGCGCCGTGTTCATCAATGTCAAAGCTGTAGGCATCCTTCATGATGAATTCACGGCCTCGCATGAGCCCAAAGCGGGGACGGATCTCATCTCGAAATTTTGTTTGAATTTGATACAAGTTCAGTGGGAGTTGACGATAGGAACGGACTTCCCGCCTGAAGAGATCGGTAATGACTTCCTCATGCGTGGGGCCCAGGCAAAAATCTCGTTCATGACGGTCTTTGAAACGGAGGAGTTCCTTGCCGTAGTAGTCCCAACGAGCCGTTTCTTTCCAGAGCTCGGCCGGAGATGCGATCGGCATCAGGAGTTCTTGTGCGCCGGCGCGGTTCATTTCCTCCCGGATGATCTGTTCGATTTTTCGGATCACCCGAAGACCGAGTGGGAGATAGGTATAAATGCCTGCCGCCACCTTCCGAATCATACCGGCGCGCAACATCAACCGATGGCTGACGGTTTCTGCTTCACCGGGATCGTCCCGCAAGGTGGGGATGAGTAATTGAGAAGTTTTCATGGCGTTATAACTATTTACGTGTGAGTCGACCAGTGGAAGACTTCAGCATTCCGTCTAGCGGGAGAAGATGCGTTCCAAGTCGTTCCAGAAGGCAAAGATCATGACTCCGACCAGGAGTACCAATCCGACCTGCTGGGCGACCTCCCGTTGCCGCTCGCCGAGTGGCTTGCGCAGAATGCCTTCAATGAAGAAAAAGAGCAAGTGCCCGCCGTCGAGGATAGGTATGGGGAGCAGGTTGAGCACTCCGAGATTGATACTGAGGATGGCGATCAAGAAGACGACGCTGGAGGCGCCTTGGGATGCGGCTTCTCCGGAAATATTGGCAATGGTCAGCGGTCCGCCGATGTTTTTGCTCGAAATATCACCGACCACCATTTTGTAGAGACCGACTGCAGTGAGTTCGGTCCATCCCCAGGTGGCTTCCAGTCCATGATAGATGGCCTCTGCCGGGTTGTTGGAATGCATCAACGAACGGCCCGGGCCTGAAATGCCGATCTTTCCGACTTCAAGTGTTTGCCCGTTGAGCGTGACCTTTTCACTGGCCGGCGTGATAGTCAACGTCGTCCTGGTTCCTTCCCGAATGACTTCAAACATGAGAGGTTTGAGCGGGTGTTCTCTGACCTGAGTGGTCATTTGCCCCCAGGTGTAGATGGTGTGCCCTTCGATCGTGGCGACGCGATCGCCTGGCTGCACTCCGGCCGCTGCGGCAGGCGATCCATGCATTACGGAGGTAACCAGTGGAGGTGTTTCCTCTACCCCGATGGTGTACAGCGGTTCCTCAGTGTGTGCGCCTTCTCCGGTGATTGTGACCGGGGTCGCGGTGATGGTTTTCAGTTGTCCCTCACGACGGACTTCGAGTGCGACGGGTTGTCCCTTGCTTTTCGCGACGAGATCCAAAAGCTCGGTCTTGGTCGAAATATCTTTCCCGTTGACCTTGACGACCCGGTCGCCGATTTCCATCCCTGCCTTTGCCGCGGGGGAGTCGGGAACCAACGCTTCAATGTCGGCACTGAGGTCGCGGAAGGTCGGCACAAACAAGGGGGTACCGGTCGACAGCCACCCGGCAAAGATCAAATAGGCGAGTATGAAGTTAAATCCAGGACCGGCTGCCACGATGAGGACCTTCCCCCAGAGTCCTTGATGAGCGAATGATCGGCGACGATCGTCGGGAGTTGTCGCTTCCGTTTCGTCCTCTCCGAACAATTTGACATAGCCGCCGAGCGGAACGGCAGAGACAAGGTACTCGGTCTCACCGACCTGTCTGCCGAAGAGTTTCGGGCCGAAGCCGATGGAAAACTTGAGGACTTTGACTCCTACCCATCGTGCGGCAAGAAAATGGCCGAGTTCATGGAAGGCGACCAGGACGCCAAGGACCACGAGAAACCACCAGGCTTTCTGGAGTAACAACCACAAAGTATCAGGGGACCAGGAAAGTACAGACGTCATGGAAACTCCCTGTCTGAGTTCAGTCTTCTACTCTAACATTCGCAGCGTGAAATGCAAACGATCATGAACGAGGCAACGCATGTACCAACGATTCGGCCTTTTCGCGAGCCCAGCGATCTGCTTCCAAGGCATCATCAAGGGACGTGATCGTCTGTTGGGCATGCGCATCCATGGTACTGCGGATCACCGATGCAATTTCGATAAACCGAAGGCCGTGGTTGAGGAAGGCGTCGACGGCGATTTCATTGGCGGCATTCATCACGGCCGGCATGGTTCCCCCGACTCGAAGCGACTCATATCCCAAATTGAGGCAGGGAAAGCGGTCATGATCGGGCTTACAGAAAGAGAGCCGTCCGATCTCCGTCAGGTCCAAGGACGGCAGGTCGAGAGCCATCCTGCCGGGATATCGCATGGCATATGAAATAGGGGTTCTCATGTCCGGGAGCCCTAACTGTGCGATCATCGAACGGTCGTGATACTCGACCAGCGAGTGGATAATGCTTTCTCGGTGCACCATGACATCGATGCGGGACTCAGGAATATCGAACAGCCAGCGGGCTTCGATGACTTCCAAGCCCTTATTCATCAGCGTCGCGGAATCGATGGTGATCTTGGCGCCCATCTTCCAGTTCGGATGCTGGAGGGCTCGTTCCGGTGTGACATGCTGGAGGTCTTCTTGGGAGACGGTCCAGAGTGCGCCTCCCGAGGCTGTCAGAATCAATCGCCGGACATCTTCAATACGGTGTCCTTCCAACGATTGGAAAATGGCGCTGTGCTCGCTGTCGACGGGGAAAATTCTGACTCCGTATTTTCGGGCCTCGTCCTGCATCAACTGACCGGCCATGACCATCGGCTCTTTGTTTGCGAGGGCAATGTACTTACCGCTGCGGATGGCGGAGAGGGTCGGGAGGAGTCCGGCGGCGCCGACAATGGCGGAAATCACTAATTCAGCATCGAGTCCTGAGGCGATGGAGGCGATCCCTTCTTCGCCGGAGAGAATGTCCACGGGAAGGGTGGCGCATCGGGCTCGAAGCAGTGCGGCGGAAGATTTGGTCGAGACGGCGACCGCCTGAGGTCGAAAGCGCCGAATCTGCTCTTCCAACCGGTCGATATTGTTGCCGGCCGTCAATCCGACCACTCGAAATTCATCGGGAAACCGTTGCACGATATCCAAGGTGTTGGTGCCGATCGATCCGGTGGATCCCAGGATGATAATTGACTTCATGGCATCTCCTCTCTATCTCTAAGGTAGAGGGCTATAGAGGCGGCAACAAGCCTCGAACATACACGACATAGTAGTAAAAAGTAGGAGCTGTGAACAAGAGACTGTCGATCCGGTCGAGCATCCCGCCATGTCCCGGTAGAATTCCTCCCGAGTCTTTGACGTCCGCTCGGCGTTTAATCGCCGATTCAAAGAGGTCTCCGACCAGGCCTGTGAGGGTCAAGAGGATGCCGAGTGCAACGGCGTCCGTCCATGAAAGTTCTGAGACGAACCACAGCTGTGCCAAGAGCGCTGCGGCAATGGCTCCAACAAGTCCGCCGAGCAGTCCTTCATAGGTCTTCTTCGGGCTGATGGACGGCATGAGAGGGTGTTTCCCCCACAAGGTACCGGCATAGTAGGCAGCCGAGTCTGACGCCCAGGTGACGACCGCCAGGAACAAGACCAGGAATGCTCCTGAGGGGAGAGCGCGAGCCGATACGACCGTGCTCAAAGGGATGCCTACATAGAGCACACCGAAGAGGGCGAGGAGCGGGTCCTTCCATCGGTACGCCGGTGAGGCGCCCACAACCATCGCGGTCAGGACCAACGCACATGCACCTCCGAGGAGCAGTTCCGGAAGAGGAAGTAACAGATGTGAACGGGCGATGGTCAGAACAAAGACAGCGAACCCGACGCCGACGAGCACGTGATTCAACCGCGATTGGAAGCTGAGGCGATAGAGTTCAAGCAGGGCAATCGACCCGACGGCGATCAGGAGGAGCGTGAGGGCCCATGGCGCAAGGTGGACGATGATGAGATAGACGGTCGGAATCAGGGCTGCGGCGGTATAGAGCCGCCGGAGATCAAATTGTCGCGTGGGTGCAGGTGAAGTGGTCACAGATCTCGAATGATGGTGAACGATCGCGTCTGGAGCGAGAGGGTATCCCACAAGGATTTATGAGGGCACAGTACTGAGCACTCTGCCGAATCGACGTTCTCGTCGTTGGTACTCGATCAGCGCGAGAAGAAATTCTCGTCGCCGAAAATCAGGCCATAGAGTCGGAGTAAAACAGAGCTCGGTGTATGCCAGCTGCCAGAGGAGAAAGTTGCTGATCCTGGTTTCTCCGCTTGTCCGGATCAGGAGATCCGGGTCCGGGAGTGGATGGGTCGAGAGATACCGTTGGACCGTCTTTTCATCGATCAATTCAGGCTGAACGGTCCCCGCGTGCACGTCCTGTACGACAGCTTTCACGGCATCAACGATCTCTGCCCGCCCTCCATAGCTGAGGGCGACGGTCAGGATCAATTTCTCAAGGTGGGCCGTTTCTTTCTCGGTTGTGCGAACCCAGTGTCGCGCGGAGGGTGGAAGCAGCTCGTGACGCCCGACGGCGCGAAAACGGACGCCCTGTTCAATGAGGCTTGCCCGCTCCGTGGACAAGTAATGTTCCAAGAGCCCCATCAAGGCGCTGATTTCCTGAGTCGGGCGATTCCAATTCTCCTGAGAAAAAGCATAGATCGTCAGGGCATGGATGCCAAGCTCCAGGCAGAGCGTGATCATTTCTCGGACGGAGTTGATGCCTTCACGGTGACCGGCGATGCGAGGAAGGCCGCGCAGTTCCGCCCAACGTCCATTGCCGTCCATGATGACGGCCACATGCTTGGGGAGGAGTTCTGTCTCCAACTTGGCGCTCAATTCTGTTTCCGACAGATGGTCGAGATCTCCGGTGGGACTGCGAGTCATAGTGTCCTGAACGAGCCTATGAAATGGATGATCCTCTTGTGCGGGCAGAAATAGTGTGCAGAGTCTACTGACGGGAGTCCGGAATGTCAAACGATCTCCCGGCAAATGTTGAGAAATATGTGGTTTCACAGATTGTTGCATTGCGACGGTGGAAACGAATGGGCTATACTCCCCCTTTCCAGTCGATCCTGACAAAAGAGAGCGAGGCCTGTATGCCTGAGCCGGTTCAGCTGACGACATTCGGTGTCACCGAGATCGAAGCACAGCAAGCGCTCGATCGGGTGAAGGTCCGAGACGTTGAATACGCCGATCTCTATTTCGAATCCCGTACGTCGGAATCGGTCTCGATGGAAGAAGGCCTCGTCAAACGGGCGGCCAAGAGTGTATCGCAGGGGGTTGGAGTACGAGCCACCGCAGGGGAAAAGACGGGGTTTGCGTATTCGGATGAGTTGACGAAGCGCGATCTTGAGATTGCTGCGGACACCGCTCGGTATATCGCCAATTCCCCTAAAGGACGTTCCGACGTTCCGGTGCCCACGCAGCGACGGCCGACCCATGACCTCTATCCGATCGAGCGGGCGAAGGCTGAGGTAGCGACAGCTGAGCGCGTGGCGCTCCTGAACGAGATCGACGTTGAAGCCAGGCGCTATGATCCCCGCATTAAGAACGTGATGGCGTCATTTAATACGGAATATAAAGTCGTGGTGGTGGCGACCTCCGATGGAACACTCGTCAGTGATATCCAGCCGTTGTCGCGTCTGCAGATTACCTGTATCGCGGAAGATCGAGACAATCGCCAGGTGGGCAGTTTCGGCGGCGGCGGCCGAGTCGCTTTTGCCTATTATCGCGAAGACAATCGTCATTTGAGTTATGCCCGAGAGGCCGCGCGGGAAGCAATTCTCAACTTGTCGGCCGTTGAGGCACCGGCTGGCGTGATGCCGGTCGTGTTGGCCGGTGGGTGGCCGGGGATTTTGCTCCATGAAGCGATCGGACACGGGCTTGAGGCCGACTTCAATCGAAAGAAGACCTCGGCGTTTTCAAGTCTGCTCGGCAAACGGGTCGCGTCGGACGTCTGCACGATCGTGGATGACGGCACCCTTCCCTTTCGGCGTGGCTCCTTGAATATGGATGATGAAGGTACGCCGACCGGTTGCACGACGCTCATCGAGAAGGGCATCCTCCGTGGCTATATCACCGACAAGCTCAATGCACGCCTCATGGGGATTCCGTTGACGGGGAACGGACGACGCGAGAATTATCAAAGCGTGGTGCTCCCGCGAATGACGAATACGTTCATGTTGGCCGGGGAGTCCGACCCTCAAGACATCATTCGATCCGTCAAGAAGGGGCTCTATGCGGTCTCGTTCGGCGGCGGACAGGTCGATATTACAAACGGGAAATTCGTCTTTTCCGCCAGCGAAGCCTATCTCATTGAGGATGGCCGGATTACCAAGCCGGTAAAGGGAGCCACATTGATCGGGAATGGGCCGGAGATTCTGACGAAAGTATCGATGGTCGGGCACGATCTCAAGCTCGACAACGGCATCGGGACGTGCGGGAAAGATGGCCAATCGGTACCGGTCGGAGTCGGCTTGCCGACCATCAAGGTGGACGAAATTACCGTCGGTGGTACACAACGATAGACAGCGGGGTTGCGCCAGCGGCGTTCCCTCTTCATCGATCAGGATGCAGTTGGTGGGTGCCCTCTAAGAACCAGACCATATGATGCTTGAGAAAACGACCATGCCGGATAGTGCCAATGGATATGCCCAGCTGGCGGCCGATGTATTGGCTCAGGCCAAGGCCTGTGGGGCGACTGAAGCGGATATTGTCATTGCCGACGGAGGGACCTTTTCGGTTCAGGTACGAGTTGGGGTGGTCGACCGGCTGACCAAGGCGAGAGAGAAGCGTCTTGGCTTGCGCGTCTTCATCGGAAAACGGTCCGCGACGACGTCCACATCCGACTTCTCCCGGGCCTCTCTCGATCGGCTCGTGGCCGACACCTGCACCTTGGCCGGCGCGGTGGTCGAGGATGCAGTCTCAGGCTTGCCGGATATCGGGTACATGGCGACTGAGCAGCCCGATCTTGATTTGCATGATGACACGGTGCTGGATACGGACACGCAGATCGATTGGGCCAAGCGCGGCGAGGCGGCGGCATTCGCGGCCGATGCGCGGGTCA
The DNA here is from genome assembly GCA_964430555.1 of uncultured Nitrospira sp. Taxonomy (GTDB): domain Bacteria; phylum Nitrospirota; class Nitrospiria; order Nitrospirales; family Nitrospiraceae; genus Nitrospira_D. The sequence goes on along the minus strand of CAYSFU010000016.1, from coordinate 32,111 downwards.
CCAATTCCGAAGGTGCGGAATTCGATTCCTCATCGGGACGAGTCGTGCTGGCCAATAGTCACGGTTTTGTGGGATCGTACAAAAGCTCGAACTTTTCCCTGTCTGTTTCCCCGATTGCGACCGAGTCCGCGACCGGTGGCATGCAGCGGGATGCCTGGTATCAGGTACAGCGCAAGTTTGCTCGGCTGGCATCCGCAGAATCGATCGGACAGGAAGCTGCGCGTCGCGCGATTCGCCGATTGGGTGCCCGCAAGGTGGCCACGAAACGTGTGCCGGTGGTGTTCGATCAAGAGACGGCTGGAAGCCTTCTGGCAAATATCTGCAGTGCGGTCTCCGGCTATGGGCTCTACAAGCGCGCGTCATTTCTCCTCGATCAACTGGACCAGACGATCGCGTCTGATTTGATGACCATCTACGACGACGGCCGCATGGTCGGCGGTCTAGGGTCACGTCCGTTTGATGGCGAAGGGCTGGCCACGCGAAAGAATACCATCGTCGAACGGGGTGTGTTGAAGAGCTATTTGCTCGATACCTATTCGGGTAAGAAGTTGGGGTTGCCGTCGACGGGTAACGCCTCACGCAGTGTGGGGGAGAGCCCCTCTGTTGGTCCCACGAACTTTTATCTGGTCCCCGGAGTGAAGAACCAGCAGGAAATTATCGGCTCCGTTCAAGAAGGCCTCTTTGTGACGGAGTTGATCGGGTTCGGCATCAATATGGTGACGGGGGATTACTCGCGAGGAGCCTGCGGGTTCTGGATCAAGAACGGAGAGCTGGCCTACCCGGTTGAAGAAATTACCATCGCGGGTAATCTGAAACAGATGTTGAAAGATATTGAAGTGATCGGAAACGACCTCGTGTTCCGTGGGCGCATTGCAAGCCCGACGCTCAAAATTTCCGAGATGATGGTGGCGGGCGATTGACAATGTGCTGAGATTTGGTTGACGTGTCAGAATCGTGCAATCCCCCATCTGATAATTCGAACGCAGCATTCACCGTGCGGAGGTGATTATGGCCGACTCTATCCGAGAAACGATGGTTCAATATCAGAGCGCAAGCGTGGGAATGAAAGCGTTTGTTGCGGCCCCGCAGACGAAGGAGAAGCGTCCGACCATTATGATTGTCCAAGAATGGTGGGGCCTGACGGAGCACATACACGATATCGCGAGGCGATATGCGGCGGAAGGCTATGTGGCGATCGCTCCGGACCTCTATTCACGTCTTGGGCATGCGCTGACGGCGGATGCTGGTGAAGCCGGTAAACTCATGAACACACTGAGACAAGAGGATGGTCTCGCCGATCTGAATGCCACGGTGGCGTATCTCCAATCGGTCCCGGAAGTCGATGCGTCCAAGATCGGTATCACCGGTTTTTGCATGGGCGGCTCCTATGCCCTCATGCTGCCTTGTGTGAATGCAGCGATCAAAGCGGCGGTGCCGTTCTACGGTCAGGTGCCGAACCCCGATACACCCCTTCAGAAGCTGGCCTGTCCAGTGTTGTATCTGTATGGTGAGGATGACGGTTGGATTACGAAGGCAGACGTTCAGCGGTTGGCCGCGGCATTGAAAAAATATAACAAGGCGGGTGAGATCAAGACGTATCCTGGGGCACCTCATGCGTTCTTCCGAGATACGGATCCATCAGTGTATCGGCCGGACGCTGCGAAGGACGCGTGGATCAGAACCAAAGCCTTCTTCAAACAGCATCTCGGCTAACTCCTTGTTGAACACGGGCGGTGGGATGTTGTGCGGAGGGGGATTGTTTCGTTAGCGGGAGGACAGGTGAGGCCAGCGATAGGGAGTTACGTGAGTGGCTATCGCTCTGGCCAAGTGGTCGTTCATCGGTCGCTACAGTCGTAAATAACTACGAGTCAGGACGTACGTCATGCCGCTTGATGCCATTCTCGGAAAGCAGATGTTGCAGCTGATTACATCGCGCTATGACGATCGGCATTGGCGAAAGCGCATCGAGAAGACCCTCAGCCTGCCGCAGTCCGGCGTGATGGATCCAGTTCAGCAGCAGATCTTCATGTATCTGAAGCATGACCTCAAAGCGTATAAATCCCGTCGAGCCGACCCCGACTCCTGGATCATCGGCGGCTATGCCACGAAAGAAGTCATCAACCGCGCAAAATTCCAACCGCAGCTCGTCGGCACCAGTATCAAAAATGAGGATGTCGCGTTTCTGGGAACGGATCCAGGAGAGGACGTAACCGAAGCCTGGTGGGACGAGATGTTAGTGCAGTGGTTTGATGTGCCGGAAGAAGAGAAACCTGCCGAGGAAGAGGGTGGTGAACCCGCCAATCCAGATTCCCCACCGATCGTCGAATCAAAAATCTAGCAGGTTATTCAGGAACTATCCTGAATAGTAAACCTCAAGCGTTCTTAGTAATTCATAAATAGGTTAGCGCTTCTAGAAAGACTAACTACACCTGCTGGTACTGAGTTTATCCGGAGCTTGCTGGGTCACTACCTTTTTCGATCTGGATCGTTCTGCAGTCTTTTTGCCATTTGTTGTTAGGCGCCACGTAGATTTTGACCTCTTGAGGCTTGGAACGGGCTCTAGCATCCCCTCATCTCGAAGCTTGTAAATTCAATTTCACAAGATTCTCAGACTTGATACCCGTAAGGTCTCTGGCCTGGCGATTAGTTACCGTAGCGTTTCTGGCGAGAAAGCCCAAGATGGCTTCCGTTGGCTTAGCGAGAGGAGTATGTGGCAGAGTAACCCGCACAGACCCGTTTCTTTCTTCAATCTCGGGTACCTTTAGCCCCCACTCTTTCATCTTTTGGAAGGCCGTATCTACCCCCTCACCCATGTATCGATTTGGTGGTTGTTTGTATCGGTTGAGCGTTCTGACGATCTTAGTATTCCGGGAATAGCGAGCATGCAAAATATTATCTACCGTGACATAGCCGGGGAGCCTAGCCGTGATAAGGCCTTGCGGAAGGACCCATTACTAAAGCCTGAAACTTGCTAGCCGAACAAATCCATCTGTGCCGGTTGGGATGATTCAATATTCAAGACCGGTGTAGCTGGAGTAGTAGTGGAAGTAGTGGTGGTCGGTTCAGCCGGTTTGGTGTTCTTGTCGAGAAATTCCTTCAGCTTCTTGAAGTCCTCTTTTAGCGTGGGAAGTAGATTGCCTTGATGCAACGCTGCAGCCGGGTGCAGCAGCGGGAAGAGCACAAAGTCTTTCAGGTGGAATGCCTGAGCTTTCACTTTGGTGATACCGACTTTGCGCTCCAAGAGAGTCTGCGTGGCCCAGTTGCCCAAGCTGCAGACCAATTTGGGTTGGATCAGCTGGATCTGCTGGAGCAGGAAGGGTTTGCAAGTCTCCACTTCATCTTGCTCCGGGTCTCGATTGTTCGGTGGCCGGCACTTGATGACATTGGCAATATAGATCTGGTCACGCGACAGGCCAGCTGCGGCCAGGAGATCATTCAAAAGTTTTCCTGCCGCGCCCACAAACGGTTCGCCCTTCTGATCTTCATTGAACCCTGGTGCTTCTCCCACAAACATGATACTGGCGTGCGGATTTCCGACGCCGAAGACAACTTGGCTGCGTCCAAGGGTCGCAAGCTTGCATCGATCACAGTTCACGAGCGATTGAGCCAATGCTTGGAGTGGTGTGAGTGTCATGAATCAAGAGAGTGAACGAAGTCGTGACGGTATCTTAGAAATTGGCGAGTCGGGATGTCAATGAAGATCATGAGAGTGTTGAGGCAATCTGCGGGCTGTCCGGCTTGAGTTAATTCAACTGGTAGCCCATTGCTGCGAGGCAAGTATCTCGCATGGCGTTGATGGTGGTTATGCCATGCAATGCCCGGGCATGGTCGGCGGGACTCTGAGATCCTGAGCCAAATGGAAAGGGTGAACTCTGCGTATAGAAGTGTTGCTCGTTCGCTAATCTCGCCTTGTATTCGCACTCCATATAATCCCGCTCAACATCGTAACGGTTGTATCCAGCTGGGTGGCCGCCGCGCTCATAGGGGTTCTGTGTACAACCTTCGATCGTGACGGCGAGCACTAGTCCGATGGCGGTGATCCACGAGATCATGGGTTACTCGTACCATCCAGGCATGCTTCCGTCAATGTGTCTGTCCGGTGATGAGGTCGGCGCAACGATGGGCGCTGACAAGGGCGCTCTCGACATTAGGGGGCCAGTTTGTGTCGGTCCAGGCTCCAGCAATCAGCAGATTTTTGACAGGGCTTTGTTGAAGCGGCCTGAGTTGAGTAGCTCCCGGCGCAAGGAGGAGTGCGGCATGATGTTCACGAGAGACCTGTCGAGATGTGATGTCGGCCAGAGGAAGATCCGGAAGCACAATGCTCATCTCGGCTTGTGCAGCATTGATCACCTGATCCTCATCTACTCCATTCAGGAGCGACTCGGGACCTGACAGCCGAACGACGATTTCGTGCGAGCCGGCGCGAGCGCTCGTGAGGTGATGGAACGGTTTGTCGGCAAATAGGAGCAGTCGCGGCACCTGGCTGGTTGTGTGAACGATCAGCTGGACGACGATCTCAGGGAGGCTCTGGAGCTCCGTAAGATGGGCAAAGTAGGCGTAACGGGTGAGCAGTCGTTCTGGGAGCAAGCGGAGGAGATCCTGATAGGAGAGTGCGCTGATGTACCAGTCAGCCTGCACGATTGTTCCGTTGGAGAGTCGAATGTCTTGTATTCCATCTTGCCCGAATCGGATGTGGGGTGGCTGTGCAACCGGGATGAACCGGACATGGTTCCGATGGAGGATCTCTTTCATCGGGGTGAGAAATCGCTGGGCAATGGTTCCGGAACGATACGTGAGTCTGGCATCCGAGGCATTGCGGAGGAACACGGTTGACAGGATCTGGACGAAGGTTGCGGCGGACAGACGAGCCAGCGGGTTGCCGGTCAACCACTGAGCCAGCGGGGTCCAAATCTGTCCTCTGGCTTCCACACTTTGGCCGGTGGCAGTGAGCCACTCGTCTGCCGTGCGATTCTCTAAATCCGCAGGAAGGGTTTCCGCCTGTTCCCAAATCTGCTCGACATGAGAGAACAGTCTCCAACGGTCCTGCCACGATAGGCCATGGAAATTGAAGAGACTCATCATCCACTGCAAGGCACCGGGAAGGCGGGCGGATTGATAGGGTATGGTCTGTCGAGTGGGGAGTTGAAATTCGAGTGGAATGGTCTGGTCGAAGCCTATGTGCTTTTCTTTGGCAAGGTCCTGGAGCACCCGTTGCGTCTCATGATGGCAGCCGAGGGTGATCGATGTGGGGTCGGACGCATTGGTTCGGAATCCATCGAGCCAGTCCGCGTACTCAAGCAGAGTGATCTGGTAGCCTTGTTGGTGGAGCTGATAGGCACTTGCGAGGCCGGTCAGCCCGGCACCCACAATCAATACTGTTTGGGAGGACGGAGCAGTCACGAGAATCGTGAGCGGAGCCACACCCCTAGGGCGATCATCACTCGTTGCGTGGTGGTGAGGCCGACCCGTGGCCCGAACACCTGATAGTTCGACCGTTCGATCCGTTCCAAAATCCGGCTATAGATCCCGCGCATGATTTCTGCCACCGCGAGCGCACGCCGTTCGCTCGCGGAGAGGCCTGCGAAGGCCGCCTCGGCCCGTTTGTAGTAGTGATGGGCTTGAGATGCCTCATATTCCATCAAGACTCGGAATTCAGGAGAATAGCTCTGGTTGAGCAACGCCTTTTCCGGATAGTTCCATTTCCGCAAGTCATCCAACGGGAGATAGATGCGTCCTCCCGCGGCATCAGTGCCCACGTCACGCAGGATGTTCGTCAGCTGGAATGCCATTCCCAGGGCAACCGCATAGTCTTGTGCACGTGCGGACGTGACACCAAAAATATGGAGACAGATGAGGCCCACGACGGATGCCACACGATAGCAATAGAGCGACAGCTCGTCGAACGTGACATATCGGTTGTTGAAGAGATCCATCTCGACGCCCTTAATGAGCTCCTCAAAGTAGGCCTTGGGAATACTCAGTACTTGCACATGGTGCGCAAGACTGATCATGATGGGAGTCGTCGGAGTTCCGGCATACACCGCGTCCAGCTCTTCACGCCAGCGCTTCAGCTCGTCCTTGGGATTACTGCCGGCGGATGGTTCATCGACAGCGCTGTCCACTGCCTTGCAGAACGCATAGACCGTGTACATGGCATCGCGTTTAGCTTTTGGAAGAAACAGAAACGAATAGTAAAAGTTGCTGCCGCTTTTCTTGGTGTAGGCCGTGCAATAGGATTGAGCGTCCGAAGCCTTCATGGCGCGCTGTCTCCAGCTAGTACGGATGGTTCAACTGTAATTGCCTGAGAACGATCAAGCGGGTGATCCTGATCCGGGTGGAAGATGGCAGCCAAGAGTTCCACCCCATCAATGAGTCGAGGGCCGGGGCGACTGAAGTAGGAACCGGCATCCACGATATACATGTTCGGCCAGGCCGTCCGCGCCCGTTGCCATGCTGCTTGAACAGGCCCGACTCGTTGCAGTTCGACGCGCGTTCGATCAACCGAGTACCCACAGGGCATCACGATGACTACATCAGGCTGTGCGGTGGTTACAGCATCCCATGTTGTCTGATACGAGGGGCTGTCCTTGGATCCCAACACGTTGAGACCTCCCGCTAAGTCTACCATTTCCGGGACCCAATGACCGGCGACATACAGAGGATCGAGCCATTCAAGACAGACCACCCGTGGGCGGATGCCAATCTGCTTTGTCCGAAGACGGACCCTCTCCAATCGCTCCCGGAGATCGGCTGCCAGAGCGGCACCCTTCGGAACGGCATCAACGGCTCTGGCAATCCGCTCGATGTCATGAATCACATCCTGTAACGTGGTTGGACTGAGGGTCAGCATCTCGGGTCGGTGGTGAAGCGAGTGCATGACTCGTGTGAGTTGCGCGGGAGTCACCGAGCAGACATGACAGAGGTCTTGTGTCAGGATGAGGTCTGGCCGAGCCTGCCGAAAGGCTTCTTCTCGCAGCTGGTAGAGTTGGCGTCCTGCTGCGAGTAGGTCCTTGACGCGTTGGTCGATCGCACCGCTTGTCGTGTGTTCGGCCTCGACCAGCGCTTCAATCATGACCGGGACCTGGCGAATCGAAGAGGGGTAGTCACATTCATGACTGATGCCGACAAGCTGGTGTTCCAAACCCAGCGCGGCAATCACCTCTGTTGCGCCTGGGATCAGCGAGCAGATTCTCATACGTATGCTGAGCCTAGGTCGGCCACAATCGTGTGCGCACCTCGTCCAAACGCGTGTCGCTCAAACTCAGACTGATGGCATCGGCTTCGTGAAGGTCTTGTGCAGTGTGGGTATTGGCGACGGCTAAGACCCGCATTCCTGCGGCTTTTGCGGCTCGAATGCCCGGCCGAGAATCTTCGATGACCAAACATGAGCCGGCTGGTATCGTCGCAGTCGACTGACGGCGGTTCAAGCCAGCCAGTGCCTGGAGAAACGGTTCCGGATGGGGTTTGCCGTTCGTCACATCCTCGGCGCTTGTGATGTGACCAAATGCGTGGCGGAGACCGATCTGCTTGAGCACGAGTTCTATTTCTGGTCGGAGAGCCCCGGACGCAATGGCAAGAGGATAGGTGGCCGCCGCTTCCTCGATGAAGGCTCTCACGCCGGGGAAAATGACGAGATGTTCCGTGATTGAGGCCATGTAGGCGATGGCTTTCTTGGTCATCAGATCCTCAACCAGCGAGCTTGAAATCGGCCGCCGATTGACTCGAAGTGCTTCCAGTATGCATCCACGATCATCAAACCCCAGATAGTCGGTGTAATAATCCTTCTCGGTCAGGGTGATCTGGATCTCCGCCAGTGTTCGGCGGAGGCCTTCAAAATGCAGAGGTTCGGTGTCGGCGATCACACCGTCAAAGTCAAAGATCACAGCGCGCATGAGGTCCTACCGGTTGTGATGTCGTACCTGCGATCAATGCGGACGGGCGGCATTATAGCACAGCGAGAGGGCAGCGGTGGGACTACCTACCCTCTCGCGAGAGATGGGCCGGAGACGATCAGGGTTTCAGCTTGAGCTGTGTTTCGGTCAGCCAGCCCTTAGTGCCGAAGTCGGAGCGAACGGAGTAGACCCAGTCATTTCCCTGGAGATCGCCGTCAAGAATTGTGAACACGGTGCCTGGAGGAATGGCCGGCCCAGGCTTTGTTCCTTCGGGATCTTGGCTGAGCTGGACTTTCTGACCGGGGGCGGCTGGGTTTGGCATGACGCTCACCCGTTGCCCTTCGCTAAAGAGCGGGGCTGGGGTTGCGACAACCGGGGGAGCCGGAGTCGGCGATGCCGGTGCCGGAGTTGACGCTGTCGGCATTGGTGGTGCAGCCGGTGGTGTTGCAACTGGTACTGGAGCGGGCGTTGCCGCTTGCGGCGTCTCGACCGGCGTGATGGCCGGAGCCGATGGGGGTGCCACGGCTTGAGGCGGTGTGGCCTGAGGAACAGGGACTGGAGCCGGAGGCGCCGGTTTTCGAGCGACCGGTGGTTGAGGCTGTTGAGCTGGGGCATCGCCGATGAGCGGACCGAGATACTCCATGATCATGTCCGGCTCCATCGCAAGATAGGCGCCGCCACCGAGCAGGAGGATCAACAGGACCAATAGCAGCGGACGTTTGTTCGATGGCTTGGGTGGCTTCACGGGTGACGGTGATCGAACGGTGGTCGTCTGCTCCAATTCCTCCTCGGTGAACTCTAAGTCCGGTTCAGGTTGACGCGCGAAGAACAGGCTCCACGTGAGAGGATTGTCGGCGAACGACGGACCTCCAACAGTAGCAAACATCGAGCACCTCCCTCTAGCAGACGGCATCGTAATCTCTCGAAAAGTACTTATCATCTAGCGCGTAGGCTGTCAATTTTGTGTGAAGATTCAGCAGGATCCCGTTAACAGGATTGTACGTGAGAGCAGGAGAGTACCTGATGTTCTCGGCTCCCGGCCCGATACACCGTCACCCCTTTGCAACCGAGTTCGTAGGCCAACGAGAAGGCGGCGGCCACATCCACGGTCGTCGCGGAAGGAGGAAGATTGATAGTTTTGGAGACCCCGCTGTCGCTGTGTCGTTGAAAGACGGCCTGCATTCGGACATGATGCGCCGGAGCGATATCGTGGGCGGTCACAAACAGTCGACGAAGGTCGTCCGGGATCTGTGACAGATGCTGAATCGATTCATGTCGACCGATTTCTTCACGTAACTCGCCGAGGGGGAGGCCTCTGGCTCGAGCTCGTCGAAGGAATTCAGGGTGAAGGCGTTGGAGCCGGATGTCTTCCATGATTGTCTGGGCGACACTGATACCGTAGAGCGGTTCAATCCCGGCGGAGCAATCAGCCAGAATACTAATGGTTCCTGTCGGAGCGATGGTCGTGACCGTCGCATTCCGCCGAGGGAGGCTCTCGGGTTCCAGCCGACTATCTTTGTAGGCTGGAAACGATCCTCGTTCCTGTGCCAGCTGATGCGAGGCTTTGTGAGCCTGTTGGTGAACAAATCCCATCAACTGATCCGCGATCTGCAAGGCGTCGTCGGTATCATACGGGACTCCCAACTGAATCAGAAGGTCAGCAAACCCCATGATGCCAAGCCCGATCTTCCTGGTATGTCTGGTTCTGGCCTCAATCGATGTCAATGGGAAACGGGTTCGATCGAGCACATTGTCGAGGAAGCGAACCGCCAACGGAATGATGGTTCCGAGTCGTTCGTAGTCGATGCTGCTGACACCTCGATGTGTGATCAGGCATCGGGCGACATTGATCGATCCGAGCGTGCACGATTCATTGGCTAAGAGCGGTTGTTCGCCGCAAGGATTCGTGGCGTCGATTGTCCCGAGATGAGGCGTGGGATTCGCCTTATTGATGGTATCGAGGAAGAGCACACCGGGTTCGCCTGATTGCCAGGCAGCCTCGACCAGCCGATCAAAGACCATTTTGGCGGGGAGGCGTCGGACTGGTGCAGCAGTCCGTGGGTTGATGAGCGCATAGGATCGGTTCTGTGCAACGGCCTTCATAAATCGGTCGGTGATCCCCACGGAAAGATTGAAGTTTGTCATTTCATGCGGCTGGAGTTTCAACGCGATGAAATCCAGGATATCGGGATGATCAACTCGCAGGATACCCATATTGGCGCCCCGCCTGGTGCCGCCCTGCTTGACGATATCGGTCGAGAGGTTAAACAGGCGCATGAACGAGATGGGGCCTGAGGCGAGTCCATGAGTGGTGGCGACTCGATCGGCGTGAGGTCGAAGGTGACTGAAAGAAAAGCCGGTACCCCCGCCGGATTGATGAATGAGGGCTTGATGCTTCACTGCGTCGAAGATCGATTCCAGAGAATCATCCACGGGTAAGACAAAGCAAGCCGAGAGCTGCTGAAGAGGGCGTCCGGCATTCATCAAAGTCGGTGAATTCGGAAGAAACGTCAGGGATGCCATGGCCTCGTAGAATTGGCGGGCACGACGGCGCCTGTGCGCGGGTGGTTCGATCGAGGCAATATCATCGGCGACGCGGTGAAACAGCGCCGTCGGAGATTCGATGCCGATGCCACGTTCGTTCTTGGCCACATAACGCCGGCGCAAGATCGTGAGGGCATTGGGAGACAGCCGCGGGCCGTGGTGTTTGGTGCTCATAAGAAACTCCCTGTTATTATAGCGCCTTCCAGGAATCCGGAACATTCGATGAGAGACTGAATGGTCGAAGCCCCTTGCATGTCTTCCACACCGGAAGGCAGAATGCATCGGTTGACATCATGAAGTCCTATCGAGAAGAACTCTGGTTTGAAACCACGACGAGACGGGCTTATCTCAACATCACACCGCAGATTGAGGCGTTGATCCACAACAGTGGAGTACGTGAGGGGCTGGTGCTGGTGAATGCCATGCATATTACGGCGAGTGTGTATATCAATGACGATGAGCCGGGTCTTCTTCGGGACTACGATGACTTTCTCGAACGACTCGCTCCTCACGAGGCACGCTATCGGCACAATGACACCGGTGAGGATAACGGGGATGCTCATCTCAAGCGGCAAGTGATGGGGCGAGAAGTCGTTGTCGCGATTACAGAGGGCCGGCTCGATTTCGGTCCATGGGAACAAATATTTTATGGAGAGTTCGATGGTCGTCGGCGCAAGCGTGTGCTCGTTAAAATTATCGGCGAGTGAGAGAATGTTTCTCAGTGAGTTCCGACGCCATGTCGGCAATGCGGTTCGCGCTTGCGCGAGGTGCAAAAGTTTGGCAACATGCAATCTGAGTTGTCGGGCCATCGGTTGGGGCTCGCACCGTAGGGAACAGCCATGCTAGCCTGGTCTCGTCCGGACCCACTCACACGTGATCTTATCCATCTCATCAATGCCCGCCGTCATGAGCATGGAGATGCCGATGACGCAATCGATACCCTGCAGGCCTTTCTCGAGCAGGGGCGTGAGCACGATCTGCTGACCGTCCTCGCCGCGCTCGACGAAGAAATGGCCGAGTGGTTATTTGATCTGGTTGCCGAAGCGAGTTGTACGCTGCTGTTGGACGGGCCGGATGATGAAAAGCCGACCTATGGGACGATTGCGGCTCTGGCGCTTCCACTCCAGGCGAATTTGACCGCACCGCTCAAGCTGAAGATCGATCCGATTGCAACCGCTGATTTACTGCACATGCATCTGCAACTTCCTCCGGGAACGGTTGTTCGTGTTGAATCGCGTCTGTTGACTGATGCCACCTTGGAGATGTTGAATCTACAAATGTTCCATGATCACCTGGTGACGGTTGCCGATTCACGACGAGTGCAGTCCGTCGCCGCGCGGTTGCTTCCTCCGGTTGAAAATACCGCCTTTCTCTTGTTTGAGATGATGGGGGCCCCGGATCCTGGATTGCCGGACTCGTGGGAAGATCACCAGCGTCGTGAGATTCTCGAAGGACTGGTTAAGCAATGTCCTGAGCTCGCATGCGCCCCCGATATGATCGAAGCCCCGGTGTATGCCGCTTATGCGATGTTTGACGCACAGAATGCCGTGCGGCTTCATCACCTGGCGGATGAGACGGCGGCGGTGTGGCGAGAGTTGGACCCGCTGGTGAGGTCTCGCACCATCGTGCATCTTCACACGCAATGTGGGAATGGGGTCTACATGCCGGTGTGGACCGATCTGTTCGATCCGGAGCTTCCCGAGGAGCATGGGCCGGTCTGGACCTCACCGGATGTCTGGGTGTTCACGGCGGATCTGCCGATTGAGTGGCCGGGCGAGATGCTGACCAATCGTCTTTTGGCCGAAGGCTGCACGAGATTTGAAAATCACATCGTAGAAACTCCAGAGAACTAGGCTCACCGTCCTCTTTCGGCTTCCTGAGCTTCCGTCAGGTCAGTACGAGTCAGTCTGTGCGAAGGTCTTGCGTGGAATCACTGGTTCAGTGATTTTCCATCAGCCGTCGTGACGCTCAGCATTGATGATGCACCCAAACCCGACGGAGCAATCCCCAGGGATCATTGCGAGTCTCGTCACCAGAGATGAGGTATTGCTCGTCCTGGCGATTATAAGGACGAATTTCTCATCGAAGGAAGCGCTCCTATCTGCTCAATCTGTGAAGCCTGTCAGATTCGTCCGACCGCGGCTTTCATTTTGGTGAGCAGTGAGGCGGGGATATGCAACGTGCCCTTGCCGATCCCAACGTCGATATCGGGTTTCGTGAGACCATGAAAGTCACTGCCTCCGGTGACTAACAGACCGAGCTGTTGCGCGAGGCTCAGATACTCGCGCGTTTGCCGGGCTGTGTGAGTGCTGTAGTAGACCTCCACGCCGTCGAGTCCGGACGATTTGAGATCTCGAACCAGCTCGATTAACGAACGATCGGCGAGTTTGACCCAGGTTGGATGGGCCAGGACGGCTAGCCCTCCGGCGGCTTTAATCCATTGAATGGCCTCGGCGGGACTTGGAAGATCGCGAGGCACGTAAGCAGGTTTTCCGTCGGCAAGAAAACGATCAAAAGCTTCCTTGGCTGACGAGACTACCTGCTTGTTGATCAGCGCACGAGCGATGTGCGGTCTCCCCACCGAGTCACTGCCTGCGAGCGCTCGAACCTCGTCATAGGTGATGTCAATTCCGAGTGTTTGGAGCCGTTCAATAATTTGTGGATTGCGTCGATGTCGACTGTCTCGCAAGGTCTTGAATCGTTGACTGAGGACAGGGTCTTGCCAATCAAGAAAATACCCAAGGATGTGCAACTCCGATTGGCCGTTGATCGAGCTGATCTCGACGCCCGGGATGACGTCGATCCCGCAGTGTGCTCCCGCCGTGATCGCCTCGGCGACACCCGTCATGATGTCGTGATCCGTGATGGCCAGAGTTGTCACGCCGGCCTGATGCGCGAGGCCGACGACTTCTGAAGGGGTGCAGCTTCCATCAGAGTGCGTGGTGTGGAGGTGAAGGTCCAATCGGCTCATGCGAACGTTCCTGGAGTGAAGGGTTTTTGCGCCACGAGTTGCGCGGTGTAGGCCGAATCTCCATCTCGTGACACGTCGTGCAGTCCTTCATCATAGTGAAGGACACGAAGCCCGGAAATAAGACCCAACAACTCACCATGGCCGAGGCAGAACTCCCGGCGTCGTGGATGCTGGTAATGGAGGTGTTGATCAATGAGAAAGGTTTCGTAGAGTAACACGCCACCTGGCTTCAGCGCCTGAATGAGCTGTGGAAAGATCGGTCGAGCCAGATACAAGAAGACGAGGATGGCGTCGTACCTGTTCTCTCCGAGGTCCGGCGGATGCGGAGACTCCAAGTCGAGTGTTCGTGTCGTGATGTCGGCGAGATGTCTCGATCGAGCCTCAGTCAACAGCTGCGCAAGAGCCTGTTCATCTCGATCGATGGCTTCGACTCGGTAGCCGAGCAATGAGAGAAGTACCGTATGCCGTCCTCTTCCTGCGGCGACGTCAAGGACCATGCCTTTCTGAGGCAGACGATGTAGCTGCTGTACGAGAAACCGTGCCGGAGGTGGATCTGCGAGGCGAATTGTTTGAATGAATCTAGTCCGCTCAAGGGTAATGCCGACGGACGATGTGACGTAGGCGATCGGTGGATGCAATTTGCGCAACCAGAGTGTGAGCCGATCAACGGGAAATTCGGCAAAAATGACGGCTGCAAGGTGCTCAGCCATTGATTCCAGGAGCTGTGCTTCTCGACCGGTTCCGATTTCAACGACTCGGCGGGCTATGGTTGCGTAGTCGATGGTGTGGCGTAAGTCGTCGGAGTTTCCCGCATGATCCAGCTTAGATTCCAACTCCAGATCAATGGCGAGAGGTTGTGGACGCACGCGTTCTTCGGCGGTCACGCCGCAACGACCACGAAACTCCAATCGCTCAATCCGGATCCGGTCAGGCATGAGGGCATTGTCGAAGATCATCTTTAGACCTGTCAAGCCGGAGCCTGCCCGACCGTGCCTTCCGTGCGAGGCAGCGGAGGGATGGTGAGCCGCATGGGTGAGAACGACACAGACGGTCGTCGATCATTTCCACAGTCGAACGCTCATCGTTGGACCGGTTCTTCGGGACGGAGAACGCGAGCGGACCAATCAACGGCGATGCCGGACGCTGTCGATCCGGTCACACAAAATAGTGGCTGGTATCGATATGATATTCGGTGGTGTCGACCAAGCGGATGATGCTCCGGCAATAGCCGCCGGCCTCGTCCTTTTCGGTGAGGTCCAGCTCTGGTCCATCGTCGATGGGGTTGCCCCGTTGGTCGGCGATCACTTTGACTAGAGGCCGTTCGGCGTCGGCTTTGTTGACGGCTGGTTTGAGGACTACGGCCAGTTCGTCGGTATCCAACAGGATCAGGCTTCCGATGGGAAGGATGCCGACACAGTTGACGAAGAGTTTGAGGAGCGTGGAGTCAAAGCTCTTTCCGGATTTTGAGAACATGAGACGTAACACTTTGGACGGCGACATCGGCTCTCGCCGATAGACGCGTGACGAAGTCATGGCGTCATAACAATCCGCGATCATCAGAATACGACCGGTCAGAGAGAGCTTCCATGGCGATTTCAACTTGGGATAACCGGAATAGTCCAGGTTCATGTGGTGCTCGAACGATGCGGCGACCATGCGCGCCGGAAGACTGGTGATGCCGCGAAGTTGTGTGAGACTCAACACACCTTCGGTCGGATGATTCCGCATCATGGCCCACTCATCTTCTGTAAATTCACCGGGCTTGTTCAGGACGTCGAGTGGAATGCTGGATTTCCCCATGTCATGAAACAACGCCGCCAATCCGAGGTCGGCCAGTTCGATTTTGGGATAACCGGCTCGATTGGCGAGTGCGAGGGAGAGGAGCGAGACGTTGACGGAATGGTTGTGGGTATATTGGTCGTGGCATCGAAGCGTCGTCAGACCGAGGACGGTCGCTTCATCCTGCATCATGAGGTCCACGATGTTTTGGATGGCTCGCTTGGCTTGCTTGAAGTTCAATGTGCCGCCTGCACGTACTGATTGGGTGAGGTGTCCGACTTCATTGGCTGCCCGTTCGTAGGCCATCTTGGACTGCGCTTTACGTCGGATCTTTGCGCCTTGCTCGGATCCCGGGTTCTGATCCGAACGGGCCTCGTCCGTGAGTGCCAGTTCCCGGCGATCTTGCAGTTGGATGGTGGAGACGTTCAGGGTTTTGAGTTCCTGGCGAAAGTCATGGAGCGATCTCGTGGCAGGATCGAGCGTGACGAACAGGTACGCCAGCTCCCGAAGATCGCTGGAAGATGTGGAGGATGTAAAGGTCAATCCTCCGATCTTCCATATGGTCAACGTATCGATAATGCTTGAGGCAATCAGCATTTGCTGGGCATTGATCTTGAGATGACGTTCTCCAAGAAAGAGGAAATCGTTCTGAATCCGCACGGTGACGGGTTGATCATGAGCCAACGTTTGAATAAGCGTCAACATGGTCTCAACCGGTTTATCGAGCGCGGCGTTCGTTCTCCCATGGATGCGCGAAGTCTTGATGAGAGTATTCAGCTGTGTGATGAGCTGGAACCCGAGCATGGCCAGCTGTTGATCGAGAATGTCGCCGGCTTCAGAGCCTTGTCCGATCTTCTGGGACAGAGATTTTTCATGAGTCAGGAGCGGCTCGGTCTGGACGGTACTCATCTTCGACTTGAGCGGTGTGTCCTTGGGCAGTGTCATGATGGCTCTCCGTCCGTCGCCTGGGTCGCAGCGGGTTGCTGCCGGTGGTGCTTGACGGTTTGTACCAAGACCATGCTGCAGGCTTGGCGGACGGTGGAGGTTCCCTTTTTCGAGCCTCGTTCCAAGGCGGCTACCGCTTCCGATGTAGCGAGCTTTCCGAGCGTTTCGGCTGCAAGAACCGCGAGTTCTTCCTTTTTCCTTCGGTTGGTCCAGGCCCAGGCCGTCATAAGCCCTTGCCAGTAGGGGACCGCTTCGTCTCCACACGAGACCCGCATGGCTTGGAATATGGCGCGACGTTCACTGATGGGTCGGTCCATAAAGCCGGCTTCGGAGAGAAACGGATCCCATTGTGCGAAGGGAACCGTATAGTGGCCGGACATGAGAAGCTTCAATGCGGAAAAACGAACGTTTTCATCGACGTCGTTGGTCAGCGGCACGAGTTTCACTCCGGAGCCGTTCGGACGAAGCCGACCGATTGCGCGCACGACTTCACGTCGGACCTGTGCGTCCGGATATCGAGTCAACTTTTCAATCGAATCGATGAATTGTGGACGATTCCATTTCAGAAGAATGGAGATGAGATTGCGAACATACGCCGGTCGACGATCGAATAATCCCCGCACCACAGCTTCCGGACGGTCTTGTGCCAAGACGGTGAGAGCCTCGACCACAAGAGCCTGGTGTGTCGGGGCGGTGAGGTTTGCCAGAAGGGCGCAGAGCGCAGGCACGGCATCTGGTTTCATCATGAGCAGGATAGTCGACAGCCCTTCGACATTGGCATCGGGACTTCGATTGAGATAGCTTTCGATCGCTTTGATGCGTTCAGTGCGCCCGAGTCCGTTCATGATGGAGGCGAGTTGTTGCGTATGTTCCTCGCTGATGTCCGGCCTGACCGCATCGGTTTCATGCAACAGCCCCAGTACACTCTCCAGCACCGTCCATTTCCCTTCCCGGAGAAGCGATTCGATGACGGCGCCCCACAGACTGAACAGTTTTGTCAGTAAGGGTGGAGAGGTTTCTGAGACGAGAATTGCGGTCAACGCATCGAGAATGTAGGTCAACGAATCTTGGCGGCTTTCTGCCTCAATTTCCTTGGCCAGTGCGGCAAGTTCTTCCTCGGTGACGTCGTACCCAAGGTGGCCCGCTTGGAGCCGACGGTCATGAGGACTGTTTGTCGTTCCATCGCCGCCCTCGCTCCCGTTCTCTGAAACGTGTTTGCTGCGAGTTTTTTCACGATCGATGAGTTCACGAAGGGTTAAGCCGGAAACACTTAGACTACTGTCGAGCCGAACAAATCCCTCGTGACCGACCGACGCACTGGCCACTTCCTCAGCCGTCGTAATGGAAATGGTCGAAAGGTTTTTTCCCCAGATTCGCGTGACGATGTCGTCATCGTCTTTGGTCGGGTCAATCCCGCCCCACAAGGAGGCCAGAAAAAACTCAAGATCATGCTGGGTCAGGCCTTGGTACAAGATCAACTCACGGATGCCGTCTGCGTACAGCTTAAAGGCCATACTTTCCCCACCACCGTCTTGCTCCTCCTGGTAGACCACATATTCTTTGTACAGAAGGGCGGTGCGCTGGACGAGGAAGGATAGTTTGCCGTAGGTGGCAAGGTGGGTGGTGAGTTCTTCGAAGAATTGTTGTGAGAATTTTTGTGCGACCGGGTTGGTGGAACCGTAGGTACGATTCGACTTTGCGGTTTTATCCAACAACTTCAGGACACGCTTGATGGAAACGATTTCAGGATCTTCTGCGCCTCGGGCTGCGACGGCGGCTGCGAGTATTTCCTGCGCCGACGAGGTGTTCGTGAGCATAGAGGTAAGACCTACCGAGAGATCCGGTATTCGTCAAGAAAATCACTATTCTCCGCTGTCGAGTCATCTGGAGATCCCCGTCGTCGATGGCTTGTCTCAGACCGAAGGCATCGGTAGAATCGAGCTGCGCGATGAGCCCATCACATGTCATCATCTGTTTCGGGGACAGTTTGACGGTGGGATTCCAGTCTCCGACGAGCGAGCACCCGAACGGATGCGACACGCCGTATGGGCAGTTCCTCCGGTCGTTTCTGGATGATGCCGTAGAGGTTCGTGTCAGCGGGATCTGCGGTGAGCTGACGGGAGAGATGGTCGCACGATTTCAACGAGACGTTCTCGATCACCAGCCGAAGTACGTCTCCATCCTTGGCGGCACGAACGATCTCGGATGCAATGTATCACCGCAACACATCAGCGCCAATCTCATCACGATGTACGAGCAGGTGTTGGGAATGGGCAGCCTGCCGATTCCCGTGACCGTTCCCTCCATTCGCGTCGAAGGCGTGGCAGGGAGCCGAGAGGGCCAAGCGTGGGTTGCCGAGCACCTGGCCTGTCGAAGCCAGTTGAACCAGCTGATCCGGGAGTATGCCGATTCCAAGGGTATCGCCTATGTCGATCTGTTTGCCGCTACGGTGGATTCTCAAGACGGGCAATTGGCCGCCAGGTATTCAAACGACGGTATTCATCTGACGACAGCCGGGTATCGATTGTTTGCTGAGCGAGTCACTCGTATCCTGAAACCGCTCTTGGTGCACGATAGGTAATGATGAATTCGACGCTCCCAGCCGTCACGGATCGAGAATTCGATCGGGTCGTAGAGGCCCATCAGGTTCCGGTGTTGGTTGAATTCTGGAAACCCGGTTGTGGCCATTGCCGTGTACTGATGAAAGAATTGGAGCACTTGCAAGAAGAATTGGGGAAGCGGGTACTCATCCTGACCATGAACGTTGAAGAACAGTTTCAGATTGCCGCCGAATTGGAAATTTCGTCACTTCCGGCGGTGGCGCTCTACCAGAACGGCGAGTTTGTGACGTTCATCGGGGGGCTTGGGACGAAGCAGGCGATGCGGGCACAGCTGGGATCCGTTTTGCCGGGCTGTTTCTGACGTGCAACGCGTGTGTTACAGCACTCGCCAGGCACGGCCGTCGTTTTGAATCAATCGATCGGCTTCGACCGGTCCCCAGGTGCCGGCTTGATATTCGGGCAACCAGCGTTGACCGGACTTTTCCCACGCTTCGAGGATCTGGGTGATCCAGGCCCAGGAGGCTTCGACGGCGTCGCGGCGCATGAAGCGGGACGCATCTCCCGCCATCACATCAAGCAAGAGGCGCTCGTATGCTTCCGGAGACGGTCGACCAAAGACCTCGGCGTATTTGAAGTCCATTTCAACCGGGTGGGTTTGAGCCCGCGTGCCAGGCACGCGTGAGATGATGCGAAGCGTCAGCCCTTCTTCGGGTTGAATCTTCAAGGCCAACACATTCGGTGCTTGCGGTGTGTGCCCGCCGGCATTGAAGAGAATTTGTGGGATATCCTTGAATTGGACGGCGACTTCGCTGGCTCGGTGGGGCAAGGCTTTGCCGGTTCGTAGATAAAACGGAACGCCGGACCACCGCCAGTTCTCCACGAAACATTTCACCGCCACGTAGGTCTCAGTCGTGGAGTTGGGGTTCACGCCTTTTTCACGGCGATAGCCGGGGACGGGCGTGTCATGAGCCGTCCCTTCCGTGTACTGTGCCCGCACGGTGAACTTTTCAACATCTTTTCCCGTGATGGGGCGTAAGCACCGAAGCACTTCCATCTTGGCGTTCCGTACCACGTCCGGATCGAGCGAATAGGGCGGTTCCATTGCGACAAGACAGAGCAATTGAAGCATATGATTCTGAATCATATCGCGCAGGGCCCCGGCTTCTTCATAATACGTTGCGCGAGTCCCGACGCCTTCCGCTTCGCTCACGGTGATTTGGACGTGGTCGACGTATTTGTGGTTCCAGATCGGCTCAAAGATACTGTTGGCGAAGCGCACGACCATGAGATTCTGGACCGTCTCTTTGCCCAGGTAATGGTCGATGCGAAAAATCTGCGATTCGTCGAAGACGCGGCCGGTGACTTCATTGATGGCTTTCGCGGAAGCCAGATCACGCCCGACCGGTTTTTCGACGATGATGCGGGTATAGGGGGAGCGAGTGCCGGGAGAGCCCGACAGTCCAGAATGGGACAAGCCTTCGCAGACAGAGGTGAACGAGCTAGGCGGAATGCTGAGATAAAAAATGCGGTTCCCCGGCAGTTGGAACTTCTGCTCCAGCTCTTCGATGCGAGCCTTGAGTTGTACGTACGTCTGTGCGTCGTCGTTCCCTCCCGCCATGTAAAACAGGTGCTCGGAAAAGGTCTTCCATTTTTCCTCGATTAATTCTTGTCGAGAATGTTTGATGACCCCTTCACGGACGGTGGCTCGAAACTCTTCATCGCTCATTGGGGTACGGCCAAGACCGATGACGACATAATTCGACGGCATCAAGCTATCAAGAAGGAGATTGTAGACGGCCGGAATCAAGCGCCGGCGGGCCAAATCACCCGAACCTCCGAAGATGACCAGCGTGCAGGGTTCGACGGGAGGGAGCGGTTCTCGGACAGGGTTGACGTCGATGCGTTGCGTATTCGTGGGTGTCATGGATTAGTCCTCAGGCAAAACGGCCTATGATTTGCGGACGGCGTGACCGCCGAAGGCATTGCGCAAGGCCGCCAGCATTTTTTCGGCAAACGACTGTTCCTGCCGTGATCGAAAGCGTGTGAAGAGTGCCGTGGTCAGTGTGGGGACCGGAACGTCTTTTTCGATGGCATCAGCGATCATCCAGCGGCCTTCTCCGGAATCCTGGACATACCCTTTCAGTTGATCCAGTTTCGGATCCTGCTTGAGCGCACTGACTGCCAACTCCAAGAGCCAGGATCGGACGACGCTGCCGTGCATCCACAGATCCGCGATGCGGGCTAAGTTCAGCTTGTACTCACTCTTCGACATCAACTCGAATCCTTCGGCATAGCCCTGCATCATGCTGTATTCAATCCCATTGTGGACCATCTTTACGTAATGTCCGGCGCCGACGGCGCCGACGTGCGCCCATCCATTCTCAGGAGCCAAGGTTTTGAACACCGGCGCGAGTCGTTGGACGACGGCTTCTTCGCCGCCCACCATGAGGCAGTATCCGACCGTGAGTCCCCAAATCCCGCCGCTGGTTCCGGCGTCCACGTAGTGAATCCCTTTGGTCTTCAGCTCTGCGGCGCGCCGTACGTCATCGTGAAATCGCGTATTCCCGCCGTCCACGATGGTATCGCCCGGCTGTAACAGCGCGGCGACGGCTTGGATGGTTTCTTCGGTCGGGGCTCCGGAGGGAACCATGACCCAGACGGCTTTGGGTGCGCTCAGCTTGCCGACGAGATCGGCAGGGGATGAGGATCCGATGCAGCCCTGGCCTTCCGCCTGTTTGATCAGGTCGTTCGAGCGATCATAGACCACCACGCGATGTTGGTCGCGTCGAAGCCGTGTGACCATGTTCATGCCCATCTTGCCTAATCCGATAAATCCCAGTTCCATAAAAGGGCTCCTTGGTATGAAGGTCGGTGACAGAGAACTGATGCCAGTTGATGGAGTGTACGGCCTGTGGCACGCTGCTTCCATCGCCAGCACGTCATGTCGTCATGCAGAGGTACTGGTTCTGTACCCCCCGTCGGTCAGTCGATACGAGCCGGATTCGGCACATCCTTAAAGAGGAGATCGGCAAATTGTCGGCCAAGGTTGAGCCGGTCGGCGAGAGTCGTCGCGGTGAGGAACTGGCCAGCCAGGTCGGCAAGGGCCGGCTCACGGGAAAACATGAACCGATGGACATCCACCGGCGCGACCAACCAAAACTCTCGCAGTCGAAAGAAGGCGGAAATGCAATCTTCGTAAAACAGTGTCAATAGATAGTAGGCGGTGCCTGGTTTGTCTACGAGGTCCTGCGCTTTCCCCAAGAGATGGTAGCATTCCGCCTTGAGGCGAATCTGTTCATTGAGGGATGTCGGTGGCGGGCCCTGACGGAAGCGCTGATGGACTTTGTCGAGGAGTTTGGCACAGACACCGTCGTGATCGTAGAGGATTCGACTTTTTCTCAAAAGGGAAGGGAGCCGGAGGGAGTAGGCCAGCTCATCTTCAACCGCACGGTGACCATGATAGCGGATATCGGTGAGCCGCTCGCCGACTCGGAGAATTTCATGACCCTCTGTTTCGCCCTTGACGAGGGCGAGCAGATCGATATCGCTGTGAGGGGTGAGCGTGCGTCGCGCTCCGGATCCGATCAGGAGGATGCCGACTAAGTCGCCTCCTCTACGGCCTTTTACATGCCGGACGGCGACTTCAATGCCGTCTTCAAATCCCGGAGGAGGAGGACTTTCCGGTTGTTCGGGTGGCTCCGGTACTTGGAGCAGTTCGGCGTTCAGTTCTTCACGGGTAGGGGTGGTAGCGGTATTGGAGTCCATGACGATTGGTAATTGTTGCGAACCGGTTATGGATACTGCGCGACTCGCGCATTCGTGATGCGCGGCGAGTCACTCCGCAGGAGGGCTGGCTCGCAAGACATCACGTCGGCATTCTATGGATCAAGGGATAGTCTGTCAATGCTGAAGGGTCATCGGGGGAGGACCCGCGCGAAAGCTGCAGCAGCTTCTTCGATCTGAGGCTCTGTGATGTCCAGGTGTGTGACGGCGCGGTAGCTTTTTCCACCGACCGAGTTGATGAGCACGCCCTGGTCTTTGAGCGCGGCAATCAGTTCGCTCGGCGAGCGTCCCTCGTCGAGGATGTCGAAGATCACGATATTCGTTTCCACATGCTGCGGAGCGATCTGGATTGCTGGAATCAGCTGGAGCAGCCGGGCCAGCTTCTTGGCATGTTCGTGGTCGGTCTTGAGCCGAGTCACATGTCGCTCCAACGCAAAAATCCCGGCGGCGGCCAACACACCAGCCTGACGCATGGCGCCTCCGTACATGCGACGAAAGCGACGCGCCCGCTCGATGAGCGTCGGATCGTTGGAGAGCAGCAGTGATCCGACGGGAGCGCCGAGTCCTTTCGAGAGACAGAGCGAGACCGTTTCAAAATGTTGTGCGTAGGCGGTCGGAGGGAGCGTCGTGGCGGCCACGGCATTGAACAGTCTCGCGCCGTCCAGATGCATCGGGATGCCGTGCTTCACCGCGCCCGCTCGAATTTTTTCAATCGTCGAAAGGGGGTAAATGGTGCCGCCGCCGGCATTGTGTGTATTCTCCAGACAGATCAGCGCGGTCGTGATGCTGTGCGGATCGGTCGGCCGAATCGCGGCGTCCACCTGTTCAGCCGTGATGATGCCGCGCTCTCCCGGTACCCAGTGGAGCTGGACGCCGGCCAGTGCGCCGGCTGCACCCTGCTCATACCGCACAATGTGACTTGTGCTTTCGACGATGACTTCCTGGCCTGGTTGGGTCTGCACGCGAATCGCCAGTTGATTGGCCATGGTGCCGGAGGGAACGAAGAGGCAGAACCGTTTGCCCAGCATCGCGGCAGCCGTATCTTGAAGCCGATTGACGGTCGGGTCTTCGCCATAGACATCATCGCCCACGTCGGCGCGGGCCATCGCCTTGCGCATATCATCGGTCGGTTTGGTGACGGTGTCGCTACGAAGATCGATCATTCCCACGGCCTCCCCGGTATTTCGCCGAGTATTGTAACAGATCTTCTACTTGCAGGCGACGATACACCTGCTACCATGCGGGCATATGGGTGATTCACGTGACAGGCGATTGCGGCGATGGGCCCACGTGCTTGGGGCCAAACCGGACGAGCTGTTTCCGCTGGTCTGGGCCTTCGTCTATTTCTTCTGTCTCCTCTGCGGTTACAGCATCCTCCGTCCGGTGCGTGATGAGATGGCCATTGAAGGGGGACTCCCGCATCTCCCCTGGATGATGACGGCAACGTTTGTCGCCATGCTGACCGCGACACCGATATTCGGGTGGCTCTCGGCGCGCTATGCACGGTATCGCTTGCTGTTGACTGTCTATGGGTTTTTTATCGTCAATCTCCTGATCTTCTATGGATTACTGACGAGTCATCTCGCTCCAGAGTGGGTGGCGAGGGGATTTTTTGTGTGGTTGTCGGTCTTCAACCTCTTCATCGTCTCCGTGTTCTGGAGTTTTATGGCCGACCTGTTCACGCCCGAGCAGGGCGCGCGACTGTTCGGTGTCATCGCTGCGGGTGGAAGCAGCGGGGCGTTGCTTGGTCCGCTCATCACGACGGGACTCACCTTGATCTTCCCCATTCCGGTGTTGATGTTGGCGTCGAGTCTCTGTCTTGCGATGTGTCTCGGATGCGTGCATCGCTTGGAACGCTATGGACGGACCAGAACGGCCCATCATCACCCGGCGCAGGGAGAGCCTCTCCAAGGGAGTTTTCTCGCGGGAGTTCGCTTGACCTTCGCCTCACCCTATTTACTGGGTATCTGTGCCTATCTCCTGCTCCTGACCATGACGGCCACCTTCCTCTATCTGGAACAGACGCGCCTGGTCTCGGAATATCTCGATCAACCGGAGGCCCGCACACGCCTGTTTTCGACGCTCGATTTTACGACCGGCCTGTTGACCTGGCTCACCCAGGTGTTGCTCACACAGCGAGTGATTCGGCGATTCGGGCTGGTCGCGCCCTTGCTGTTTTTGCCTGTGATCAGCGTGATGGGGTTTTTGGGTATCGCCTTATGGCCGACACTTGTCCTCTATGTCGTCTTCTCCGTGCTGCGGCGGGTCGGGGAGTATGCGCTCTCGAAGCCGGCGCGTGAAGTGTTGTTCACGGTCGTGAATCGTGAAGAGAAATACAAAGCCAAGAATTTTATCGACACCGCCATTTCTCGTGGCGGCGATGCCTCGACGGGGTGGATGGTCACGGGTGTCAAAGCGCTCGGTGCCACAACGGCTCAGATTGCATGGGCGATGGTGCCCTTGATGCTGCTCTGGGCCTGGTTGGCTACGGTGCTGGCTCGACAGGAAAAGCGTCGATCGACCGGTCCCGCCGGCTGACTCCGGGAATGGCTTGTGCGCGACTTCCGTGAATCGAAGCGGGAGATCGGTGCGGAACTTTTGATGGCGAGGGTGTATGTATCGTTCGTGCCGAGCACTCCGACCGGTAGAGGCGAGGGGTGTCTCAGCACGAACGGCCAATGAGGGGTGCCGCGCTCAGTCGCGGATCGTCAACGAGCCGATGACGTAGGAGCTGGTTCGGCCTGCTCTGGCGCCTCGAATCCGCACTTCCGAGACATCGCGCACATGGTCACGGAGCGTCCACGTGGTGTTGGCCTGCAGCTCAGGCCAGTACCACCAGGTTCCATCGCGTTTTCGGAACCAGAACTGGATCGAGGCGTCAGGGAGCACCTGAATGGATTCCAGGTCGAAGTAGATAGGTGAGTGGGTGTCGGTTGTGCTGAGCCACACTTTGACCCACTGACTTTGGTCGTGCGAGGTCAGGACACGCGGGGTTTTGGCCCAATCCACATCGGTGCATTTCCATTCCACGAGTCTGCCGAACCCTCGGCCCAGGCCGTCTCCTGGATCGGGGAGGGTGTAGCACTCGATGCCGGATTCCATGCTCAAATGGTAATGGGCTGAGCCGATGGTGTCGAGATTGACGTCGCTACGTGAACAGTGCTGGCGGTACGTCCAGCAGTTAGTATGCTTGGTGCTGTCACACACTTGCAGTTGCCCATTTGATCCGCGGCTGGTTTTGAGGGCCAAGGTCGATCGGGCATGTCCGTAGATCTGGCCCAATGCAGCTTCGTCGTCGAAGGTGACCAGGCAGGGCGGGCGAGGGCTCTCGGTCGAGCGCGCTTGCACGGCTTTCGGCGGTTGGCTTTCTCGCTCTCGTTCGGCGACTTGTTCAGGGGTGGCCTGCGTGGGGGCGGTCAGCGTCTGCGATGATTTCAGTTGCGCGCAGCCTCCCAAGGTTGTTGCGAGGAGCAGGCAGAGCGCCAGGCAGTATCTGTGTTCGTTCATCTGCACTCCAGACCCCATTGTTCCTCCTTCGTCCGGCCCACCTCAATCGGTTCACGCCGGTTTGTTATGCGTTATCCGTATTGATCAGTGTTGTGCTCGGCACGCCCCCGATCTCGGCTGTGGTTTACTGATCGAAAAAACGCGTGTTATAGTCGACCGTCACCCAGTCAGTCTGTGCGCAAGAGGCGATCGGGATGGCGACGACACGGTTGAACCTAATTCATACTGGATCATGAGGCCTATGGCGATTGACGTTCCTGCAAAATTATACATCGAGAAGCTATTCAAAAACTCACGGAGTATCGCGAGCGCCCTGGCGCTTCTCCCCGGCCCGGTCAAGACGACGGCTCTTCACGCAATGGCTGAGCGAGTCGCGTCAGACCATGGCACAATTCTAACGGCGAACGCAAAGGATGTCGAGGCGGTGGGGAAGTCTTTTGGGGAGGGGGTCGCGAAGGAGCGGATGAAGGCTGCCGTGGCTCATGCGCGAGTGACGGCTGAGCAGGTCCAGGAGATGGTCGAGCAATTACATCAGATTGCCGAGTTGTCGGATCCGGTGGGGCAAGTGGTGTCACGTCAGGAACGTCCGGATGGATTACAGGTCTCAAGAGTCAAGGTGCCGATCGGCGTGCTGGGAGTGCTTTCGGAGCGCAGTCCGCTCATCACCGTGGAGTCAATTGCATTGGGGCTGAAGTCGGGGAACTTCTGTATTTTTCGAGGGGCTCCGGAGTGGCGGCATACCCATCAGGCGATTGACACGGGGTTGCGCGAGGCGGCCTTGAAGAGTGGGGTGCCGGCCGGGGCTTGGATCTTGATTGATCGGCCGGACAAGGACGTGGCGCTCGAGCTGATGCGGTTGCCGAAAGGGGTGGACGCTCTCATCGTACGAGGCGGCGCCGGATTACGAAAGGCTGTCGCAGAGCAAGCGAAGGTGCCGGTGTTGTGCGATGACGGGGGGGTGACCCACCTGTATGTCGACGGTGACACCGACATTCCGATGGCGCAAAACCTGGTCATCAATTCGAAGGTCCAACAGCCGGGAGCCTCCAACTCCCTGGATACGTTGCTGGTGCAACAGGTGATCGGACGACAGTTCCTGCCGCCGTTGATCAATCGGTTGCTCGATGAGTTTAAGGTAGAAGTGCATGCCTGCCCGAAGACCGTTGCCCTCATGGGGCAGATGGCCATGACGGGACATACGGCGATTGTCCCCGCGACCGAAGCGGATTGGCAGACCCAGTTTGCCGGACCGACCGTCGCCATTAAGATGGTGGAAGGTTTGGATGAGGCGTTGGCGCATATTGCCGCCCATCGTCCCTGTCTGACTGCGGTGATCGCCACAAACCGCTATGAGTCCGCGATGCGATTCACCAGAGAAGTCGATGCCGGCGCAGTGTTGGTGAATGCGTCGACCAGACTCCACGCCGGTGAGAGCTTCGGGATGGGGCGCGACATGGGGGTGAGCGTCGGGAAGCTGCACGCGAAGGGGCCGATCGGTTTGGAGCAGCTGACGTGTGAAAAATATGTGGCTTTCGGATCCGGTCAGCTGCGGTTGCCTCATCCGGTGCCGGAGACGTACTTTGACGCGATCATGCTGAAGCGGCCATAAGCGTCGATTGAAGACGTTTCCACGTTTTACTCTCAGTCGTTCGAGCCACTCACCGTACTCTCCTCGTGTACGCCTCGTGGTCCGCACTCCTGTGCGACGTTGGTGAAAACTATTTTGGTCAGGCGTATTACACATGGCTGACGACTCACTGCGACAAGTGCTTCGTGCGCATCTGGCCTGGTGGGGGCTCCGACCGTTTGCGTCAGACCGAGACTATTTTGCCTGGCAGCAACAGCAATTTTCTCCGGACGATTTGAAACAGCTTGCGTTACGCGTTGAACGAAAACGCGAAGGTGATCGCCACGATGAGATTGCCTTCTATGATCTCGCTGCCCATCCGAAGATTTTTCCGGTGTTGTACAGCCAGCGGTACGACTATTACGACGTGATTGGTCCACGGATTGCCGCGCAGTGTGGCGAGGCGAACCGTATCCTTGATTTCGGTTGTGGCTTGGGCATTCTGACCTCCTTTTGCGCGCGTCTGTTCCCGGAGAAGATGTTTGTGGGCGTCGACCGGTCATCCGCGTCGATTGTCGTGGCACAGGAACAGGCGGAGAGGATGGGATTGCACAATCTCCGCTTCGACTGTGTCGATGGAGACACGCAGTCACTTTCAGGTCGTTACGACCTCGTGGTCGCGACCCATGCGTTGCTTCAGGCTGAGCACGATCCTGGTCTTCCCAGTCGAAGTTGGCGAACCTTCGAACGTGGGAATGATCCGGTCCTTCAGACGGCATTCGAACAGCGAACCGGGCTTGGCCGTCGGTTGGACAATCTGATGGAGGCTCTGTCCTCCGATGGCCGCATGATCCTGTGTGAAAAGACACGGCAACTGGCCAGACGAGTGCCCTTGCAGCGAGCGTTGGCGGCCAGGGGGTTGCAGCTCCTTGACCCTCCCGCCCCGGTTCGATACCACACCGTCGAAGAGCTTGTTGAGGACGGGCCGTTCTATCTCCTGCAGCGCGGAAGTCAGGAGACGGTTGCCTGGGACGAATCGCCGGAGCCGGATGACGGCCCCGTGTTTTCTCAAGACGCGATCGCGACGCCGAACGATCCTGAAAGTCCCCGCTACGAGAACCATTGGCCATCGGCTCAAACCGCATGGGAGCGATTGGCGGATCGTGACGTGCTTGCCGACACCACACGTCAGAAGTCGGACGGTCGGCAGGTGCACGCCGAGCGCGGACAGTTTCCAGGATTTCAGTATCTGTATTGTGCGAATACTTTCGACCAGCGTCAATTGGTCATCGTGGAGCAGGCTCGCGCTGCCATGCTGGATGGCTATTATCAAGAAATTGTGCAAGGGCTTGGGTAGCCTGCACGATGCACTTAAGGGAATTGCTGAGGTGAGTGTGGAGCTGGCGAGAGGAATCGAACCTCCAACCTGCGGTTTACAAATTCTCTTTAGGTGTTTAGTCCGGGTATTTGATGGTGTAATCTTTAGCCATCACTGGAAGGACGCTATAGGGGACAGATTTTACACGGGAGCGCTCGCACGACAGTGGCGGTGCGTCAAGCAATACAAGATAGTCACGAAAGCCGGATCGCCTTGTCCAGGCGTCACGGGATAAACCCGAAGACGGTGGCCAAGTGGAAACGGCGCACATCAGTGAACGATCTTCCTACGGGGCCCAAGGATCCCAAGTCCACGATACTATCCATTGAGGAAGAGGCTATTATCGTTGCTTTCCGCAGACCTACGCTGCTGCCACTGGATGACTGCCTCTACGCCTTGCAAGCAACGATTCCCCAATCGCTGCATCGCTGTTTACAACGCCACGGCATCAGTCGATTACCGGAGATAACCGGAGACAGGGAACAAAAGAAGAAATTCAAGACATATCCCATCGGCTACTTTCATATCGATGTTGCACCTGTATGTAGCCATTGATCGAACATCAAAGTTTGCCGTCATCCCGCTTGTTACCAAGGCGAACAGGGGCACGGCCTCGGCCTTTCTGGTAGCAGGGGTCACAGCCGTACCGTATAAAATCCATACTGTGCTGACGGATACTGGTATCCAGTTCACCTTCCCGCCACGATATGTAACGGGTCCCACAGCGATCTACATGACCCATATGCTTGACATGCGGTGCAAAGAAAATGGGATTGAACATCGGCTTACCAAAATCAAGCATCCCTGGACCAATGGGCAGGTCGAGCGGAGGAACCGCACGATCAAGGAGGCCACGGTTAACCGGTATCATTATGACAGCCACAAACAGCTCGAAACCCACCTGAACGACTTCATCGACGCCTACAACTATGGGCGGCGTTTAAAAACCCTCAAGCGCCTCACACCCTATGAATACCTCTGCCAAATATCGACATCTGAGCCGGATAGGGCTATCCTCAACCCAATCCATCAAATGCCGGGACTAAACACCTAGTCACAACCCCAACCACCTAAGTGCCCAAAAAACCATAACGAATGATGCACAAGAGGAGGCTGTGGATGGTCCGAGTTTGCCCTACTTCGGTAGCACTGTGGTAGCGATTTCAGACTCAGAAAATCACACCTGACCATACATCCCCGGTGGGGGCTAGAAAATTTCTGAGAGGCCTCCCCTTCATTCACTCTGATCTTTCTCGATATACAGAGAAAAGGAAACAGGGTTGGGTCAGAACGAATCTCTAACCACTAATACGAAGCACGGAACAAGGTCGCAATATAGTAAAACTGGCAATAGACCAGGTGTGCTAAACATTAGTGCAATAAAGAGGTAAGCCAATCCCGGATAGCGTCACTGACCTCCAAAGAATCATGAAGCGCAGAGTGATGAAACTGGGATTCGTGTTTCCAGTAAACGGTCATAGCCTCAACCAGTCCAACCGGCGAGAGTGAAACTGTTACGTGGGAGTCTAGCGCAATAAGACCCTGCAGAAAGCCATAAGAAGCTGTACTGACCAGGGCAATTATAAAGATGAGCGTCAATACCAAACCCAACAATATTAGAGGGATGCCCAGCAACACCTTCAACGGTAGTAGAGTTGGGAATGCCCTACTGATAAACACACTAATAAGCCCAGTAGAAAGTGAGCCGATAGTGAGATAGATGATTATTCGCTGTGCTAGCCAATTTGCAATATAGATCCCGCCCAGCATTGAGGCTCCTTCATCGCCGACCGCATTCACGACTAGCTCTCTTGAAATATTGCGCCGCGCAGCTGAAATAGCCGCTGTCTCTTCACTGAGCTTTTGTATCGGAGCGACTGCAAATTTCTTTGTACACCACACCGCAACAAACGGAGCTGCTGTTACAGCTGTGAGTCCGAGAACCAAGAGTGCGAGAAACGAGAGTGGGAGAACCGAGAGCGAAAAAGGGGGGAGAAAGTAGATCAGATTCTGCAGCTTGATAAGCGGAATCCCTATAACGACGGATATAATGGCCAATACAGATGGGAAATACGCGATAAATGACAGGGTACGCAGTGCATCTCGTGATTTGTTCTCTGGCAATCTGCCAGGTGGCTCTAGTACTTGGATGAAGGGAGTATTCAGGTAAATGGCTGCAGACAATGGACGGGGAATGGAAGTAGTTGACCATGCCAATACATTTCCACCGTGGCTGTGGGAAATCGCTATAATCGGTGAGTTCGGGAACCTGTGTGAAAGGACACTCAGTTCAACGGCGAGCCGCTTCGCTGCTTCAAGTCGGTGTCTAGCTCCGTTCACACCAGACCAGTTGAATCGATAAAATCCAGCGGTTGGCCATGCCGTTCGGAATCCCGCTAGAAGCGCTGAATCAATCTGCGTCCAGGTTGCGTTGTTTGCCCAAGTGCCATGAATAATAAGAAAAATAGGGGCCCCTTGTTGTGCCGCGCTATCGCATATCAGCTCGCACATATCTCGTTCCGCGACCAAACCTCGCAGTACTGGCAATGCGTTAAGGATACTGGATGCTCTAATCGGCTTCTTAGGGGGCATAGTCTCTAGCTCATCTAGCCCAAGATTAGGACTAGTGGCGCATGTATTGGGCCCACTAATCACTGTTGCAATTTATTTCATTTTAAGGCTGAAAGAAGGATGCCTATAAATTTTAGGGAAATCTCACTCTTGCCAAAAACAGTGTATGACGTTGGATCATCCCAGAGTGTAGGGTGCTGGTGAATTGCCAAACCCACCTGCATTTAACCGAAGGAGACCCAACGTGACCGCATCATGCAGCCTGTTCAGTCAAATACTCAAGCTCATCCTGCGCACCGACTTCGAACGCATCGTCAAGGAGACGGGAGCCGAATATTGCAGCAAGAACCTCTCTGGGAAGTTAAAGGGGTCGGATACCTTTATTTCAAGCGTGTGATGGTTCTTAGGACTTGCCGCCCCTGGCATGGTTCCTTCTTTACCGCAGCATGGCGATCCAGAAAGGCCAACAGCTCTTCGATACGAATGGCTGTTAACCATAGCCTAGGTGTTTAGTCCCAGCATTTGATGGTGTACTCTTCAGCCATCAATGGAAGGACACGCTATGGGACAAATACTTCACGGGAGCGCCCGCACGACAGCGGCGGTGCGTCGA
>CAYSFU010000015.1:0-58495 GCA_964430555.1 uncultured Nitrospira sp. | reverse complement strand
GTTATGGAACCGTTTACCACTCTCACTGGTCTCGTGGCCCCATTGGATCAAATCAATGTCGACACCGACCAGATTATTCCGAAGCAGTTTTTAAAAACGATCAAACGGACAGGACTCCGCGAAGGCCTCTTTTTCGACTGGAGAAAGACACGGGATGGGTCGCCTGATCCTGAGTTTTTTTTGAATCAACCTCGCTACCAATCTGCGTCGATCTTACTGACGCGTGATAATTTTGGGTGCGGCTCCTCTCGCGAACATGCCCCCTGGGCCCTGTTGGACCAAGGCTTTCGGTGCATCATTGCCCCGAGCTTCGCCGATATTTTTTATAACAACTGCTTTCAAAACGGCATACTTCCCGTTGTGCTGAAGACGGACGAAGTGCTGACCCTCATGAAGCAGGCCGTTGACACCGAAGGGTACCGACTCACAGTCGATCTCGCCGACCAAACGGTGACGACGCCGGAGAAAACGACCTATCGATTTGAGATCGACCCTTTCCGCAAGGATTGTCTCTACCGCGGCCTCGACTCGATCGGTCTTACGCTCCGGCATGAACCCGCCATTGCCGCGTACGAAGCCAAACGCAAACGCGAAGCTCCGTGGCTGTTTCGTGATATCCCGTCCTAACTGAGGAGATTTCCGTGAAAGTGTTTGTTACGCTGCTCTGCTTCGTAGCTGCGGTCTATTTCATCGTGGTATTCAATTGGACGTATTCCGATGGAAACCGAGCCGGATACATCCAAAAGTTTTCCTCGCGAGGATGGATATGCAAAACGCATGAAGGCGAGTTGGCCATGACCACGGTGCCGGGGACCGCTCCGATCCTGTGGCAATTTACAATCTGGGACGACAAAGTCGCCGCTCAATTGAACGACAGGATGGGGAAGCGCGTGATCCTGCACTATAAGGAATATCGCTATATCCCGACGACCTGCTTCGGAGACACGACCTATTTTGTCGATAAGGTGGAAGTCCAAGAATAACCCGACCTCACCACCTACAGCCAATCCTTTTGACGGAATCCGAGCAACATCACCACGGCGACGACCGCCATGATGCCCAGCGCCATGGGGTACCCCCATACCCATTTCAACTCCGGCATATGCTCGAAATTCATCCCATAGACGCCGGCGATGAAGCTGAGCGGCATAAAGATCGTCGTGATGACCGTCAAAACACGCATGACGGCATTCAGGCGATAGCTCACACTGGACAGATAAATCTCCAGACTGGCCGAAACCATTTCACGCAAAGTCTCAATCGTATCCACGATCTGCACCACATGGTCGTAGACGTCCCGAAAAAACAGCTTCGTCGGCTCATGCAGGAACGGGCATTCCGAACGGGAGAGATTGTTCATGGCTTCCCGTAACGGCCACACAGCGCGACGAACAAAGAGCAGCTGCCGTTTCAGTGCATGAATGTCGTGTAACGTCTCCGGCTTCGGATCGGCCATCACCCGTTCTTGGAGCGATTCGATGCGCTCTCCAAGCATTTCGAGCACGGCAAAATACTGGTCCACCACCGCG
This sequence comes from uncultured Nitrospira sp., assembly GCA_964430555.1. Lineage (GTDB taxonomy): Bacteria > Nitrospirota > Nitrospiria > Nitrospirales > Nitrospiraceae > Nitrospira_D. The sequence goes on along the minus strand of CAYSFU010000015.1, from coordinate 56,966 downwards.
TCGATCAAGGCATACACGAGATAGTCGGTGCCATTTTGCCGCAGTCGCCCCTTGCCGCCCCTGAGGCGATCTCGAACGGCTCTGAACACATCCGTCCCGTTCTCCTGAAACGAGAGCACATAATTCCGCCCAAGAACAAAACTGACCTGTTCAACCAGGATATCGCCTTGGTCAGAGGTCGTCAGCATCTTCATCACAAGAAACAAATACGTCTCGTAATCATCCAATTTTGGACGCTGATCGGTATTGGCGATATCTTCCAGTAGCAGGGGATGGAGGCCAAAGTGTTTGCCGAATCGTTCCAACACCTCCACCTTGTGGACGCCGCTGACATTGACCCACGTCACCGTCTCATCCGCTGGTGGGCGAAGGGCATCCATATCGGTCACGACCTGCTCGTCGCAGTGCGTGCCGGCATAGTTGAAGCGGGTTACGGTCACAGAGTCCGTGCGTGACTCACCGATGTGAATCAGAGTCCCGGGGGAGAGGCCGGTCTTCTTCGAACGCTTCTGGACCAACTTCATGATAGCGAGCTTGTACGCAGATTCTTGTGGAAGGTCAAGCCGAGAACAGAATCGCTCCTTTTCATCTGGCCGTGAGCCTGGTACTCTGCAGGCATGGGATGGACGCAAGAACTCGAGCGACTCGATGAGGCGATCCGAACTGCCGGGGCAGAGGCCACGCGGTTAGCCGTCGAGGGATTCGAGACCATGAAGAAACCGGATCATTCTCCGGTCACATCGGCAGACCTTGCCGTCAACCGTATTCTTCACGCACACCTGCTCTCGGCATTTCCCCACGATGGGTGGCTATCGGAAGAATCCCCGGATGATGCCGGTCGACTCCAGAAAGATCGAGTCTGGGTGGTCGATCCGATCGATGGCACCAAAGCCTTCATCAATGGCATCCCGGAATTTTGCATTTCTGTCGCCCTCATTGAGCATGGCCGTCCTATCGTGGCTGCCATCTACAACCCTTCAACTAACGAACTCTTCAGTGCCATCCGAGGTGAAGGCCTTCGTCTGAACCATGAACCGGTGGATTTGCGACCTGTCAGCCCGGAGCAACGCCCTGTGATTGTGTTGAGTCCGTGGGAGCGCCAAACCGGTCGGTTTACATCGCTTGATTCATGCGCTCACCATCGCCCGATGCTATCCATCGCATGGTCCCTCGCGCTGATGGCATGCGGTCGTCTTGATGCGGTGGCCACATTTGAATCAGAAAATGAGTGGGACGTCGCGGCTGGAGTCTTGCTGATCGATGAAGCCGGTGGGACGATCACTGATGGAAGCGGACAGGTCCTGACCTTCAACCAACCGACCCCGCGTTACCGTGGAATCATCGCCACAAGCCCCTGCTGTCCTGCATCACTCACGCAAGAATTGGCGCGCCTGACACACACATTCGGCTAACTGCGTTCATTCACGGCTGTGCCAGACTCGAAGAGGCAGTGGAATTTCTTTGGAGCACGCGATACAGAGATATCTGTACGGCTCCCCGCGGCAGATTCCTGCCCTGACTGGTTACAGACTCCCCTGTATCAGTCGCCGACAAGCCTCCTCCAGATCCTGATCCGTCTTGGCGTAACTGAATCGGAGAAAATCGGCTCCAATCATACTCGTGAAAAAGGCTTCCCCTGGCACACCGGCAACCCCCGTCTTCCCTAGCAAAGACATCGCACGTGCTTTCCCCGTCTGACCTGAGAGTCGGGATACATCCGCGAGGACATAATAGGCGCCTTCAGGGATGGATGGTATGAGCCCCGCCTGAGACAGCGCGCGACAGAATTTCTCGCGCTTCCCTTGATACTCCTGCCGCAGATGCTCGTAAAAGCTATCCGGCAATTCACGAATGCCTCGCGCCACACCCATCTGCAATGGTGCAGGGGCACATACGTAGAGCAAATCGTTCATGGCCCCGATGGCTTGTGCCCACCGTTGTGATGCCACGCTGTACCCGATTCGCCAACCTGTCACACTGAACGTCTTCGAGTACCCGCCGATCGTGACGGTTCGCTCAGCCATCTTCGGCAACGAAGCCATACTGACATGGCGCCGTCCGTCATAGAGGAAGTATTCGTAGATTTCATCCGTCAAGACGAACAGATCATGACGGCAGGCAAATTCCGCCAATGCCTCCAATTCTGAGAGGCTATAAACCTTGCCGGAAGGGTTTCCCGGTGAGTTGATGATGATCGCCTTCGTGTTGGCTGTGACGACCTCTTCGAGTTGGGCGATCGAATAAGACCATGCCGGAGGCTTCATTGAAATCGCGACCGGCACCGCTTCGACCGCGACGAGCGCACTGAGGTGGTATTGGTAATAGGGCTCAAACAGGATGACCTCGTCGCCAGGATTCAACAGAGCGGCACAGGCGGAATGGAAGGCTCCCGTCGCACCGGCACTGACAGTGATATCCGTTTCAGGGTCAGCCTTTATCCGGTTATACCGCTCCAGCTTCTCGGCGATCGCCTGCCGTAAATCCGGCAAACCATCGAACCGCGTATAGACGTTGTACCCATCGCGAATCGCTCGTTCGGCCCCTTCGAGCACCACCGGAGGAACCGGCGTATCACAGACCCCTTGTGCCATATTGAGACCCTGTGCACTGACACAGGCCTGCGTCATGGCTCGAATCTCTGACTGAGCCAAATCCGTCATCCGTCGACTGACTACACGCATCACAGTACTCCTTCCTGCCCGCCCTGGACCGGTGTCCTTTCTGGCAGAGGATGAGGTCGGCGTCAAGATGGGGATGGCAATTCCCGGATGCCCACTCCAGGAATTGTATTCATACAGCTCTGAAGACCGGCAGAAAAATCACCCACCCTGCTCGCCTGTTGCCCAAGAGTAGGCGGGCTGATTACACTAGCGCGTCAGTCCAAAGTGGTGCCCATTAAACTTCCCACGAGGCTGCGTCATGCGACTCGCTCTGGCGTTTATCTTGATCCTGCTCACTGGATGTGCCAGCTCCCGTCTCGATCATGAAATGGACCCTAGCTCCAGAACCGATACTGGTTCCGACCAAGCGAGGAGTGAGTGGACCGAAGAACGCAAGGCCCTGTATGACCAGGCTCGCGAAGGGTTACGACTGTCCCGTGAGCGGTATATTGCAACCACCCGCCCAGTCCTTGAGCGCAAGTTTCGACACGAGTATCCCGATTTAACCGATAGGGAAATCGAGACGCTGGTTAATGAAGCGCTGGCGAGAGGATATCACCATGAGACGCAGCCACGACCGGATGGTCCTGCGAGGCTCCCTCCGCCACGTCCAATGAACTGCATGTATCCCCCTGGGAGTTGGCCGTCCAATCCAAATTGCTACTAATGAGTACGCAGATATTCAGGCTTAGTTCTGGTTCTGTACATTAACGAACGACCCTGATGCTGCGGCGTGCGGAACAAGGCTCGCCCTTGGCCTATGCTCGCTCCGCCTGAATGCCCGGACACCATCCACAGGGCGTCGATTTCCCGTAGATGCTCTTGCTATGATGCAGCCTATGCGATTGCATCGAGCATCCTTGTGCTTCATCGTCCTAGCCCTGCTGTTTCCCGGCTGCACCTCCTGGTCCATGAAAAGCGAACCCCCAGAGGTGCTCGTCACCAACGTCACCCCGTTGGATGCAACCATGTTTGAACAGCGGCTCCGTGTCGATCTCCGGGTCCGTAACCCGAACGATTTCGACTATCACCTAACAGGTATCGACTTCACGTTGAATCTGAATGGGAAACGTCTGGCCCGTGGTCTTGGGAGCAAGGAGCTTACCATTCCCCGGTTGGATGATGCCGTGCTGACGATCGACACTACGACCTCAACGCTCGACATCGTGCGCCAACTGTTCCAATTCTCTCAGAAACAGGAACTGATGTACGACATCAAAGGCGTGCTGCATAGCGCGGAAGGACGATTGCCGTTCACGAATGCCGGCACACTCATCGAGCCGGGCATGTTCTCCGGCTCACCGGCAGGGGCTTCCACGACTCCGCACTAGCCGTCATAGGGCCAGGACAGATGCCCGCTCTCTCAACCTTGGCTATCCGAGGACCAGGCTGAGCTCCAGAGCTGGATTGCACCGAGCGAATAGAACTTCAAGACAAAAGAAACCTCATCAAGATCATCCTCACACCAATGACCGATGCAATCGTTTGTCGGTTAAAGCGCTATGAAAATTCTGTTTGGTAAAATGGCCTGCGAAGCTATTGGGGCTCCGCAAGCGCCGGCGGCTAACTTGCTGTACCCCATATGCTGCAGCGAACTAGCATGTCGCCCCCCCTCTTGAACCGTGTCTATCGATAGCATCCTCCTGTTGCTACACAATTAGGAGGCATCGGCATCCTGTTGATTGGCGCAATGGCGTTGACTTGATCTCGATCGACCATAATTCCAGGACTAGGCACCTCATGGCATGCTCCACACGAAGGTTGACCTGGCACTGCAGGCCAAACAGGATTGGCCCAATTAGGATGTACCGGCAGTGGTGTATAGCGACTAGTAGCTACGTTTGTTGTAAAGGTGTTTCCGATTGTCAGATTGGCATCTTTGATAACCTTCTTCCAGATAGGATCATCAGGAGAAATGATAAAGACATTATTGCCACTATGGCAATTCACACACTTCCCTCCCACATTGGCACCAGTCGCCATGAAGTCGCCATCCACTAGCTGTGATATGACCAACCGTTGTCCCCGCCATCCTATGGTTGTATTTGGGGCAGACTTGAGTTGGTTGTCCCAGAAACAAGCATTACCTGACTCGGCACCTTGACAGATAATTCCGGCCAATGACCCAGCACCACCTCCCCCTCTCGGCAAGGCGATACAAGCACCTCGTACATTAGGGTCTGTGTATGTCCACACGAATGCATCGTCACTTTTTAAAAGAAGATTGGTCCCCCCTCCATCTACATTGAGGTTACCTTGTAACACCCATGCCGTTCCTGTCTCCGCCCAGTCTGGAGGAATTGGCACACCACGAGTACGGCACTGCGCCATATAAGGGGTGTCTCCATCCACTGTAAAAGTGGAGGAATCGCTGTCGTTCGTACAACCACTTCCCAATATAGGTGGTTTACTGGCATTCACAGTGAGGGTGTGTGTGCCGCCTGGCAAGCCTGGGAATGTAGCTTGCGATTGCCCTCCCTGCACCGCTGGTGGTGAAAACTGTGCGGTGACATCATTCCCATCCAGCATAGCCTGAAAAGGGTTCCCGCATATTCGGGACTGAAATTTAACTTCCGCCACAATCGGACTGGTTGCGTAGGATCCGCTGGGCGGCCGTATGATTTTAATGCCACACCCCACCAACAGAAAGAATGCCACGAGAAACACACATGACTTGATCAGCATGGTCCTTCCGGAAAGGTACCTCCTCATACTGAATTCTCCTTCTAATGAATTTGGGGTTCTTTCACGAATTTTTAGAAATCGACGTACTACTTCTCGTCAGATTATAATGTTAGGAACAAGAATAAAATAGGAGATAGATATTCCACGCATGAACTCTTGTCAAGATTTTGCGTGGCGTCACAGGAGAGGCTAAAAGGAATTCGCGTGTTTCAGACTGCGTAGAACCAGCAAAGAGCAATCAAACTCAAGTTCTGCCTGCGCATCATGATATTCCCGATACAGCGATGTTCTAGATGGCTGACAGCAGAAGATAAGGCCTGAAGACGTTATGGAATCGTCGACTCATACTTGAAATTGATTCAACTCTGGTCTCTATCGTCCGGCAAGCTGACAGTGGTATTACGTGAGCATACAAGTTCGACATTGACTGCTTCTTGTTCACTAGATGGATGTTGTACTACGGCTTCCCCCATAAGACTTCCAATCGCGCAGCTCGGCCGCACCCGTATTTGTAGTACTTATAGCGGAACGGATTCTTCTTGTAGTAATCCTGGTGATAGTCTTCGGCCGGATAAAAAGTCGCCGCAGGGACCAACTGCGTCACGATCGCTGCGGGAAATTTCTTAGTCTGTTCAATGACTGTCTTTGATTCTTCCGCTTGTCGCTTTTCATCCTCGGTGGAATAGAACACGGCGGATCGGTACTGAGTCCCGTGATCGCAGAATTGCGCGTTGGGCGTGAGTGGGTCCACATTATGCCAAAAGGCATTGAGGAGCTTCTGATACGTGACCTTTGTGGGATCATAGATGACTTCTACTGACTCCGCATGACCTGTCCTGCCGGCGGACACTTCCTCATAGGTTGGGTTGGCAACAGTGCCACCCATATACCCTGAGACGACGCTGACCACACCTTCCACTTTTTCAAAGGCTTCCTCCATGCACCAGAAACATCCTCCGGCAAAATAGGCCTTGGCTGTTGTTGCACTCTGCACGTCACCTGCAGGCCAGCCGAGCAACACAACACCAATCACGAAACCAATGACCACCCTTGTCAGCCGCTGAAGAGTATTCATACACATTCCCTCCCTCTTCATCGTCGCCCCATCATGCCATTTTTTATAACTTCAGCAATCGCTACTTCTCATGGACCATTGTCACATGGTGAGAAGTCGATAGTCCGTTGGTGGCGACGAGGATTTTCGTCGACGTTGCCCTTCCATCAATTTCATGATCAGTTCAATGGCTGCTTCCGGCGAAGCAGCGGCGTGCACCAGACGCTTATCAAGCTTGCGGAAGAACGCCACATCAGCATCCGATGCCGCCACCAGAATCACCGGTTTGCCGGCCTTCACCGCCAAGGCCACTTCCGAGACGGTACCGGACCCACTCAATCCACACACCACGACGACATGGCTGGTCAACACGTTGATATTGTTCCGACCACTCCCCATTTCGGTAATGATCGAGACATCGACATGCCGCGACACTTTGTCCTTCGCGGTCGGCAAGATGCCGATGGTCAAACTGCCCCCAACCCGTTTGGCGCCTTCACAGGCGGCATCCATGACGCCCACATCTTTTCCTCCCGTCAGCACCACCCAGCCGCGTCTGGCAATAAACTCGCCGAGGACTCGCGCATTGTCGAGATCCTTCTTCAGCGCTTTGGCTGGCCCCATCACTCCGACGACAAATCGCATTCCTTCCTCCACTTCTGCAGGTCCATCCTCTCAAAAACGAGAGGCGACCAGATTCACGTCCGCATGTGCCCACGCACGTTTCCATTGCTTCTCGACTTCGTCCGCCTCGCGATCCTTTCGTTGAGCGCGAAGGCTCTGCATTAGCCCATACTGCGCCCATCCGTTCTGTGGGTGTTTCATCAGATCAGCCCGATAGACCGACTCCGCTTCGTGAGTTCGCCCGGCCTTCTGCAGGACGACTCCGAGATAGTGTCGCACTGGAATGGGCCAGAACGATGGTTCCGAGTATGGCAGTGCATCTTCCAATGTCACGGCCTCCCGGAGAGCCGTGACAGCCGCATCATATTGCTTATGACGGGTAGCAATCTCGCCGGTGAGCAATCCTTGGGCGATACGAATGATGGCCCGTTCCGTTTGTTCTTCCGTCGTCCGATGTCGGCCAAATCGTTTCGCCAACACCGTCAAGGCGGCATGCTCTCCTTCAGCACCGGGCATCCGGCCGGATGCGGCCAACGCCATGCCCCTTCCCAATCGCCAGATCGCCTGCTTGAGTCGGAATGTATTCGGTGGAGGCAATTCTTGCAGCAGCGCCTCCCATTGTCCGAAGCGGATCATCGACCAGAGCGGTGTAGGCAAGTACCATTCTTTCGATGGATCCTGCCGTACGTGCGACTCCGTAATCGTCCCCACGAGCTGCCGTGCAACCTTCATAGCTTCAGCGCTTCGCCCCTCCATCACCAGCGAAGCCCAGAGGAAGTGGAGGTTGTGCGCGTAATACCCCTCGGCATAGCCTCCGGTAGATGGTCTCCCGGCTAAATAGCGACGGTCGATTACAGCGGCCTGAGCATTGTGCTCTGCGGCTTCATGATATCGACCAAGTCTCATGTAGATATGGGCCGGCATATGGACGAGGTGTCCGGCCCCGGGCATCAACCCAGGCAAACGGTCTGCGCAATTCACGGCTCGCTCTGGAGTCGATGATGCTTCCATGGCATGGATGTAGTAGTGACAGGCTCCAGGATGATTGGGCACGCGTGCAAGAACTGTTTCCAATGTCGACACAATCTCCTCTGTACCAGGCTTAGGCTTTCCAGTGCTCATCCAGAGGTCCCAGGGCCGAAGGTCCATGAGGGCTTCCGAGAACAACACGCCGGCATCGGGATCCTCCGGGAACTGTCTCCAGAGGACTCGCATGGCATCCGCATAGGCTTTGTCCAGAGCCGATCGTGCGGGTCCCTTCAGGCCGTACCGCTTGCCGATCGCATCGATATAAGCCTGTTCGGCACGCGTCGTATGACCACTGTAGGATCGGGCTTTCTGCAGAGCCTCCCAAGCCCGACGCTCATCAGTCTTGTTCATGCCTGCATTGATATTGGGTCCGAGGGCGAGTGCAATGCCCCAATAGGCCATTGCAGCGGAAGGATCAAGCCTGGCCGCTTCCTCAAATGCGCGGATCGCCGCCTCATGGTTAAAGCCGTACACCAGCCTCAACCCTTGGTCAAAATATCGTTGTGCTTCCTGGGACCGTGTGGTAATCGGGTGATGAAGGGTCCCAAGATTTTCAAAGAGAGTGACTCGACTCGTCACGCGCTCAGCTGTTTCCGCCGACTCCAAAACAGACAGACTGAGACAGAGCACAACACATAAACTGACTCGATGAATGATCATCGGTAGATTCTTAACAGAGGAGACCGGCACCTGACTAGAGGACGTCGGCTTCCAAGGCACTCGGCCACTTGTACACGTGAGGTGAGGCAGGCTGGTGTTTGCTTTCTACGTGCTAGGCTGAGAGAGGGAGAATAACCAGGCTAGATATTAAGTGTCGGGCCGTCGGAGTCCTGATGAGGAAATGAGCGGTCAGTTCCTTGAGGATGAACCTTCGATTCACCAACCGTCGGTTTCTTTCGACCGACACGGTTTCTCTTCACCGTTGCAGCCGCTGTTCCATTCGAAGTCGATGAAAATTCTCCTGTTTCAAGCTCTTTCCCCAAATGAACAAGCACTTGTTGCTGGGCACTTACCAAAGAGGTCAACTCTTGAATATGCGACGTCAGCCGGGCAATCTCATCCTGTTGACCGACCAAGCAGGCTCGAAGCTCAGCAACTTCTTCTGACTGAATGGGGGCGGGGGCGGGCTTTTGAAGAATCGTGACGTGTTGTGCCAACGAGTGTGTTGCTACCGGTGATCGCTCTTCGACCACATTCATCCCTGCCGCCCCATGGCTTCCAACCCGTTCAGCCGTCTCCTCAATCCGTCCTTTTGTCCAATCTGGCAACGCAAGCGGCTTCCTGACTCGAGCGGACGTATCCCCGACATATCGCACCACGTGTGTAAAGAGATCACGAACCTTACCGAGACAGAGTGCCCCTGCCTGAAGCAGGACTTGGCCGTATGCCGGAGGCACTGGCCGGGCTTCATCGATCTGCTTTTGAGATGGAATCCGATGGATCAAGTTGATGGGTTCTTTATTAAATCGAGGGGGCATCTGGCAGATCCCTTCATTCGGACCTATTCACACCTAATTAATGTACCTACTCCTCATCGACTCAAGAGTCAACCTTTTTATTCAGTGGCGGCAAAAATATATTCGTATTCATAACTAGTTAGCTAAAACCGGGTCACGCTAGACAGGGTAAACCGTGGCAAGACCATGGCCGGGACGAGCACCTTTCCTATCTCTGCATTCACCGCTTCCATTGCAGGTGTCCAGGCCTGAACCCGCTGAAATGCCGTGAGCGGGCTTTCATGAAAGCGAAAGTTCTTCACCGCAGACACGACCTCCCCCTTCTCCACGAGAAATGTCCCATCCCGTGTCATGCCAGTCAGCAGCAGGTTGCGGTCATTCACAGGCCGAATATACCAAAAATTCGTGACCAAAATCGCCCGCTCCGTATTCTTCACAAGATCCTGAATCGTGGCAACGGGAGGTCCCTTGACCGATAAGACCGGCGCCTCCAGTGTGGGAATACGATCCACTCCATCCTGCTTGGCTGTAAACCGGTCATAGGCCAGCTGCCGCAACACACCGTGAGCAATCCATGCCGATTCGCTGCTCGGTAAGCCGTCCGATGTGAACCCCTCTCCCAAAAGGTCGGGATGATCCGGGCTATTCCGAAGACTGATCCGCTCATCCACCACGCAATGTCCCAGCTTCCCCGCAAAGGGGCTGGTCCCTTTGGCGTAGGATTTGGCATCGAGCGACCAGATCAACCACGTCCACAAGCCAGCCACAGCCGCCGGCTCAAGGATCACTGGATACGTACCTGCTGGTAGTTTCCGCACCTCCTGACCGCGTTTGGCTTTCCTAATGGCCGTCAACGTCCGTTCTTGAATCTTCAGATGGTCGATCGACCGATGAGTCGCCGCGCTCCAACCGGTTGCATCACCGGCCTGAACCGTCAGGCTGAACTTCGCATCCGTCCGCTGTTCATAGCCGAACAGGCCATTGTCGGCAGCAACCCCGACCGCCGCTGTCGAAGACGACACGATCCCCGCCGCCAGAAGATGCTCCATCCGGCACTGCCCAATGGCTTCATTGGCATACTCCAAACGGCGGGATGGCCCCGCCGCTACGGTTTCCGGCTTTGCGGTTTCTCGGACAGGAAATTCACAGGGGTTCGGTGGAGCGAGGTACTCAGGATCGACTGGAGAAACTTGAGCGATCCGCTCGGCACGGGCCACTGTACTCCGAATCGCGCCGGCAGTGAAGTCCGTCGTGCTTGCGGTTCCCTGCCGTCCCCCGAAGGCGACGGTCACTGTCAGTGCGCCTCGCCTCGTATCGACATTTTGAATGACTTGATTATTGGCGAACCTCGTCGTGCCCGCATGGTGATCGTGCAGACGAACAAGCGTCTGATCAGCGGACGAACGGGTCATGACCAGATCGCTCAGAAAACGAAACTCATCACGGCTCGTCATGTGCGGCCAAGACTTCCCACTCCCGCCCGTCATGACTGTCCTTCTCCTCTGATCACCTGCACCCGTCGAAATCTGGCGGTTGATGCGGCATGGGTCATCCAACCTGACTGCCCCGGCTGGCCCTTCCCGCAGGTAATGAACCCATATCGTCGGCGAGCCGATCGATCGGCTACGCCGTCACAGCCGGCCCAGAACTCCGGCGTGATCCCATGGTAGATCACATCCCGCACCATATGGGTTCGTCGACCGTTTTCAATCAACCAAAAGACGTCTCCGCCGAACTGAAAATTATATCGCCGCTGATCGATGCTGTATGACCCATGACCTTCGATGTAGATCCCTCGTTTTACATCAGCGATGAGTTGCTCGACGGTCGCTGAGCCTGGCTCCAGTCCGATATTCGCGATGCGCACCATCGGAACGTTGCCCCATCCATCTGCTCGATTAGATCCGTGCGAGCGGGTAGCCCCGATCTTCGTCGCAACCTCTCGGTTCGTACAATACCCGACGAAAATCCCTTCACGAACAATATCCCAGGCCTGACACTGAACCCCGTCGTCATCGTAGCCGGTTGTCGCAAGCGTTTCCGGTTCGGTGTTATCGGCCACCAAGTTGACGTGCGAAGAACCATAGCGAAAGCTGCCCCTCTTCTCCGGCGTTAAAAAACTGGTGCCTGCATAGTTTGCCTCGTACCCCAACGCGCGATCCAGTTCACTCGGATGGCCGCAGGATTCATGGATCGTCAAGGAGAGGTGCTCCGGGTCGAGCACCAGGTCATACTGGCCCTCATCGACTGCGGGAGATCTGACCTTTTCGACCGCTTGAGCGGCCACACGCAACGCCTCTCGCTGCAGATCAGCATCCTCGATCAATTCATACCCTTGGCGCAGATGGGGCGTATTGAAGCTGCGCGAGGCGAACCTGCCCTCGTACACCGCCGTCGCCGTACAATCACCTTGCCCCGCGAGGAGATCAAATTCCAAGCGTGAGCCCTCCGTGGAGACAAACAACTTCTTATCCCGCCTCGCCCACAAGTGAGCACGGCTTCGCGCGATCCCCTCCTGTCGATGGAGAGCTTCCATCACACTCAGCAGCAAATCGGTTTTTTTCTCGAGTGAGACGTGGAAGGGATCAATGCGATACGGCGTCACGATACGATCACGATGCACCGGCTCTGACGCTAATCGGACTTTTTCAAGCGCCACGGAAGCAGATCCCTTGGCGATTTCCACGGCCAGATCAGCCACGCGCGGAACTTCTTCAATCGAAAGGATGGAGCTTGCGGCAAACCCCCAGGCGCCACGATAGAGCACACGCACACCGAATCCGATATCCTGGCTATCTCGAATCGACGCGATTCGGTGATCTTCGCCTTCGATCTGCTCCGCGCTGCTTTCTTGAATGCGGATATCGCCGTACTCGGCGCCTGATGTCGCAATGCGTTTCAGCGCAAGCTCGGCGAATTCGTCCCAAGTCGGTGAGCTCATGAGGTTGGTCCTCAGAGTGATCGAAGAGATGAATCAGTATAACAGGGCCGCAAGAGGAAGGGTTAGCTTTCAGCGCCCATCATTTTCGCATACGCAAAGCCGCGGCTCCAAATCCGCCCCGTGTTCATTAACGGTCCTCTTTTTCTTTGCCCGACCTGTTTGATCACAGAATCAGCGTAACCAAATAGACCAGACTTGTCGCGACAGCATCTCAGCGGGTACGATAGATGGAAAGATGCCGATTAGTATCCATATCTCAGAGCGATATAGGCTGTGCTGTTATTTTTCAAGCGCCCCAACACGGTATTACTGCTCCCGGAATAATAATCTCCTCCAACCGTGACTCGAAGATTATCGGTGACCTTGTAGGTCACTTTGGGAGTCAACAACACATCGCCGTCGTTAAAGAACACCACGCTGGTTAATCCCGTTTCTAAAGAATCATTGAGCCATTTATGATTGAGCCGCACTGAAAGCCCATGGAGCACTTGATGAGTCTGGAGTGATAGCAAATTATTCGCTTCGCCGATGGCCCGGAAGATAGGATTCTGAATGGTCTGTGACGCTTGATAGGAGAAGGTGTAGTGAAAGAGATACTGCACATTGACATTGAAATTTTGGGCAACATCTCGATCTCCACCGATCACGGCAAAGAGATACGGATTGAAGATCTCCGGCTTCTCGCCTTTATCATCCTTGGTTCTCACGTAAGCAACTTCTCCGCGCAGACCGTATCGTCCAATTGTCGTTGCAGCATCAAACCCAATGGCGCGTATTCGGTAGTACCGCTGGACAAAAGACACACCCAAAGGTCCAATGGCTGCCACCGCCAGGTTTGGGTTTCGATCCAGACCATCAAAGTAGGAGAGCGACCAATCGACGCCTTTGCCTACATAGTCGTACTTTGCGGCAAACTGGACGAGTTGTGTGGAGATGTCTTGCCCTTGATTGAACGCACCAGGTGTTGCCGTAATAGGTAAGATCGTGGGCCGAAACTCCGGTAGCCAGAAGAGACTCACCGTACTACTTTCCGTGAGTGCATAGTTCCCCGTGATCATAAAATTCCCACGTCGTTGATCATCATCCTCAGGGAATAATAATGTTCGATCGCGGGAACTGATCATATCCGTGGGATTAATACTGTCAGCACGCCCCCATACAACAATGCGCCTCCCGACACTGATATCGAAGGCATTCGCCCGATAGCTCAGATAGCCCTCACGCAGCTCAAACTTGGGGCTCGCCCCCCGGAACAAGTCCTGGTCAATCATCCACCCTTCGAACCGACCAGACAAATTCTCCCCTAGTTTGGGGTGGGACCGTACCCACAACTCACTCACTCCAAAGTGGTTGGTGGAGGTGAGCCTGCGATCGGAACTCCAGTAGGCGCCGCGGAGGGAATAATCCACTTGCAGCCAATCGACAACTTCCTTCGATGTCGTGCTCGTACCCGGTTCCTCGGACCTCACGACACCCGGAGTGAAGAGTACACAGACGACAAGAATGGCGAGAACGTTCCAACGAACGACTGCACCTTTCTTCAGGGCTAGGATAGCCCATTGTAAACCGCAACTTATTCTGAAGATCATCATGGAACGGCAGAACCGTGTTATGAGACCACGGCACCATGAAATTATCGACGGTGAACGCACGGCGGGAAACTGGTTGAGTGACCGCTGTTCTTGCCACCGCGAAGAGAATCACCGACCATCTCGACTATTTCGCCTCAATCGACCGTACCGTAAATAGTTGATCTCCGAGTGCCTTTTCGGTGTCCGTCTTTGTGATCAGCACGATGGTTTTGTGACCACTTTCATGATTGACCATTTCTCGTTTCATCGCGATCCATCGTGGAGGCTCCGTCTGTAACAGTTTGTGATCGCTGGCCGTCTGAGTCTTGATGCGCTCATTACGGTCATTAAAGTATTCCACCCTAACCTCTAAATAATTGTCCTTGCGCAACCAAGTGACCTTCTTGGCATAGCCGAAATCATCAACCTTGGATTGATCTCTCGGTGAAGATTCGACCACGAAACAATCATAAGCGTCCACCATTTCCGACCCGAGAAGGACGTGTCGAAAAAACATCGGACGTAACGTCAGAACGTCTCCATACGAAAAATCAGATCCGACAAAACTATCTCTTTTGTTGGCAGATACAAGGCGTCGAGTCTTTTTTAAGGCTGGCAAATAAATCCACATGTCGTCATCTTCGTCAACATTCTGCATTTGCAAAAAGGTGGTCCCCTGGACATCAGCCGGAAGATTGAACTTGACCACCAAGCTGACCTCCGAGCCACTCGGCCGCAACTTCGAGTACGCAGTCATATTTCTCACTCGTTGCTGCCCTTTATCGTTTTCAAGAATCATGCTCTGATCGGTAACGACCGACTTGGCTTTTGTCGTATAGAAATTGGCATCCATGACTTCATTGGCAGATGGGTCGGCACATGCCGATCGAGACGCCGAGAGCAGCACCATCGTGACGAGACCAATGCCAAGACAATACACACGTATCTTCATCATAACCCTCACATCTTTTTTAATGACCCACCACACCTTCACGCATTTCTCGGATCCGTTGCATGCAGCGAGCGACGGCCCTGCTACGAGGCAATACACTTAAATATGAAATTAGGCTTAAATACGACGATCATGGATCGCAGGAATACTAATGCGCAGGCCGCACTGGTCATCATGGTTGTAATGACGGCCAACGCAAGCTGGTGATAAAACCCAAAGTCCGAGGTGAGGAGCACAGCGTACCCACCTGCAATAGCGCATGCGACAAAGAGCACTGCCTTCCCTGACGTCAACAGCGAGGCTCTCAGCGCTTCCCGCACGCTCCGAGTACGCACCAACTCCTCACGGAACCGATAGAGCAAATAAATCTCGTAATCTGCTCCAATCCCGATAGCCATCGAGGCGGTCGTGGCAGTCCCCATATCCAGCGGAATTCCCAACCAACCCATCGAACCAAAATTTGACAAAACAATGAAGATGACCGGGATAATCACAAACAGACCACCCACCACCGATCGGAAGATCAGGCAAGCCAACACAAAGATCACGGCGATCATTTCGCAGGTATTGGTAATCTTTTCTCGAACGACCACATCATTCATGGCAATGGTTTCAGGGAGACTTCCACCGATATTCACCGTCACTCCAGGTGGGAACACATTCGCAATGACGGGCTTGACCTTGTCGTAGAGCGCCTTGGCATTCGCCGTGCTATCATCCTTCAGGAAAACCCAAATGAGCGCTTTCTGGTATTCCGTGTCGACCAAGTTATCAAAGTCTTGCGGATCACCCGACATCGAATAGAGCAAGAGGTACTGAGCAACCAACTCCCGCGTGTCTGGAATAGCATAGTATTGAGCATCATTCTCATGCATCGCCTGGTGCATCTGCTTGATCAGATCCGTGAATGATTGAGTTTTCCCTATCCCTGGCTCTTGATTCAGGATACCTTGGAGTGTATCGATCGCCTTCAGTACCTCAGGGTTCTTGATGCTATCCCGCTCACCACCCTCAACCAGAAAAAAGAGTGTGTTGGTTCCACTAAAGGCATTATTCAGCGCGATATCATCACTCCGCACCTGATTGTGCAGTGACAGATAGCGCATGGTACTGTTATCGACTGTGAGTCTCAGAATCCCCATCCCCACCAACGCAACCAGGAGTGTCCCCGTTACCAAGATCACCGGTGCCTTTCCGAGAGCCACGCTGTCGGAAAGTCTCGTCAAAATATGATCGATAATGCCCGATTGAGCAGGATTCGTTACCATTTTGATTGTGGGTGGCGGCAAGAGCGATCGAACAGCTGGGATCAGTGTTAATTCCAATATTAGTGCACTCAGGATGCCGCAACCGGCCAACAGACCAAAATGGCTGACCATGGCGATGGGTGCCGTCGTTAAGGAGAAGAACGCGACCGCCGCAATAAGTCCGGCCACCATCATGATCGGCCCTACCAGGATCACGGATTCGATGACGGCTTCAGTGCTCAAGGTCTTCAAGGGGAGATTGTTCCGGTTTGTTTCCGCCTTGCGACGGTATTCCTCGTAATATCGTTTTAAGATTTGAATCGCGTGGCCGCTCGTGATCGCCATAATGAGAATCGGCGTGACGGTATTGAGCACGTCGAGATTGATTCCGAGCAGCGCAAAGACGCCCAGCGCCCAGATGACGCTCACCGCCCCTGTTAACATCGGGAGGAGCATGCCTTGTAGACTCCTGAACGACCAATACTGGATCAGCATGATGATCAGAAAGGCCGCGCTGAAATATCCTCCCGCCGTGGCCGTGTAATGCTCAACTTCCGCGTATTGCGCCGGTGCCCCACCGATATGAACGGTGATTGAGTCGTCGATCTCTGCTTGAATGGCTCGCTTAACGGCGTCATTCAATTGTGTAAATGTGGAAGGTGACTCCTGCTTTTTGAAATCGGCCACGATAGCTGCAGCAAGTCCATTTTCCGCCACCAGCGTGTTGGCATAAAATGGATTGTCCTGTACATCCTGTTTCAATTGACTGACTTCTTCTGGACTCAGCGGCAATTTCACCATACGGTGTACATTCATGCCTTCTTCGTCGCCCTTAATGGCCTTGGCCTTTCTCGCTGTCAAACTGATGACATTACGGTCGACGGCCTCCGGAATTCGGACGATGGCCCTGTGCATACGATCTAGTTTTTCAAGAACAGCAGGCTGATAAATATCGCCGTTCTTCGGGTGAACACCAATGACCACGATATTTCGACCACCAAACACTTCATGAATGACTCGTGTAGTCTCGACATACGGATTGCCTCTGGGAAGCCAGAGCTCACGATTATTATCGAGGACTAGCCCACTTGCCTGCCAACCGAGGACGCCGGTTATGATTGAAATAATGCCGACGACGGCCAGCCGTCCGCGAATGACGGTCATGAGAAATCTTCGTAATAACAGTTTCCACGAGATCGTTCTTGCGTGAAATAATGTTGCGTCAACTACTGGCAAGTCTTGGTTCATTGTATGCTCGCTATTAGAGATTGGAGAGTGCGGAAGACCAGCACGGGAAGTATTTTCCGTACCTTTCAGCATGGCTTTTTACCCATTATGGATGTCTGCCAGCATTGATTTGGCTTCTTCTCGCCGACGCAGGTCTGACACCTCCCACACCGGACACATGAGAATCTTCCGAGCTTCCGTCTTCATTTCCTTGGATTGAGAGTGATCCCTGTGCCAGCGTGCCTTACTGATTCGATACACTATTTTTTGAGGGTCCAACTCGACGGCTCTTGTAAAATGGGTCACCGCCAGCCCCGAGGTCAGAGGGATCCGCATTTTTGTCAACCAACTTGCAAGAACAAAGTGCGCAAGGGCATTTTTGGGATTCAGATAGATTGAGTAGAGCACGCTGATGAAACTCCGAGTAACATAGAGAACCCGTTCGTGCCACGATCTCGCCAGTATCGCCATATAGCCTTCTGCTCGTGCTCGCCAACAGTAGAGATTGGATGACCGCTGCCCCTTTCTGATGGCTGCCGAAAAGACACTAGCTGCTTCTTTTACTAAATCCTTTCTGTGTTGTTCAGCTCCGCATAGAAAGGTGTGCTTCGCTATGGAAATCGCCTGACTATTCATCCGACCTCTCCAGCATTCATGGTGGACAGCACAGGCGCATCCCGTTCCTGGCCAGCAAGGGAAGCAATTTCATCCATCAATGCCTGCGCAAATTGCTCAATCTTTTCTTTCGTCATTTCAAGGTCTCTGCTAGGGACCCATGGATTACCGAATACAATACTTGCTTTCCTAGCCCGCGGGACCCACGTACCCTTTGGCAGAATATCCCACGCTCCATTTATACCGACAGGAACGATGGGGACTCCGCATCGTAGTGCAAGTTTTATGATCCCAGGCTTTGCTTTTTGTATTTGGCCAGTCAGACTCCTGGTCCCTTCAGGGTAGATAACGAGCGCTTCTCCTCTCTTGAGAACCTCGAGCATGCGTTTCAGCGACGATAGCTCAGGCTTCTCCCGATTGATTGGTATGCAATACGCGGCTTCATGCCATATACGAGAGAAAACATTCGTGAACGATTCCTTCCGTGTAAGAAAATAGACTGACTTGTGTCGCAGCCGTAACATAACCGCGCCCATGAGGAGATGATCTATGAAACTGCTATGATTGGGAGCTAGGATATAGGGACCGACTGATGGGACATTCTTCCCCCCCCGAACTGAACTCAGAAAGAACAATTCCATTAGAGGGACCACGATCGACTTTGTAAGGAAATAGATCATTCTCTTCATTGATGTACGTCCTTCTTTTCTAGAACCTGCTCAGTACAGGTGAAGGTCGGTCTGCCAGCTCACCTTGCTCCGAAGCTCTTACGCCATATGCCCTCATATGGCGCTGAAGTTGTTCGATTGTGATAACGGTCAGGCCGTAGCGCAATGCGAACTCCGAAAGATCTCCCCTTCTAGCCATGGTGCCGTTTTCGAGCATGATTTCGCATATCACTCCTGCTGGCGGAAGTCCTGCAAGGATGGCTAGCTCTACGGCAGCTTCCGTATGGCCATTTCGTTCCAACACACCACCGGATCGAGCCAGTAGAGGAAATACATGGCCAGGGCGCCGGAAATCGTTCGGCTTGGCAGTTGGGTTCATCATGTGCCGAATGGTAATGGCTCGGTCTCTTGCAGAGATTCCCGTTGTCGCACCTAGTTCTGGTCCGGCATCGATTGATATGAGAAAATTACAGCCGGTTGTTTCAGTGTTGTGAGGAACCATTGCTGATAGTCTAAGATGATCAGCAATAGAGGCTGCAATGGGAGCACAGACAAGACCTCTTCCATGAGCCGCCATAAATGCAATCAGCTCAGGTGTTACCTGAGCAGCCGCACATACAAGGTCTCCCTCGTTTTCGCGAGATTCATCATCAACGACAACAACGATACGGCCTCGCTTTATGTCATCTACGGCCTCCTCAACTGAATCCACTTCCAGCATGTTGTACTCCTCCTCTGTGTATTAATGATGGTGTTTGACGAGAGCACCTAAGTAAGCACGTACTCTCTGATCGGTAACGGTAGCCTGCGCGATCGCTCCATAATGTATGCACGCGACATGCCACAATTGCGCAGATTCGGGAGGAGCCACATTATGTTGGAATACAAATGAATGGAATCATACTCGTCGTTATAATCTGAAAGAATTTCTCATTACCTGACTAAGGGTGAATCAAAACCGATTCATATATGTATCCGATTTGATAAATGATGCCTTTTTATCAGGATGTTGACACACGTTCTGAGTAGACTGGATGCATGCCATCTCGCCCGATCGCAGACTGTTCAGAAAGACTGCCCAGCAAAACTATAGTCAGCGATGAGACTCACCGTTCACCAAACTCACAAGATTCAGCCGTTGATCGATACGGTCTGGATCCGGCAGCTCTGCCGGCTGCCGTAGATGGACGCCGACCAGCCAGCGATTCCTCCTCACAGTTGTTCCTTGCGCTTGTGGACGGCTATCTGTTAGGCGTCACGTCGGAACCGGCCTTGACGTGATACGGGAACCCACAGGCAATCTGAGGCTTCGGTGCTTTGTGGCTCTAGATTTACATCAAACACCGCGGGACCACTCGGCGGCCTCACAGAACTGGGCACGCTGTGTTACGGAGAGTGAGCTCCTCGGACAGCTCTTTGATGCCACCGTGGCGCTCGCGACTAGCCTCTCACCAAACGCCGCTGAATGACAGCTTGGTATAAGCACAAGAGCGTTGTGCTGATGGAGGTATCGCTACCCCCTGAGACAGACACGCGGCGGATGCACTTACCAGAAGTAGGGACGGAGCCTGACCAAAATCCAGCTCATGTCTCGATGATATTTCGTGAGGGACCGTACTCCAATCAGAAGCATGTCTCCACCATAGATTCTGATATTACGCTGACGAACAAGGGTAATGGGACCAAGGCATGACGAGGCACAGTCTTCCTGTCGGTTCCGTACCCGACGTCAATACTCATTCACAACACCTCCGGTCAGCTCGGAAATGCGGCAATCATGACCACGGTGTTCAATGTGAGTAGAACGGCTTGGCCTCTTCGCTGAAATGATGTCCTCCTGTTGCCAGCACCGGCAGTGGTTCCGCATCTCGTTTACTCTCATCGATGCTCAGAGGGTGCTTATCAGGTTCGGGGAAAGAACTCACTCCCTGAAATACGCGCCACCCACCTATGGCTTTGAACGTTCTTGCATGGTACATGGCTTTACATGTATGACGCTCAATTTTCCCGCTTGTGGTCTTCGGGAGACTTCCTGCCTTGATGAAGGTGATCCCATAGACCTCTATCTCATGTTCTCTTGCGATTGCCAATCGTATTGCCCCGATGAGTTGGCCCAAATCCGGTGAATCTCGGAGACTCACCTCCTGAACAATGACGAGTCGTTCTTCTCCAGAAACTTCTATAGAAAATGCTGCGCATGAGTATCCGGATAGAACTGTTTCGCTGTGCGTGACGGTCCATTCAAGATCCTGAGGATAATAGTTGCGACCTTGTATGATGACTAAGTCCTTGAGCCGGCCTGTCACATACACTTCGCCATCGTCCATAAATCCGAGATCCCCGCTTCGGAGATACGGTCCCTCATCCGTGCCCTGAATGAAGGCCTGAAATGTCGATCGTGACGCATCGGGGTTATTCCAATAGCCCAGCGCAACACTAGCCCCGGAAATCCAAATCTCTCCCACCTCGGCTTTGGAACAGCGGGCACCTGTCTGTGGATCGACAATCGCCACCTCCGTACCACAGAACGTGTGCCCCGAGGATACAAGGGACTTTCCCATCGGATGATTGGCAGAAACTTTGACAATGCCATGCTGATGCAATGCCGACTCGAGTACCGTGCTGATCGTCGGACAGGCGTGTTTCTTTGCGGTCGCCATCAACGTGGCTTCAGCCAGACCGTAACAGGGCAAAAAGGCCTCCGGAGAGAACCTGGCCGGGCCAAAAACTTCACTAAACCGTCTCAGAGTGTCTGCACAAATCGGCTCCGCTCCTGTAAACGCGACCTTCCATCGGCGCAAATCGAGCGTCTCCAACAATTCCGGAGTAATGGCTTGAAGACAGGCCTCATAAGCAAAATTAGGCCCCCCGCTTGTCGTGGCTCCATAGCCACTAATTGCCTGCAACCAACGAATGGGATTCTTCATGAATGCAGTCGGCGACATCAGATAACAGCCGCATCCAACAAACAATGGCTGCAGCAGTCCACCAATGAGCCCCATGTCGTGGTGAAACGGGAGCCACGACACCACAATCGAATCCGGAGTGTGTTGAAATGCCGCCTGAATCGCAGCCGAGTTATGCAAGAGATTGTTGTGGCTCACCATAACTCCCTTGGGACTCGCCGTAGAACCTGAGGTATATTGGAGAAATGCCACTGTGTCTCCCGCCAAACAGGGTGTCGTCCACTGTTCCGCCATGTGATCATCGACCTGATCGGTGGCCACCCATTGCACCCCCCACAACGACGGATGCGCATGAATGGTCGGCTCAAGGCGAGAATATGCTTCAGCCGTCGTCAGTACGACCTTCGCACCTGAGTCAGCCAGGATGGAATCGAATCTCCGCATAGACCGATGTGTGCGAAGCGCGGGAACTGGAACAGCAATCACACCGGCATAGAGACAACCCCAGAATGCCGAAATAAAATCGAGTCCGGGTTGAAATGATAAAAGCGCGCGCTGGCCGAATTCATACTGGGCTTGCAGTCGTGCCGCTATCGCCCTCGCCCGTCGGTCCAACTCGGCATATGTGATCGTCGTTGTTTGCGCACCACCGTCATGGAGCAAGGTGTACGCACACTGACGACCGCTCTGGCACACCCGTTCGTGAAGCACATCCAGAAGTGTATTCCTTGAGGTCATCATGACCGTCTCTGTCCTTCAAAGAGCACTACTAGATCGCCGACCGTCTTCACGTCTCGCAAGTCATCCTGGACAAAGAACCTTTCTCCATAAGCCTCTTGGAGACCAATCACCATTTCGACTAACATAAAAGACTCGACAACTAAATCAGTCAACAGCGCCTGATCGTCTAAGTCCTCGACAGGACGACCAAGGAATTCAGCCATTTTGCACTTAATCTCGCTTAGATCACTCTTGATTTTCATGCAATACGTCCTCCGACTTTTGCAGCAAGATGCTGCACTCGCTCAGCATGTTCTGTAATGGTCTTTCCATAGACGAACTGATCCGCTTCCCAATACCGCGTAAACGTGGCATGGATCACATCCGCGCCATATTGAGGCTCAAGACTCTTGAGGGCATCGTGGATCCAGCGTATGTGCCATTTTTCATCGTTCATGATGGTCGCCAATGTCCGTTGCACAGCAGGGTGAACTGTCAGACTTTGAGAATGCAGCTGATATTGATGGATGACTCGCTTTTCGAACACTTGCGTTAAGGCCAAAACCTCCATCACATTCGCAGGAAGACCGACCGCTGCCAGATATTGCTCCTGATAGGCTTCTTTGACTTGCGTGACCGCAACTCCCATGTCCTGAATACACGACATCCAGTACCACGCATGCATCGCCTCATCCGCAAAATGCTTGGTCATATCGCGCTGAATGGGACCGGGTCTCAACGACCGGGCCAAGCGGCCGAAGAACAATGAGCCGGCAATTTCTGATGTTCGGTACAGGTTAAGAATCCACTGTTCACTATCAGTACTCATGTCAAAACCTCCTGGGATTGCGAGACGGCTGCAGTGAGAATGCCTTCCTCGAAATACAGACTGGAATAGGACAACAGCACGGCAGGATTATCGTGCACGATTGCCGTCCCCGTATGAGTGGAAGGATTTGTTAATCGATAGTCCATGAGCGAAGTTCCGTCATTCCCCGGATTCGCCTTAAACAACGCTTCCTTTGCTGTCCAGAGGCGAAGTCGTTCTCTCGCTTGATGCCGGAAGCGGAGTGCACCGATCCAGGCTTGTTCCGGCGAAGATAAAAAGAGTCGATCCCCTTCAGGACGAAGTTGCTTCATGGTTTCAAAGTCGATCCCGATCCCCATGATTCGTACGTCCCTTGGGACACCAAGGGCGACGGCATATCCGCCACTATGAGTCAGCGACACCCTTGCGTGAGGAAATACCAGTTCGGACGTATCCGTCGACTCGCCTAAACTTCCTAGCACCCGCTTCAGAGCCGCTCGCCCCGCCAGCCATGAGACACGACGCGAGATCCCTATTAACTCCTGATACCGCAGTTGCTCCTGGGGAGTGAGCTCGAGATCCCCGGGCATCAGATGCGACGAGACGCCAACGGTCACGGGAATTGCTAATATCCGTTGCAACTGAGATTCGAGCGTCCTCTCACACCGCTGCATGTATGGTCTCCTGCCCCCATTTGGTTCGAACCAGATAGGCACAGATTCGTTGCACCAATTCCCGAGAGTCTGGAGCCTGATAGTTTGGCAATGCGGCCCGAAGTCGATCATTCTGGATGGTTTTCTCAATAAATAACTGTTTGGCGAACGGTGAAACGCTCGAGACTGCTTGATTGACGACCTGTCCGGCAAATCGGCTGACCCCGGAGGCCAATAACGAAAAGGCTTCGTGATCCGTGAACAACGGTTCCATGACACGCCGCCGTACAAAATCTGGCTCTTGTGAGAATGATTGGAAGACACAGGTGATGAGTGCCTCCAGTGACAGAGACTCTTCTTTTGTATGAGCCACATGATAGATGGCCTGATTGCTTCCTCGGCCCATCAGTTCAACGATTGCCTGAGTTACAAAGGTGCCCGTGACAAAATAGAGCGGAGTCTTGGCTTGGCCAGGAAGGAGTGACAGTAAGCCGTAATACAGGAGCTTTAACGTATTATGCACCGCGTTAAATTGGGTGACGGTCCCGCACAGATCGTCGGCAATCACGGTCCCGGTTCTCAAAATACGCCAAGGCAGATGAGCAAATCTCCTGATCAGCAAGGTTTCTGCCGCCCATTTGGACTGTTCGTAGTGGTTGGCAAAACCGGCCTCGCCGGTTGCAGCTCGTTCTTCGATCTGTCCGGCTTGCAACCCAGAGGCATACACCGTGCTGATGACCCCCACTGCCTGGAGGTTGGGGCATCGCTCTGCAAAATGGAGGAGCTTCCTCGTTCCGTCTACATTGACGGAACGTGCCGTTTCTGCATCGACGTTAAATCGAGTGATGGCCGCCGAATGAATCACCTGTTCGATGCGGTTCGCCGAGATGGACGCAAAAGGATGGGGACACGTCAGATCTCCCCAGCTGTAGATCACGCGCGTTTGATTTGCCTGAAAGATCGAGGCCAGTCGTTCACGCTTATTCTGAAACTCCTGTTCGTTCTGAGCATGCAGCCAGAGATGTACATCCCGATCGGTCTTTGCCAAATAGGTTTCCGCAAGCAGAGACCCAAGATATCCACCCCCGCCGGTAATGAAGACTTGCGGAGTAGTCATGTCAGCCTCTCCATCCCAATGAGATCGGCCAGAGCGCCTGCTCAGTGCCAAAGTGAGTGAGCCATGCATAGAGCCATCGCTCAATGCCGAACGCGACGCATCCGGTGTATGCATCTGCGCCGTTTCGTGTCATTTCAAATGCTTCGCCGAAGTAGTTTCGGTGAAAATTGATGGATCCGATCGCCAGGTGGCCGTTGAAGACCATCTCCGTTTTGACGGGATCGAGCTTTTGGAGCAGATACTTTGGATTGCGTGATGGGTTAAAGAAGGGATCGTTGGCCGCCGTCCATTCAATCGGCAATCTGAGCTCCTGAAAAAATCCTTCAAGGTGATTGCGATAGTGAGTAAGAAATTCGTTCACCTCCTCCGCCGTGCCGATGCAGACGATTTCCCGCATCGAAAAGCTCCATTGCCGTTCAAGCGGCGCATAAGCTGCCTCCCGACGAAAACAGGTCGCGCGTGTTGTCAGGTACTTTGGAGCGGAGAGGCGGTCACCTTGGTGTCGGATATAGCAGTGGTAACAAGCTGCAGGGGTCATGACATTGGTCACCGGAGCCAGCTCCGTCAGCTCTACCGTTCCCGATTCATTGAACGGATTCGTCTGGGCAAAACGCTTCAGGTTCGCATCCTGAGGATCCAACGCCACCGGAAATGTAACGAGATGAGGAAATGATCGAAAATAATCAAGACGCGCGAGCTCATGAGCAGGAACAAATGGGGGAAATTGGTACTCGATGGCATCATAGTGCCTCGCCCATGTTTGAAATTGACGGTCGATGGCGCTCGCGAGCGCAAGAGGTGCTCCGCTGAGTGCGGTTTGTCCATTGGGATACCAAGCGATCCCTGGTAGATCGGTGACAGCAGCAAGTCTGTTAGTCATGTTGTGGAACCTCCTGAAAAAATGTCCGACAGATCGTGTCGATATCCTTAAATGCCCCCGGTTTTAGTTCTCCGATAGCAATAGGCCTCTCTGCGAGGCTTTCCAAGAACAGGATCATATCGATGATCTGGAGTGAAGAAATGATGCGCTGTTCGAGAATCGGCGTCGTATCTCGCAGCTCTCCAGGCTGCAGATTGCGGCCGTGTTGCCCTACCCACGTGCGTAACTCCTGCCGAATGTCAGCTTGCGGTCTCATAAGGACGGGACCTCCATCAGCATTTGGTGATCAACGAGAAAACGGATACAGTGCTGTGACACGCGTTGTCGATGAGCGATGGCTCGTGCGGAGCGATACGCCCGATTGCGAAGTTCATACGGGGCTGAGAGTCCTGCATCCAGATAGACCTCTGGGTTGTAATATTCCTTCCATGTCGCCTGTAGATAGCCGGCTAGATAGTTGCGGACATTGCTCAGTACGTCAGGACTCCAGGTTGGGGAATAGATTGTGAACAGTTCCTTCACAACCTGCCGCCCAAAGGCAAGATGCCGTGTTTCGTCTGCGTGGTGAAGACGATTAATTGACCGGACGACAGGGACGAGGCGCTCGTCCTTTGACATTTGCAGGTTGTAAACATCGACCAGTTCTTCAAAAATCATAATTTTGGCGAAGAAAAGGAAATCCTCCTCACCCGGTGCATATTCACGATGGAACACCATTTTCTTGTCCGCGTAGATTTTTTTCCCATAGCGGAGGCAAAACTCTCCAAAATAGGTCATGTGCTTATTTTCCTCATCAAGGAAATGGTGCAAATACCGAGTCCAGTCCAGCGCTTCTTTCCTGTACAGGCGCTGCGCGAGACCCTCCGTTAACGCCTTTTCGCCATGAATATTCAGACTGAAGAAATTGACGGCTTCATAAAAACTGAGCTTGGCCTTTTGGATATCGGACAGTTCGGCATAAGCCTCGTCTCCGTAGAGCGACAAGAGCTCTGGACTCATGAACCAATCCATCTCGCCAAAATCCCCCGGCCAGTCAAGTGCATCGTACGGGTTGCTATATTCGCGCCGAGAGGCATGGCACAGCTTGTCCATCACTGTTTGCAGGGACTGCGTTGTCATTATTGCTTCTCCAAGATGACACACTGCCAATTGAGGCCATACCCGGCCATCAGCAAGAGCACGTACTCACCTGGATTCATGCGGTCATCTTCCACCAGTTGCTTCAGGTTGATGATGTTGTCCCCGCTGATCACATGACCTGCCGTGCCGACAGTCGGAAAATAGAATCTCTCGTACGGAACTTTGAGTAAGCGAGCGAGAATCTGAATGGCTTTTGTATTGATGTTCTGTGGGATGAACCACGTAATATCGGCGAGCTTCAGTCCTGCCTTCGCGAGCGTCTCCAGGATGAGGCGATAGGAGTAGGTAAAATAGCTACTCGCCGTCTCATCATCCGATGCAAATGCCATCGCCCCATTTGTGATGCCATGACAAACAATGATACGAAATCCCTTGGAGAAGGTTGATACAATGCAGCAGGCCGCCCCATCCGAAATAAGATTATAGGCCTGTTCGTACAATGCCCCTTCGGGGAATCGATCCGATGTGATACAGAGCACCCGTTGAATGTCTCTTTCGTGAAGAATCAACATCTGCGCCATTCGGATCGAACTGAGCATTGCCGCACAAGCTTGCTGGTTCAGGCCGAGGATCATCGCTCGGTCAAACCCAAACTCCGCTTGCAAGCGGCTCGCTGGAAAATCCATGAGATGCTTGACATCTTTCGTCTCATGAAACTTTTTAACCTCACCCACATTTCCATTCATTGGAATGCACGTGGAATAGAGCACCGCGTCAATGACGCCAAGATCACCTTGGATTGCCCGTACCGTTTGAACCGCCAGTGCGTAGGCTGTTGTGTTTGATCCAGCCACGTGATGCTGCGCAAACCCCACATCTTGAAGTGCCGAGGCCGACGTCACTGTCCGCTTAAGCGTCTCCGCTTGCTGCACGGTATAGACCTCATCGCCTAAAGCGTATGACAGATGATCGAGATAGACGGGTTTCATGCGGTGACACCTTTCCTCATGGGGAAGAACCTCCCCGTCCGCTTCATGTACGTCGCATACTCATCTCCAAATTCTGACACGCAGAGCCGCTTCTCTTCCCGGCTTGCGGTTCCATTTAACACGACATATCCGTAGAGCAAGGTGAGAACAGTCATCGGATGCGGGTAATCAATACACACGCCCGTCAAAGCCAACAGGAACGCAACATAGAACGGATGACGAACCCATCGGTACGGCCCATACGTGACGATATGCTGCGGAGCATCGTTCGATTGATGCCACAAAGCCAGAGGGATTCGATGCGTCCCGACAGTAAAAAAAATCAGACCAATCGATGCAACAGCGAAGGGCACCGCCACAAGATCCAATACGTTCCCCCATTCCGTTCTGGCAGGAGATTCCGGATGAAGGACGCCAAAGATGAGCCCCAAGAGGAAAAAAGATGCGGCAAAAAATGGCGCCGCCGTGAGAAACCACCTGAGATTGAACCGGCCGTCTCGCTTAAAGAAACAGAGCGGCAAGGCCCCGATGAGCAAGAAATTTAAAAGATAGAGCACCAATAACGGTTTATTCATGTTTTCTCCTACGTATTATTCGGAAATTTGCACCAGGGCCCATACGGATTAAATTTCAATTCCATGTAATTAAACCCATTATCAACGCTACCTTGCTTACGTGAATTTGCAGTTGTCATGCCAGCAACCCTCATGTTCGTAAGGAACGTAGTAATTCACTCAATTTCTTCGACTGCCGGCAGACGGGAGGGCGCATATATGCCTGTGCAAAAATTAGGAATAGGATCAGTTTTGATTCAGCTGAGTATCCCTCCGGATACACTTGTGATACGACAGCAACAACCAGGCAGTGAAATCGACCCTGAGATATGAACTGATGAGGAGTTCACCAGTACATCATGTCTTTTCTTGAAACTGAGTGGGAGAAATTGGGCTGAAGGACCGTAAGAGAGAGATGGTGGTTGCTGATAGCTCCACCGTAGGCTGAGAGTTCAACTCTAACAGAAGTTGGCACGTAGCGTGGAGGTGGGTGGTGCCACCGAGAAGGCCCTGACCTGTTCACCAGCCTTCTCGCTCAACCGCTCTCGTCGTCAGGCTGCAGTTCCCTGGAGAACGCGTTGAAGAATTCCTTGGCCTTGTCCCTTATGCTCAAGACGCGATCACGCGCTGTCGCTTGGGTGAACCGATGGAGGAACAGTGAAAATCCCGTGCAGTTTTTACGTTCACCGATCCCTCGCTGGGGCTATCGAGCTCACAGCTTTGCGCTCTCCGCAGTGATCACACCGCCGTGGTGCCCATGCGGGACTCGTCGACGAAGGTTTCTGTTGCATCGTCGATGGCACGGCCCTGACGCCCTTTCGCGGGAAGGATGTACAGCTGTTTTGCGTCAACCTTGTCCTTCTTCTCCGGAGGTGGCATCATTTCGTAAACAACCGGCCTGCGGTGATCCGCCAATTGCAGCTCGGGATTGTAGACGCTGTTGAACTTCCACAGCATCTTGATGAAGTTGGTTTGGCCACGCATCAGATGTCCTGCCGCGATCTTCGCCGTGCCCTTCAGTGCGGCCCAACCGAGATGTTTCTTGTTTAAGACCTGTTGGGTCTTGACGAGTTCCGCGTAAAATTCATGCAGCGGCATTTTTGTCGGCATGACGGCGTGCTGAATGTCAAACAGGCGATAGTCCCGGGTGTGCATCTTGCGCGATTCCGTCACCCAGCTCTCTGTGCCGGGATAGGGAGTGTTGACGCTGATATTCACGATCTCCGGGATATCCAAACACCACTGCCGCACGACTTCGAACCGTTCACGATCCCAGTCCGGGTCTGCAATCAAATTGATGGCCACCGTAATGCCAAGAGAGCGGGCGAATTCAAGCGCCTCGAAGTTTCTCCCCAACGAGATGCGCTTGCGATGCATTTTGAGGCCTTCGGCATCAATCGCCTCTACGCCCAGGAACATGTACTGGAGTCCGATCGTCTTCCAGAATTGAAAGACTTCCTTGTTGCGCAGGAGGACATCCCCACGCGTCTCCATGTAGTATTGCTTCTTGATCCCTTTCCGTGCGACCGCCTCCCCGATCTCCATACCCTGCTTGCCTTGAATGAAGGCGACGTCATCGACCAGAAAGATCCCTGGTTCTTGAACCTGCTCCAACTCCTCCACAGCTTTTTCGGTGCTGACCATACGATAACTGCGGCCATAGAATGTCCAGGCGCTGCAGAACGAGCAGTCCCATGGACAACCTCGCGCGAACTCGACGGACGCGCACGGATCGAGCACGCCAATGAAGTATTTGTGCCGATTACGCAATAAGTCCCGCGCCGGACGGACATCGTCCAAATTCTCGATGAACTGCGCCGGAGGTCCCTCCCCATCCAGCGTGACGACGCCGGGAACTTTTGTAATCGCCTTGCGGTCTTGCTCAACGGCTTCAAGCAACTTAGGGGCCGCCACTTCGCCTTCGCCCTTGAGCACACAGTCAATAGCCCCATTTCCGTGCTCTAAAAATTCACGGGCGACAAAGGAGGCGCTGTGCCCCCCGATAAAGACGAAGCTGTTGGGCAATTCTTGCTTCGTAAGCTTCGCCAAATCGACGACTTCCGGCACGTTGGCCAAGTAGTTGCACCCAAATGCCACGACGTCGGGTTTCCAAGAACGGAGAAGTGCTTCGTAAGCTTTCCAAGTGTCTGCCTGCAGATCGATCAGACGAACGTCGTGCCCTGCCTGACGACACGCTTGGGCAACCATCTCGAGACCGAGCGGTTCCAGGCGCAGATAGATCTTGGTGTACATGAGCGGACCAGGATGAACTGCGAGGAACTTCATGAGTCAAAACCTCCTCGTCTATAGCGAGCTGAGCCGGGTGAAACCGTTCGGGAATGCGAAGGATTGATCCGGCCCACTTGGTTGATCGTGATGTGACAGTCGATGCAGGGAGTCATTCTGACAGAATGACCGTTGCTGTGCAACCAGTAGGATTCCATAAACTCCGACAACTTCAGATATTTCCCCAAGAATCCTGGTGTGATACACTGGCTTTTCTTCACGCGAGTGCTTACCATATTCTCCATGCTGCCTTCCGAACGAACCACGCGCCAGCGCATCATTGATCTGCTGAGTAACATTCCGATGACGCCTCATCAACTCGCCCACGCCCTGGGTATCCCTGAACGGCAGGTAGAGGAACACCTGGCTCATGTGTTAAAAACGGTCACTCGAGACCGGTCACGGCGATTTCTCCGTGAACCGTCCAGCTGTTTGGATTGTGGCTTCATGTTTCGTGATCGTACACGCTTAACACGACCAAGCCGTTGCCCGCGATGTCGCCGTGAAGGGGTTACCCCTCCACGCTACCATATTGAATCACTCGCATCTGGCACGACGCATGACGGTCCGATGGCGTCACGCCGGAGCAATAGTGGGAAAGGAGATCTATGAAGACAGCACGACTTGTCCTCTGTGCCCTCTGCATCACCGTGTTATTCGGTTGTTCTGACAAGGCAAAGGAGCTACTGGAGACCGCCGCGTTCGAAGAAAGCCAAAGCAATTTTCCGCATGCACTGGAGATCTACAAAGAGCTGGCTCAAGCCTATCCTGACAGTAGAGAAGGGGAAATCGCGCGCGCCAGGATCGCTGACCTAAAGTCCAGACAATAGACCCCATACTGTACTGCAACAGAGGCTTGACCTCATCTTTTCGTAGCGATGGTTCCGCGTTGCGTTCTATACCCTACCTTTGCCCCCTCCCTTCCCCTCTTTCGTTGCATGGCGTGTTTCGCCTAATCTTCTAAGTTTGTCAGAGGGCAATGCTGAAGCGTCACTGAACCAGGATGAGGAGGGAACAACATGAAGACCTACACCGTTCGTAAGACATTGCGGACTTCCGCTCGATGCCAGCTCTGCTACTTTTGTGACGGCGCCCTCGCCACTGGACTTGTGTGGGACCTGTCGGAAGCAGGCTGGCGCGCGGCTGGAGAACGTCCCGTTCGTGCCGGCACTGAGTCGACTGTCTATATGACCATTCTTGATGGAGACCAACCACGCAACATCTTGATCGATGCCGCAGTCGTACGCTGGTCGGATGGCCAAGTTGCAGGCTGGGAAATCCTCCGGATGGACGAAGCCAACCGAGCCCAGTTGACCCGTCTTGTCGAAAAGCTCAGATCGGCCAGTCCGGCAGAGAACATACTGACGGGCTCACGCCTCTGACTCGACAATACCGGCCGGTCTCTGATCAGGGCTGGGTCGCGCCATTGGGTGTTGGACGAGGAAACCAAGGGAAAAAGACATTGGTCGTCGCCTGATAGGCTTTATATTCTTCTCCACGAGTGGAGAGGGCTTCCCGTTCCGCTCGTGGAATACCGGTTACTCTGAACAATAACCACCCCATCCCGATTGGGCCGACCCAGGTGAACAACCAGCCAGGAGCTCCCAGGGTCATCACCACATACGAACACCAGTGCACCCAATCAAAGAAGTAATTCGGATGGCGTGAATAGCGCCAAAGCCCCTCTCGGAAGACACGCCCCTGATTTCGCGGATCGGCCCTGAAATAGGCGAGTTGCCGATCAGCCTTTGACTCCCACGATACCGCCAACCCCCAGATCAGCAGTCCGAGCATTTCGACAACTGATGACGGAACCCGCGGGTTCCAAAGTACCACAAGAAACGGAAAGGAAAAGACCGCCACAGACACGGCCTTCCATTGGAAATAGACAAACATGTTGACCGACTCGGAATCGCCCCATTCCTTCCGCAAACGTCGATAGCGATTATCTTCCGGTTGTCCGGCTAAGCGCTGCGAGTAAATATGGTACCCCAGTCGTCCGGCATACATCAGCACAAGCATTGCCGTCAGCATGATTCGCTCAATTCCAACGGGAGCTTGCGTAATATACAAGAGCACAGAGGCAATCAACCCCACACACCATCCGACATCTCCGACGGCAGCATTCTTGATCTTCCGTTGCACCATCCACAAGATCGCCATCATGACCGCCATTGTGATATAGGCGATCACGACCAGCGACAGCGGATCTACTTCATCCATCCCATCTTGAATTCCCATTGTTCCTACCTTTTATGCCAATATTGACTCATAATCCCACAGGTCACCCTCTTGCTGCATCCGGCCCTGCAACCACTCACGGAACCCAGGGATGGGAAACGACAAGAGCGCCTGGAGCTTGTCACAATTCAAGGAAAGATCTCGCGGTCTCGGGGCACCCGTATGATCAGTGTATACCCCTTCTAGGAGATGGCCCTGCAGCTCTGGATAGCAGGCTAATAATGCCTGACCAATTTCCCACCGAGACAGCCGATCCCGGCCACCCAAGTGATAGAGACCCGTCGCCTCTCGCTTCACGAGTTCCCAGGCCGCTCGCGCAATGACTCCGGCTGGCAGGGGACATCGGAATTCGTCGCCATAGAGCCTCATGGTTTTGCCACTCGCGACTACTCGACGCATCTCTTCGACAAAACTCCGATCTCCGTTCAGCGAGGTACCCGCAGTCAGAACAATACGCAGCACCGTATGCCTGGGATTCTGCAACACTCGCTGTTCAGCTTCAAGCTTGGTTTGGCCATAGACATTAATCGGATCGGCATGATCCGTTTCTCGATACCACCCAGTCTGCCCATCAAAGACTTCGCCGCTCGACAGAAAAACAAAGGGGATCTCTTCGGAGCAACCGGCGAGATACGCCGTGGCATCGACGTTGATACGTCGAGCCTGCTGCGGGTCGCTCTCGCAATCCTTCGTTCGGCTCAACGCCGCACAATGAATGACCGCACTCGGCTTAAGCGATCGCCATACCCGCTCGACAGCCCGCTGGTCTGTCAGATTCAGATCAGTCCGATTCAGGCCACGGACTTCCCAATCAAGTGCCCACCGAGAAGCGTTCTTGATAACGTACTGCCCGATTAATCCCGCCGCCCCAGTAACAATGGCAATTGGCTTCATGTCAAGCCAGCCCTTCTCCTGCTTTTTCATGAAAGATGGTCAACAGGACAATCCGGCAAGTCTGCAGCGGGCAAAGAGGGCGGTCATATGCTGCTTTCGTACGCTGAGCCTCTGAGCGTCGAGAGTATGGTGTCGATGCAGCTTTTCACCACCCACCCAGCTATTGGCGTGTCAATTTTCGATATCGAATCCGATGCGGCTGGTCGGCTTCTTTTCCCAACCGTCTCTTCCGATCGGCTTCGTACTCGCTGTAGTTCCCCTCGAACCAGACCACCGTACTGTCTCCCTCGAATGCGAGAATGTGCGTGGCAAGACGGTCGAGAAACCACCGGTCGTGACTACTGATCACCGCGCATCCGGCGAAACTTTCGAGCCCTTCTTCCAGCGCACGCAACGTATTCACATCGAGATCGTTCGTCGGCTCGTCCAAGATGATCAGATTGGCCCCCTCCTTCAACATACGCGCCAAATGCACACGATTGCGCTCTCCGCCGGAGAGATCCTTCACCTTTTTCTGTTGGTCCGTTCCGGCAAAGTTGAACCGGGCACAGTACCCACGAGCATTCACTTCCGCTTTGCCGAGCTTGATCGTCTCCTGTCCATCGGAAATGACCTCGTACACCGTCTTGCTCCCGTCCAAGCTTCGATCCTGATCCACATAGCCGAGCTTGACCGTCTCGCCGACCTTGATCGCGCCGGCATCCGGTTTCTCTTTCCCGATGATCAGCTTGAACATCGTGGTCTTTCCCGCGCCGTTCGGCCCGACCACACCCACAATGCCGCCTTTGGGCAAGCTGAAATTGACTTTCTCGTAGAGCACGTTGTCACCGAAGGCCTTACTGATACCCGTGGCCTCGATCACCACATCGCCGAGACGTGGCCCCGGCGGGATGTAGATTTCTAAATCTTCCGCTACCTGTTCCTGCTTTTGGTTGACGAGTTCTTCGTATCGATTCAAACGCGCTTTGCCCTTCGATTGCCGAGCCTTCGGCGACATCCGAATCCATTCCAACTCATGCTCCAGGGTCTTCTTGCGCTTGGATTCCGCCTTTTCTTCTTTTTCCAACCGATCCTTTTTCTGCTCCAACCAGGAGCTGTAATTGCCCTGAAAGGGAATCCCGTGACCTCGGTCCAACTCCAAAATCCAGCCGGCCACATTGTCCAGAAAGTAGCGGTCGTGGGTCACGGCAATCACCGTCCCCTTGTACTGTTGCAGGTGCTGTTCGAGCCATTGTACGGATTCGGCATCCAGATGGTTCGTCGGCTCGTCGAGCAGGAGAATATCGGGCTCCTGAATCATCAGTCGGCAGAGGGCGACCCGACGCTTTTCTCCACCGGACAACGTTCCTACCTTCTGATCGGCCGGCGGACAGCGCAAGGCGTCCATTGCGATATCGAGCTGATTGTCCAGCTCCCAGCCGTTGGCCGCTTCGATTTTCTCTTGAAGCTGCGCCTGTTTGTCGAGCAACTTTTCCATGGTGCCCGGGTCAGCCGACCCGATCTGGTTGCTCACGTCTTCATATTCTTGCAGCAGGGCAACCAGTTCCTTTTTCCCCTCTTCCACGACCTCTTTGACTGTCTTGTTCGAATCGAGCTGCGGCTCCTGTTCAAGGAGACCAACGCTATACCCCTTGGATCGCGTAATTTCTCCGGTATAGTTCGGGTCAACGCCTGCGATGATCTTGAGCAACGAACTCTTGCCTGAACCATTCAATCCCA
Source organism: uncultured Nitrospira sp. (assembly GCA_964430555.1). Classification (GTDB taxonomy): domain Bacteria; phylum Nitrospirota; class Nitrospiria; order Nitrospirales; family Nitrospiraceae; genus Nitrospira_D. The sequence goes on along the minus strand of CAYSFU010000015.1, from coordinate 21,389 downwards.
GCACGCCGATCTTCGCTCCGTAGTAGAATCCGAGATAAATCTCCCGCAGCACCTGCCTCTTGGGGGGATACACCTTGCCGACATTGACCAGAGAGAAAATAACCTGCTTGTCGTTCGTGGCCATGGATTCCTCTTGAGATGTTCAACGCCTGAAATGACCGCTCACGATAACAAAGCTCGCCCCGATTCACAACCAGGAGTCCACCCGACGTATCACCAGTCGCACGCATCGGCATGCAACCTACCCTCTCGTGGAGCGGATCTGGCTTGTATCTGTGGTCAGACACTTCAACTGATAGAGGATGCGGAGCGAATCGTGGAATTGGCGGAAGACGAGACGGAGGCAAACCATTCCGTGAACAAGTTTGGCAAAGTCATGGATCTCGATCTTTCTTTCGATGGCTGGTCCGTGAGTTGCCTACCAACGTCCTGCTACGCGGTTCCTGTCGCCATGCGTCGAAACACCGCGTCTCTATCACAAAGTTCCTCGTAGGTCCCCTGGTTGACGATGGATCCACTCTCCAACTGATAAATGATGTCAGCCTGCTGAACGGTTCTCAGACGATGGGCGATCATAATGATCGTTTTCTTATGGAAGATTTCCCTGATTGCTTCCGTCACCGCATCCTCCGTCAGGCCATCCAACGCACTCGTCGCTTCATCAAGAAGCAGTATATCCGGATCACTATACAGTGCCCGTGCGATTCCAATCCGTTGCCGCTGACCTCCGCTGAGCCTCACCCCACGTTCACCCACCACCGTTGTATATCCGCCAGGCAATTCCCCGACGACAAACTCATGGAGATTGGCGATCTGTGCCACATATTCCATGCGATCGATATCCAGATGCTCGGGGGACACCCCGAACGCGATGTTCGCCGCCACGGTGTCATCGGATAAATAGATGCGCTGTGGAACATACCCCAGTTGTTTCTGCCAAGACGTCACATTGCGTCGAGTGATAGGCACTCCATCCACCGACAACGTCCCATCTTGCGGTTCAAGCAACCCCAAAATAATATCTACGATCGTGGTCTTCCCTCCCCCGGAACTCCCAACAATGGCCACGGTCGTATTAGGCTGGATGGTGAGATTCAGATTATCGAGAAGCGGCGTGGTGCTATTGGCATATTGAAATACCACATTTTCCAAGACAATTGCTTGCCGAAATCGGCCGACATCTTCATCCTCATTCGCGAGCAACAGCGGCCCGGCTTGCGCGATCAGCGGGAGTTCCGGAGCCTGTGTTTTAACAGTCGCCTTCAACTTTTCTTCGACGGCTTCCAGGGAGGGCATGTTGAACCGTACCACGGTCGCGCTCCCAAAGATCTGCTGAAATGCCGGCAGCAACCGATACGCGGTAAACGCATACAGCGCCATCAATGGGAGCGCTTCCTTGAAATCCTGATGAGTCGCAAGCAGATAAATCACCAGCAGAATAACCGATCCGAACGCAATGCTTTCAATGGCATGCCGTGGAACGAAACTCATCGTGGCGCTCACCCATTGATTCTTTGCATACAACGCCGCGTACGTGGCAAACCGGCTTTGATAGGATTCATCTTGCCCTAAGATTTTGAGCTCCTTGATCCCGTTTAATATTTCTGTCGCGAGTCGGAAACGCTCCTTCTGCGCCTCTTTACTGGCTCTTCCGAGATCGATCACCTTGTGACGAATATGCAGAAATACGACGGAATAGACAGTCCCTATCACTGTCCCGAACAATACCGCCAACCACGGATCGACCCATACCACCAGGAGAAGAAGGCTGGCCACGATGGCCGCCTTAGCGATGGCCTGCAAGATCGGAACGACCACGTTATTGGTCACACGGCTCACATCATCCGTACAATTCAAAACCAGGTTTGAGCTATTGTGTTCCAAAAAATACGCGTATGGCTGTCGGACATAGTTCGACAGGATCTGGGTTGAAAAGCTTTGCCCCAGATTGTTTGCAAACCACATGATGGCCGACGAGCTGATGAGAGACACAACATTACTAAAAACCATGATCACCAGCGCCGCGACACCCAACCCGACCAGGAAGGCACTGGTGGATTCAAACTCCAACGCCGTAAAGAGGTGATGTAGCCACGGATTCGTCTGAATCAGTTCAGGATTTCCCACCACTGCCATAAAGGGCAAGATCGAAGACACGCCCAATGCATCGATGAGGCCAGCAAGAACCATCAGGCCAAGCAGCCCATAGGAGCGACGTCGCTCCTTGGCATTCAACAACGCTTGAAGTCGCGTAATGAGTCGCCACATAAGAAAAGCTCTGGACGGTTCAGGATGTTACAAAAAGCTGTGCCGATGCCGATTTCACACCACCTTCTCACTCAACTGATGGTGAATGTGGTTGAATTGATTGTAACGGCGAGAATTGCTCACGACGTACACATTATCAAGAATATATTGCCTTTCTCACGTATAAGCCAGCACGTTCCGTGCCGAAATGTATCAGTTCAACCTATTGAAGATCATTGGTCAAACTCCTAGAGAAGGTGCATCCTCTGTAAAAGTGTAGGGATATGAATGCACTGCTGGCTCTCAGCATGAGACGGTCGTCGCTGAAAAGTAACGTCTCTCTTGTCGTTTGAGGCCATGATCAACTGCCTCCTTGGCACCCAGTTGAACAGAATGACGTGGTTATCATATCAGACAATCTTTTTCGACCACGACCAAGCGCCTGTCAGGATAGGATACTGGCCGTGATTTGCATTTGGGTTCACCGAGGGAAGAGAATACGATCATATACTCACGTTGTCTAAACCTGGAGGTATGGGCTATGAAGATATCCCGATTGATGAAACTGTGGGCGTTCGTCTTGATTTTCTCATGTGCGCTGCAACAGCCGTTGTTCGCAGCTGACTCTGAACAAGAGAATCTCGTCGATCAATCCAGGATAACGCTCCGCTCGTTCCTCGCTGACTCGAAGATGGGGTGGTTTCGCGACCACCTCAAAGACGTAAAAGGCATCTTCATCGTGCCCCGAGTGCTCAAGGGCGCATTTTTCTTCGGTGCGGAAGGCGGAAGCGGCGTGTTCCTTGCCAGAGACGAGAAGACCGGTGAATGGAGCCAGCCGGCGTTTTATACGATGGGGAGCGGCAGTTTTGGATTTCAATTCGGCGCTCAGGACTCGGAAGTCGTTCTGCTCGCCATGTCTCAGCGAGGAGTGGAATCCATGCTCTCCAATAGCGTGAAGATCGGAGGCGATGCATCCGTCGCTGTCGGACCGGTCGGCGGCGGGATTGAAGGCTCTACCGCCATGAACCTCAGCGCCGATCTCCTCGCGTTCGCCAGAGCGAAAGGCCTCTTCGGTGGGATCTCCCTAGAAGGATCAGTCATTGCCACGAGAGACGAATGGAATCGGAATTACTATGGCAAGGACGTGCGGCCGGTCGATATCTTCGTCAAACAAACCGTGACCAATCCTCAGTCGGCCGCCCTGCGGGACGCACTGGCTCAGGCCGTTGCCGGAAAATAACCACCTATTGGCCCCTTCGACTGTTCAAGCCCCCAGAGGGAGGGTGGCTCCCAGCCGCCCTCTCCACTCCACCTTGCCCGGTTTCTGCCAAAAGACGAACGGTTCGATAAAGTTTGATTTGTCACTTCCGTTGAAACACGCAACAACAGTGATAGGCGTGGCCATGCTCAAATCTGGCTAGATTCCCAGTTCCTCCGACAGCCGCACTTCCGATTCATCGATGATCTCGTCCAGGCAGGTAAAGCAGGAGAAGGGAAACCGATCGATGGGAATGGCACAAGCTTCCCCAACGGGCGATTCTTCCAACGCCGGGCCACCGCATTCTTTGTGAATGAGGATCAACATCTGGCTGGTTCGTTATACCATAACGGACATGTTTCTGAATCCGTTCCGTCTCTCTCAGTCCAGATGATCTCCACACATACATTAAGGGGCTGATGTAGCTAAGCGAACCCAGAGGGGACTACGCTTAGCGAATGCTTTTTCAAAGGAAGAGCCGGATGCCAGTCCGGATCCAGCAGCGATTGCTGGAACATTTCGTGGCTGGCACCACCGCGCGAACGGCCGCCCAGTTGGTCGGGGTTCAGGGACGGACGGCTAGTCTATTTTTTCAGCGGCTCCGTCAAATCATCGCCAGCAAGCAAGAAAGCTTTCTTCTGTCTGGTGAGATTGAAGTCGACGAGAGTTACTTTGGCGGAGTGCGGAAAGGACGGCGCGGGCGAGGTGCGGCAGGAAAAGTGCCCGTCTTTGGGTTATTAACCCGAGGCGGGAAGGTGTATACCGCGATCATTCCAGATGCCAAAGCCCAAACTTTGATCCCCATCATTCGAGAGCACGTGACACCGGACAGTATCGTTTACACCGATAGCTTTCAGGTGTATGACGTGCTCGATGTCTCCGAGTTTCATCACAAGCGCGTCAATCACAGCAAGACCTTCGTGTCAAAGCGAGGCCACCATATCAATGGTATTGAGAACTTTTGGAACCAAGCGAAGCGGCACTTACGACGCTTCAACGGCATCCCGAAAAACAATTTTTACTGGTTCTTGAAAGAATGCGAGTGGCGGTTCAACGGAGCGGGCCATAACGCGTTGTTGAAACAGCTGAAATCTTGGTATCGGTCGGAAATCAACAAGGCTTAGCTACATCAGCCTCTACATTAATCCTGCTCATATATATGAGCGTGCGCTGAGCACTTAATTTAGCTTTCCCTTTGGCCGACCCTCATCATTCACCGCAGCTGGCTTTGCCGCTCGCTTTCAGCTCCCTGTCATACAGACTACTCATAGCATCAATCCGTCACTACGCAGACATGCGCGTCCAGCATCCCTTGTATCGTACAAGCAGAAGATCGACACCGATGGCGGACTGTTTCAGCATCTTGCCAGACGGCTTCCTCCCTTGCACAAGAGGGATGGAGGAGATGACAACCAGAAATTAGGGTTGGCCGGCGACTTCACTTTTGGTACAGTGCTGGGCCGGATTGTCGGCGGAGGTTTGATCAGGTCGAGGAGGGTTAGATCACGAATGAGTACATTAATTGTGCATAAGCCGCTCCCTCTGTTACTGCGTATGGAGGGATATGTCCTTGCCGTAGTCTTACTGCTGGCTTCTGGCTGTGCGGTGGCCAAAGGATCACCCACTCCCTTGCTCTCCACTCATGAGCAGAATACTCAACCCATCCTGTTGGCTGATGCTTCCTCTCAAACTACACCTCCTGGGACCACCGGGGAGTCGTCGTCTCCGGACGAGCCATTCGATCCCTTTGCCAAACCAGATGTGGAGGGAGTGGAAGAGTATGACCCCTGGGAGTCGCTCAATACGAAATTCTTTGAATTCAACCGCCAACTCGATCGGTGGATACTGAAGCCGGTTGCCAAAGGCTACAACGCCGTCGTACCGAATGTCGTCCAAGTCGGTATTAGCAATGTATTCTACAATAGTCGTGTGACCCCGCGGCTCCTGAACAATCTATTTCAGGGAAAACTCAAAGGCGCAGGGATCGAAGCAGGACGGTTTCTCATCAATACCACCGTTGGGATCGGCGGATTTTTTGATGTTGCTCAACGGTTCAATCTCACTACACCCGAAGAAGATACCGGGCAGACGCTCGGATTTTACGGAGTCAAACCAGGCCCCTACCTGATGATCCCGCTGTTGGGACCCTATACGGTTCGTGATCTGATTGGATATGGCGCGGATATCGCGCTCAATCCAATTTATTGGCTCATCGTCCCCACCATGCATAACATTGATGCCATTCCGACGGTGGTTGATGTAGAGGAACGCGCGGCCACATATGCCATCTCGATTGGCGCACAGGCAATCGAGATGGTCAACGAACGGTCTCTGAATTTAGAGACATTTCAAGGCGTTGAAGACTCTACCTTCGATCTCTACACTGCGGTGAGAAACGCCTATCTGCAGAAACGAGCCAAGGCCATCCGTGAATAAATCTTTGAGGACCGGTGGCTTTCAGGTAACCTGAGATCCAGACGAATTTCCACGCATAGTTGCTTCTCGTCTGCCATCGTCTCCCATCCACAGTTGATGGAGAAGGAGAGCCTGCTATAGGCCATTCCACTGACGGAAGTAACAAGCACAAATCAAACACGCTGGAAAGAGAAACGCTGGTGGGGCGAGTCGCGAGAGCTGGCGCTCTCATCCTGATGGCAAATCACACAGCCTCACCCCAGGCCCCACCCCAGCCACCTGATTATTTTCAGCCGGGATGGGTTACCCTGATCCGCAGCAATAGCCTTTGAGGGAAGAAACACCGATTACGCCTTACTTTACTGACTCTTTTTCCACACGAACAAGCCGCCGACGAACAGAACGAGCATCACGATAATGAACATTATGAGAGTATCCATTACTACTCCTTTCGTTCGGACCCATCACGCAACGAACTCAGTAGACAACAGCACACCTCTCAAAACACGAGACTGACGACCATCCTTCCCCTGGACTACGCTGTAGAAGACATCACCATGGTTTGACGTCAACAACAGCTCGGCCAAACGTACCGCTGGGCATCAATGTCGGGCCTATATTTATTCCGCTCATAATCTAGTGTCAAGTAGGTAGTGATCAATAGGGCGACCTTCGGCGGGGAAAACTGACGATGAGAGCCCCGCGGACGACATTCATTCCATAAGCCATTGAAACTAATGCTCTTTCGCAGCATCACTCCACTGCGGGAAGGCATTTTTCTTTCTGAAAGAAAGCTTTCCCCGGCCATGGTGATATTCTACCAGTCGAATTTTTAAGATTTTGATTGAACGCTGTTGGCTGCCTCAAAGCCAGCTTCATCCACGACCGCAGGGACAACGGACTCGCGATTGAAGTGCGATCTGCAAAACGATGGCGCGCAAGACGATAGAATCTCAGGAGATCAAGTGTCTCCTCCCTATCATCCTTCAGGTGAGGCAGCAAGGCGGGAACGAAAATTTATTGAACGTGTCTCGACCAGATCAGTACGAACAGGTTTCCGACGCCTCAGAGGTCTGTTCGTTCATTACCTGGTTCTTGAAGGAGATACGGAATGTGAAGGCTGCACGCTCGACTTGTCAAAGGATGAGGCGGATTGCAGATCCATATCGAACTCGTCAATGACCAGGTGGTGACTCGGGATCATCTATAGTGCCACTGGGGACCACCCATCCCGTGCAGCTTTCACATCGAAGCAACCGAACGGCCACAACAGGCTCAAACAGAACCGCTGACCCTCTATGCCAGGAAAAACCCTTGGAGGAAACGTTACGATCTTACTCGCTTACGAGGAAGCCTTTTGCACAGAACTCTGCATAGAGGCTCCTCGCTGTGGTTCACTGAATGCCGGATATACTTGGATCGTATACGTCCTGTTCGGATCCAATGCAACGCGAACCATTCCGGTCTTGTTCAAGTAATCAATTGCCAAATAGACTTGGTTCCACGTAAGGTCCGGACAGAGTCCCACGACCTCCTCCATAGAGCAATCTTTACCGTGCTCCTCCAGTGCAAGATGAACTCGTTCGATGATCGCCGCTACAAGCATGGCGCCCCCCAAAAAAACAGAGGTACGTTCACCAGATTGTTCGCCTGCTTCCAGTGTCCCATATTTGGGATATATACGTGGTCTTCGATTGAACTGTGAACTAGGGAAGTCACTAGTAGCGCAGGAAGATCTTACTAGACCAAGGTCCTGCTTTGAGAGAGGTGATGCCGGTGGCTATGAGACCGATGGCCAAGCCCAAAACGACCCCCTGGTCCTTCGAGTGATTCGTTGAAGATCGGTCGAACGCTACAGGATGGCTAGAAGAACAACGGTTGGAGCGGTCGTCTAGGATGAGACGCTGACGAGGCCTTCGGCGATCGCATACTTCACTAACTCGGCAGTGGAATGCAGATTGAGTTCGCCCATCATTCTGAATTTGTGAAATTCCACGGTCTTTACCGAGATATTCAGGATCGAGGCAATCGTCTTTGTCCCTTTCCCCTCAGCAACAAGCTGTAAGACCTCACGTTGCCGCTGAGTCAGCGCAGCCACCACCGGCTTGGAGATTGGACCATCCACCGACTGAAGCGTCGCTGCCAACACATCCTTGGTAATGAGCGGAGTCATATAGTGCTGGCCTCGCATGACGGCCTGGATGGCCTGCTTGAGTTCCGCAGCTGCCGAACGCTTGATCAAATACCCTGCAGCACCCGCTTTAAACGCTTCCGTGGCATAGGTAGGAGTCGCATGCATGGTGAGGAAGATTAACTTGCTCTCGGGGACGAGCTTGGTCAGCTGGCGAGCTGCATCCAATCCGTTCAGAAGCGGCATCGAGATATCGAGCAACACGATATCAGGCCGCAGCTCCTGTGCCGCCTCGACCAGTGAACGCCCATCTTCCACCATCCCCACCACTTCACCCTCGGCTTCCACCAGCTTCCGAAGTCCCGCAAGGACAATCGCATGGTCATCTGCCATCAAGATACGCGGCCGTTTCATGAGGTCGCGACCTCATAGGGCACCCACGCGCATACCTTGGTTCCTCTGTCTAGTCGGGACTGTATCTGAAAGTACCCATGCAGTTGTCGTAACCGTTCTTCCATACTGCTCAACCCCAATCCCCGTTGGATGGCCTGGTAATCACGAAGGTCGAAGCCCTTGCCGTTATCCGTCACGGACAACCCGACTCCTTTCGATGACCCTCGAAGTTGGACGGTCACGGCCGTCGCGTGGGCATGCTTAACCACATTTTGCACGCTTTCCTGCATGACGCGGAAGAGACAGGTCGCATGATCGAGCCCGATCGCAGTCGGCACTCCGGCGATCTTGAGAGAAATGGGCAGACCGGCGCGGCGAGAAACCTGATGGACATGATCCTCAACGGCCGGACAGAGTCCGGCATGTTCTAAGAGAGAAGGATGCAGCCGATACGCGAGGGTATGCACATCGTCGGATAATTGTTCCAGCTGTTCGCGAAGCGGCGCAAGTGCTTGAGTGCACTCGCCCAGCACAGGAGCCGGATGCTGCTCCAGAGAAGCCACCTCCAGCACCAAGGCGGCCAAGCGCTGGCTCACATCATCGTGGAGCTCTCGAGCGATCCGTTGACGTTCACGTTCTTGGGCATTCAACAGCTTTGACGTCAGCTCCTCCAATTGCACCTGCTGCTGGTGCAAATCCAACTGATTGCGATGCAGCGTCTCTTCCGCGCTCTTGCGTTCGGTAATGTCGCGAGTGGACTCCAACGCATAGTCCGTTCCGCCGTATGTGACCCGCACAAGCCGACTCTCCACGATCACGTGTCGCCCATCTTTGGTGATGTGGAACAGCTCACCGGACCACCGACCGTCTCGAGCCAGACACGCTTCTCGGTCTGTAACGGTCAGCAACGGATTCGTGCTCAGCAGTTCATGGCTCCGGCACCCGATCACCTCTTGTGATCGCCAGCCGTAGAGCTCTTCAGCCCCTCGATTCCAATACACGATCCCGCCGCCGATCTTCCACGCCAAGATCGCATCGCTCGAATGGTTCAACATGTCGGCCTGCTGCTTGAGTAATTCTTCCGTACGCTGACGCTCTGTAATATCGACGGCTACCCCACCGAACAAGGCCGGCTCCCCCTGATGATCAACGATGGGAAACTTACTGACAAGGGCGTGTCGAACCGCTCCCCGTTGGATAAATGATTCGACGGTATGCAGCGGAACTCCCGTCTCCCGTACTCTTCGATCGTTGCGCTCATATGGCTCGGCTACGTGGGCCGGCCATAGTTCCCAGGCCGTCTTTCCTTTCCAGTCTTTCCCCTCCAGCAGGGATTCTTGGAAAAGTCGATTGACGTACAGATAGTGCCCCTGAGCATCTTTGATCCACGCAAATCCATGCAAATTATCCATAAAAGAAGCGAACCGGCGCTCACTGAGTTTCAGCGCCTCTTCAGCCTGTTTCCGTTTCGTAATGTCGATCATCACGCCCAATGTCCTAGCCGGGCGGCGCTCCGGACCATCCAGATCGAACAACGTCCAGGCTCGAAAACTGATCCACTGCACGTGGCCGTTCGGCAACAGCAAGCGATGTTCGATCGAATAGAAATCATCTCCCACAGGGTCAGAAGCCCGCGCCATCGCCGCAACGACCATGGCACGGTCTTCCGGATGGATCAATTGGATGAACCCGTCAAACGAAGCAGGGACATTCGGCCCGACGCCGTAGATGTCTCGCATCACCGGAGACCAATACACAGTTTCCGAACGATGGTCCTGATCAAAGATTCCAAAGCTGGCGAGTCGAATGACCTGGTCCGATCGTTCTTCTCGTTCATGAAGCGTTTTTTTGGCTTCGACTCGAGCCGTCACATCTTCCGTGACAATGATAATTCCACCGACCTGATCACCGCGATACCAGGGACGAACATCCCAGGTGATCCATTGGCTGGAGCCGTCTTCGCCGAGAAACTGGTCTTCGTCTGCGCTCAACACCTCTCCGCTAAGGCCTCGCTGATGGACATCCCTCCACCTCGGGGAGCTATTCGGAAAGACATCATAGTACGATCGACCGAGGATCTCGTCTGTCAGGCGGTAGTCTTCGATCCAGCGTCGGCTGGCCGCCAGATACCGCATGCTCCGATCAAACATCGCAATGGCAGCCGGCGCATGTTCGACGAACAAGCGAAACCGTTCTTCACTCTCCCGCATCGCCGCATTGGCTCGTTTGAGATCCGCCGTTCGCTCTCGAACACGCTGTTCCAACTCTTCAGAGGTCCGATGCAAGGCCTCCTCAGCCTGCTGACGATCGGTCATATCATTGCCGATCGTCAGGATGCAGGGTTGTCCTCTGATGGTAATCAGGCTTGCAGAGATCAGGAACCGTCGCACGTCACCGTGCTTGGTCCGCATCGACACTTCGAGATTTGTAATGGTCCCTTGAGATTGAAGACGATCGACCAATCCGGCACGGTCTTGCGCATCGGGCCAAATTCCCAACATCAAGGTAGTTCGGCCAATGACCTCCTCACGACAAAAACCAAATGCAGTGAGGCAGGCGTCATTGACCTCCAGGCAGAGTCCGGTTTTGAGTTCTGTAATACCGATCGGATGAGGACTGAGGCGGAAGGCTTCGGCGAAGAGTTCGTCTGGTGCTGATTCAGCCGTGAGACCTTGCCGATCCCCGAGGTGATGAACCGGGGCACGCGGCCGCGCTCTGACCCAACGCTTCTTCTTCGTCGCTTTTGGTGTCATAGCTACGAATCGATTCTAGTCCACTTACGTACCTCTCGCAAGATCCAATTCCTGCGCACAGGGATGCTCGGTTACCGAACTTCCTATCACTCCTGTCCTCCCAAAAAGAAACCAGAGCAACCTATTGATGTGCGACATCATGCAGGTTCATCGCTCAAAACACATCCGCACATTTGGTGCATCAGACTCGGTGCAGGTCCCCTCACGCCACATCCGGCCACCGGACTCCAAATGAAACTCCGCACAGCTTCACTTTGCCCTCATTACCAATCGATGAAACAACGCAAGATGCTCCGGGCCACTGAGCCGATGGTCACCGGGAACTAGCTTGAGATCGAGCGGAAAGTCGGGATGTCGGCGCATGACTTCAATGGTGAACCGTTGACTGCCGTCCGGAGCAATGACTCGATCATCCTGACCATGTAGAATCGTGGTTTTCACATGACGGACGATATCGAAGGTCTTGGCCCAAGACTGTTCGCTTTCTTCTACCCAGGTCCAGGACAACGGCCAGTCTCGATGCAACGGGTCCTCATCCCACGGCATCCATCCGGCCGTATGCCAATCATGAAGCCGTTCACTCGAAATGGTCTTGGCGCGCTCACCCATCATGTTGAACGCGGGCGCAATCAAGATGAGTTCTTCGACCGCCTGGAATTCTTGCGTGACGAGCCAGGCGATCCAACTGCCGAGCGAATTCCCGACGATTGTGATCGGCGGACCGGCATTGATGGAATCCAAGACAGCGCGCGCATCAGCGATCCAATCGGAGAGCGTGTAATCCGTGAACTGTCCTTCAGAATCACCAAAGCCGCGCACATCGTAACAGTAAAATGCCCATCCCTTCTCCCGGCACCATTGCGCCAGCGCCTTACTCTTGTTCCCCCAGCGCTTCGAGAGAAACCCGGTGATGAAGAGAATCTGCCGGCCTGTTCCATCGATTCGATCACCTTTGATCCGTTTGCCGTCCGACCCAACGAGCTCAAACGATGTCATGACCTTATCCCAGCCGTTTTCGTGATGAATGGGCTCAGTCGCCGCAACACCTCCCCTGGAATCGCATGACCACCCTGGAAACTATGCCACTCGACAACGAGACCCGATTGGGTCAGCGCATCACGAAGTCGCTCGGCTCCAAGATATGGAAGGATATCATCCTGCACACCATGACTTTGAAAAACTGACAAACCGCTGCGCTTCGACATCAACGGATTCCAGACCGTTCGCGCCAATAGATTGCCAGACAGCTGCACCAGACCCGCGAACGGATAGTCGGTGTGAAGCACGGCATCACAGGTGAGCATCGCGCCTTGGGAAAATCCCCCAATGACGGTCTTCTTGTAATCAATCGGGAGTTGCCGCGGAAGCGCATTCAGGAATGTCAGAATGCGCTCCCGCGCCAAGGCAAGTCCCTGCGGAACTTCCACAGATAGATCACGCATGCGACCTGCGGCACGATCTGCTTGAATACGTGCAAAGTCGATAATCCACCAGGCTCGAGAGTCCCCGAACCCCATGTTGAGAGAAAGTGGGGCTTCTGGAAAAATCCAGCGGGTCCCACGAGGAGCGTGGATCACGTCCGCGAGCGGCACCAAATCGTCTCCTGGCGCGCCAAATCCATGCAGTAACATTACGACTGGGCCGTCGCCTCCACCCTTCCCGTCCGAACCACCGGCGAGCCGAACCTTCAATCCCCCGAGTGAGACTTCACGCATACCGTCCCCTAACTGAGATACAGATATTGCAGCAGCGCCACCAACCCATACAGCGACGATTCGACGACCGGCTGTTGATAGAGCGGCACAAAAGCACCCTGTTCATTGTCTTCGACTTCGCTGATGACGTGCTGAATCTGTTTCACTCGAATATCGTGGTCCTGCCCGATTCCCAAGGTCTGAACAATTTGCCGGTTGAGCCCAGCCAGCATGACGGCTTTTGCCCGACTGGCCGATTGATACAGCAGGACTGCGCCGAGAAGCGCGACCAGCACATTGGCCGACCAGGACAGCAACAACAAGAGAGGATAATTCCAGATATCGAAATACTCGTTACGGGCGGCGATCATGATCAAGAGCGCGATAAAGGGATAGCGGATCAGTCGATTGATCACCTCTGTCCGCTGCGCAATAAGATCCACCACGGCAAGATATTTCAACTTCTCAAATTCGGCCTTCTCGGCTTCTCCTAGCCCATAATTGCGCAGATACTCTTCCCGGACTTGTTGAGACCATCCTCCCGTTGAGCTGATCACCCATCCGATCCATCGACGGCAGAGCATGACTGCGTCGAAGACCGCCAGATTCAGCAGCACGACGATGCTGACGCTCGCGAATGTCATGAAAGAGTCCACGTTGCAGCTCAGGGATCCACGGCAGGGATGAATGTATTCCTCGTCCAACACGAAACGCCCGATGGCCCACATCGCTCCCATATACAGAATGAACAGCAGGAGTGTGCGGGCTATTCCTTGGCTCAGTTGACTCGCTTCTCGATAGCGGCTCCATGCCTGATCAACCTTCGTCGAGGCAACTGTGGCAAGCGGATGGTAGACCCGCTGGAGATTCGTCCAGAAGGTTTGGGGAGAGAGCCGCTGGCGCTTCGACAGATCTTCGAACTGGAACTTTTCGTCGATCTGTTCACTGTTCTTTGTGAGATCGCGGGCGCCCTTTACGAACAAGAGAATCGACAGCACGACCACCGCAAGTCGCAACAACTCACTCGGCCAGATACTGACACCGGCCGTCCACGAAAACGGCTCTCCTTCGTCGTGCCCGGCCAACAGCGCATCGGCACCGCCGGCCACGACAAAGACCACAAACATCGCGACAAGCAGAACTCCCGTGATGCCCAATACACGCGGATGACGCACAATGGCAGACCAGAGGCGCTGGTTGCTCCAGGCCACCACGACGAACAGCGCAAACCCCACCACGGTTCCGGCCGCCACGGCGGTATTGTCGAACCCGACGCCCTGTCGAAGCTGGCCATATTCATCCGTATAATCCAGATCGGATCGTAACGGATGAATCGTACGAACGCTTTCTTTTGCGACGATGCTCAAATCGACCGCGCCGTTCCTTCCCACCTCAAATAATCTGGGATGCCCCCCGGCATCGTACACGCGGTCCTCAGGCGTCAATGCAGCGTGATAAGTCGTGTCACAGAGGCGATTCGCCATATCAGGTCGCTCACGACGACACATGACGTGTCCGACCGCCTGCAAGGTCGCAAAATACGTTGAGGTCTGATAACTGCTCCTGAACGGTGGGACATCGCGCTGCAAACCGCCATCCAACTGCAACCCAAACGGCGAGGCAATGACCACGTTGCGGATCCATTTATACTCACTCGGGTGAAGATGCCGCGCATCGAGACCCACTGTAAAGAAAATGGCATGCGGAAACGCAGGGCGAAGGGCTTTGATGATCAGCAGCGAATCATAGGGATCGGTTCCAAAGATCCCGATGGCTCGAGCCCCCTCTCCCTCATCATGGATCCGATTCACTAGCGCCCGCACATAGTCCACCTGGCTCGTCCCTTCCGGACGCTCACGCTGGCTGTCTTTTGCACTGTCGGCACGTGCAACTTTGTTCTTGTCTTCTCCCGGCACTTCACCATCCAGCCCGCTCAGATAGCTGTATCGCTGAACGTTGAGGCGCAACGATTCGTAGTCGGCTTGTCGTCGAATTTGGAGATCAATGGCATGGGGAATATCGGAGCACCACTGCTTGATCGTCACCGGAACGTCGATCGTCTCCAAGTCCTGCTCGGAAAAGGTCGCAATCTTCTTACAGGCAGCGGCTCGAAACTCGATTGGGAGCGCCCGTCCATAGAAAGAATCCCATTCTCCGATCAAAATCACCGCATCCCAACCGAGACGGACCTGCCGCCGCTCCAACTCCTCGACCAAGGATTCGAATAACTGGTCATCGGAACCGATATCGTAGACCAACCGGATATTCGCATCCGTAAGCCGACGAGTGAAGTCCTGCTCACAAAACGTGTACGAGCTACAGGGTGAACCTTTCCCGCCGCTTGGCTTAAGTCCGTAGGCCAGGAGCCCCTTCATTGCACTGCTCCACGGAGAGTACAACTCGATCCAGCCATCGGTGTTCGGCCAGACGCCGATTCCTCGGCGCGGCTCACCATAGGACTCTCCGGCCTCGTCCAGGAGCGCCCGAAATCCTGACGAGCTACGAGGGCCGAGGATCTTGAAGGTGATTGACTGTTGGAGCTGCGGATTCAAGCGAACGAGCTTGCGCTGATCATCAGTGAGTAAACACTCGCCCTTCTTCTCGGCTTCTCGGCAGACGAGCGCCTGTGAGAAGGAGGTCAGGCCGGCCAAAACACCTCGACTGAGCGCGTCGTCAGGGAACCACACGACCAGCACACTATGAGAGCGAGGCGATTCCTCGTCGCACAACCTGGTTCGTCTGAGTCGGTACCACTCATACGGCAGGGCCGGGAGAGGGCTCTGGAAATCCCACTCCACAAACGAAAGCTGCCCCTCCTGTTCCGGCACATAACAGGACACTCCTAGAGCTGTTCCGACCGCGTACCGATCTCGAATCCGAGACTCAGTGCTTTCGACATAGGGACCTCCACTGGTCGTCACCAGAAGAACCGTGACATGCTGGCCCTCCTTGACTCGCTCAGTAAGAGTCTGTCGAAGCGACTTGAGCCGTTGTGTGAGTGGAGGGGACTGCGTCGAAACAGGCCGATTCGCCTTGCCCTCCCGCAAGCCTCGTTGAACAGCCGCGACAGGATCTTCCCACAAACGCGCACGTACCGTGTGCTCTTCAATTGTGGTCTTCATGTCCAACCCTGTACCGATCGGACGCGAGCTGCGCAGTGGTTCCTTGACCAGCATGGCTCCCGCCAGTGCCAGCACCAGCGTCAGAGCCCCCGCCACCGCAATTTTGGAATCGCTTTGCTTCTTTGCCATCTCACGTCGAGGAGGGTGAGGAGCATCATCCAGACACTCGTGCGGTGCCCGTGCGCGACACTCTACATCAGACGTCTGAGACTGTGAAGTAGAGAGACCTGGTCATGAACAGCGGAAATGGGGTGGCCGACGGTTCTTATGACGAGCAACTGACAGCCAGGTGCTTGCCCCAATTCGGCGGCGGCAGCGCGTATGACTCCATACCTGGCTGCTCGGCAAAGGGAGTCCGGAGCACGGTAACAAGACGGTCGATCTCTGAAAAGTCTTTGTGCTGTGCTTTCTCGATCGCGATCTGCGCAAGATAATTCCTCAGCACATACTTGGGGTTCACACCATTCATTCGCTCACGCCGTTCATCGTCGGGACTGCGTTCGCTCCGCAGCCGGTCTCGATAGCGCACTGCCCACTCGTCAAATCGCTCGCGGTTGAGAAAGTGCTCCCGCAACGCCTCATGAATCGCGCCATTCTTCGAGGAGAACGTGCCCAACTCTCGAAATACGATCGTGTAGTCCGCATGGCTCCCTTGAAGCAGCCCGAGGAAATCTCGGATCAGTTCACCGTCTCCGGCCCGCTCGTCACGCAATCCAAATTTCCCCTTCATCTGCTTCCGATAGTCGAGGTCAAACACGGGTTGATAGGCCTCAAGGCTCGCTTTGAGCACTTCCTTTTCCACCAATGGCAGAAGCGCCTGCGCCAAGCAGCTCAAATTCCAGAGTCCGATCGAAGGTTGCTGATTGAACGCATAGCGGCCGTTGTGATCGGAGTGGTTGCAGATAAACCCCACATCGTAGTCGTCCAGAAACCCGTACGGTCCATAATCCAGCGTGAGACCGAGAATCGACATATTGTCCGTATTCATCACCCCATGTGCCCAACCAACCGCCTGCCATCGAGCGATCAATCGCGCAGTGCGCTCGACCACCTCGGCAAAGAATCGCGCATACTTCTCATCGGTTTCGAGAAGATGGGGAAAATGCTGCTCGATCACATAATCAGCCAAAGTTTTCACATGATCGTATTGTTTGCGGTAATAGAACACTTCAAAACTACCAAAGCGGACATGCGACGGTGCCATCCGAACCAACATGGCGCCGGTTTCGATCTGCTCGCGATAGACCTTGTCATCGCTGCCGACTAGACACAGTGCCTGTGTGGTTGGGATACCGAGGCCCTGCATCGCCGCGCAGCACAGGTACTCACGGATCGTAGACCGCAGTACCGCTCTTCCGTCTCCATCGCGAGAAAACGGCGTCATCCCCGCTCCTTTGAGGTGGAGATCCCATCGCTTCCCCTGATCGGTTTTCACCTCGCCGAGGAGAATCGCACGCCCATCGCCAAGTTGTGGGACATACACGCCGAATTGATGACCGGAGTACAGCATCGCGAGCGGTTCCATGCCTGGCGCGAGAGCACTTCCGCCGAAGAGCTCCGCAAACTCCGGCCGTACGAATTGTTCCGGATCAAGATCGATCAGCTCGGCTGCCGCCCGGTTGACATGGATCAGATAGGGACGAGACGCAAAGGGCGTAGGATTCACTCTCGCGTAAAAATCCTGGGAGAGACGCGAATAGGTATTGTCAAAGGAAAGCGTTTCAAGTGTCCGTCTGCTCATACCTCTCTGTATCACGAGCCATGCAACCTTTGCTATGACTCGGACAGGTCGAGCAGAATGCCCTGCGCAATGCAGGTGTCATCTCGCATCGCTTCGTGTCTCTCTATTGCAACTCACTCGACGATATCTCGGCGGTCTCGGTATACTATCCATTCCCGATATATGGATTCCCACAAGAGAGGCGAGGCGTGAAACGCCGTACGACACGTGCATCTCAGCCCAAGGATTCCGTCCGTCGCAAACCAGAAATCGCCGCCGCAGAGGTGTTGGCCTGGGTGAGCGACTGTTTGGAAGGTGGGCTATGCTTCATGGCCAAGGGGATTCTGGTGTTTGAAAATTCACAATTCGGCGAACTGGTGGAGGCACCAACTTTCGACCCAAGCCACTCTCCCTCTCGTGATGCGTCGCTTCGATCGCAGCTCTTTGCCGATGCAATGGGCTGGAACAAGGAAACGCTGGGAGCGCGAGGCAGCAAGACCTATTGTCTCTTGAATCACCACGGTCAAACGCTCGTCTACGCATGTCGATATCACGTGGTCCCCTACCACGGCGAGACCGGCGTGCTGTTGGTCCTACAAGACGTCACCGAACATACGGAGTTGGCTCAGGAAGCCTCGCAGATTGCCAGGTTTCAGTCGGTGCTCGCCCGTATTGGAACGCTGGCGGTCAGCGATGCCCCGGCGCAGGAGTTGATGAACGAAGCCGTAATCCATACCGCCGAGGCACTCCACGTCGAGCTCTGTAAAATTCTCGTTCAGCGGGAGGCAGACGATCATCTCGCCGTCGTCGCAGGAATCGGTCTGGCCCCTGACCTGATTGCGAAGTTGACCATTGAAGGCGGCACCCACTCGCAGGCCGGTTACGCCATTCGCGAGCGGCTTCCCGTAGTCGTCCGGGATCTGCGTCAGGAAACTCGGTTCACCCCTTCAAAACTGTTAACCGAACATGGCGGCATTGCGGGCATGTGCGTGCCGATGTTAGTCGAAGACCGGGTGTACGGCGCCATGACCGCCCACTCAAAGTCTGTTCGCGACTATACGGTCACGGAACTCGAGTTTCTCTGTACGGTCGCCAATACCGTCGCAACGGTGCTGGAGCGGCGGCGGCGAGCCGACACGCAACGGGATCTCTATCATCGATTATTCACGGCAGCGCAAGACGGAATCATCTTGACCGACACGGACGGCTTCATTTTGGAGTGGAACCCCGCGCTCGAACGAATGACCGGCTGGACGAGTCAGGAAGCACTGGGACAACGTCCGTCCATTTTAAAGTCCGGAAAACATGACCAAGCCTTTTACGACCGACTCTGGCAGGCATTGCGGGCAGGCCACGCCTTTGTCGATCGGTTTGTGAATCGACGGAAAGATGGCTCAGAATTTCTTGCCTGGGAAAGCGTGAGCCCGGTAAAAGATCGTGACGGCACCACACAGTACTACATGGCCATCCTCACGGATTTGACCGAGCGAGAGCAGATGCTGGAAGCCTTGCGGCATGCGGAGCACATCAAACTGGTTGGACAATTGACCGGCGGCATTCTGCATGAAGTCCGCAATCCATTGATTGGACTCGGTAGCCTCGCCACGCATTTGGCAGATCAGGAACACTTGCCGAGAGAGGCCAGAGACCGCTGTCGGCTCATCGCGCGGGAAGCCACGCGTATCGACGAGCTATTGGAGTCTCACCTAAACCAACTTCGACCGCGTCCGTTCGATCTCCATCCCTGCGACCTGTCCTCCCTCATCGACGACACCATGACCTTGCTGAAACCCAACTTGACCAACCGGCACGTGCACGTGCGAAAGACGATTGCTCCGGATCTACCGCTGGTGGAAGCCTCTCGTGCACATCTTCAACAGGGCTGCCTCAACATTACGATGAATGCGATAGACGCCATGCCGAACGGTGGAGACCTCACCATCACGATGCGGAGGGAATCTCGGCGAGGCCCCGGTGTCCTGCTCGCCTTCTCTGATACAGGAAAGGGAATTGCCCCAGACGATCTCAAGCGGATCTTCGAGCCATTCTTCACCAGTGGGAAGGCAAAGGGCGTTGGGCTTGGACTCACCATCACGCACGACATTATCGAACGGCATGGCGGACAACTGGTGATCACCAGTCCATCCGACAGCGGAGCGGTGGTGGAAGTGTGGCTTCCCTTGAAACCAGAACGGTAATATGATGACCTGGCAACTGCTCCTCGTTGAAGATGAAGCGTCTGTTCGCGAGGCCTTCGCGCTTCGCCTCAGCGATCACGGCTATCTGGTCCAGACTGCGAGTTCTGGCGAGGAAGCGCTCGGGCTGCTGCGCACCGCTGAGCCCGATATTCTCGTGCTTGATTTGGTCATGCCCAATCTCACGGGTCTGGATGTGCTGGCCCGTGTCAAACAGACTTCGCCCGCCTTACTGGTCATCTTGGTCACCGCGAGAGGCACCGTAAAAGACGCGGTCGAGGCGACGAAACTAGGAGCCTTCGACTTCGTCGCCAAATCCATTGATATGGAAGACCTCTTGCACGCATTGACTAGAGCGACGCAACTGCTGACGTTGCAGCGCCAGGTGCATGCGCAGAGCGGACAAGACGCCGACCGCTATGCGTTCGACCGCGTCATTGCTGAAAGTCTGACCACTCAACTCTTCATGGGCCAGGTTCGAGAGCTCGCAAAAAATGATCGCGTCACCGTGTTGCTCCAAGGCGAAACTGGCACGGGGAAACAGTACATGGGTCGGGTGATCCACTATAACAGCGCCAGAGCCGACAAACCCTGCATCGAAGTCGACTGTCCATCGATTCCACGGGAGCTCTTTGAAAGTGAGCTCTTCGGCCACGAGAAAGGATCATTCACCGGAGCCGCAGGCCGCAAGACCGGCTTGATCGAACTGGCGGAGGGAGGGACCCTCATGTTCGACGAGATCGGCGACCTCCCCCTCCCGTTGCAAGCGAAGCTCTTGCGGGTCATCGAGGAGCGAACCCTCCGCCGTGTAGGGGGATCCGCCACGATCCCGGTGGATGTGCGTTTCATGGCGGCCACGAATCGTAATCTGAAGGATGCCGTCGCCAAAGGCGAGTTTCGTGAAGATCTTTATTTCCGACTGAACGTCGTGACCCTCATGATTCCTCCGCTGCGGGAACGGCCGGATGACATCATCCTCCTTGCGAAGCAATTTTTAGCCCGTTCGGCACTCGCACTGAGAAAACCGGTTCGGGCATTGGGAGTGAGTGCGGAAACACTTCTACAACGGTACCAGTTCCCAGGCAATGTGCGGGAGCTCAGCAATCTGATGGAGCGGGCGGTGCTCTTCTGTCCCAGTGAGATGCTTGAAGCAGCACATTTTCCCTCCGATGTGCAAGAGGCTCCCATGCAATCGATCGCTGATCCTCCGCCTCTTGGATCGACGTTCTCCGATACCACAGATCCCGTTCAGATCCATCTGTCATTCCGCCTCGGTGAATCCCTACCCGACCTCGAAGACCGCATCATCAGGGAAGTGTTACGTCGATCCGACGGAAATAAATCTCTGGCCGCCAAACATCTCGGCATCACCCGCTGGATGCTGGACCGACGACGAAAGCCCAATCCCTAGTGTAGGGCTGCATAAGTCTCTTGACGTATCAAGATCCGTGGCTATCGCCG
>CAYSFU010000014.1:0-60578 GCA_964430555.1 uncultured Nitrospira sp. | reverse complement strand
CTGACTCTTAATCAGCGGGCCGTAGGTTCGACCCCTACACGGCCCACCAAACCTCGCTCGCTTCTGCACATCTCCCATTGATACACGCAAACCCTGTCGGTAAATTTTCACTCTCCCTGATGGGCGATCGCATGATCGTCCTACAGCCTTTCTTCAAGACATGGTTGGACATACTCAACTTGTCTGAACATGAGCGAGGGCCGTGGTATCGGATTTACATGGCTGGAGCGACTGGCACAGGCCGAGGCTGAATCGTCATTTTGATGCCGCCTTTTGGCCGCAGGGTCACCGTGAGGTAAGGTTCAACCTTGTCTTGTGCCAGATGGAGGTCGTAGTGACGACCGATCAGAGCCAGCAGAAGGGGCCCTTCCACTGATGCAAAATGAAGCCCCACACAGGCGCGTGGTCCCGCGCCGAACGGGATGTAGGCATAGCGAGAACGCGGCCGCCCATCATTCAGCCATCGCTCGGGCAGAAACTGTTCAGGATTCGTCCAAAAATCAGGATGCCTGTGCAGATTGTATGAGCCGATCAAGACGAAGACCCCTTCCGGCAGGGATAGCCCACCAACGGTTGTGTTCGTCGCGGCTTTGCGGTGAATCGCCGGCGCTGGTGGATAGAGCCGGAGTGACTCTTCGAAGATGGCCCGTGTATAGGGGAGGTGCTCGAGGTCACCAGCATTAGGGGTTCGTCCCCGAAGCACTCGGTCCACTTCTTCATGAAACCGTGCTGTCGCCTCAGGATGAGTCGCCAGAAGATACCAGGTCCAGGCGAGTGCGTTCGCTGTGGTTTCGTGACCCGCGGCAAAAATAGTCAGCGCTTCATCGCGCAGTTCTTGGTCACTCAGTCCCTCACCGGTTTCTTCGTCGCGAGCCTGAAGCAGCAGATCCAGCAGATCATCATGGTGCGCACCGCTCCGGTGCCGTTCATCCAGCAACCTATACATGAGCCCATCCAAGAACCGCATCACCGAACGAAATTCACGGGTGCGCGCGGTCGGCACCCACGGGGGAAAGGAGAACGGATTGCTGAATGAATCGAAGGCGTACTGGATGCTCACTTGCAGCGCGTGACTGATGCGGTCGGTGTGGTGGGTCATGCTCGTGCTGAACATCGTTTGTGAGATGACTTCCAGAGCCAGCTGCATCATTTCCGCCGCGATGTCGATCGTGTCTCCCTCCCGACTTTTCCACAAGCTCAAGCGTTGTTCGCCCACTTGAGCCATACGATCGGCCATTGCGGCCATCCGAGAGCGGTGGAAGATCGGCTGGATGATTCGTCGATGTCGTTTCCAGACCTCACCGGAACTGGTCACCAAGCCGTTCCCCAATACGAGCGCAAGGCCATGTGGTCGACGAGGGTTGTAGACCTTCACAAAACGGTCAGATTGTTTGACGAGAATTTCTTCGGCAAGATCAGGGTGACTGAATAAATAGAAGATCTTCGGACCCAGTCGAAAGCGGAGCGCATCGCCATGTTGTCGCCACCAGGCCGAGAGGGACTCCAAAGGCTGCCGTCTAAATGCACCCAGGTGGCCCAACAGCGGCACTGCGCCGGGCACATCGACGAGGGTGAAGGAAGAGACAGATTCTGGCATAAGAGCTTGGACCGTATCATACTGACTCAGGGGCAGTAAATGAACGTAGGCAAGGCCGCAGCTCACTATTCAGTACGATGCGAGTCATGTCCTGTATCAGACTCTTGGGAAACGTATCTAGGAATGGTATCCTGATTTCTTGCATGGCTGTTCCCCTCCGCACGGTGTATTGGTAAATTGATTCAATGTGAACGCACTGTTCGGAGCAGTGAGATCTATGGCCGACTCTTCCCGCATGTCTCAGTTTACAAAGCAGGATCTCTGGACCGGAGATCTCTCGACCATGTCACGAGCTCAGCGGTTGGGAACGCAAGTCATTCGACTAGCCACGGCTGTCGGTATAGAGTTCCGCCATCGGCTGCTCGATGCTCGAGCAGCCGGCCTCGTGTTCACGACATTGCTCTCCCTGGTGCCGTTTCTTGCCGTGATGTTCTCGGTGCTGAAGGCTTTCGACGTTCACCACGTGATCGAGCCGATGTTGGCGCAACTGCTGGAGCCATTGGGCCCGAAGAGTCACGAGATCACGGCTACCATCGTGAGGTTTGTGGACAACATCAAGATCGGCGTGTTGGGAGTTGTGGGGGTTGCCGGACTGTTTTATACGACGTACTCGTTGATCGACAAAATCGAGCAGGCCTTGAACGTGATTTGGCAGGTGAAGCAGGGGCGCACGTGGGATCGGAAGTTTGCCGACTATTTGAGCGCGGTTCTTGTGGGGCCGGTGCTTCTCATGAGTGCCTTTGGCTTATTGGCATCACTGCAAAGTCATACTCTAGTGCAGCATCTCGTGCAAATGGAGCCGTTTGGCACGTTGCTAGTGTGGAGCGGCGAGGCGATTCCTTTCGTCATGCTCTGTGGCCTGTTCACCTTTTTCTATAAGGTCATTCCCAATACGCATGTCCGGGTGCAATCGGCAGCGGTCGGTGGGGTGTCCGCAGCCATTCTGTGGATCATTGCCGGAGAGGCGTTTGCCAAATTTGTGGCGACGTCCGCCAATTATAGTGCGATCTATTCAAGTTTTGCCGTGCTCATCCTCTTTCTCCTCTGGCTCTATACCGGATGGATGATCGTCTTGATTGGTGCACAGCTCTCATTTTTCTATCAATACCCTGCGGCGTATTTGTCCCGCCTCCTCTGGGATCAGGGCACGTATCTCTTCCGTGAGGAGCTGGCCCTGAAAGTCCTACGAGTCCTGGGACATCAGTATCTCAGGGGCAATCGCCCGCTGAAGCTGCCGGAACTCTCGAGCGAATTGAATCTGCCCTTGTCCTTAGTGGAGGAAGAAGTCGAGCGGCTCGTTGCTAATGGGTTCGCAGGGCGTCTCCAGGAACCGGAAGGGGTGAGCCTCCTTAAGTCGCCGGACTTGATTTTTGTGAAGGAAGTGCTGAACTCGGTGCGCAATGGAACCCCGCCTTGGATCGTACCCCATCTCGATACCAGCGATCCGGTGTCTGCACTCTTACACCGCCGCGACCAGGCAGTGGAGCGAGCACTGGGGGGAGAGACGATACACTCCCTTCTACAGGACCGTCCACCTTCTCAGTCCACTGAGCGTTAACCGGTCACGAATGAGATCTCCCAGGTCAGAGGATGTAACGCACGGATCGGTCCACCGGTTTTCTGATGGGGACTGACCGGGAAACGGGTCTTCTATGGTTGGATTCCGGATGCCGATGAGTGTGGGGGTTGACCAAACGATCGGACATAGAGCAGCACCTGCCAGGCTTCTTCCTCAGTGAGAATAAGTGGAATAAACGGCGCCATCGCGGTGCCTTTACTGCCGTTCTTCAAGATCCAGAGAAGCTCCCCGTCACTTCTGGCTGCTTGCCATTCCTGGTCCGTGAAATTTCGTGGTAAGGGACCCTTGAGCGTTCCCGGCTCAATGTCCGCTCCTAGTCCCTTGCCGTCTCTTCCATGACAGGTGATACAAAAGGCTTTTCCCTGAAAGAGCTGCTTGCCTTTCTCGATGGACTCTTGCGTGGGCGGGACAGGATTCTTCCAGGTTCTGGCCTGTTCGATTTGATCAGGCGGTACTCGGGGTTTGAGGACTGCCGCATCGGCACTAAGCGCAGGGCTCGTCCACGAGATGAGTGCGAGAACTCCGACAATCGTGGTGAGTAGTGTGGACCGGGTGAGTGTTGGCAGCATATTTCCCCTCTGATCCGCCGGGAGGCGATTGAACGGGTCCTCCCGGCGGCGTGACGTCCGTATGCGTCTTCTTCGTGACCTACTTGTCGGAATACCCTGGGAATTTGTGTCCGAGCGATTGTGGGAACGTCACAGTGCCATCGGGGAATTCTTGGCCGTGTTGCCAGAGCTGATAGATGACGCCGTCTGTCCCCGCGGCGGCTTCGGCTATTTTGGCAGCTTGGTCAGGGGGCACTCCAAGTACTTGGACTCGGCCGGTTGCGATTTCGACCTTATGATCATGAAAATGGCGGTGCCACTGAATAGCCGGGAGCTTCCTGGTGAGGTCTTTGGCGACGAAATATTCGATGGCGACCAGCGGTGCTTTTGGATCAGTGGATTCAAACAAAAGACATTGAAGAATCTTATCGGAGATACCCTTGCAATAGTGATGAAACGGGCCTCCTGGAGTCCCGTCCGGCATCATGTGGGGTGCCTGAACATGGATATCGTATCCAACGGCCGGACTGGCTGGTTCCCCACTCACGGCGTTCTGTGTGGCAAGGTTGCTACATCCAATGGCGACCAGTGCAAAAACGGCCAAGAGTCCTTTTCTCATTGCAATACCCCCCGTAGTGTGAGGAATCCTCTCCTAGCCCATCTAGAGAGAGAACCACCTCTGAATTCGATGGTGCATTAGAGGGCGCATTAGTGAAAAGGATTCGAATAGGTTGCAGAAAAAGGAGTTACCGAACTTCGGTGTCGGTGGGGTGTGAATTATGACGGCAGAGTCGGGGAGGTCGGCGAATCAGCTTTGGTCGGAGTGATGAGTTGTTGTGCCTGCGGAGAGATCTTTCCCTGAGCATCCATCATCTCAAACATTAAACAGCACTTCAGCCGCCCACAGACGCCGAGGAGGCGTGGATCATCGATTGGCAGGTCCATTTTCTTTGCCTGCTTGGCTGTGACCGGTTTGACATCGGTCAGGAACGACGCGCAGCATAAAATCAAGCCACAAGTGTCTATTCCACCCAGGCGTCTGGCTTCTTCACGGACACCGACTTGGCGCATTTCGATTCGACCGCCAAACCGCCGTGCGAGGTCACGCACGAGTACTCGAAAATCGACGCGCTCGTCGGCTGTGTAGACAAAGGTGAGCTGGCGGCGATCCATGGCTCCATAAACCTCGACCAGCTTCAGGCGGATATTGAGATGGGCAGCTTTCGCCTTGCAATACCCAGCAGCTTCCTCAGACAGGCGCTCGAGTCTGGAGATCAGCTCAGCTTCCTCAGAATTCGGCTTGCGCAAGATGGATTTCATGGCTCGCATGGGCGGAGTAAACGGGGCTGAGTAGGGCTCGGTATAGACGATACCGTAGGTCACCTCGCCGTCGGCCTCAAGCAAGACTGGTTCGCCATGCGATACGGATAGTCCATTGGATCCCAACTTTTTGACTTCTCCGCGATTTCGAATTTTGACCCCAACAAGGGGGACCCACGTTGGCCATGGGGACATCATGTCTTGGTTCATTGGCGGTTCCATGCACCGATCATACACAATTCCCGTGCTTGGTGAAAAGGGTTGACGTTGCGGCGGGGGGGAAAGTTTTGACCACCTCTTTTACTGTAAGACAATCGTAACGCATTGATAGTATGCAATAAAAATGGCAACACGCGAACTGCCTGCTTGTGGTAGGCTAACCCACCAGGAGGATGTAGAGGGGTGAACCATGGGAACCATGTTGAAAGAGCGAAAAAAGATGCTACGAATTCCCAATCAGGTTGTCCTGCCGTTCGGCTATCGAATTTCGGTTCGGCAGTTATCGGATGTAGAGATGGACAAGCGCGATTCCAATGCTGATGGGATCTGGGACGATGACACGAAGACAATTTACGTACGAAAACGGCTTCCAGTCACCCGCCGCCGGTATATTTTGGCTCACGAGCTCGGCCATGCGTGGTTGGATTGGCAGCATCGATATATGGATGATGGAAAAGCCAGCATCTAAAATGCGAACCAGTCAGTTTTCCGCTAAACGCAGGATGTGCTTCCATTCGCCGGAAGTGACCGGCTGAACAGAGAGCCGGGAGCCTTTCTTCAATAAAACCATGCCTTTGAGTTGAGGGTCCCTTCGCAAATTGTCCAATGTCAACGGTTTGGAGAATGTTCTGACATGTTTGATGTCGACCATGTCCCACCTCGGTTCGGACGGCTTGCTTGCTCGATCGTAATGTTTGTCCTTTTTATCGAATTGCGTTGAATCCGGATAGGCGGCTCTGACGACTTCTGCGATACCGACCACTGCGGGGGGATCAGCGTTGCTATGGTAGAACAGGACCTGGTCACCCACTGCCATAGTGCGTATAAAATTGCGAGCTTGATAATTACGTACCCCGTCCCAATAGGTCGTCTGGCCGGGAGATCGCACGAGGTCGTCGATGGAGAAGGTCGTGGGCTCAGATTTCATCAGCCAATAGTTTCGTGAGACCATTCTGATCGCTCCCTCCTGGTAATGCGAGATACGAAGACGCTATCCACGGCGGTGTGTCATGCATGATAGGTGGCCTCCATCTCCCCAAAGGTTCAATGTTTTTCTCCTGAACGAGTTTCGATAAAATCGATCAGCGCACGATAGGTCAATGTCCTCAGTTGCGCTTTTTCAGGAATTTGTCCGTCAAGATTGACCTCGAGCCACACACGGTCCGAGATTGATGGGAGGGCCTCGTTACAGAGATCCCACATGTCATGGAGAAAGCCGTCCGGTAGACCAACCTGCACCCCTTCTGATTCGATGCGGTCATCGAGCAGCGCCAAGAGATCGGACAGCGCCTCATCTGGTCGGTAGGGATGGGATGTAAAGCCGAATTGTTCGTTGGACCGCTTCTCCTGCTCAGCCTGATCGATCAAGTCGCGCATGTACGATTTGAGTAAGCCGATGATATGGCCTGAGAAAATTTGTGGCGATCCCATGCCCCATTATCGAGCTTCTGTGAAGCCGGAGCAAGCTGATCGGCTATGGTTGTGGGATTGCCGTGACGCCTGCGAGGAGAAGGATATTACTCAAAGCGATGACGCGAGCAATGGTTGGGCGGGGGTACACCTCGCTGACTCGATATGAGTGACGATCTCTCATTGGCTCTCTCATGGACGGCAGGGTCGGTGTACCCGCGCAGCGTAAACTGTACGCTTTTTCCCATGACGTGCAAGACCCAAAGATGGCCTTATTATGGAAGTCCATTCGGGGTACGGCGACTGAGCCGGTAGGATCGTATGCACCTGATGGAGACGATTCAATGGTCTCAAAAATGATCCTCATGCGTGCGGGGGTGATCTGTTGTGTGGCAATGCCGCTGATCCAGAGCTCTTGATTCGTCGCACAGACGCATATTACTGTCTATCGCACGTGAAAGGAACGGATTCCACTTCAAGCTGGTTGCGTGAATGACTCCCCAGATCAGTGAACGATTTGAGATTTCCCTCAATACACCTGCTGGCCAAATTACCACGGCTGTAGATGTGCCGACCGGGTTTGTTCCCATTACGGCCATCGTGCCTCTAATGAGACGTTTAGGAGAAGAGACACAGGCCTTGGAAGTCACACGGTTGGCTGAACAGGGGAAGGCCTCTTCCTGCCAAAAAGGTTGTGCCGCCTGTTGCCGAATGTTGGTTCCCCTGTCCGCACCGGAAGCGGTTATGGTGCATGATTGGGTTCGCTCTCGTCCTGTCGAGCAACAAGCTCGGATCATTGAACGGTTTGCTGCGACCAACGCGCGATTGCGAGCCAATGGCATCTGGCAACAACTCTTTGAGTTGTGCGGAGCGTCTGATCATCCCGGTGATGAAGCCCTTGATGAGGTGAATCGCAGGTACTACGCGCTCCGATTGACCTGTCCATTCTTAGAAGAAGAAGTGTGCACCATCTATGACGAACGCCCGGCAGCTTGCCGTGAACTGTTGGTCACGTCTCCCGCTTCTCAGTGTGAGGACCTTATCTCGAATCAAGTGGAGACCATTCCCACACCCATGCGTATGAGTACCGTTCTGGGGTTGCTATGGCAGGAATTGACGAGCACTTCCACACGGTTGATTCCACTGCCGCTGGCACTCGATTGGGCAGAAACCCATGCGCGACCGAACGACCGAATGATGTGGAAGGGTACTCAACTCTTCGATCACGCGCTCGATAAGGTCTGGCGATGTTTGAGTCAGTCATTGTCAGAGGGGAACTGAGCAGCCGATGGCTGATCGCTCTCCATGTTGGTATGTCCGGTGAGAGGAGAGGAAATGCAGAAGCCTGTTGTTGTGTGTTTAGACTTGGAAGGTGTGCTCGTTCCTGAGATTTGGATCAATATTGCGCTGAAGACGGGGATTGATGAGTTGAAGATGACTACTCGGGAGATGCCGGACTATGACCAACTCATGAAGCAACGATTAGGGATTCTCGACCGGCATGGGTTGAAGATCGGTGACATCCAAGATGTCATCGCTGCAATGGGTCCTTTGGAAGGGGCGGTTGCTTTCCTAGAATGGCTCAGGGAGCGTAGTCAGATCATTATCCTATCGGACACCTTTTACCAATTTGCTCAGCCTCTTATGAGGCAGCTGGGTTATCCGACACTTTTCTGTAATCAATTGGATATTGACCTGCGAGGCCGGATCGTCAATTACCACATGCGGATGCAGAATCCGAAGAAGCACGCGGTTGCCTCACTGAAGGCATTGAATTTCTTTACTGCGGCTGCAGGGGATTCATACAATGATATTGGGATGTTAGGTGAAGCTGACAAAGGGTTTTTCTTCAGACCGCCAGACCATCTACCGAAAGAGTTTCCGACGTTTCCAGTGACTCAGACGTACGGAGAACTTCAGGAATGTCTTCTCAAGGCCGGATGTTTTTCTGCCTGAGAAGTGCCGGTGAATGAATAGAACCGGGATGAAGTGGGTGTGCCTCAGCCTCCTACTCTTGCATTAAAGAGTCTGCAGACCTCTGTGACAAGCTTGGGTAAGCCTGATTATGCCAAGCGTATTCTCGACACTCCGTCAAAAGTTGATCCAGAGTTGGGCATAAGCCCAGTCCTGGCCAACGGCATGACGCCCTAAATTGTGGGAAATGTAGGGACCTGGAAACAGATGCCCATACCCACTTTGAAAAGCGACCATGCCGTTCATGAAGAAATGAGTCCACACAAAGCTTATTTCATCGCCGATATGCGTCACGGTGTTATCAGGCCGTGAGAAGACATAGACTCCTTGGCTTGCGCGATACCAGTTATCTTTGGGATTGGCAAGGTGCAGGTTCGTGTACCACAGTTCAATATGGTCATCTGTGGTTAGGCGTGCTTGGAAGTTACCCGAGAAGCTCATCATGTTCTTCCATGCCATGACATCCATGTATCCCATATGGATATGATTCGTGGGGAAGAAGTTCTCAAACGTATTGGCTGTTTTACAATCGCCATAGGCGCCGTTTAACGTACAATTGGCGCGACCATCGCCGGATGCATAGTCAAAATTGAAGGCGATGCGTGGCTTGCCGGGCAAGTTAAATGCCGTATACCCGATCCAGTTTCTGGTTGCCCAGGCATTGATGTGAAGACACTTCCCTTCGCCGCCTGGATCACCGCAGAGGCTACTGGCACTGGCAGCGGTGTCTCCCATCTGCCCGAATTGATAGACGACCTCGCTGGAGGCATCGAACGGGCCCTTTTTCATGGCCACTCGGGTACCCAAGGTATGGCGAGTCTGATTGCCGTGTTTGGGGGTGCCCAATCCTTGAAAAGAAATGTCTCCTCCTCCGAGATTACTTTTGTAGTAGACGTAGAATGGTTCAACGAGAAAACCTGGGATTGTCTTGATTTGGTTATAGAGAATAAATAAGTCGGCATCACCTGCCGCGTTTCTAGCCTGACCAGTTCCCGCGATGTTGGGGTTTCCGCTTCCGATAGGGGCTCCTTGGACGAGGTCCGTTTCGGCCGTCCGAAACCAGCCAGCATGGGTATCCATGATGCTGTGGCTGTATTGTACCATCACGCCATCAAAGGAGAAGCCGGTGTTGGCCCAATCGAAGTGGCCGAAAAGGCTTTGATCGCCGAAGACGATATACTGTCGACCCGCCTTCAATCCAAGCCCCTGTATGCCGGCAAAATTTCTAATTAACATATACCCGGCTCGTATACCCAGTGAACAAACAGGTCTTCCCCCTGCGCTGGGTGTCGAACCGCATGTATGGATGATGGGGTCTCCATTACCGCCGCCCCCTCCAGCTCCGACCGGCGATCCGTTCCCTCCCCAGGTACGGGAATCAATGAATTCGAGGTAAAAGTTGACGTCGGGAGAGAGATCGTACCCGATCCCCAAACGAGTCATCTGTTGGACGAACTGATCGTTGGCGTTTCCGGTAATAGGGGTTAGGCCAGTTGCCGTGAGGCTGTTGCAATTACCGCCGGCGCCGATTCCACCTCCGAAACACACGTTATTGCGGAATTCCGGCCGTACGCGAATGTCGGCACGCATCCAGAGGTTTTTCAAACTGAAATTGCGACCTATTTTGGGATCGAATGGTTCATAGGATTCTTTTTGAGGAATACCGCGTCCAATCACGATGGGATTTGTGATTTTCTCTCCCTCTGGGAGTTGGAAGGCAGCCTGTGTTGTGGCATGACCCACAAGAAGACTCAACACCAGTGCCAGGAACTGTACGAAGACTGTCTTTCGATATCCGGCCGTCTTTTGTGTTCTCGTGCTATGCAGTGTAGCCATAATGTTGTTAGACAGACCGATGCCACCTCGTGCTCCCATCGTCAGGTGGATGTAGGTGCGGTCTCGAACGCCCAAGGGAGTTTGTGTGTGAACCCGAGGGGGAGTACAGCTGGGTCAGGGTATCCAACCATCGTCAGAAGATTTTGATGAGTGCGAATCTACGAGGTGTCGGTGTGGCGGCTGTCCTTCTCCTTGGTGTGGGATGATCAAATAGAGTATGGCCCACCAGCCTAAACAGGCCCAGCCTTAGGTACTGACTCTGGCCCACCGGTCTCTACTGGCTTGGGTTCGGCTGTGATTTCCTCTTCGGCTTCTTTCAGAGAGGCTTGAAGGTCTTGTTCTACCATTTTGACTTCCTGCTGAATCAGGTTGAGCTCCGGCTCCACGGACTTGCGAAGATCTTCAGCGGTATCTTTAAAGCCTTTGATGGCTTTCCCGACTTGACGACCGACTTCTGGAAGTTCTTTGGGTCCAAACAGGAGAAAGGCGATGATTAAAATGATGAGGATTTCGCTTGCGCCCAGTCCAAACATGGTTGGCTATTGCGGTAATGATCCGACGGCGCCCCGTCATTTGTTCGTCCACCAAGGGTGGGCGATTAACCTTGTTTCACCTGACTGGGTTGGGTGGCCGCAGGCTTAGGCGATGGATGTGTTTCAGTGTGAGCATCGACCTGCGCTGCGGACGCAGCCTGATGTCCACCTTGTGAAGGTGGTTCCCCCGGTGTGACATCGATTGCATCGGCCTCATGAACGGACTTCTTGAAACCTTTGATGGCTTTGCCGATCCCTTCCCCCAATTGAGGGAGTTTTCCCGCACCGAAAATGATCAGCACAATGATCAAGATCAGGAGTAGTTCCATCCAACCAAATGAGCCGAACATGATTCCCTCAAACAAGTAAAATCCACTTCCCCTGCCACTGGTATGAAAGAGGAGTGGAGCTGCACACTAACGTTCCTAGAGGCTATCTGAAGATTCAGGGACAAGTCAAGGAAAACGGTATGGATTGCGATGATAAGAACGGTTGGATGATCCCGCCACCAAGCACGTCGTCTCCGCTATAGAACACTGCTGATTGTCCCGGGCTTAAGGCTCGTTGAGGTTGATGGAATTGGATGTGTAGGGCCGACGAGTTGACCGGTGTGAGTGTCGCGAGGGTGGGAGGAGTTGCATAACGGACCTTCACCAGAAGGTCTAGACTGTCGGGAGGGAACCCATGCGCAAATATATTCAGGTCAGCAACGGTGCATTCTGAATGGACCAATTCGTCTGGCCCCAGCACGACGGTATTGGTCGACGGATGAACATGATGAACGTAGAGACGGTGTCCTGTGGCAATTCCTAGGCCGCGACGCTGACCTGGTGTATAGAACGCGATGCCGTCATGTTGACCCAGTGGACGGCCTTCCTGGTCGACAAATAACCCTGGTTTTTTTGCAGCTGGGGATTCTTTTTCGATAAAGGTTCGATAATCACCATGACTGACGAAGCAGATCTCTTGGCTCTCCTTGAGTTCGTCCACGGGTAGACCCAGTGCCTCGGCTTCTCTCCAGACAACGGATTTCTCCAGCTCCCCTAAGGGAAAGAGGAGGTGGGGTAGCCATTCCGAGCGCAGACGATAGAGAAAATATGTTTGGTCTTTTTGATGATCGGCGGGCCGTGAGAGGACGGAGAATCCTCGGCGGTCATGCAGTCGAGCATAATGCCCGGTTGCCGCATAGTCGAATTGACGTTGAATTGCAAGATCGACGAGGGTATGAATCTTGACCCGTTCGTTGCATCGCACGCAGGGGTTGGGTGTCGTGCCGGTGGTATAGCCTTGGACGAAGTCATCAATGACGGCCTGGCGAAAGGTGTGCCGAGTATCAATAACCTCGTGCGAAATTCCGAGCAGTTTCGCGACGTGCCGCGCGATCCCGATTTTGCAACAGCCGCGTTCTTGCCATTTCTTTGATGCGGTGACTGATTCGTCTTCATGTTCCCACACCTGTAGGGTCACGCCATGGACGTCATAGCCTTGGCGGACAAGCAATGCCGCAGCCACGGAGCTATCGACTCCTCCGCTCATACCCAGCAGAACAGACTTTCGTGTCATAGGAACGGTATTGTACCGAGCATCCAGGGGAAAGGGCTAGCCCACATTATCGCTGAGTATTTCTACGGCAGACACCAGTGTGTCGCTGGAGGAATATTCCTTCCGCCTCGTGTGCCCTACGATACGATTCAGGACTGTGAGTCTGTCGAATGCTGAAATGTGGAGTGAACAGAAGAAGCACTTAATGGATTGTTTCTAAAAATGGACGCACGACGCTTCATGATGTGTATCATCTGGGCCATTGTTCTGCGATTCGTTATGAGGAATGAAAGCTACAGGCTGGTCGAGCGGGCCTTGCCCCGATAGTTTGTCGGATCATGAGCGTGTTTTGAGGAGGAGTGTTCTTCCACCCATTTATGGGCTCCCATATCGCACATGCCATGGAAATGAGCGCCATCTTCTATCGAGATGCCGGGTGTACGGATATCTCCGATAAGGATGCCGGGTTTTTGAATTTGAATTTTGGCGGTTGCCGTGATGGTAGCGTTGACTTTCCCGCTGGTGATCAGAATTCCCGCAGAGACCACGCCTTTAACGATGGCTTGCTCTCCGATGATGAGCGTCCCGGTTGTGTTGATTTCTCCCTCCACCCGGCCGTCGATCCGTATGGTTCCATCGAAACTTAAGGTGCCCTTAAAATCGACACCCTTACTGAGAAAAGTGAAATTTTCATTGGAGGTGTCGTCGGTTCCATGTTTTTCGCCGATGGCCCACATGAGCGCTCTCTGCTCCTTGTGACAAGATCGCCTAGTTGAGGAGGTGGTGGTGAACGTGGCACACGAGCGAGAGGATGTGTCCGAGTTCGAGGAGTGTCCCTCGCTCACCACTCTGATAATACTGAGTTAGACGGTCAGCCTCCGAACGGGTGGCTCATTACCGGTCCCAACGGCATGAAGCGGGAGTTCTTTGTGAACGGGCTTGGTTTGTTGTTCCATCTCCAGGGTCCCGTTGAATAAGACTCCTTCTTCCATAGAGAGCATTGGCGTCATGACACCACCGCTGATCACGGCGGGTGCCCGCAATTTCATCTTTTCTCGCGCGTTGATATCGCCCGTGATCTTTCCTTTACACACAATAGTCCCGGCCGTGACTTTGGCATTGAGAACGGCATCTTCGCCGACAAGGAGGATGCCGTCCGTATGAATTTCTCCCTCCAGGGTCCCATCAATTCGTACGGTCCCGTTATAGGAAATGGTTCCTTTGAAAACCACCCCTTTTCCGACAAAGGCGCTGACGTCCTGGCCGGTCTCAGGCCGCGGATTATCGAGGGCCGATCCCGTTACATCAAGGTCAATGTCATCCGTGCGCCTGCTATCCTGCTTATCTTTCCACATACGATCGCCTCCTCTCACAATGTGGTCGGCCCCTGACAGAACAAACGGTGCGGTGCCGTTATGTTCCATATCGGTTGGTCTGTGGAAGATATTTAGCGATTGAACAAGGATGAGCAAAATATTGCTGTGTACGCTGGGAAGTACCGGGCGCAGGCTATCAACTCAAGAGGGTTTCGACGACACCGTCCAGTTCCTCGGAGGAAAAGTAGTGGATCACGAGTTTCCCTCCCCGACCTTTGGGGTGAAGGGTCACTTTAGTTCCAAGACGCTTTTGCAATCTATCTTCAAGGTCCCTCCATTGTGCGGCACGGAGGGTTCGGGGGGCTGGTTTTTTGCCGATGAGGGACTGCTCGACGAGTTTTTCTGTTTCTCGAACTGATAGAGCGGCAGCGGCTACCAGCTTTGCGATGCGAAGTTGCTCGCCTGGAGCGGAGAGGCTGAGAAGGGCCTTCGCATGACCTGTGGAAAGAGTTCCTTCTTCCACAAGAATCTGAAGATCGGCCTGGAGATGGGTCAGGCGGATGAAGTTGGCGACGGAAGAGCGGTCCCGGCCTACCTTGGTGGCCACGGCTTCTTGGGTCAGACCGAATTCTTTCATCATTCGTGAATAGGCTCGAGCTGTTTCCATTGGGTTTAAATCTTCACGCTGGAGATTTTCGACCAGCGCAAGCAGTAAGGCTTCCTGATCCGTACAGTTTTTGAGTACGGCAGGGATGACGCTAAGCCCGGCTTCTTTTGATGCACGCCAGCGCCGTTCTCCGGCAATTAACTCATAGACGCCATCGCCCTTCCGGCGGACCATAATGGGCTGAATCACACCGCTTTCCTTGATGGAGGCTGTTAGCTCAGAGAGCTCTTGCCGAAGGAAGGTTTGCCGCGGCTGATAGCGATTCGGCACAATCTGATTGATGGGGATCCGTTGAACATCAGCCGTGTCTTCAGCCCTGCTCGGCTTGGCGGGAGGTAACAGCGCATCGAGTCCCTTACCGAGAGCTTTTTTCTCCATGAGATATAAACTCCTTAGCTAATGATACGTATGACTGCGACCCTGAAGAGGCCATGTTGTAGAGAATTCCTGGGCGACCGTAGCTGGGCGCTTCCGCGAGTGCGACATTACGAGGGATTACGGACTTGTACACCTTGTGCGCAAAATGAGAGCGGACTTGGTCGGCCACCTGTCGAGAAAGGCTGATTCGTGAATCAAACATTGTGAGGGCGATCCCCTCAATTTCCAAGTGCGGATTGTACGATTGACGGACGAGGTCGATGCTTCCGACGAGTCTCGTCAAACCTTCCATCGCGTAATATTCACATTGAACCGGTATGAGGACAGAATTGGCTGCTGTGAGTGCATTGATTGTGAGGATGCCAAGTGCTGGCGGGCAATCAAGAAAGACAAAGTCATAGCTGTCTCGTATCTCAGTAATTATTGATCGAAGGTGGCCTTCACGACCATCAAGATTGGCAAGTTCCACCTCAGCTCCAGCAAGATCGGCATTGGCCGGCAAAATGGTGAGCCCGGAAATGCTTGTTTCTATAATGGATTCATGAATAGTGCTATTTTTGACAAGACAACTATACGTACTCCATTTTAATGTTCTCTGGTCAATCCCAAGACCACTGGTCGCATTTCCTTGTGGATCCATATCGATCAACAACACAACTTTCCCTTCTAGAGCCACTGCTGTTGATAGATTGATGGCAGTAGTGGTCTTTCCAACGCCACCTTTCTGATTGGCAATCGCTATAACTCTTCCCACAAAAGACTCCTAGGCGAAATTATGTTCCACGTGGAACGGTGTTAAGAGGCGAATCACTGCGATGTGAGCAAATTGAAATAGTTCGAGATCCGTAGGCATGCGGCAATTTGAATATATAATCATTCACGAAACTCCAATCATCTGGTAATGAAGTCTTATCAAGCGTCTTGGACGAATAAATGATCGCTTTCCCAGCTTCATTCAGTAAGTTTTGTGTGTTCTGAAAGATCAGTGATGGATTGAGTGCTCTAGTTGTGAGGTAGTCATACTTGGCTGCAATAGGACGCGTAGTGATGAAACGCTCTATGGTTCCATGAAAGACATCTGTATTCTTTAGACGTAAAAGACCAACAATGAAGTGTAGAAAAGACGATTTTTTATGAACTGGTTCAACCAATGTTACATGCAGATCAGGCCTGGTTATTTTTAAAGGAATTCCTGGGAATCCAGCGCCTGAACCAACATCAAGGATATGAGATTCCGCTTCAATATTCACCGCTTTCAGTGCGGCTACGGAGTCGATGAAATGCTTGATAATGACCTCCTCATCCTTTGTGATGGACGTGAGGTTAAATGATTGATTCCAAAGATTTAATTGCTTCAGATACACCAAGAACTGTTGAGCTTGTTCTGGATCAATCGCGACGCCAATTTCATTTGAGCTTTCTCTGAGTAAGGAATTGAGCGTTTCTGATTGTTCCACGTGGAACACTTACGCTGATACCGAGAGGAGGTCAATAGGAAAGGTGTCTATCGAGAGTTTTCAGAGAGTTCAGAATAATCGTGGTGAAATTGACGACGGTTTTTTTCAATCGCAACAAGAAGTAAAGAAATAGCCGCTGGTGTGACTCCAGAAATTCGTGATGCCTGGCCGACGGTCTCTGGTTTTATGAGACTGAGCTTTTCACGGACTTCGCGTGAAAATCCAGAGATCATGTTGTAATCAAAGGAACTGGGAATAGATTTTTTTTCCAACTTTCTGAATTTTTCAACCTGTCGCACCTGCCGCTGAATGTACCCTTCATATTTGATCTGAAGCTCCACTTCTTCAGCGATGTCATCAGCAACTGGCTGAATATCAAAAACATTCATTAGCTCGTGGTAGTGAGCTTCCTGTCTGCGAAGTAGTTGTGCCATAGATTGGACGGACGACGCATTTTCGAGATAGGTACCTTTCGTCTTCGAGCTGATCTGTTCAGAAAATTGAGGTCTTAAGCTCTGAAGATTTGAAATTTCTGTCTTAATCATGTGTTTTTTGCATAACAAGTTTTCATACATGGCTTGTGGAATGAGCCCAAGCCCATGTCCAATTTCCATGAGGCGAAGATCAGCATTCCCATGGCGAAGCAGCAATCGATGTTCAGCTCTTGACGTGAACATTCGATATGGCTCATAGGCGTCCTTGGTAATGAGATCATCGACCAGCACCCCGATGTAGGCCTGGGAGCGATCCAAAATAAACGGTGGGCGCTCTCTGATTTTGAGCACGGCGTTAATACCAGCTACCAATCCTTGTGCTGCCGCTTCCTCATATCCAGACGTGCCATTTATCTGGCCCGCGTGATAGAGCCCCGTTACCGATTTCGTTTCAAGTGTTCGGTACAGTTGTCGTGGGGGAAAATAATCGTACTCAATGGCATAGCCAGGCTTCAGTATTTTTGCGTTCTCTAACCCCGGGATGGTTTTGAGAATTGCATTTTGGACATCGACGGGCAGGCTTGTCGAAATACCATTTGGATAAAACTCGTCGGAATCCAACCCTTCAGGTTCGAGAAAAATCTGATGCCGTTGCTTATCTGCAAACCGGATCACCTTATCTTCGATAGAGGGGCAATAGCGAGGGCCAGTAGATTCAATCACTCCACTGTACAGAGGAGATCGATCTAAGTTCATCCGAATCAGTTCATGGGTTTCCTGTCCCGTATAGGTTAAGTGACAAAGGACCTGTTGCGTGGTGATGGCCTGGGTGCGATAAGAAAATGCAGGTGGTGGTGTATCGCCAGGCTGGGGAATCATCGCTGAGAAGTCGATGGTCTTCTTATCAAGACGGGGAGGCGTTCCGGTCTTCAGTCGGCCGACCTCAAAGCCCAGGTCACGCATGCAATCGGAAAGGTGCTCGGCCGATGCTTCGCCGGCGCGGCCTGCCGGGAAGTGTTGTAGGCCGATATGGATAAGACCCTTAAGGAAAGTACCTGAAGTTAGAATGACTGATTTTGCAGCAATGGTCTCGCCCGATCCGGTGACAATTCCGGTCACTGCTCCAGCATGAACCAGCAATCGATCAACGACACCCTCCGTCATCGTCAGGAAGGGTTCCACGCTGAGGGTAGTTTGCATCGCCTGTCGGTACAACGATTTGTCACACTGGGCGCGTAACGCACGGACGGCCGGGCCTTTGCTCGTATTGATAAATCTAAACTGAATGCCGGCTTGATCGGTATTGTGGCCCATTTCACCGCCAAGTGCGTCAATTTCTTTGACAAGATGTCCTTTGGCGATCCCGCCGATGGCTGGATTACACGACATCTGGGCGATACGGGAAAGGTCCATCGTCAAAAGCAAGGTCGTAGCCCCCATCCGTGCCGAAGCAAGAGCCGCTTCGCAGCCTGCATGTCCACCTCCCACTACAATCACGTCGAAAGTCTGTGTCACGAACTCTCCTCACTTGCCGATACAAAACTCCGAAAAGATTCGTTCCAATACGTCGTCCGAGGTAATACTGCCGATAATCTCCCCCAATGCATCTGCCGCCTCATGAAGATCAACGGCCAGCAGTTCAGCTTGCGCCCCTTCTTCTACGGAAGACAAGGTTCGCGCAATGGCAGCCAATGCCTGTTCCAATGCTACACGATGACGGACATTCACAATCATCACCCCGTCATTGGACTCAAAGGAGGCAGTGAGGAAGCGAGAGGTGATGGTCGTTTTGAGTCGCTCCAGGCCCTCGTCAGTCTTCGTAGAAATAGGGATAATGGGTCGGCATAGCCGACTTTCCAAAGCAGTGCAGATGGGACGTATGACGAAGGGAGGCAGAACATCGATCTTGTTCAGCACGATGAGATGCTTTGGGTTCAATGGAGGGAAAGGGAACTCAGAAGCTCCAATCCTCTGAATCTCTACGGCATCGACCACATACAGAATCAGGTCCCCCTGTGCCTGGGCATCATTGGACCGTCTGATTCCCTCGAGTTCCACCACATCCACCGTATCCCGCAACCCGGCGGTATCAACCAGTATGATGGGAAGTCCATTCCAGATTACGGCTTCTTCGATAAGATCGCGGGTCGTTCCCGGGACATCCGTGACAATCGCGCGGTTGTCACGGATGAGGCTATTGAGCAGACTAGACTTACCTACATTCGGGAGACCCGCGAGCACGACTCGTACCCCGTCTCGCAAAGCCCGGCCAGTCTCGACTGTGTCCAGCATGTCTTGAATCTGACCAGCAATGTGTTGAAGGTCGGCCATGAGCTCGCCGCGAGTGACAAAAGAAATGTCTTCGTCTGAAAAATCGATTCCTGCCTCGACACGTGCTTGCAGGGAGAGAAGGGTAGAGCGGAGTTCCTGCACATACCGGCCTAGTTCACCACGGAGCTGACGTTGAGCGATGGTCAGAGCAAACTGAGACTTGGCCTTAATAGTATCCAAGACAGCTTCTGCCTGAGACAGATCCAAGCGCCCATTCAAGAAGGCTCGTTTGGTAAACTCGCCGGGTTGCGCCAATCGAGCACCAGCCGCGACACAGGACTCACACACGCGGCGGAGTACCATCGTGCTCCCATGGCAATGGAATTCCACCACATCCTCTGCAGTAAACGAGTGTGGCCCTTTCATGTAGACTACTAACCCCTCATCAATGATGCGTTCCTGCATCACCAACGGCGGTGACTCACCGTCTGGCATAGGACCAGGAGCCGAAAAGATATCTGCAAGATGCAATGTATGTGTGGGGAGGGTATCAAGCGGTCGATTTATGCGCAATCGTACAATTTTTGAGGCGATGCCTGTTGCGTTCGGGCCGCTGATGCGGATGATTCCAATGCCTCCCTCTCCGGTCGGGGTCGCAATGGCGCAAATTGTATCCTCAGGCGCTCCATCGATAGGCATGATCCACCATAGTCGTGATGCCTAATCATATGAGACGGGACCAGGGTGCCTCATTTTTGACTGTTCGGTTCATCCGTGCTTAGGGCAGCCGATCGGTTCTTAAAGAAGAACCGGTCTGTGACAAACTGCTGGGCGATGGACAACACATTGTTGGTCAACCAATACAGCACTAAGCCGGCAGGAAAGTTGATGAACAGAAACGTCATGACGACGGGCAGCATCATCATCATCTTCGCTTGGGCGGGATCCATCGTGGTGGGCTGAATCTTCTGCATCACCATCATGCTGATTCCCATGATAATGGGAAGGATGTAATAGGGATCTTGAACGGATAAATCGGTAATCCAAAGTCCCAAGGGTGCCTGGCGAAGATCAATCGTCATGTACAGAATATTGAACAGAGACACGAACACCGGCATTTGAAGGACCATAGGTAGGCAGCCCCCCACGGGATTGACCTTATGGTCGCGATACAGTTTGATCAGTTCCCTATTCAAGCGGTCACGATCATCCTTAAATTTTTCCTGCAGCGCAGCCACTTTTGGCTGGATCGTCTGCATCTGCTTCATCGAGGAGTAGCTCTTGTATTGTAAGGGGACAAAGAGCAGCTTGATTGCAACGGTCAGAAGAATGATGGTGACGCCGTAATTGTGGGTGTACTCGTTGATGGAGCGAAGTACGGAAAAGATCGGCTTTGCGACCGCCCTCACCATGTCCCAGCTCCCAAACAGAAACCATCCAAAATCAATCGTATCTTCCAATCGAATATGCAGGTTTTGGAGCGTGTCGAACTCCTTCGGTCCTGCAAATAACTGCAACGTGAGCGGTGCGCCGGATGGGTCAACGCTCATGCGAATACCGTTTGAGACGAGCTTTTCACCCTGTTTTTTGGGCCAAGCGGAGGCACTCCCTTTTGGAATGAAGGCGGATATGAAATACTTGTCCTGCAGGGCGGTCCAAGCCAGTGTCCCTTTACGCTCCGTCTCTGTCTCGGGAGCGTCGGTCTCAAGTTTATTGTCAATCAACGAGACGGTTCCGACAGAACCGATGAATCCTTCCCCCCACTCCACCACGCCGAAGTTGGTGCCTAATTCAATCTTCACAGGCCCTGGTAGTCCCTGAGGCGTCACGCTGATATCTACAAGGTAACTGTCGGCATGAAAGGTCAGTTTCTTCTCAAGATGTATTGCGGACCCGGGGTGGCCATAGGAGAACGTGATGTGTCCGGTCGGGTGCTCCTGGTCCAAGGTCGTAAAATCCTGCTCTACCTTATAGACGCTCTCCCTCAGTTCTTTTGAAAGTGCCGCATCGTCTGTTGCGACAGTGAGCGGATCAGCGAATTTGCCCCCTTGTCGAACAAGCTGGACAAAAGATTTTCCATCCGTGCTACTTCGATATCGCTTAAGCTCCCAACTTGTCAGGACGGCTCCTCGAGAGGTGAATTTGGCACGATAGAGCCCTGTTTCGATCTCAACCGTTTCTGCGGCGACGGATTCCATAGGGGCAGACTGCGCATGTAAGACATCGTTCGGTGGAAGGCCATGCGGCT
Organism: uncultured Nitrospira sp.; assembly: GCA_964430555.1. Taxonomy (GTDB): domain Bacteria; phylum Nitrospirota; class Nitrospiria; order Nitrospirales; family Nitrospiraceae; genus Nitrospira_D. The sequence continues at coordinate 39,249 of CAYSFU010000014.1, read as the reverse complement.
CCGAGGTTTTCCCAGCCGCAGGAGTTGACGGTTGACGTTCGGAATTAGTGGCGGGTGCAGAGGCTGGCCCATCAGAGGCTAACCCCGCAGGATCTGAAACGGGTGGTGGCGGAAGCAGCCCCAATCCCTTGAGCGCATACTCATATCCAAAGACAATCGCGGCCGAGAGGATTAAGAAGACAATAAGGCGCTTTTCCATGTCGACATAGTACTTTCGTTAATGTAATGAGGCGGCAATCACTATCTGACGGGATCTTCCCCTCCCGGATGGAAAGGGTGACACTTCAACAGGCGGACGAGGGTTAACCAGAATCCACGCCATGCGCCATACTTGGCGATAGCGTCCGAAGCGTAATGCGAACATGACGGATAAAATCGACAGCTCGGCCCATACATCGGTGAGATCACTAGGCGATAGCCCTGCAAGAGCCATAGGAAAAGGTGTTTCATGTCTGTATCAATTCGGACGAAGAAGATGCATACGGTGTAGTGAGGTCTGCCAGACCTGAATTAAATCCTTCCGCGACGACAAGAGGACATCTCTTTTTGGGAAGACGAGCACCCCGCGTCCGGCAATCAATTTCGAAGACGAATCCCTCACTAGCTCGCGAAACACGCGCTTTGCACGATTGCGTCTGACTGCATTCCCAAATCGTTTCCCAACGACAATTCCAACCCGACTCGGCGCATCGTTCATGTTATGGGCCAGAAGATTAAAGAGCGCCGTTGAAATTCGTCGCCCATGATGCTTGACGGCCTGGATATCTCGATGACTCTTCAAAAAGATCCCATCACGCTTGTGTGTCACGGGTATTACCGGATTAAGGGGGTGTGCCTTTGTCGTATCCCGTCCGCTCATGATCCTGGAGAAGATCGCGACTGGTAGGTGGGCGTACGCTCAAGAACGCAAAAGATCGGGGAGCGACACGAAGAACACCTGCATAATCCGAGACGGTAGATCTAAACAGTCAACCGAGCTCGTCCTTTTGCGCGTCGACGGGCCAAGACCTTGCGTCCGTTTTTTGTGCTCATGCGCTTTCGAAACCCATGTTCACGTTTTTTCTTTAAATTTGACGGCTGTTGAAAAGTAAACGACATGGTTCCCCTTCCTTCCAAAACCTCAATGAATCGAGAGTAAATCAACGGTGGATTATAGGGGGGCGAAAGGAGTCTGTCAATTTTATGGTATTATGTCCAGCGCCTCTTGATAAGCAATCCATAGTTGTTCAATCCGATCCGTTGTCCGTTGAGGCGATTTTGCCTTTTGTCACCAGAATGCCACAAGACCAAACTCATCGAGAGAAGCATTGTCGTCTAAGTGTAAGAAATAGAAAGAATTGTGATCTGATTTCAGCATGGAGACTAGTGGCATCATGCTTGCTCGTATCTTCAGGTGTGGTAGTATGCCCACAAGTCCGAAGGCTGATATACGGGCTTGTCTACCTCGTCTGATTCATCAAAGGAAGATTCGGGAGTGATTCACGTCTCAGCAGTGAATCCATAAGGAGGACCCACAGTATGGAGAGAAGAGTAGCCCTTGTATCGATCGTGCTCGCCCTCTTGCTGACGGCAGGGTGTGCAGACCCCCCGACTCAACAGATCCAAGAGGCTGAAAAAGCATTGAAAGAAGCACAGGAAAGTGGAGCAGCCACGTATTCAGCGGAAGAATACGCCAAGCTTGAGGGGACGTTGGCGGCCATGAGGAAGGAAGTCTCGGATCAAGAGGGAAAATTCGGGCTGTTTCGGGACTACGGCAAAGCACAACAGTTATCCGCTTCAGCCAAGGCAGAAAGTGACCGGATCAAGACCTCGGCGGTTCAAAAGAAGGAAGAAGCCAAAGCGGCAGCATTGCAGGCACAACAGGTCGCCGAAGAGGCTGTGAGGGCGACTCAAGATCTCGTTGCCAAAGCACCTGTTGGGAAAGATCGCGCTGCAGTGGAAGCGATCAAGAACGATGTTGAAGGCCTGAAGTCTTTGCTCAAACAGGTTCAGGCGTCGATCGATAAAGAAGATTATCCCGCTGCACAAACTCAGGCCAAAGCCATTCATGACATGAGTCAAGCTGTTTCAACCGAAATACAAAACGCTCTCGCTAAAGTCGGAAAAGGCAAACCCGGACGGAGGAAGTAATCACGGCATGGGGGGCGACCAGACATATAGGGTCCTTGCCGCACTACTCTGCATGGCCTGCTTGGTCGGGTGCGTACAAGCTGTCCCTCCCGATCTTGTTGCCGCTGTTGAGGCGATCGATCAAGATCTTATCGCACTGCGTGCTCCAGAAACCGCGCCTGAAGAGTATGGGCAGTTTGTCCGACAATGGGCCCTGCTAAAGGCACGTACCCAGCTGGACGACGACATGATCCGTTGGCCCTGGGAATCGAGCGATCTTGAAAATGATCTCCGGTGGCTACACCTCATGGGTGAACGTACCGTGTCACAACTCCACGATCGGCAACTGTCGCAACAGCATGCCATGCAGACGAAGGTGACGCGTCTGGAAGATCAGCTTCGCAGCGTCGCAGTTCGGGTTGAGGCGATCGACGGCCGCATTCTGCTTGGAGAAAAGGGCATTCAAACAGACCATCTCGTCAAACAGGCGCGAGCGTTCCTCGACCAAAAAGACTATCCGCGAGCCATGCAGGCTGCGGAGAAAGCCGATCACGCGCTCAAAGCACAAACGTCTTTGCTCAATCAAGAGTTGGGGCGTTATGCCGATGGAAGTCGGATCACCTACTGGCAGACCTTGGCCAAACAGACCATTGATTGGTCGCGTACTCATCAGGCGACCGCCATTGTGGTGAGCAAGGCCGAGCGAGAGTTGAGCCTCTACAAGAATGGTCGGAGGGTGTTATCATACCCTGTGCGCCTTGGTTTCAACGGCATGCTCGAGAAACAATTTCAGGGCGATGGGGCGACACCAGAAGGGCGTTATCATGTGACGGAGAGACGGGGGAGTGGCCAGACGCAATTCTATCGAGCGTTAGCTCTGGACTATCCCAATAGCGAAGATCGACGGCGCTTCCAGCTTGCAAAAAGAACGGGGAAAATCGCCTCGTCCAAAGGTATCGGTGGTCAGATCGAAATTCATGGTGCAGACAATGAACGGCTGGCGCAAACACTCGGGTGCATCATGCTCGATAACCCAAACATGGCGACTCTCTACGAGAGTGTCCCCGTTGGGACACCGGTTACTATCGTCGGTGCGTTAATCAAGCAAAATTCGGTAGCATCGGCATTGGCACAAATCGATCGTGGCAAAGAAGACATCTGAGCAGAAACCGATGGGACGAATCATTCTTGCAGCATTCGCGGTCATTCTCATCATGATTCTGGTGATGAATGCTCCGACGACCGCTCCACCTCAATCTGGCACAAGTCGCGAGGTTCAGCATCCGCTTGTTGAGGATAAAGCCTCCCTTCGTACGCTGCAGGCCAGATATAAGGCGCTTTCCAAGCAGCTGGTCCAGCTCATGCCCAACCAGCCGTATATTCTAGTGGATACAGCTCGAAACCGTCTTTATGTGAAGCGCCAGGATGAAGTCGTTCTTGATGCCATCGCCTCGACGGGAAGCGGAACGATTCTTGATAAGCCTGGTCTTGGCAGCAATCAATGGGTGTTTGATACGCCGCGAGGGGAGTTTCTCGTCCAATCCAAGTTGACCAATCCGACATGGATCAAGCCGGATTGGGCATTCGTCGAAGAGGGGCTCGCCGTTCCACAAAATGCAGCCGACCGTGCCGAACAAGGCGTTCTCGGTGATTATGCATTGGGCTTCGGCAAGGGGTATTTCATCCATGGGACGCTCTATACTCGATTGTTGGGGAAGAACGTGACGCATGGATGCATTCGGCTCAACGACAACGATCTGAAGGGTGTCTACAAACTCGCTCGAGTGGGGACACCGATCATGATCTTTTAATCCACCCAGAACGCGCAGATACCGCCAATGAACCTCTGCGCCATTTTTCTCCTATTCGTATTCGCTACATCGGGATGGGGAAAAGAGCCCGAGACCTTTTCCGGTCCCGGTCCGAATCCCAACAGCCTATCCGAACTCAAAGAAGCCACACGTGTTCTCGAAGAAGAACTTAAGCTGGCAGCCCGCCCGCAGACGTACCTCCTCATTGATTTGGGTGCAAACACGATTCACATTAAGGGTCGTGGAATCAGTCTCCACCTGATTCCTGTCGTGACATGGTCGGCTGGTCCGCGAGAGGGATTGAAAGGGATCCATCGGCTGGTGGCGAGGCCACCCGTCGTCAGGAGAAAGATCGAACCGGGCGCAGGTGTCGAGCAGGAACCCATTTCTGTTGCGGACATGCCGACTGATTATATGCTGTCATTTACTCCACCGCTGAGCGTGACGGTGGTTCCCTCGGTCGCAAACGACAGTCTCTTCCGGAGTGCGGTCCTGCTCGGAAAAGTCGGATGGCACAATGTGCAGGATTGGGTAGCGCAGCTCTTCACTGATCGCCCTGCCGAGGCTTCGTCCTACCTTCGGTTGACGCTCACCGCCGATCATGCCCAATCATTCGCTTGGTCACTTGTCGATGGAATGGCGGTCGTCATTCGTCGTTCATCAGAGAAATAGAAACCCCCAGATCGTGTTGCCTTTTCCTTGACGACTCCATAAGATACCAAAAGCAAATTGCCATGATCTCAGCAACATCCTGTTGAACCGGGAGGTCGATATCCATGCGCATCAGTGACAAGCTGCCATCTCTGTTCAGCTCGACTATCCAGCCGGTCCTTGAAACACTGAATCGTGATCAGGTGATCGAACGGCTCTGGGCAAAAGATTATCGGCTCTGGAAGTCAAGCCCTAAGGAAATCACCGATCGGTTGGGGTGGTTGACGGTACAGGATCAAATGCGCCAACAGCTCGACCCCTTACAGCGTTGTCTGGCGGACGCGAAGAAGCACCACATGAAAGATGTCGTACTGCTGGGGATGGGCGGTAGTAGCCTCGGGCCTGAGGTCTTTCGTACAACATTTAGATCTCAGAAGGGAGCTCCACGACTGTGGGTTCTTGATTCTACGATTCCGGGGTGGGTACGCCAAGTCACTAAGACTATTTCACCGGCGCGAACTCTCTTTCTCGTAGCGAGTAAGTCCGGGGGAACCATTGAAGTCATGTCGCTTTTTGCCCACTTTTGGAAACTCGTGACGAAGACGAAGGGAAACCAGGGAGGGAAACAGTTTATTGCGATCACCGACCCAGGCACTGGCTTGGAAACAATGGCGAGAGACTATGGCTTTCGTGAGATTTTCTCCAACCCGCCTGATATCGGTGGACGTTATTCCGTCCTTTCGTTTTTCGGATTGGTTCCGGCAGCCCTCCTTGGGCTGAATATGTCCAGACTCCTGGACCGTGCTGCCGGTATGGCAAAACAATGCCGGTTGCAGCAAGGGGTACAGGCCAATCCCGGTGCCTATCTGGGTGCAGCGATGGGCAGTCTTGCCAAAGCCGGGCGTAATAAAGTCACGGTCATTGCGTCACCGTCTCTTGCGACGTTCGGGCTGTGGGTCGAGCAACTTTTAGCAGAAAGTACGGGCAAGGAAGGAACGGGTCTCATTCCCATCGCGCAAGAACCGGTTCTGGATCCACGTGCCTATGGAGTGGATCGGTTCTTCGTCTATCTCAAACTCAAAGGAGAGAAAAACGCGACGCTCGATCGATCCGTACAGGCGCTTGCTAAAGCGGATCATCCCGTTCTGCAGTTTACCCTCCGCGATCATTATGATCTGGGGAGTGAGTTCTTCCGATGGGAGTTTGCCACGGCTGTTGCGGGCCATGTACTCGGCATTCACCCATTCGACCAACCGAACGTCCAGGAAAGCAAGGACAATACCAATCGAGTCCTCAACATCTTTCAATCGACCGGTCGTCTACCGACGCAACCGAGTCAGCAGCCTCGGGACGTTGCGAAAGAATTGTCTTCTCGACTTCAACCGGGAACATACTTATCAGTACTTGGTTACACCACTCCCTCGCGTTCCCTCGAAGCAGCCGTCGGACGGCTCCGCCGCGCTCTTATGTCTACGTATTGCGTGGCAACGACATTTGGTTATGGGCCGCGGTATCTTCACTCAACAGGACAACTCCACAAGGGAGGACCGAATACCGGTGTGTTCTTGGAGTTAGTGGACCGCATGGTTCCCGACGTCGCTATTCCTGGGAAACCGTTTTCATTCGGAACATTGGCGAACGCACAGGCGAGCGGTGATCTCGAGTCACTCCGCACGCACCAGCGGCATGCCATTCGCGTCCAATTGGGGCGAAATCCGGTTGCCGTTGTGAATGCCATCGCAGCAGCGGTGACGGGGACAGCTTCGTCTGGTCGGCGTACAAAAACGAAGACGCGGCGCTGATATGCCAGCCATTCCGGACATCCGCATTGTAGGTTCCATTCACGAATGGGCACACAGCGCCGCAGCGTTCATTGTATCGGCCGGTGAACGGACCATTCGAGCCAATGGCCGATTCATCCTTGCCCTTTCCGGGGGATCGACACCCAAGACGCTCTATCAGGTCCTTGCATCGCCAGAGTGGAGCGCCAGGCTTGATTGGGCGAAGGTCTATTTCCTCTTCGGCGATGAGCGCTGCGTCCCTCCGGACCATCCGGACAGCAATTTCAACATGGCTCAAACCTCGTTGTTTCATCCACTCACCATCCAGCCGGATCACGTTTTCCGGATGAGGGGCGAGTGTGAAGATCTTTCAGCTGCCGCTCAGGAATACGAGGAGACTATCCGCCGACTGACCAAGACTCAGTCGAGTGCCGTGCCGCGGATAGACCTTATTCTCCTGGGGCTCGGAGATGACGGGCATACGGCATCGCTCTTTCCTGGAACGGCAGCCTTGGAGGAGACGGTGAGGATCGTCACCGTCGGCCAAGCTCCCACGGGCATTCGATCTCGCCTGACGGTAACGTTCGGTGTGTTGAATCAGGCAGCGACGGTATTGTTCCTCGTGACGGGCAAGGGGAAGGCCGGCATGGTCCGTCGAATTCTTGAACCGGCATCAGTAACAGATCGCTCCCTACCATCGGCCAGGATTGCACCCGAATCGGGTCAGCTGGTCTGGATGTTGGACCAAGCAGCTGCAGAAAGATTGACTCGGCCACTCCTCCATCAAGGAGACGTATGATTCTCGCCGGGGACATCGGAGGAACAAAAACAAATCTGGCGCTCTATGACTGGACGAATGAGCGAGTGGAACCGCTGCGCCTGGAGAGTTTTTCCAGCGCGGATTATGTTTCACTGGAGGATATTCTGGTTGAATTTCTCACGCCGCCAAGAACACCTTCCAACCTTGCATCCCAAGGGATTGAGCATGAGAAGGATGATGAAAAAAAGGACCGACGGCCACCAGAACCGGTGAAGCTGACAGCAGCTTGTTTCGGCATCGCAGGACCGGTCATCGACAACCATAGTGAGACGACCAACCTTCCTTGGGTCGTGAATGGACCGACGATCGCGACTCGATTTGCGATTCCACGCGTGCAGTTGCTCAACGACTTGGAAGCGACGGCGTATGGGATTCTGTCGTTGAGGCCAGATGAAGTGGAAGTGTTGAATGTCGGGAATCCTCCCCAAAAACGGCAGGCGCTTGCCCTGATTGCTGCTGGGACAGGATTGGGGGAGGGTATTCTGTTTTGGGACGGCAAATCATATCGCCCCATGCCGTCGGAAGGAGGGCATTCTGATTTTGCGCCGAACAATGATCAGGAAATCGACCTCCTTCGCTACTTGCGGAGTCAGTATCTTCATGTGAGTTATGAGCGAATTCTATCGGGGCCTGGACTCCACGCGATCTATGAATTTTTACGTGATACCAAGAAGAATGAACCAACATGGCTGATGGAAAAGATTAAGGCCGGCAACCCAGCGGCTGAAATTGCCCAAGCCGGTCTCCAAGGCCAAGCCGAAATTGCCAAGCAGGCCCTTGAACTCTTTGCATCGATTTACGGCGCAGAAGCAGGGAACCTTGCCTTGAAGGCCCTGTCACTCGATGGGGTGTATGTGGGAGGGGGGATTGCGCCAAAACTCATCACCAAACTCAAAGACGGGACTTTCATGAAAGGGTTTCTGAACAAGGGACGGTATAAAAAGTTACTGAGTAACATGCCGGTCAAAGTCATCATGAATCAACAAACCGCTCTCCTGGGGGCTGCCTCCGTTGCCGCTGCTCTAGCCCTTGCTCCTGCGCCATGACCTCGTCCGACCTCGAAAGCCTCAAAAAAGCTGCAGCCTTGAAGGCTATTGAATTTGTCCGAGACGGGATGGTGGTTGGGCTCGGCACAGGGTCGACCGCGAAGCATCTGATCCTTGCATTAGGCGAACGGGTTCGTACCGGCATGACACTGCGAGGCGTGCCCACATCACAAGAAACGGCCAGGCTGGCCAGTGAGGTCGGGATAGCATTGCTCGACACCGACAATCGATGGGAGATTGATGTGGCCATTGATGGAGCCGATCAGGTCGATTCCCATTTCAACCTGATCAAAGGTGGTGGTGGCGCGCTCTTGAAGGAAAAAATCGTGGCAGGGTCGGCGAAACAGTTTATCGTGATGATCGATCACACCAAACAGGTGGCAGTGCTTGGAGGGGCCTTCCCCTTGCCGATTGAGATCGTTCCGTTCGGTTGGGGCAGTACCGTGCGCGAGATAGAGGCCCTCACTCGTAGCCGCGTGGTCCTCCGGGAGCGCAACGGAGCGCCGTTCAACACTGAAGCAGGTCATCTGATCGTTGATGTCCATCTGGATCGCATTGATCAGCCTGCTGAGCTGGAAATCGCGCTCAATCTTATTCCCGGAGTTGTGGAGACAGGGCTTTTTGTTGGAAGGACGAACATCTTGATCGTTGGCACGCCACAGGGTGTCCGCACCGTTCATGTTTCCGGATGAGGACCGATCCATCAATCGAAGAGAGATCCTTCTCACGATTCTTCGCCGGGCGCGCTTTCTTCTGACCTTCCCGATAGCGTATACACTCTTGCCATCCGCTTGTGCGGACGCGACAATCATCAGACCATCAGAGGAAGCTATGAATTTTGAAGATATTCCCAGCAACAGTGATCCTTATCGTCTTCCACGACATATCATTCCCAGACGCTATGATCTACGGCTTGAACCAGATCTCACGGCAGCCACGTTCACAGGTGAGGTGACCATTGCACTCGCGGTCAAGCAGACCACGCAGACGATCCTGTTGAATGCGGTTGATCTTGTTATCGAGTCCGCCACCATTGATGGACGGCAGGGGCAGCCACTCACAGCAACTGTCGAACTGGAACCGCACACACAACGGGTCAAACTCACGGTTGGAGAGCCTCTCCAACCAGGAGAATGCCGATTGCACCTTTCCTTTCACGGCATCCTGAACGATCAGCTCCGTGGGTTTTATCGTAGCACCTACAAGGATGAGGCAGGAACGGTACACACGCTGGCCGCTACACAGTTTGAAGCCACCGATGCACGACGCACGTTCCCTTGCTGGGATGAGCCTGATTTCAAAGCCGTCTTTGTCACGACGTTGGTCGTCGATCCACAGCTGATTGCTGTGTCGAATACTACGGTCGTTTCCGAGTCAACGGAAAACAACAAGAAGGTTGTCCGGTTTGCCGAGAGTATCCGCATGTCGACCTATCTGGTGGCCTTCATCGTGGGACGGCTCGAAGCGACGAAGCCGAGTATTGTTGGAAAGACGCCGCTGCGGCTTTGGACCATTCCAGGCAAGCAACCACTCACGTCCTTCGGACAAGAAATTGCAACGGCCTCGCTCAAGTTTTTCGAAGACTATTATGGCCTCCCATACCCAGGGGACAAGTTGGATCTGTTGGCAATTCCAGACTTTGCTTCCGGGGCGATGGAGAACCTTGGCGCGATCACTTTTCGTGAGACCGCTCTCCTGGTCGATCAACGAACGGGCACGCATGCGGAGCTTGAGCGTATCGCCGATGTGGTGGCGCACGAGAATGCGCATATGTGGTTCGGGGACCTCGTCACCATGTCTTGGTGGAATGGGTTGTGGCTCAATGAAGCCTTTGCCACCTTCATGGAAATACTGGCCGTCGATGCGTGGAAACCGGAGTGGAAACGTTGGGAGAGTTTCAGCGTTGCACGAGCCGTCGCGTTCTCAGTCGATGGTTTGCTGAGCACAAGACCGATCGAATACCCCGTGCGTGCTCCCAAGGATGCGGATGCGATGTTCGATATTTTGACCTATGAAAAAGGGGCGTCGGTCCTTCGAATGCTGGAACAGCATATCGGACCTACCGTTTTCCGCGATGGAGTGCGACAGTATCTCCGCACTCATGCCTACGGTAACGCCGATACGAACGATCTGTGGACGGCGCTCGGCACTGTATCTCACCAACCAGTTCCTGAGCTGATGAATGCGTGGATCTTTCAGCCGGGGTTCCCATTAGTGACGGCGGAAGTGCAGAGGAATCAGCTGAGACTCTCGCAACAACGATTCACCTACATCGCGCAGGATTCAATCGTGGAGCAGTTCTGGCAGATTCCGATTCAGATTCGCCTCACCATTGGAGGTCGTACAGAACATCGCCAAGTACTGCTGGCGCAACGGGAAACAAATATCGAACTACCGGCCGGCGTCACCTCTGTTTTTGTCAACGAAAACGGACATGGGTTTTATCGTGTCCGCCATCAGGGAGTGCTCCTGCAGCAACTCTTCGACCAAGGCATTGAGCGTCTAGCGGCCATTGAACGATTTGCCCTCGTCAGTGACGTCTGGGCCACGACCATGGCCGGGTTGACACCACTTCCGGAGTATCTCCGACTTACCACTCATTTCAAAAGCGAGCGGGACAAGAATGTCTGGGCGGTATTGTTGGACTCGTTCTCGTTCTTGAATCGAATTATCTCAAGGGATGATCGAGCTGCACTCGAAATGTTTGTGCGCGACTGTGTCACGTCGGCGTTCAACGAGTTGGGATGGGAGCCCAGATCTGGCGAATCGAATCTCGTTCGGCAATTGCGCGGCGATCTGCTCGGTGCCCTCGGAAAGCTTGGGAACGATGAGGCGACGCAGCACGAGGCAGCGGATCGTTATCGGCAATACCAAAACGATCCGACCACCGTCGATCCCAATATCGTGCCGGCGCTCGTTGCGATACTCGCTCATACGGGAGATGAGGCACGTTACGATGAATTCTCAGAGCGCTATCGCAGGGCTTCCACCCCTCAAGAAGAACGGCGGTATCTGTTTTCCTTAGCGGCATTTCGCCTTCCCACCGTTGCGAGACGCACGTTGGAGCGGACGATCAACGGCGAGATACGCACCCAAGACGCGCCCTTCATCGTCGGGATGCTGATGTCGAATGTGTATGTTCGTGAACAAGCCTGGAATTTTGTCAAGGTCAATTGGGATCAGATGGATCGGCTGTTCCCGAAGCAAGGTCTCAGGCGTATGTGCGGCGGCATCGTCGGCTTGGCGACGCCAGAACTTGAACAGGACGTACGCGAATTCTTCACTTCTCGCAAAATTGATCTGGGTGGGAAAACGCTGGAGCAGTATTTGGAGCAACTCCGTGTGGCTGTCGCCTTCCGTGAACGGGAAAGAGAGGCGATTCAGGCCGCGCTCGTCATTGCGATGTAATCATGATGTGCAGGACATCAGTCCTGTCCTGCCCCAGCCTTCAGGATCAGGGCATGTAGTCTATATCAGGTCTAGCCTAGGGCTCAGTCAATGGTCAGGGTGCAGAAAGCCTCGCGTAAACAAAAGGACATTCGCAAGGGCAATTTTGTTTGTGCCAAGGATTCCGATGGGAAGACTGCGCTGTGAAACACACGTCCAGCTTCCCTCGCAAGCTTCGGCCGTGAGACGACGGTGATCTCACCACCGTCGTCAGAGAGGGTCCACTAGTTTGCGGTGAGGATCAGTTCCCATCCGCGTGTCAGGGATCCACGGTCGCCTGCATGGTCATCCAGTACGAAGAGTTGCCAGTTGCCGTTTGGATCTGCCCCATTCACCGCAGTCAAGGTGGAAGCATAGGGTGCGACTGGGGCAGGAGCGCTGAAAGTATCAATTATTGATTCAAAATTGCTGGGCATGTAGACGCCAGAAAAAATTTGACGGTAATTCAGCAGCTCCGTCGTGACTGTACTATCAAACGTCAGGTTGACATTCAATACATCGTAGGATCCTCCGGCATCGGACATGAGGAGGATTTTCTGTCCGTTGGGTGCAACAAGCAAAATATCAAGATCATCTGGGTAGGTATGGTTCAGACCATTCAGTTTGACCACTGCTTTGCTGATAACCCCAGACATGCCAGCCACGGTGATCGTCGAAGGGTAGGGTGAACTTTGTCCGCGATCAGGTATCGCGATAGCTGTGGGATTGCTAAAGGTTTTAGTGGTCCCACCATCAGGCGGCGGCGGTGGTGGCGGAGTGCTGCCAGGACTAACTACGAGTCGAAGTCCGGTGGAATGCCAGAGACTGCTCCCTTCAGCCGCGCTATGGGGGAGATACCCTTCATACCACATGATGATGTCAGCATTGGCGATCGATTCGCCTTCATTGAACGGAACTTGGGTATTTGGACCATAAATCCAACCGGTATCTTCCGATGCCTTGTAGGTTCTGCCGAACACGGTATGGTTGGCATATCCCGAAACGGGTTGCGTCGTGTGACCTGGGATTGTGAAATCCGTGAACCCTGGGAGCACATCCACAAAACGCGCCGTTACAGAGTCGCGAACACGCCACCCGTGGTTGACGGCGTCTGTGGCCTTCGCATTGAACTCTCCCTGTTTGGTGGTGTATCCCGTGCCGGTATACTGGAGAATCTGGTCGTTAGCGGAGTCCTGGACATCAAAGTCAATTCGCCAATTGGGATAGTGAACATGGTCTACGACACACTGCAGGCCCTTACTATAAATGTGGGCGTCCAGCACGCCATCGTTACTGAGATAGTACACTTGATAGATGTCGTAATTGCCAATTTGATCGCGTATACCGATCTCATACCATTGACGACCATTGAGGGTAAATTCACGTTGGGCCACCGTCGCGTTGTTGGCCCAAGGAATTGGCGAGAGGGTGCCTCCCAAACGGTCGACATAGGGTCCGCAGGCATCATTGCTATAAAATACACGCATAACTGGGAGGCTGACCTTACGGATGAAAGGCAGATCGTTGAGCCGCACGCTCTTCAGCGAGAGGCCGTCATAATTCCCGCTCACCTCATAGGTAAAACTCCAACCGTTCCATGCCACACTGCCGGTTGTTTGGGCGGAGCTGGATCCGGGGAACGTCACCAGACTTATCAATAATGCTCCAGCAAGCACCTGGATCAGACTGATTCGATAACCGCTCATTTAACGCTCCTCCCGTGCTTTGAGGACCCGTTGATTTGTCAGGTCGACCCACGCCATCAGCTCCGGCGGCGCATCGTCATGTTTGTGAAATGATATGTAGAGCACCCGTGCGTCAAAAAATCCGAGGCCTTCTGGCTTATAGGCCAGAAGGCCGTAGGCCTTGAGCTTAGCGATTCTCTTCTGCCCGTGGCGTCTGAAATAGGCGCGTGCAATTTGTGCCGCCTCATCGATTTCCTCCACCGTGATCTCCGGTTGATACTGCTCAGCTGGGGTAGTCCCAACCTGGGCGATCTGTTCTTCGGTATCAAACCCAATGGTCACGGTGGCATTCGTCTCGTGGTTAAAAAACTCCAGCTGGCTGACTGCTTTGCCGGTCTGTTTTTCGTCTATGTCATCCTTATAGTCGTGCTCGATGAGCCCCACCCGGGCAAATCGATTTTTCAGAGCATACGTGCCATGAACCGCTTTCCGTTCAAGTCAGTCCATGCGGGCCTGATTGCGGGTGCGATCCCGTTCTTCGTCGTTGCGGTCGGAGTGGATCACGACATCGGTGATCCCACGTGGTTGGGGTGGCCAAGTCAGCCCCTCGTGGTTATGAGAATGGCGATGCTCTGAGAGAGGGATAGCTTCGGCCAGCGTTGCCCAAGGTATTGCGTGGTGGTCTACAAGGACCCAGGTCCCAGTCATCGCAATAGCGCCAGCCGTAATCCGTAGAGCCTTTTTCAATTTGGGTGAAGTCATATTCAAGATGAACCTCCGTGAAATCCACACACCCGAACGACCGTATTCCCAATGTTCCTATTAGCCTTGAGGTGAGGTGATTTACTCTGACCTAAGTGGTGTGACCAATTCGGTAAGTCAAGTCCTTGGGTGGCGTTAAGTAAAAGTACTGCATCCTTTACACTGAGATAACTTGAAAAGTCAACAGCGAATGGATTTAGTTAAAAATCTTAGAGAGTAGTAAGGTAGATTTGCATACGTATCATTGCGTTCCCCAAACGATAGGAACAAAGTCTCCATGGGTGAGCTTGGGTCATTCACGACTCGTGACATAAAAATCATCGAGGCATCGAATTATGCTTAGAGGCAGCCATCACCTAGCTTCTACGGACAGCAACGGAGGTACTCGGTGCAGGATCTGCTGCGGCAACGGATCTTTGGCTTGGCCTGTGGGTACGAGGATGCGAACAATGTAGCCCGGTTGCTGGGCGATCAGCCGCACAAACTGGCGGTGAGCCAAGCGTGTACGATTAACCGTATAGCTGATTATCATGTCTCTTCAAGAGAGGCAGGAGGGTGTGACGGCCAGACACAACACAAGAATGGACATCGTGAAATGTGCCGTCGGATGTGTGGAGGACGCTGGGGATAGGGTCTTTCAAGTCGAGCTCTTCGTGCATCTTCACCGCCGCTTTGGTGACACGGAAGTTCGCTCACGGAAACGGCGTCAGGCATAGATCTGTGATCGTGAAGTCCAGCGCACGGATCTGCGTGATCAGCTGCCCGGCGAGGTCTGTCCAGGTGCGCCCGTTGCACAACTCGTTGACGTCAGCCAAGGTCGATCGTGCCACCGGTTCGCAAGCGCCCATGTGATGCAGTTTTGCCGTCTGCGGCACTGGGCACGCTTCCATGTCCCGCAGGCTATCCCGAAAGGCGAGTTGCGCAAAAGCCATCGCTCGATACTGCTCGGCGCACGTCAGCGTGCGCACCCCCGTAGCGCCGCCTCGTCGGGCTACGATGCGATCGACGGTCTTCCACGGCAAGAAATCCGTGATCTGCGAGAACACGGTGGTGCCCAGGCTCATCGATGTCCTTGGGTAAACGCCCAGGAGCGTGCCGGAGCCCTCTCGCAAGTTCAAACCGGTGGCACCCCTCGATGCTCGGAGTCCCGCGCCAGTCTTTATTTTCATGGTCATGGAAGTAAATGTCATCGCATGGCACCGAGTTTCACTATTAATTCATATTACGTACAGCTGCCCTTGACAAGCCTGACGCCTATTGCGCATTATTCCCACCGAGTCAAATGCACTTAGTGCAATCACGTATAGTGGAAATGCTCAGTCTGTTAGAAGCTTCACATGAACATAACGGAGGTGAACGATCATGAGCGAGAACGTACCAGGTAGTATTTCAGGCTATGTCTATAACGATGTGGACCAGGATGGGGTGCGGAGTGGGGAGCCCGGAATTGCCGGAGCAGAACTGACGCTGACGGGCAAGGACCATCTCGGGCAGGACGTGAGGCTCACAACGATGACCAACGCAAGTGGCTACTATGAATTTGCCAACGTCGCGCCGGGAACGTACACGGTGACGGAGACGCAGTCGGTGGGCTATCTCGACGGCAAGGACGAAGCCGGGACGATCGGGGGAGGGGTTGCAGAGGACGATCTTATCCACACGATTACCTTAACCTCCGGGATGCATAGTCGAGACAACAACTTTGGAGAAATTGAGGACCTGGATTTCAAAGGTTCAGAAATCCGAGGCTTCGTCTACTGCGATGACAACAACGATGGGATCAAGCAGACTGCCGAGTTGCCGATAAGCGGGGTCACGGTGACGCTGACAGGGACGAACGATCTGGGTCAGAGCGTGACGGCCACGACGACGACCTTGGCAAATGGCAGCTATGCGTTTACGGGCTTACGACCGGGGACGTACACCGTGACGGAAACGCAGCCGGTGGACAAGCTCGATGGCAAGGACACGGCGGGGACGACCGGCGGCAGCGCGGCGGTCAACGACGTGATCAGCGGGATCGTGCTGCTGGCGGGCACGACGAGTCTGGACAACAACTTCGGCGAGATCAAACCGGCGAAGCTCAGCGGGTATGTGTATCAGGACGAGGGTAACGACGGAGTGCGCAACACGGAGCCGGCGATTGCAGGCGTGACGGTGACGGGGACGAACGATCTGGGTCAGAGCGTGACGGCCACAACGACGACGAACGCGGTGGGGTACTACGAGTTTGCGAACTTGCGACCGGGGACCTATAGCGTGAACGAGACCCAACCCACGGCCTATACCGACGGCAAAGAGACGGCAGGGACGACCGGGGGCAGCACGACGGTCAACGACACGATCAGCGGGATTGCACTCGCGGCGGGCCAGCACAGTCAAGAGAACAACTTCGGCGAGTTCAAACTGGCCAGCATCGGCGACCGGGTCTGGTACGATACCAATCGGAACGGCGTTCAGGATACCGGTGAAGACGGGGTCGTTGGGGTCGAGGTCCAGCTGCGGGCAGCTGGTGGGGCCACTTTGATCGCAACAACCACGACGGATGCGAACGGCAATTACACTTTTAGTGATCTGACACCGGGCAAATATTTGATCGACATCAATGAAGCCACGCTGCCGACCAACTATATCTTCACCACGGCCAACCGAGGTGCGGACGATAGCAAGGACTCCGATGTCATCAATACGAACGGCCGGATGGTCGAGACCACGCTCAGCTCCGGAGAAAACGACTTGAGCTGGGATACCGGGATTGTTGAGAAGCCAGTCTGCGCAAAGTTAGTGGGGTCAACATCTATCAGCGAGGGGAGCTCTGGCTCCTATCGAGTGGTGCTGGATCAGGCGCTCGACCATGACGTGACCTTCACGATCCAGACGACGAACGAGACGGCGCAGCGCATCGACCAGTACGGCGGCGATCAAGTCATTCAGTGGGGTGGCTATTACACGCTGACCAACGTGTGGTCCGGCGCCAAAACGTGGTACCGGGTCACGCCGGGCATGTATACGTGGCAGGAGGGTACATCTTATGCCTATCCCCAGTACAAGAATGTGCTGCTTAAGGGGCCGGACGGCAACGATTCCTGGGATTATACGGCCTACAATTCCAATGGAAGCATCGCCAACGGTGGTTCCCTCACGGTCACCATCAGTGCGGGGCAGACCACATCCAATGCCTTCACAGTGCAGGCGTGGAAGGAAAAAGTGTATGTTGACAAAAATGGAATCACCGCTGGCTCCATCGAGGGGACTGAATCCTTCAACGTCAAGATCACCGGGGATAACTCCAGTGAAACTGAGATCTGTAACCCTTCTGTGACTACCAACATTTACGACACCACGCACTACGCATACTTCAGCCCGATCGCGATTGATCTGAATGGTGATGGGGTGCAGACGACGGCGATCGAGGCGAGTGGGCCAACGTTCGATCTCAATGGCGACGGGCAAGGTGATCTGTCCGGCTGGTTGTCGGGAAGGGATGCCTTCCTTTCAGTGGACCTGAACGGCAACGGTCAGGTGGACGGCACCCATGAATTGTTCGGAGGTGCCAAGCAGGGCGAGGGCTTTGCGAAGCTGGCGGCATTCGATAGCAATGCGGATGGCTTGATTGATACCAATGATCACGCTTTCAACGCCCTACAGATCTGGCAGGATGTCAACGGCAATCGCGTCACGGACGCGGGCGAATTGCGGACTCTGGGTGAGGCCGGGATCCAGAGCTTGACCCTGGCCTATACCTACGGAGGCCAAACGGACGCGATGGGGAACCTGCGCGGAGAGGTGTCGCAGGTCACTTTTGTCGACGGGCGGGTGGCCGAGATGGTGGATGTCTATTTCAACACGAGTCTGACCGGTAGTCACTTGGCAGGCGCGTCACAGGAGACAGCAGTCGATGTGGCGTTGCTTGGCAGCGGAATGCAGCATTCTCAAGACGGAATTCTGCTCTGAGCTCACGCGCAGAGCGTGGTTTTGTACGGCTCATACCTTGCTCCCCTCGGCGACCGGACATCACCGGTCGCCGAGGGGAGGAGCGGCTCTGGTTGCATCGTGACGTTGCAGAGGCTGTCCAAGCCCGTCCTCATGACAAGTGCAAGCATTCTCGCGCAATATGAATGGCGATAATGATAGGTATAAAAAGCCCTAGTAAAAAACATTGAAAGTGTATGCAAAAGGACGTATCATGCGAGCGAATCTAGAAGCATGATCCACCTTGTAACATTCGAGATTACCCTACGTATCACTACGACTCAACCCACGTACCACAATCATCATCGCGATATCACTCATGGCCACTCCCACGACCAGTCTCACGAGCGAACAGTCCGATCTGCGGCGTGCGCTGGCCGCTTGCCGGCACTCGTTTCTGACCACCGCGTTCTTTAGTCTCTTCGTCAACCTCCTGATGCTCGTCCCGGCAATCTACATGCTGGCCATCTACGATCGGGTATTGATGAGCGGAAGTGAATCGACCCTGATGATGCTCTCTCTCATTACAGTCTTTCTTTTCGTTGTGCTCGGGGGACTAGAATGGATTCGGACTCGCGTCTTAGTCGTGACGAGTGCCCGATTGGATGAACAGTTGGGTACACGAGTGTTTGATGCCATCTTTACGCAATCCCTCACGACGAGCGGGGTTGTGGCCACTGCCCAACCCTTGAACGATCTCCTTCAGATCCGGCAATTCTTGACTGGACCTGGTCTCCTTGCCTTCTTCGATGCGCCGTGGGTCCCCATCTATGTCGCCCTCATGTTTTTCTTTCATCTACAGTTTGGGGTCGTGGCAGTCCTGTCGATGCTGTTGTTAGTCGGGCTTGCCCTCTGGAACGAGATGGCGACGCGCGTCGATCTCGCGGAGGCCAACCGAGCGTCGATCGAGGCCACTCAGTTTGCAAACCGCAATTTGCGCAATGCGGAAGTCATTGAAGCGATGGGCATGTTGCCGCGCTTGCGGAACCGCTGGCAGGCCAAACAACGGCAGGTCTTGGCACTACAAAGCCAGGCCAGCACCAAGGCAGGGCTCATTCATGCTCTTTCACGGACCTATCGCTTGACGATTCAGTCGCTGGTGCTGGGGCTTGGGGCCTATCTCGCGATTCGTAAAGAGATTTCTCCGGGCCTGGTCATTTCTGGATCGATCCTGCTGGGGCGGGCGTTGGCTCCCCTCGACCAAATGATTGCAGGATGGCGCGGGTTTCTCGGGGCACGCGAGGCTTATCGGCGGCTCGATATCCTGCTTGGTACGATTCCGGCACGGGAATCTCGTATGGCGCTCCCACCGCTGCGTGGGCAGATCAAGTTGGAGGACCTGGTCATTACGGTGCCGGGTCGGACGGAGCCCATTGTGAACGGGGTGACTCTTACGATCGAGCCGGGGACGACGGTGGCACTACTTGGGCCAAGTGCTGCCGGTAAATCCACCTTGGCGCGGGCGATGCTTGGGCTCTATCCTCCGGTACGGGGCCGCGCGTGCCTCGATGGAGCAGACATTCACAATTGGGATCGCACCCAGCTTGGCCAATATATTGGGTACCTCCCACAAGATGTAGAATTGCTCGACGGGACAGTGGCAGAAAACATCGCACGTTTTGGAGAGATTGAATCGAACCGAGTGGTTGAAGCCGCACGATTGGCCGGAATCCACGAGATGGTTTTGACCTTACCGCAGGCCTATGACACGCCGTTGATCGGTGGTGGCATCGGACTCTCGGCCGGACAACAGCAACGGATCGGGATCGCTCGCGCGATCTATGGATCCCCGCAAGTCGTGGTCCTTGATGAGCCCAATGCGAATCTCGACTCGGCCGGAGAAACTGCACTCTTGACGACCATACGACAATTGCAACGCGACGGCTGTACGGTCATCCTCGTGACGCATCGGGCGAATGTGCTTCAGGCGGTGCAGAAGATTGCGATGATTGCCGGGGGAAAAGTGACCTTGTACGGTCTCCGAGACGAGGTCCTGGCGGCTATAACCCAATTACCGCCGTCTGGGGTGCCGTCAGGACCAACTGCGGCGGCGCCAGGGGGGCGTGTCGCGCCAGCCGGTCCCAGAGCCAAAATCACGCAAACGATGTCCCTCCCCGGTGAACAGGTGTCGCATGGCTGAACAGGTGCTTGAACCTCCACCGCGAGTTTTAAACGATGACCGCGTAATCCGTTGGCAAGGGCTGGGGCTTGTCTTGTTGGTCTTTGGTGGATTCGGAGCCTGGGCATCCCTCGCGCCGCTCAGTAGTGCTGCATTGGCACCTGGGGTGATTACCATAGAGCACTATCGGAAAACGGTCCAGCATCTTGAAGGCGGGATCATTCGCACGATTGATGTCCATGACGGGGACTCAGTTCAGCAAGATCAGATCGTGGCCACGCTGGATGATACCTACCCTCGTGCACAGCTCGAAGTCTTGCGGGGCCAGCTCTATATCCGTATCGCGCAGGAAGCCCGATTGGCTGCGCAGCGTGATGGACTGCGGATCGTGCATTACCCCAAGGAATTACTCGACCATCGAGGCGATCCCCGTGTGCAGGAAGCGATACGGTTACAAGATCAAACGTTCAAAGTGCGTCAGACTGCCAATGAAGGCGAGAGCGCAGTCTACCGCCGACAGATCGAGCAACTGCGGGCCAAGGTTGAAGGGTTACAGGCGCAGAAGCGGAGCCGAGACCGACTCGTGGAGTCGTACAGAGGAGAACTCGACGACTTCAAGAGTCTTCTGAAGGAAGGGTTTACCGAGAAGCAGAAGGTCGAGGAAATGGACCGTTCCCTAGCACAGAGTGAGGGGCAGCGGGGCGAACTGCTATCGAACATTGCGGCGAGCGAGTTGCAAGTCGCAGAAATAGAGCTAAAAATTTTGCAGCTCCACAAAGACCTACAACGGGAAGTGGCCAAGGAACTCAGTGAGGTACAGGCCGGCTTGTTCGAAATACGGGAGAAAGTGCAGTCGTTCGAGAGTACCGTGCGTCGGTCCGTCATCAAGGCTCCCGTCTCGGGTATGGTACTGGGGTTGACCATCAATACCATTGGGGCCGTCATTCCGCCGGGAGGACGGCTGCTCGACGTCGTACCCAAAGATCAGAAGTTGATTGTTGAAGCTCAAGTTTCACCGATTGATATTGACCGAGTCAGGGTCGGGCAGGTGGCGGAGGTTCGGTTCAGCGCGTTTAAGACCCGCGACGTTCCCATAATCCAGGGGAAGCTCATGAGTGTCTCTGCAGATCGGTTGGTCGAAGAACGCAAGAATACTAAAGAGGCAAATAGTACCGAGAGCAACTACTACCTGGCCCGTATTGAAGTCTCGCCCGAGGGGCTCCGAGCGTTGAGCGAGGCCAACCTTGAACTCGTGCCAGGGATGCCGGCAGAAGTACTCATCAATACCGGAGAGCGGACCCTAGTCCAGTATCTAATGAAGCCCTTGACCGACACCTTCAAACGCTCCTTTCTGGAGGATTGAAGGGAGGGATAGGGAAGTGGCCAGACCCATGCATCAGATGCTTCGACGATCACTCTGCTTATGGACGCTCGGTTATGCGTAAGACGGTCCTGCCCGTTGTGTTCCTGACTCTTCTAAGTCCGATAGCCGTTGACGCGGCGGACCGTGTTGCGGATCTTCTCCAGCTCTATGATCTGGCCGTGAGCACAAATCCGGTGGTGGAGGGTCGACGGTATTCGGTGGTGCAGGCAGAAGCCCAGCAGGATATGGCTCGTAGCAAACTTCTGCCGCAAGTGTCGGCCATCGGCAATCTCTCCTGGAATGAGTTCACCCAAGAAACTTCCAACCGACTCACGAGGCAGACGACGGATGTTACCACGCAATATCAAGGGTTGCGCGGCGTCGTCCAAGCTCGGCAAGCCCTATTCGACTTAGCTTCGTATCGAGCCTACGAAGGGGCGGGGTTGACGGTAAGACAGGCCGGACAGTCTTTGGAGGACGCCAGGATGACTCTGGCCACCACGTTGGTGGATGGCTATCTAGAGTTCTTGCAAGCCCATGATGAGGTCAAGTATCTCCAGAGCGAACTGGAATTAACCGATGGCGATATGCAGCGGATCCGTCGCATGTACGAGCGAGCCATGGCGAAGGTCACTGACCTGTATGAGATCGAGGCCTACTATCAAACACTCAAGACGCGTGAACTTGAACTCCACAATGCGAAAGCCGTGGCACTCGAAAAGGTCAGAGAAGTCGTCGGCGTACTGGTCAGTGACCTCGCAGAGCTGACACAAGAGGAGTTGCCGCCTGTTCCCGGGCAGGTTGACCAGTGGGTGGCGAATGCGGTCACGAATCATCCAGCGATCCGTGCCTTGCAATATGCCATGGAGGCGGCCGCGAAAACTATTGCCAGCCAATGGGCCAACCATCTTCCTCAGCTCTCACTGCAGTTGAGTGGCACTTATGCAAAAAATGGCGGGTTTGACAACCGACAGTTGGATCCGTACACGGTTGGTACCCTGGGTTTGCAACTGAATGTGCCACTCTATGCGGGAGGGGCAACTAAAGCTGGAGAACAAGAAGCCCTCGCCCGGTTTGAGATGACCAAGTACAAACGTCTAGAAAAGCAGCGGGAGATTGAACGGGAAACACGAACGGCGTACTTAAGTGCGCTAACAGGATATTCGAGGATTGCATCGACCGCACGCGAGATAGACGCGAGAGTCAAGGCGCGGGATGGCCAGCAACGCGGGTACGAACTGGGTGCCTCTACGATTGTGGCCGTGCTCGAGGCAAAAAAAAATCTATTAAAATCACGATTCGCTAACGCAAAGGCTCGTTACGACTATATACGGTCATTGGTGGCCTTACGGGTTTGGGGTGGAACTCTCACGCGGACAGATCTGGTTGAAATCAACAGTTGGTTGGCACGGAACTGAGGGCCATGTATCAGCCGACGATGGGCGTTCAGAACCGGGGGTATCCGTCCGCAGTTGTGGGTCTTACGCCGACCAGCTTTCATATCACCTAAGAAATACTGGTTTATTCATGGCGGAGTACTGCCAGCGGAGGTTGGCCGAGTATTCGGTAGGTACCGAGAAAACCGACTAGCATCGTCAGCAAGATGGTGACGATGAAACTTATGGCCAGCACTGTCGGTTGGAAACTCCAAGACAGCTCGAACACCATCTCCAGTACTCCCCATGACAGTGCACTGGCTAATGCGCATCCCAGTAGCCCCCCTAGTGTTCCCAGGAGCGCGTATTCGGCTGCAAATGAACGTACGATCACGCTCCGTGTGGCTCCCAGAGCCTTCAGAATGACTGATTCATACAATCGGCGGTACCGAGTTGCCGCAAGGGCCGCCGCCATGACCAGTCCTCCGGACAGGACACAGAACAATGCGACGGCACGGATGGCGAGGGACAGGCGATCCAGGACGCGAGCAAAATTGGTGAGGACGTCCCCCATATTGATGGCCGTTACATTGGGAAAGGATGAAACGATCGCTTGTTGTAATGCGATTTCTTCGGATGGTGCGGCACGAACGGTGGCCACGAAGGTATGTGGGGCGCCGTCAAGAGAGCCAGGCGAAAAGACCATATAAAAGTTGGTGGAAAAATTTCCCCACTCCACTTGCCGAATGCTGCTGATCTCTCCCATGACCGGCACTCCTTGGATGTCAAGCTCAAGGGAGTCTCCGACCGTGAGGCCAAGTTGTCTCGCGGCATCCTCCTCGATTGAAATCAACGGCTTTGGAAAGACTTGCCCTGATTTCCACCACTCGCCCTCAACGATCTTATTGTCTTTAGGAAGATCTTGGAGGAATGTCAGGACGTATTCACGCGTCAGGTACCACTTTTTTCGTCGTTCATCCTGCTTAGCGGCTTTTTCTTTTTGTTCTTCCTCCTCGGACGTCGCTTCCATCTTGACAGGCTCGCCCTTGAGCATGGATATCCTCGACCGTACGAGTGGTGTCAATTGAGGATTGGGATCACTGGAGTGTCGGCGCAGCAGCGTCATGACTCCGTTTACCTGATCCGGTTGAATATCGATAAAGAAGAACGATGGGGCGTCGCTCGGCCGGTTCTCACCCATTTGTGTGAGGAGTGCATGCTCGACGAGGGATACGGTCGTGACAACCATGACAGCGATACCGATGGCGATGGTGATGCTTACGGCCTGGCTTCCTGGTCGTACGACATTGCCCAGTGCATGGCGAAGAATCAGTGGTTCTGGTCGTGGTGAGCTCCGCAGAAATGTCAGCACTCCACGGGCTGCCGTTCCTAATAGCAACACGGCTATTGCAAACGCGAGGATGAACAGGGAGCCTACCTTCCAAGAACTCGCTTGCCACATCGACAACAGAGACAATCCCGTACCAATGACAAGAAAGGCGCAGACCTTGATCGGATCGATTTCTTGCCACCGCTTCCACCATCGGTTTCTTTCCTGGCTTCCTGTGGACGCAAAGGGGGTGACCTCACGGCGAAATATTCGAGCTGGTTTCACGTCACGGATTGTCAGTAACGGCCAGAGTGTAAAAAACAGAGTGGACAAAACTCCTAGCGCCAAGCCTTTCGCAAGTGGACCAAGAGAGATCCCCAGTCCATCACGGACAAACCCTAATTGGTCGAGTAGATCCGAGGCCATTAAGGTCGCGATCATTCTGGGAAGTGCTTGGTGAAGCAGCAGACCAAGGATCAGGCCGACGATGCTCCCAAGCAGTCCCAGAAGCATCGCCTGGAATCCATAGGTTCCAATAATAGCGCGAGAATCCGCTCCGATCGTTTTTAAGATCGCAATGGTTTGTAATTTTTCCCTCACAAAAGCATGAACGGATGTGGCAACCCCTAAACCTCCCACAAACAAGGCCGTCAATCCGATCAAACCAATATAGCGAGTCAATTGTTCCAACGACTGCTTCAGTTGCGGTTGGGCGTTGCGATAGCTCGATACACGAGCCGAGTCAGAAGCGAGGAGGTTCCTCAATTCATAGAGCAGTGGTTCTGCGGGCATCGTACTAGGGAGCTTGAGGAGAAACCGCTCTCGGATTCTGCTTCCGACCTTGATGAGTTCCGTTGCCTGCAACCCTTCGCGAGACATCAGGACACGAGGTCCAAGGCTGAACGCATTGGCCATGCGGTCTGGTTCCGTTCTGAGCACGCCCATGATGATGAAGTGAGCTTGACCGATCGCGAGTCGACTGCCGACGGTCAGCCCCATTCTGATGAGGAGTGACTCTTGGACAATGACTCCATGACAGGGTTGATTGGGGCATCGGTCGCTCGATGATTTCAGTAGTTCGGGTAAAGCAAACGATGGTTCAAGCTGGAGCGTGCCGTACAGAGGATACTGGGGATCGACGGCTTTGAGTTCGATGATCTGTGTGGGCGGTCCATTCCTGGAAGATTCAACTTTCACGGCCATCGCGATTAGCTCGCTGACATGGGTCAGTACAATGCCTCGCGCTCTCAGCTTGTCCAAAACTGTTTGACCGGTTGGGCTCAGCAGTCGGGACAGCCGAATCTCGAGATCCCCTCCCAAAAGACCACGAGCTTCTTTAGTTACCGCGTGCTCAACCTGCGCGGCGAATAGGGAGACTCCAGTCAACGCGCCTACACCAATCGCGATACATACCAAGAAATAAACAAAGTGTCGCCATGCTCCACGTGTTTCTCGCCAGGCCATGTTGAACATGAAGGGGGTCATAAGCGAGGGGTACCAGGAGCTCTACCCGGCATATCTGAAACAGGGAAGACTCTGCCGACATGTGGCGAATTTTCTTGACCGTCTTTGATGGACTCAGAAGACGTCGTCAGAGTATCCGATATCAGGCGTCCATCTCTCAGCGACAGCACGCGTTGCATTGATGCCGACAAGTTGGCGTCATGTGTCACCAGCACCAGAGTGGTGCCATGGTCACGGTGTAAGGTGAGCAAGAGTTCGACGACCTGGCCTCCGGTTGAACTATCTAAATTCCCGGTGGGTTCATCTGCGAACAAGATCGGAGGACGGCAGGCGAAGGCTCGGGCCACTGCGACTCGTTGCTGTTCTCCTCCAGAAAGTTGAACGGGATAGTGTTTCATACGGCCGGACAACCCGACTGCAGCCAGCAGCTCGGCAGCACGATCAGAGGCCCGCTTGCTGCCGCTCAGCTCGAGAGGAACCGCAACGTTCTCGATCGCTGTCAGCGTCGGGATAAGATGAAATGATTGGAAAATATAGCCGACTTTTTCGCGTCGGAAGCGTGTCATTTGGTCCTCGGCCATTGTCGTGATGTTTGTCTCAGCCAGTTCAATACAACCTGAGGTTGCCCGGTCGAGCCCAGCCATCAAGCCGAGCAATGTAGACTTGCCGCTCCCCGAGGGTCCTACAATCGCTACCGTCTGTTTAGCTGGAATATCAAAGGTAAGACGGTCCAAAATTGTGATGGACCGACCACCAGCCGTCAATACCATCGATACGTTCTTCACAGAGATCATTGAATACCTAGTCGGTTGTCAAAAATGTGAGGGCAAAGAATGATATTATACTGAACGAAGACATGGATCGAGTATTGTCGCACATGATGGCGTTGGCCATACGAATCTATCCCCTCGTTGTGTTATTGCTCGTGCCGCATCTCTGGGCTTTCCCCGCAGAAGGGGCTTCTCCTTCAGTGTCAGATAGCAGACCACGCATCGTGGCATTTGGTGACAGTCTTACGGCTGGACTGGGCGTACAGGCAAACGATTCCTATCCTGCGCAGTTGCAACGGCGGCTTGACAGCCTGGGTTACCACTATCGTGTGATCAATGCGGGAGTCAGTGGTGATACAACAGCAGGCGGGCTTCGCCGTGTGTCATGGATTTTGAGTAGTAAGCCTGAGCTGGTGATTCTTGAATTGGGTGCGAACGACGGTCTTCGAGGACTCCGGATCGATGAAACGCATAATAATCTTCATCGGATCATCAGCCAGCTGCAAGAGGCCCGGGTCTTGGTGATCTTGGCTGGGATGAAATTGCCGCCGAATTACGGTCAGGACTACACGACTCAATTCGAGACAATGTACCGCACCCTCGTGAAAGAGCACCAACTTCCCTTCATCCCCTTCTTTCTCGAAGGAGTTGGCGGAACGCCCTCATTGAATCAGGCTGATGGTATTCATCCAACCAGTGAAGGGTACCAAGTCGTCGTTGAGCACCTGCTCAAAGTACTCAGGCCTGTACTCAACGATAGGGAACAGCGGCTCAACCTCTCACCTCATCATGAGTGAGAGGTTTTTCAGCCAGCTTTCGAGCAACACGGGAACAGCAGGACTTACGGTGGACCTGCAAGCTGCGATGCTTTAGGACTTCTTGAAAAACGTGTCGTAGACGCCGTAGATGAGAACGATCGCGATCAATACGTAATACAGGCCGGTGATCCCGCTATAATCCGGAGGCCCTTCCGACACGTTTGCCATCGTCGGCAATGCCTGGGCCAATAAGGCCCCGGTGAAGAGTCCCGTTCGTGAAAATAACTGCTTCATCTCTTCCCCCTTCTAAATCCACAGGTAAAAGTCTCGGTATTCTACTGGACATTGGTTGGATGGTGCAAGAGGCAGTACCAGAGGGGAAGCAGGGCACGGATAAGAACGGGAAAGCTCGTTAGAGTTGAGCGGTAGTTTTCGCCACGGCGTGAAGTTCCTCGGCGACTTCCTTGAAGGACGTTGCTACCTTGTCAAAGTGGGACCCTTTCTCAAGGATTTCACGGGCTGCCATACGAATTTGTGCATCATATTGCGCCACCTCGTTTGTCAATTCTCCGAGCTTCGTGAGGGTAGACCGATAGGTGCTGACTTCGCGTTCAAGATCGCGTGTGGTCGTCTGGGCGGTTTTGAGTTCCGCCATGGAGGCCTGGAGCTGTTGCGTGAGACGTCCTGCATAGGCCTTACGATCTCGCAGCTCTGCCTCCAAGGTTGCTAATACATCTTCTGTTTCCCGGCGTCGATCCTCTAGGCTCTTGATCGCAAGAATCCATGCGGAAACTTCTCCTGCTTCGACGGCAGGTAAGGGAGGAAGCGGCTCTTCTTTCTCGATGGCTTTCATCGCCGGCTGCAACCATTCAACAAATTTTAGGATCTCACTGAGTTTAATATCGGCGACGGGCGACTGCAAGGGCAAAGGTGACGGTTTATTGGAATGATCGGTCTTGGGATTTTTTGATGGAGATTCCTTCTGAACGCTCGATGTCGGAGACTCTTGAGAGGTGATCCATCGGTGATACTCCAGTAAGACAGCGATAGAGTGGCGACACAAGGGCTCTTCAGGTACGGAGCAGGAGCATGCTGAAACGAGGTACCCATCCTTCAGATCGACTTGTTGCTCGTAGAGACCGGCGTTGCCGATTACAGTCGATAAGATCTGAGAATCGTTTGCTTCGGCAATGCGAACCCGCTTTTCCGTCACATATTGCCGAGCAATGTGACAGGCGGCAGCCTCCGAGACCGCTTGAATCATTTGTGGAGTCAACAGATTGAGTCGTTCCGCGCTACAGGGGATTCTGTTCGTCATAGAAGGAATCCTTGATATTCCTCTTAAGGTCATGATGGCGTCAGTTTGACGACCAACCTGGAGAGTGTCAATTAGCCTTTAGTAGCGTGTCTCCCATTGCAGTAGATGAGTGGCTCGACAGATAGAGAGGCGACATTACTTACAAGGCTTAGCGTGATTTGGTTTTCCCATCGGGGTCAGCCAGATATAGTCTGCGATGGAGTCTTCCAGGCGGGCTCGCACGGTATCCGTCGTGTTCATATCAAACGACATCATATACACGGTGGTCTGTTTGATATCCTCCCCCAGCCGTCTGGCGACCCGCTTGGGCACGGGTAGCTTGTATTGGATGTGACCACCTCCCGTGTAACTCACGATAAGCCGACGGGTTTCACTGGGATCTCTACGAAATTCTTTCTGCCGAGTGACAAGTGTTTTTGCCATGCCCTCGTCGCGAACCATGGACGCTTCGTACATTGTTCGAAAATGGTCTTCTGTTCCCCCATGACACCGTTTGAGTTGATCCATGATTCGCTCACGATAGGCCGGATCGTCGACGATCTCATCGTGCAGGATGCCCCAGGCAGCCCATTCAGGATCTTGTTTGGCTTGTTCAAGACCAAGCTGTACAACGCGACGAATGAGAGGCTTAGGTGGGTTCATGGCTCGAACGGACAGGTGATGGTCTCGGGCAAAGATAACTAATGGGGCATAATCTTCGAATGCTCCGCCCCAATTTTGCTTCCAGCGCACCTGCTCCAAAAACTCATCGGTGACCAGCGTACCTGCCGAGACATAGTCATC
Source organism: uncultured Nitrospira sp. (assembly GCA_964430555.1). Classification (GTDB taxonomy): domain Bacteria; phylum Nitrospirota; class Nitrospiria; order Nitrospirales; family Nitrospiraceae; genus Nitrospira_D. The sequence continues at coordinate 9,905 of CAYSFU010000014.1, read as the reverse complement.
AAGTGCCGCTTGGCCGTCCCAGCCGAACATCTCCAGACCAATAGTGGGCTCGATACCGTCTGCCACCAACTGATCCAATACCTTGAGTGCCGCTTGAATATGGAAGGAATTGTGATGTTCCTCTCCGAAATAAATAATATCATCTTGTTCAAGAGTCTTGAGCCATTCGGGAAAGGGGATGGTACGACCAGTTCGAGTCTCTAGGATATGCCAAGGCTGCCAACCTGCATCGAGATCGGGTTGAGAGCTCTTGTTGCTTTCCGCCTGAGAACCATTCGAGCATATGAGGATGGACACAAGGGCGACAAGCATGGGAGTCTGCCATGCTCGGAACGAAAACAGACGTACAAGGTGCGTTACCATAAAATCACTCCTACCATACCGTGTGTGCATGAACAAGCGGACTTGACCATGGAGTTGAGACCTCATTATCTTGCTGCGTGATTGTTCACGCTCTGACACATACTGCTAATTGCGCTTCTGATGTCCTCTGACACCCTTGCTGAATTCCGCCGCGCCGTGAGCCGTCGAGCGCGTCAGGTTCCCGCGCAATGGGATGGCTCAAAGAAATTGGTGGATAGCCTCACCTTGCCTTCCACGATTGCCCGACTCCATGACGCGATTCAATCAAGGGATCTTCCCGCAGCAGTAAAACATGCCCTTCTGGGCCTCTTCGACTCACCTCTCCCAGCACGTCTCCAAGATTATCATGGAGAAGCGCTCAAATCATTGACAGGACTTCCTCCGGCCAAAGCGATCAGAGCGTTGTGCGTGTGGTTTGAAGTGGTGCCTACACCCGGCTCCAAATGGCCGACCACGCGCATGCCGAGTGAGATGATCGAAGGCCAGCTGCGTACGCTGACGAATCCATTTGATTTTCTATTCCATACCGATGTGGCATCTGTGCTCGATATCGGAGCCGGGGATCTCTCCTTCGCCGAGGAACTGGTTGATCTGTATGGTCGTCACGGTACTCAGGAGAATCGGCCGTTCATCCTCCACTGCCTCGATCGACTTGATCCACGATCACAATTGGGCGGTCCGCTTCATGCGGAACCTGACCGGCTTCGAAAGCTGCAGCAGCAAGAGGGACTGTCATTCGCGTTCTTCGGCGATCAAGATATGTTTGACCTCCAAGCGTTGGATGAACGAGGGTCCATCGCACCCCGCTATACCATCGCTACCTGTTGGGCACCTGCCAGTCCCACCTTCGCCTATGAGCCCACGAGACTGTCACAGGCTGTGATCACTCAGGACCTCGAGCGGAGCAAGGGGGTGTTTCGACGGACTTCCTATGGGAAAGAGGCTGCGCTTGAGGTGCAGCATCATGACCGTGTCCTTCTCTTTCCACCATGGAAATTCGAGATTGCCGGTCCCCGTGCTCTGTTGAACCTCCTTGCGCAGCGCGGGGCTGCCTGTGTGCTGGGCTCGGTCGATGCACATGTGTTTTGGGAGCTGCTGGCGCAATTGCTCGACGATCCGCGCTATCGACCGCAAGACGAACTGTTTACCTCCTTGACGCTGCCTAATGTCTTCGGTCGCCTATACGATGTGCTGGATAGTTTGCCGATCGGTGAGTCGATCGATCTCGCCGATCTCGCGCCGCTGAGGCAGACGTTCGTTGATCCGGAGGCATCTCTTACGATGGATGGGCCGAACCGCACATTTCGATATGTCCGGATCAGTCGTGGCGCCACATTTCCAGGGGTTCCCGTCAGCAGTACGGCGCGAAAATTTTCAGCCATGACCGAAGAAGTTCCTCCGTGGCTGATTACGCTTGTTCCGGCGTAGGAAAGGCCGAGTTTACCCGTGGGGTGACAGTGCAGGCGCCCCAAACACGTGATTCATTGACCGTTTTCAGCCCCTTTGCTAGACTTCGAGCGTGTCCGATCACCACGCACTTCCCCAGCGCCTCAGATCGTAATCCCATCATGAATTCACAGGACACCATCCGGGCGATCCAGGAGAACATTGCTCGGGTTATCAAAGGGAAACCCCATGTCATCGAGATGAGTCTCGTCGCCTTACTCGCTCGGGGGCACCTCCTTCTCGAAGATGTTCCCGGAGTCGGCAAAACTACTTTGGCCCATAGTCTCGCACGGTCGCTGGACTGCTCATTCAAGCGCATTCAGTTTACAAGCGATCTGCTGCCGTCCGACATTGTGGGAGTTTCGATCTTCAATAGGCAGAAGCAAGCGTTTGAGTTCATTCCGGGACCCATTTTCGCGAACATTGTCCTGGCGGATGAAATCAACCGTACGACGCCGAAGACTCAGAGCAGTCTTTTGGAGGCGATGAGTGAGGCGCAGATTTCGTTCGACAATAAGACATATCCGTTAAGCCCACCTTTTATGGTCATCGCGACACAAAATCCCGCAGAGTATCATGGCACCTTTCCACTTCCAGAGTCACAACTCGATCGGTTCCTGATGAGGTTACGCATCGGCTATCCGGAACCGGAAGAAGAGAAGAAAGTCCTTGAACGAGCATCGTCTCTGCATCCGGCCGAAGAGTTGCTTCCACTGTTGACCGCACCAGAGGTGGTCCAGCTTCAGGACCAAGCCGACAAAGTTTTTATGGAGGAAAGCCTGACCGAATATCTCCTGGCCATTGTCCAGAGTACCCGGCAATCCGAGCTCTTGTCTCTCGGGGTGAGCACAAGGGGAGCGCTGGCATTGAGCCGTGCCGCGAAAGCACTGGCGCTTGTGCGCGGACGGGCGTATTGCCTGCCGGACGATATTAAAGAACTCGCCTCGATCGTGCTGCCTCACCGCATCATGGTGGCTCGTCAGGCGGGTCTTCACCAACGAAGTTTTGAGCAAGCTGAACGCATCATCCGCGACTTGGTCGACACAATTCCTGTCCCTGTCTAGCAGAATGCCGAAACAGTCCACTGGCGGCGTTCTCACCTCTTCACTCGCCGCAGCCTTGCTAGACGGCCATTTTGAGCATCCTGGAGTGTATCGTGTCGAATATCCTTTGGCCATATGTCAATGGTGATTGATGTATCGACCGAGTGTTTCAACGGATTGTTAGTGTCTTTCTGTGGTCGGGCCGCTCATACAAAGCTGGTGGGATATGTCGATTCAGTTACCGAGGTTCGTCCATCGAGTCTTTCGTTACCGTTCCACACGGATCACGTCAGAGGGGCTGCAATTCCTGATCTTTGTGCTGGCGATTGGTATCGCGGCCATCAATACCGGGAACAACCTGTTTTATCTGCTCCTGGCCATGATGTTGAGCTTTGTCCTGGTATCGGGCATTGCCGCGGAATACTGTCTACGACGACTTGAATTCCGACGGTATCTGCCGGATCTCCTCTTTATCAACACCCCGGTTACCACTGCCCTCGTCGTCAAAAACAAAAAGTCGCGATTGACCAGTTTTTCGCTGACGTTGTGTGATGTGAGAGATGATCAAGTTGTCTCCATGAACATGGAGCTTCACGCTCTCCCTCCGGGCGCCAGCCGAGTCCTCTCGTATCAATTGACCCCTACACACCGTGGGAGACTGTTCCTGAGCGGTGTTCGAATCAGCACGGAGTTTCCGTTCGGACTTTTCACGAAGCGGGCGTTCTATCCGATGGAGGACATGGTCGCAGTGTGTCCCGAACTGCAGTCGATTAATGAGCGTCTTCTGCGTGGTCTCTTTGTTGCGGGGTATGAACAGACCGTCCATCGACGGGGGTACGGCAGTGATCTGTACAATCTTCGCTTGTACCAGGCGGGAGATGATTCCCGAAGTATTCATTGGCCGACGACGGCACGAACTTCTCAACTGACCATTCGAGAAGCTGAAGCAGAAGAGCAACGTCGAGCGATCATCTGTGTCCCAACGAGTGTTCCAACGAGTCATGACGCCCCGTTTGAACGTGCAGTCTCCTTGGCTGCATCGCTGGTTCAGCACTTGACGCACCAGGGCTACTCCATCCAATTGCGCTTAGGGTCGGAGTGTTCGTCTTTTGGCCAGGGAGAAACCCATCGCCTCGAGCTTCTCCGCATGTTGGCTCTCTGTGAACGGATCGTTCCCACCACAGAGTCGATGACGCAAGACGAATGGACAGAGAATCATTCCGAGGTCGATGGAGGGGGAACGGTGATTGTGGTGCAGGCTTGGTCCGATTCCGCCGCAGGAGCAGCCGACTTCCCGTGGGTTTTGATCGATGGGGAACTCATCCCTGGAGCCGCTCATGCTGCTTAGTCAGGCCCTTCATCTGACCTCCATGTTACTGGCGTCAGCCTCCTTCATTGGATTGACGCTGGGAGCCGGACTGCCAGGGTGGTTGGCCGCATTGACCGGTGCGACGCTGATCGCAGTGCTCCTACGAAACATGGGAATGAAGCCGGTCGATCGACTCACCATGCAGATGCCTATTTCATCCAGTGGATGGAATTTGATCGTGCTCGGCGGATTTTCCGGCTTTTGGATCGACCTGTTGTGGATCTCGGGTGATCTGCTTTCAGCCGGATTACACTTTCTCATGATTCTGATGGTTATCAAGCTCTTCAACCTCCGGTTTCGCCGCGACTATTTGCACCTCTATGCGATCAGTCTTGTCGCAATGCTCGCCTCCGGATCTCTTACAACGGACCTGTGGTTTTTCCCGATCTTTTCAGTCTACCTCCTGGCCGGAGTTTGGACCCTTCTCTTATTTCAGTTGACCAAGACGTCGGAGGTCAGTGGTGATGTCCGGATATCTGCGTCCATCCGGCAGGAGAGTCGTGAATGGAGCAACCGAGTCTCACTACAACTGTTTTGGATTGCGAATGGGCTGGCATTTTTGGCATTTTTCATCACCGTGGCAATTTTTTTCACCATCCCACGGGTCAACGCGAAAATTTACCAGAAAGGATTCGGACAGAATATTCGCACGTCCGGGTTTTCCGACAAGGTGAACTTGGGTGCAATTGGATCAATCAAGCGGGACCCCAGCATCGTCATGCGAGTCGAGTTGCCCAGAAGTCCACTGCATGGCGCCGGACCGCTCTATATTCGTGGAGTTGCCTTCGACCGATATGATGGCAAGATGTGGACGAATCAACTGAGCGTTCGACGGAGTCTCATCGAGGAAAGCCCTGGTACCTTTACGTTTCGGGGAAAACGAGTAGGCTCTCAGTCCCACCTCGGTGAGGCGATGCAACAGAAAATTCTTCTCGAGCCGCTGGATACACCGGTGTTATTTGCCGCGCCGTTCATCGAAAGCGTGACGGGGATGTTTCCCAGTCTCTTTTTTGACGCAACCGGTGCGGTCTATCTGCCGTTCCCGAGTTTGTCCCGAATCGAATATACCGCCGTGTCTAGCTCGAATTCGCTGGCACCGGAAGATCTCGAGCTCACCTCCGACTCCGGGCCCTATCCTGAATGGGTGGTCAGGCAGTACTTGCAACTCCCCCTGCAGTCCGACCGTATTAGCGCATTGGCAGGAGAAGTAACGCAGGGCCAGCGCAACCCATATGAGAAGGCTACCGTGATTCAAACATATTTAACCCGCAACTACGGGTACAGTCTGGACGCGCCGCTTGCCGAGCAGAATCAGCCTCTGGAAACATTTCTCTTCGCGAGAAAGACCGGGTATTGCGAGCACTATGCTACTGCGATGGTCATTATGCTCCGGACTGTTGGAGTCCCCGCTCGTCTGGTGACGGGCTTCATGGCCACGGAATGGAACGACTACGGAAATTACTATGTTGTCAGACAGCAGGACGCCCATGCCTGGGTCGAAGTATATCTGTCGCATTCCGGGTGGATCAGGATGGATCCAACTCCCACTGAAGACAATCCAGGAGCCGGCAGCTCGGTATGGAAAATCCTTGGCCCCCTCGTGGATACCATTAAGCTTCAATGGAACCGATTGTTTGTGCAGTATAGTGCGGCAGATCAACTCGCCGTCGTTCGGGAATTAAAAGCCGAAGGGATGTCGGTCCGAAACAAGGCGCTGGATTCCATGACCGCCCTTTTCGGAGCTTTTATGGCGGTCCTGAGTGGGATCGTGACCCATGATGTGTTGCAGGTCAGGATCGGGCTTCTTGGAGAGCTTCTCGGCTTTGCCATGATAAGTCTTGCCATTCTTTTCTGGCTCAGTAGGAGGCGACCATGGGTAGTCAGAAATCTCTGGAAGAAGGGCCACAACAACGAGCTGGGTATCGTACAAATCTACCGTCGCATGTGCGCCTGTGTGATCGGGCAGGGACTTTCAACGTCTACGGCTATCGCGCCACTTGAGTTGGTCGAAATCACTCGATTACGATGGCGTGAAGCCCATTCTGCGGTAGCGTCGATTACGGAATTGTATTGCCGGACCAGGTTCGGTCACATTCCGCTCACCCACGAGGATCTGAAGCGTGCGAAAGGTTCTCTCCACCGCCTATTGGAATTACGGAAGTCACATCCGTAATGCAGTGAACCCCACAAAGGTCAAGACAGCAGTTACGTTGGTGCGGCAAACACAACGATGAGGTAGGGAAGTGAAGGGCTGCTGGGCAAGGTATTGGAGCGGGAAAAGGGATTTGAACCCTCGACCCTCGCCTTGGCAAGGCGATGCTCTACCACTGAGCTATTCCCGCTCGCGAACGACCAGGGGCGGAGTGTACTGACCTCTCCAGTTACTGTCAAGCTACGATTCCTATGGCCCTGTTGCGTAGAAAGCTGGCCTGATGGAGCATGAGTTGGAGTTCGGATGGAACATAAGTTCGCGACGCATGAAAACTATGAATGGGAGAAAATCCGTTTCCGCCATAACAAGGAAAAAAATAGTTACAGATAAGTAACGCAATGTGATCTGGGGATGAAAATTTTAAAATAGTGCAATATCATCAATGCTTTATCGAGATATCGTCGAATCAGGTATCGCTGTGCATCGAAATAAGTGATACGTAGACTACTCACCATCACAAACCCGTACTGGCCAAACATCTCTGTTTCGTTAAATCAATAACTCCCAATATTATCATTTGCTTGCACATTGTTTTTCTCGTCGAGAATACATGCGCGCGCGAGCGGTTTGAATCTTGCTTTTGATTCAATGTGTTTGAGTCTATGGCAGTGTATACGCGGGTTGATTTTTAGCAGGGTCATTTCAGTTATTTAGAAAATAAAGGGATCAAGAGCAGGAAAAGCTTCGTTCAAGTTCACATCATGTGAGGAGGTATTCACGATGTTTTTGTCACGTCGACAATTTCTAAAGGTCTCTGTCGGTACGGTTGCTGCCGCAGCCGTGGCGGACAAGGTCCTGGCATTGACGGCGCTCCAACCGGTAATCGAGGTCGGTAACCCATTGGGTGACTATCCGGACCGGTCGTGGGAGCGGGTCTATCATGATCAATATCGTTACGATTCGTCCTTTACCTGGGTGTGCTCCCCCAATGACACCCATGCCTGCCGCGTTCGGGCCTTTGTCCGAAACGGGGTCGTCATGCGTGTGGAGCAGAATTATGACCATCAAACCTACGAAGACCTCTACGGGAATCGTGGCACCTTTGCGCACAACCCGCGCATGTGCCTCAAGGGCTTTACCTTCCATCGCCGAGTATACGGTCCGTACCGTCTCAAGGGGCCGCTTATGCGAAAGGGCTGGAAGCAGTGGATGGATGATGGTTCGCCAGAGCTGACACCTGAAACCAAGCGCAAATACAAATTCGATAGCCGGTTTTTGGACGACATGCTTCGTGTTTCCTGGGACACCGCGTTTACATACGCTGCAAAGGCCATGATCATCATTGCCACGCGCTACTCCGGCGAGGCTGGAGCACGAAGGCTGCGTGAGCAGGGGTATGCCCCCGAGATGATTGAAATGATGAAAGGCGCTGGTACGCGATGCTTTAAGCACCGTGCAGGTATGCCTGTGCTCGGTATCATCGGTAAGATGGGCAACACCCGTATGAACGGCGGCATTAATGCGTTGTTGGACTCTTGGATTCGGAAGGTCAGTCCGGAACAAGCGCAAGGTGGTCGGTACTGGTCGAATTACACATGGCACGGAGACCAGAACCCATCGCAGCCATTCTGGTCCGGCGTTCAGGGGTCGGATGTCGACCTGTCGGATATGCGTTTTTCCAAGCTGAACACCAGCTGGGGAAAGAACTTCGTTGAAAATAAGATGCCCGAGGCACACTGGAAATTAGAGTGCATTGAGCGCGGAGCTCGCGTTGTGGTCATCACGCCCGAATACAATCCAACCGCCTACCGGGCCGACTATTGGATGCCGCTTCGTCCACAGTCAGACGGCGCACTCTTCATGGGTGCCATGAAAATTATTATCGACGAGAATATGCACGATGTGGACTTCTTAAAGCAGTTCACTGATGCACCAATTCTGGTGCGTACTGATACCTTGCAGTATCTGGATCCCCGTGACGTTGTCGCAGATTACAAATTCCCTGACTTTTCAAAGAGCTACTCTGGGCGAATCCAGGCGTTAAAGCCGCAGGATGTCGAGCGGCTCGGCGGTATGATGGTGTGGGACTTGAATAAAAAGCAGGCTATCCCTCTCCATCGGGAACAGGTTGGATGGCACTACACGAACAGCGGCATTGATGCAGCTCTTACCGGGACGTATCGGGTCAAGCTGCTGAACGGTCGTGAAATCGACGCAATGCCGGTGTGGCAAATGTATCTGGTGCATTTCCAAGACTACGACTTGGACACCACGCATCAGATCTGCCGTACTCCGAAGGACCTCATTGTCCGGTGGGCACGTGACTCGGGTACGATCAAGCCGGCCGCGATTCACAACGGAGAAGGGGTGACCCACTATTTCCATATGACGCCAAACGGCCGTGCTGCGGCCATGGTCCTCATTATTACGGGTAATGTTGGTAAGTTTGGCACTGGGCAACATACATGGGCCGGTAACTATAAGGCTGGTTGCTGGACGGCTACACCATGGTCCGGAGCCGGCTTGTCGGTTCACACGGGCGAAGACCCGTTCAATATCACGCTGGATCCGAATGCCCATGGTAAAGAAATCAAGACCAAGTCCTATTACTACGGTGAAGAGGTTGGATATTGGAACCACGGGGATACGGCCTTGATCGTCAATACCCCGAAGTATGGTCGCAAGGTCTTTACGGGGAAAACGCACATGCCGACACCAAGCAAATTTCGCTGGGTCGTCAATGTCAACGTTCTCAATAATGCCAAGCACCACTACGACATGGTGCGAAACGTCGACCCCAATCTTGAATGTCTCATCACGCAGGATATCGAAATGACGTCCGACGTGAATCATAACGACATCGCCTTTGCCTGTAATTCTTGGATGGAGTTTACCTATCCGGAGATGACGATCACAGTCTCCAATCCATGGGTTCAGATCTGGAAGGGTGGAATCAGACCGTTGTATGACACCCGGAATGACCTCGATACTTTTGCCGGTGTAGCAGCAAAACTGTCCGAGATGACCGGTGATAAGCGGATGAAGGACTACTTCGCAATGGTGTACGCAAACCGCGTGGACGTCTATGCGCAGCGTATGCTTGACGCGTCCAGTACCTTCTACGGCTATTCAGCAGACGTGATGTTGAAGTCGGAAAAGGGTTGGATGGTGATGGTTCGGACCTATCCGCGGCATCCGTTCTGGGAGGAGACCAACGAATCCAAGCCAATGTGGACCCGCAGTGGTCGCTATGAAAATTACCGGATCGAACCGGAAGCAATCGAGTACGGGGAAAACTTTATTTCCCATCGTGAAGGACCGGAGGCGACACCGTATCTGCCGAACGCCATCTTCACGACGAACCCGTATTGCCGTCCGGACGACTACGGGGTGCCCATCACGGCCCAACACCACGATGACAAGACGGTTCGGAATATCAAGTTGTCGTGGCATGAAATTGTGCGACATTCAAATCCTTTGTGGGAGAAGGGCTATCAGTTCTACTGCGTCACACCGAAAACGCGTCACCGGG